>CAMCUB010000009.1 GCA_945878845.1 Erythrobacter sanguineus | reverse complement strand
GGGCTTCCTCAGCCTCACCCACGGGGCGAGCCTGATCGGCATCATCAGCGCGGTGACATGGGGCCTCGGTTATTTCGGGCAGCCGCATATCATCGTGCGCTTCATGGCGATCGACAAGGTCGAGAACATCCCGCAGGCGCGCGCGATCGGGATGGCATGGATGGTGATCTCGCTGGTCGGCGCGGTCGCGGTGGGGCTGGCGGGGCGCGCCTATGCCGACACCCACGGCCTCGTGGTGGAGGACCCCGAGACGATCTTCATCCTGCTCGCGCAGATCCTGTTCCACCCGGCGGTGACGGGCTTCCTCTATGCCGCGCTGCTGGCGGCGATCATGAGCACGATCTCCTCGCAGCTTTTGGTCTCCTCCTCCTCGCTGACTGAGGATTTCTACCGCCTGTTCCTGCGCCGCAACGCCTCGGAGGCCGAGGCGGTCAATATCGGGCGGCTGTGCGTGGCGCTGGTCGCTGCCGCCGCGCTGGTGATCGCAGCTGACCCGGACAGCGAGGTGCTGGGCCTTGTCGCCAACGCCTGGGCGGGCTTTGGCGCGGCGTTCGGCCCGCTGATCCTGCTCGCGCTGACCTGGGACCGGATGACCGGTGCGGGCGCGGTCGCCGGGCTGGTGACGGGGGCGGCGGTGGTCGCGGGGTGGATCGCGCTGGGGTGGAACAAGGCGTTCCTGGGAGGCCCGGGGCTCTACGAGATCGTGCCGGGCTTCCTCGCATCGCTCGCTGCAATTCTGGTGGTGAGCCGCCTCACCGCGCCCGCGCCTGCCAAGGCGGTGTAACCACACGCGGCGAGCGCGCGAACAAAGGGGTGCGAGGCCTGCTCCGCACCCACCCCCCTTGCCGTGCCCCCCTCCAGCCACGGCATAGCGGATGCGGGTCTCGCGCCCTTTCCTCCGGTCGCACCTTCAGGCATTATGCCCGGCGGGGAGGAAAGGGCATGACGGGACAATCGGCAGGCGCAGCGCGGATAACGGGGCTCGGCGGCGTCTTCTACATCGTGAAAGACCCGGCCGCGAGCCGCGCGTGGTATCGCGATGTGCTGGGGCTCGACGGCGAATACGGCCCGCAGCTCGCCTGGGCCGAGGAGCCGCGCGCCCACCCCTATTCGCTGATCAGCCATTTCGGCGATGATGGTTACATCAAGCCGGGCGTCGGCGGCTTCATGATCAACCTGCGGGTCGATGTTCTGGACGGCTTCCTCGCGGGTTTGCGCGCCAAGGGCGTCGAGATCCTCGGCGAGGCGGACGAGGGCTATGGCAAGTTTGCTTGGCTGCTCGACCCGGACGGGGTGAAGATCGAGCTGTGGGAGCAGGTCGAGGACCGCATCCCTTGATCCAGCCCCCGTTAGGAATACCTGATAACCAAGTAAGCATTTCTTAACCGAGTTTCTTGCGCGGGCTTTAAGGATGACTGCGCAATAGTGCCTAGCGATGAGGCACTTGGCATTTCTTTCTAGAGCAGGTTTGCTGGCGGGCGCTTTGGTGGCGCTGGCTGGCTGTGGTTCGATCGTTCCCGGCGTGGCCTCTGGCGGCGCGAGCTCCGGCCCAGCGCGGACGACCGCGAGTGCTCCGGCGCGGCCCGCGGTCACGGTCGCCTCGGCGCCGCGCTCCTTCGTGCCGCGCGTCAGCGAGGCGGGCTGCCTTGCCGATCTCGGCGCGACCGGTGCGCGGTTCGATCCGGTGCCCGATACCTATGCCGCGCCGGGGTGCAACCAGCTCGGCACGGTCCAGCTGATGGCGCTGGCGGGTGACCGCGCGCCGCTCAGCATCGCCAATCTCGGGCCGGTGCGGTGCCAGGTTGCCAAGGCGTTCGGCGACTGGGCGCGCTTCGGGGTCGATCGCGCCGCGCGCCAGCTGCTCGGCAGCCCGGTGGCGAAGATCGAGACGATGGGTTCCTATAATTGCCGCAACGTCGCGGGCACCGAGGTGCGTTCGGCCCATGCCCGCGCCGAGGCGATCGACGTATCGGCCTTCGTGCTGGCCGACGGGCGGCGGATCGTCTTGAAGCGCGACTGGCAGGGCGGCGATGCGGCGACGCGCGAGTTCCTGCGGGTGGTGCACAAGAGCGCGTGCAAGCGCTTCGGCACGGTCCTCGGCCCCGAATACAACGCGGCGCATCAGGACCACTTCCATCTGGAAGGCACGGGCGCGAAGTTCTGCCGCTGAGCGGCACAGCGCCAGGCACTCTCCCCTCAAAGCATCACCGCTTATCAGGGTCGGCCCAAAAGAGCTGGCGGCCCCGCCTGCCGCATGACCGGCAAAGGGGGCCGCCAAGAAGACGAATTCTCGAAACGTCAGGCTGCTTGCGGCTGTTGCCCTCAAGGGGGGGAAAGGGCCGGGACAGTCGCGGGCGCGTGCAATCAGGCGCGCAGCTTGGGTTCGAGTTTCGCCTCCAATTTCAGCCGCACCGCTTCAGCGGCATGGCGTGCGCCGAGCTTGGTCATCATGTTGGCACGGTGGATTTCGACAGTGCGCGGGCTGATGTCGAGCTCACGCGCGATGGCCTTGTTGCTGCTGCCCTCGGCCAGCCAGTCCAGAACTTCGCGCTCACGCGCCGAGAGGGTGGAGATGCGGTCGCGCGCCTCGATCATGCGGCGGCGGGCGGCGCCGAACTGTTCGGCTTCCTTTTCGATGCGGAGGAGACAGCGGGTGAAACGTTCAGGATCGAGCGGAAGGGCGAGATAATCGAGCGAGCCGGCCTTGATCGCCTCGACGATGCGCCCGGGGCGCGGCTGGGCATCGACCGCGATCAGCGGGAGCCAGATCCCCAGCCTTCCGAGCCGGTCGAGGATCATCCCCACACCGCCTTCCTCGGGCGTGTCGCGGGCGATGATGATCCCCTCCCTCGGCGGGTGGACCGCGAGTTCGGAGAGGTCACCATAGACCTCACAGTGGTGGCCAAGCGCGAAGCCTACACGAGCCAGTTCGGCGCGTTGGCGGCTGCACGAGTCGATGAAGTGGAGGGAGGCTTTGCGTGTCATGTGAGCCTGTCTGCGCTAACCCATTATGGGATACACGCAGGAGCGCCGCCGATCCGGAGGATTTACCATCTCCCGGAATCATCAAACTCTTGAATTTATGAAATTATTTACCTCCGGAACGGAGCCTGATCAGGCCCAACCCCTAGGTGTCATCGCTGAAGCTGTAGGACGGCAGCGAGTGGAAGGCAGAGCGCAGCGCGTTGCCCCAACCCGATGAAATCGTGTCGAAATATTCGTCCTCGGCAGTGACGCGGTGTTCATGCAAGGGTTTGAATACATCCTTGCCGATCACCAGCAGATCGAGCGGCAGACCGACCGACAGGTTAGCTTTCAGGGTCGAATCGAAGCTAACCATCAGCAGCTTCACTGCGTCCTCGAAGCTCATGTCCTTGTCGTAGCCGCGGATCAGGATCGGGCGGCCATATTTGGTCTCGCCGATCTGGAAGAAGGGCGTGTCCCAGCTCGCCTCGATGAAGTTGCCCTCGGGATAGATCATGAACAGGCGCGGCTGCATTCCGGCAATCTGCCCGGCGACGATCATCGTCGAGGTGAAGCGCCCCTTGCCGCTCTCGCCGTTGACGCGCTGCGCTTCCTCGATGGTGGTGCGCAGCAACCGCCCGATCTCGGTGGCGACCTGGAACATGGTCGGGCCCTTGATAAGGCAGTTATCGCGCTCGGAGGGGGCCTTGGTGCGTTCCTCGAGCTGGCTGATGACGGCCTGAGTTGTGGCAAGGTTGCCCGCGGTCATCACCGCGATGATGCGCTCGCCCGGCACGGTCCAGTGGAACAGCTTGCGGAAAGTCGAGATGTTGTCGACGCCCGAATTGGTGCGCGTGTCGCTCATCAGGACGAGGCCCTTGTCGAGCACCATGCCAACGCAATAGGTCATGCCGTCATCCTCTCATCGGCCGCAACCGGCCCCTTCCCCACTGCCCGCGCCCCTAGCGCGATGGGCGCACCTGCGTAAAGGCAGCGCGGATGTCTATCGCCTTATTGGTTGGACTGGCTCTGGCTCTGGCTCTGGGCGGCCACGGGTTGCGCTTCGACCGCCACGCCGACCGTGAGCACCTGCTCGCTCGCGCCGATGCTGATGCCGGTGACAGGCGCCGCATCGCGGTAGTCGCTCCCCGTGGCGACGCGGACATAGCGCGGATCGGGCGAGATGCCGTTCGAGACATCGAAGCCGACCCAGCCCAGCCCCTCGACATGCGCCTCGGCCCAGGCGTGGGTGGCCTCCTGCTCGATGCGGTCGTCCATCAAGAGGTAGCCCGAGACGTAGCGCGCCGGAACGCCGCTCGCCCGCGCGGCGCTGATGAAGACATGCGCGTGATCCTGACACACGCCTGCGCCGTGGGCGACCGCTTCCTCGGCGGTGGTGGCCGAATGGGTGCGGCCGGTCTCGTAGGCGACCCGCTCGCGGATCAGCGCGGAGAGCGCGTGGAGGAAATCGAGCGGCTTTCGCGTGTCGCTCGCCGGCACATCGCGCAGCAGCCCGCGCAGGCGCGCGCCGGGGCGGGTCAGCGGGGTCTGGCGCAGGAAGCTCCACAAGGGCAGGTGCCCCGAATGGCGGCCGATCACCCCGGCATTGTCCTCGGTCTCGACCACGCCTTCGCAGGTCACGGTCACCTCGCGCGCGCCGGGCGTGAGCCCGACCAGTGTGACGTGGTTGAAATGCTGGTCGTCATACTGGAGCTCGGCCTGGGCGTTCTCGAAGCGCATCTGCCAGTCGATGATGCGCTGGCCCTGCGTCTCCTTGGGGGTCAACCGCAGTCGCTGGAGCGCATGGATCACCGGCTCGCCAAAGGCGTAGTGGGTGGTGTGGCGGACCTGAAGGGTGAGCTTGCTCATGCGTGGAACCGGTAATCCCCCGCGATCGCGCGGGCGATGGCGTTGTTGCGGGCGAGGAAATCGACGAGGAATTCGTGCAAGCCCTGCTCGAAGATCTGGTCGACGGTGAGGTGGCTGATCCGGGTATCGGCCTCGCGCATCAACGCCACGGCCTGCCCCTCGACCCCGTGCGTGCGGGCGAGCGCGCCGAGGCAATCGCGCAGCGCGCTGCGGCAGAAGGCGAGGCTCCTCGGGAAGCGGTCGTCGAGCACCACGAATTCGACGATCCCGCGTGCCTCGATCTGTCCGGCGTTGAGCCAGCTATAGACCCGCGCCCCGGCGACCGAGCGCAGCACCTGCTCCCACTGCCCGGTATCGAGGCTCGATCCGACATAGGAGAGCGAGGGCAGCAGCAGGAAGTATTTCATGTCGAGAATGCGCGCGGTGCTGTCGGCGCGCTCGATGAAGGTGCCCGCGCGGGCGAAGTGGTAGCCCTCGTCGCGCAGGATCGAGCCGTCGAAGGCGCCGTGGACCTGCGTGCCGGCGCGGCGGATCGTTGCCAGCACCTCGCCGACCGCACTTTGCCCCACCGGCCGCGCGAGCAGGCGGTCGAGGCGCATCCAGTTCTCGTTGACCGCTTCCCACAGGTCCGAGGAGATGTTGATGCGGCTCTCGCGCGCGTTCGACCGCACCGTGCCAAACATCGCGCGGACATTGCCGGGGTTGGAGGCCCCGCGCAGCACGAAGTTCCAGACCTGCGTGCCGTCATAGCTGTCATGCACGGCCTCGTAAGCCCGCTGGAGGCCGAGCGTCGCGATCACCGAGCGCCATTCGGCCTCGGCGGTCACCACGTCGCGGGTCAGCGCCATGCGCAGCGCCGCTTCGAGCAGGCGCGCGGTGTTCTCGGCCCGCTCGAGATAGCGGAACATCCAGAACAGGCCATTTGCGGTTCGGCCTAGCATGAGAAGAATCCGGGCATATCAGTCCTTCAGCACCCAGGTGTCCTTGGTGCCGCCCCCTTGCGAGGAGTTGACCACCAGCGATCCCTTCTTGAGCGCCACCCGCGTGAGGCCGCCCGGCGTGATGTCGATCCCCTCGGGGCTGACCAGCACGAAGGGCCTGAGATCAAGGTGCCGGGGCGCGAGGCCCTTGGCGGTGTAGATCGGGCAAGTCGACAGCGCGAGCGTAGGCTGGGCGATGTAATTATCGGGCTTGGCGACCAGCTTTTCGCGAAATTCGGCGATCTCGCGCTTCGAAGACGTCGGCCCGATCAGCATCCCGTAGCCGCCCGAACCGTGGACTTCCTTGACCACCAGCTCGGCAAGGTTGTCGAGGACGTAAGCCAGCGAGTCCTTGTCCGCACAGCGCCAGGTCTGGACATTGGGGAGCAACGGCCGCTCGCCGGTGTAGAATTCGACGATCTCGGGCATGAAGGAATAGATCGCCTTGTCGTCGGCCACCCCCGTCCCCGGCGCATTGGCGATGGTGATCCCGCCCGAACGGTAGACGTCCATGATCCCCGGCACGCCCAGCACAGAATCGGGATTGAAGGTGAGCGGATCGAGGAACTCGTCATCGACCCGGCGATAGAGCACGTCGATCGGCTTGTAGCCGCTGGTGGTGCGCATCTGCACCCGTCCGCCGGTGACGCGCAAGTCGCTGCCCTCGACCAGCTCGGCGCCCATCTGGTCGGCGAGGAACGCGTGCTCGAAATAGGCCGAGTTGAAGATGCCCGGCGTCAACACCGCGACCGTCGGCTTGCCCCCGCCGAACGCGGGCGGGACGCAGGCCGCCAAGCTGCGCGCCAAGCGGCGCGGGTAGTTGGAGACAGACTCGACCCCGATCCGGCTGAACAGATCGGGGAACATCCCCATCATCGTCTCGCGGTTTTCGAGCATGTAGGAGACGCCCGAGGGGGTGCGCGCATTGTCTTCCAGCACGAAGAACTCGTCCGGCCCGGTGCGCACCAGATCGATCCCGACGATATGGGTGTAGATGCCGCCCGGCGGAGTGAAGCCGACCATGTTCGCCAGCCACGCGTCGTTCCCGCGCAGCAGCCGCTCGGGCAGCCGCCCGGCGCGCACGATTTCCTGCCGGTGGTAGAGATCATAGAGGAAGGAATTGAGCGCCCGCACCCGCTGCTCGATCCCGCGCGAGAGCTTGCGCCATTCGGCGGCGGTGATGATGCGCGGCACCATGTCGAACGGGATCAGCCGCTCCTCGGCCGCGTCCTCGCCATAGACGTTGAAGGTGATGCCGGTGCGGCGGAAAGTGTCATCCGCCTCGCGGTTCTTGCGGCGCAGGAATTCGGGCGGCTGTTCGTCGAACCAGCGGCGATATTCAGCATAGGCCGGGCGGATGTTGCCCCCGCCGTCGATCATCTCGTCGAAATTCCCGCCCCGCGCCTGCATTGACCCCCGCAAAATGACTTAGCTGCGCCACTCTAACCCGCGTTTCGCAAAAGGAAAGCGGGTGGGGCATTTGACGTAGGTGGGGCTGCGGCTGGGACGCGCGTTGCCAGCAGGTCCTTACTACCCCGTCACCCCGTGCTTGACACGGGGCTTGGCTACTCTTCTGCGGCTCCAGAACCAAACCATTGGTCCCAAAGATCATCCCAGTCGGGATTTCCGGCTTCGATCAGCGCGAACTTCCATTCGCGCCGCCATTTCTTGACGAGCTTTTCTCGCGCGATCGCTTGTCGGATATCGTCATGGTGTTCGACGTAGACGAGCCGCGTCTTTCCGAAATCCGCGACATGGCGCGATCCCGTGCCTTCGCGGTGGCGGGAGACACGGGCGAGAGCATCGGCCGTCACGCCGACATACATGCCGCCGCGCTAGCGGTTCGCCATGATGTAGACCCAGCCGCCCTTCTCCATCGGCCGAATATCGCAGCGACGGCGGAAGAAGAAAAGCCAAGCCCCGTGTCAAGCACGGGGTGACGATTGGGGGTAATGGGTCAGAAGCGCCGCGAGCTACTAGGTCGCCCGCACGCTCTCCAGCTCCGCCAGCAGCGTGGCGATAACCTGCGGATCGTAGGTGAAGCCCATATGCGTGCAGCGCACGGCGACCGCGCGGTCGCGTTCGCCCGGGCGGCCGGCGGCGCAGCGGGGGCCGATGACGCCGTCGTTGGCGCTCCACAGCGCGACCGTCTCGACCGGAGGCTTGATGTGCAATTCGGCGGCGATCGGGGGCGCGTCGACCGAGTGGCCGGTGATGAACTGGTAGGCGCGCCATACGTTGTTGGCGCGCGGGCTCCCCGAGAAGGGCGAGCCCATCGAGATCACCTTGGCGACGCTCCCGGGCTGGCGCTTGGCGATCTCGCGCGCATAGAGCCCGCCGAGACTCCAGCCGATCAGCACCACCTTGCGGCCGTGGCGCGCGTGGAGCTCGAGCAGGCGTTCTTCGATGGCATCGAAGCGCTCGGGATCGGGGCCCCAGTTGCGGCCCAGCCCCCAGCGCTTGGTGATGTGCCCGGCGCTTTCGAGCGCCTGCGCAAGGTAGCGCATCCGCATCGGGTGGGTGGCGAAACCGGGGAGGATCATCGCCACCTGCGGGTTGGCGGTGGGCGCGATGTCGAGCTTGCGGCGCGGGCGGCGCAGCGGCTCGGCCAGCACCTCGGCTTCGCCCAGCAGGCGCATCAGGCGCGGCTTGCCGAGCTCGTGCCCCTCGGGGCAGGTCTCGCGCGCCAGAGCGACGCGGCGGGCGAAGAGCGTGGCGCTATAGGCCTGCTGCGCCTGCGCCCCGGCCGCGCTCGCCGCCGCCATCAGCGGCGCCGGGAGACGGGGCAGTTCGGGAAGGAAGCGCGGTTGGGCCATGAAGGTGACCCAAGCAGGTTCGGGCTGAACGTTCAATTAATTGTAACATGTGTAACATTTCCGACGCATTTCTATTTTGCCGGTTTTTCAGATCCTTGGACAGCCGGACAGTCGCCGACCCGTTCGTGGATCGCGGCGTAGTTCATCGTGCCCTTGGTGCCGCCGCCGAAGTCCATCGCGGTGCTCCCGGTGAAATCGGCGCCGGTGGCTTTGGCGGTGCCCTCGATCTGCGTCCGCCTGGTGGTGCCTGATGCCTCGCACAACAACACGCCCGTGAAGGCCCCGTCCTTGAGCGCGAAATCCTCCAACCGGCACGCGCCCTCCTGTCCGCGGGTGAGCAGGGTCTCGAAGCCCTTCTCGGCCTCGGCCTGCGTCAGGCAGCTATCCAGAGTCCTCGCGAGGCCTGCGCCATGCCCCTCCATCCCCGGGTCGAGGCCGGGGATCTCGATCCCGGTGATGGTGAGGGTGGTCTTGTAGAGCCCCGGCTGTGGCTTCAGCCCCGCGGCCGCGGCCGGCGTGGGGGCCGCAGCGACGCTGGCAGGCGCGCCCTCGCCCGCGGCGCTCTCCTGCTCGCCCGAGCAGCCTGCGGCGAGCAGGGCGGCGGCAAGGGTGATGACGGTGCGGGTGGTCATGGGGTCTCTCCGTAAGGGTCTTCGCAAGCCACAACGGCCCGCGCGCCAAACCGTGCCCCGAAAAGCGTGCCGACACCCCCGCCCCGCCTTGCGCGTCCCCGCTTTGTTCCCCATACTAAGAGCATGGCCGAACTCGTGATCCGCCGCGGACTGGACGAGCCCGAAACGGGCGCCGATTTCACCCCGCACCGCCCCCAACGCCCCGACAAGTCGATGGGCGGCATACCGTTCAAGCTGGTCTCGGAATATGAGCCCGCCGGCGACCAGCCGACCGCGATCGCCGAATTGTGCGAAAGCGCGCTTGGCGGGGAGAAGACGCAGGTGCTGCTCGGCGTGACCGGCAGCGGCAAGACCTTCACCATGGCCAAGGTGATCGACACGCTCCAGCGCCCCGCGCTGATCCTAGCGCCGAACAAGATCCTCGCCGCGCAGCTTTACGGCGAATTCAAGAGCTTCTTCCCCGAAAACGCGGTTGAGTATTTCGTCAGCTACTACGACTACTACCAGCCCGAAGCCTACGTCCCGCGCTCCGATACCTATATCGAGAAAGAGTCGAGCGTGAACGAGGCGATCGACCGGATGCGCCACTCGGCTACCCGCGCGCTGCTCGAACGCGACGACGTGATCATCGTGGCTTCGGTGTCCTGCCTCTACGGGATCGGCTCGGTCGAGACTTATTCGGCGATGATCTTCGACATCAAGGTCGGCGAAGTGGTCGATCAGCGCGAGCTAATCCGCAAGCTCGTCGCGCTGCAATACAAGAGGAACGACGCCGCCTTCACCCGCGGCTGTTTTCGCGTGCGCGGGGACAGCCTGGAAATCTTCCCCTCGCACTACGAGGACATGGCCTGGCGGGTCAGCTTTTTCGGCGACGAGATCGAGAGCATTGCCGAGTTCGACCCGCTCACCGGCACAAAGGGCGCCGCGCTGGAGAAGGTGCGGGTCTATGCCAATTCGCACTATGTGACGCCCGGGCCGACGATGAAGCAGGCCGCCGCCGCGATCAAATTCGAGCTGGAGGAACGGCTCAAGGAACTCGAGGCCGAGGGCAAGCTGCTCGAACGCCAGCGGCTGGAACAGCGCACCCATTTCGACCTCGAGATGATCGCGGCCACCGGCTCATGCGCAGGCATCGAGAACTATTCGCGCTTCCTCACCGGCCGCTTGCCGGGCGAACCCCCGCCGACGCTGTTCGAATACCTCCCCGAAAACGCGCTGCTGTTCGTTGACGAAAGCCACCAGACCGTGCCGCAGATCGGCGCGATGGCCAAGGGGGACCACCGCCGCAAGCTGACCCTCGCCGAATATGGCTTCCGCCTGCCAAGCTGCATCGACAACCGTCCGCTCAGGTTCAACGAATGGGACGCGATGCGCCCGCAGACCTTTGCGGTCTCGGCAACCCCAGGCCACTGGGAAATGGACCAGACCGGCGGTGTCTTCGCCGAACAGGTGATCCGCCCCACCGGGTTGATCGACCCCCCGGTCGAAATCCGCCCGGTCGAAGATCAGGTGCAGGACTGCATCGTCGAATGCAAAGCCACCGCCGCGAAGGGCTACCGCACGCTGGTGACCACGCTCACCAAGCGCATGGCCGAAGACCTCACCGAATTCATGCACGAAGCCGGGGTGCGGGTGCGCTACATGCACTCCGACGTCGAGACGCTCGAACGCATCGAGCTGATCCGCGACCTCAGGCTCGGGGTCTATGACGTGCTGGTCGGCATCAACCTGCTGCGCGAGGGCCTCGACATCCCCGAATGCGGGCTGGTGACGATCCTCGACGCCGACAAGGAGGGCTTCCTGCGCTCGGAAACAAGCCTCATCCAGACCATCGGCCGCGCCGCGCGCAATGTCGATGGCCGGGTGATCCTCTACGCCGACCGCATCACCGGCAGCATGGAACGCGCGCTCGCCGAAACCGACCGTCGCCGCTCGAAGCAGGAGGCCTACAACGCCGAACACGGCATCACGCCCACCACGATCAAGCGCAACATCCACGACATCGTCGCGCACTCGGCAGCGCAGGATTCGGTGCTGGTGGATACCGGCGATCCGGAACGCAACAACCTCGTCGGCCACAACCTGCGCAGCTACATCGAAGACCTCGAAAAGCGCATGCGCGACGCGGCAGCCAATCTGGAGTTCGAGGAAGCCGGACGCCTGCGCGACGAGATCCGGCGGCTGGAGGCGGATGAGCTTGGCATCCCGGATGGTGAGAAGCGCGCACCGATCGTCGGGCGGAGCAATGAGGGCAAGCCGGGGACGAGGAAGACGCGGTATGGCAAAGTGCGGGCCAAGCGGATGGGGGGGAAGCCTTAGAACCCTTCGTCATGCTGAACTTGTTTCAGCATCCAAGCTGAAGCTTCGAACTTCGGTTTCAGGGGTGAATTGGACCCTGAAACAAGCATGGGTGACAGCGCTGGGTGCAGGACTTGATCCACGTCGGAGGGCCTGCCACTCCCCTCCCTCATGAACGCCCGATTCCTTGGCTTGCTGGCCGCCGCAAGCACCCTCGCCATCACCTCCCCCACCCTCGCGCAAGACGCGCCCAGGATGGAGGCCGCCGCCAAGACCTCGCCCGAGGCGCAGACCCGCTCGCGCGACCTCACCGGCACCTTTGGCGGGCAGCGCATCACCTACAAGGCCACTATTGCCGACACGATCCTCTCGGACGAGGCGGGGAAGGCCGAGGCGGTGATTGTCACCACCTCCTATGTGAAGACCCCGGCCGACCCGAACCGGCCGGTGTTCTTCCTCTTCAATGGCGGGCCGGGCTCGGGCTCGGTGTGGCTGCAGATGGGGGCTTTCGGGCCCAAGCGCGTTGCGATCCCGAGCGATGCCAAAGACGACGGCGCGCCGCCCTATCCGCTGCTCGACAATCCCGACAGCCTGCTCGATGTCGCCGACCTTGTGTTCATCGACCCGCCGGGGACGGGGTTCAGCTACCTTACCGAGGGCACCGATCCGAAGAAGTATTACGGCCTCAGGCAGGACGCGCGCGCGGTGGCGCAGGTGATCCGGCGCTGGCTGGCGGACAACGGTCGCTGGTCCTCGCCCAAATATCTCGGCGGCGAGAGCTATGGCACCAGCCGCACCGCGATGGTGGTCGATGAGCTGGAAGGCTCGACCTATAATGATGTCGGGCTGAACGGGCTGATCCTGATCTCGACGATCCTCGACTTCGCGGGCCGCGAGCCGACGCCGGGCAATGAGCTGGCCTATATCGTCACCCTTCCCAACATGGCCGCCGCGGCCTATTACCATGGCAAGGTTCAGGCCCCGTCGGTGGAGGCGATCGTCGCCGAGGCGCGCGCCTATGCGATCGGGCCTTTCGCGACCGCGCTGCTCAAGGGCGAGGACCTGCCCGAAGGCGAGCGCGCCGCGGTGCGCAAGGAGCTGGCGCGGCTCACCGGTCTCAGCGAAACCTATCTCGAACAGGCCAATCTGCGCGTCACCGACCAGCGCTTCTACAAGGAGCTGCTGCGCGACCGGGGGCTCACCATCGGCAGGCTCGACGCGCGCTATACCGGCACGGACTACGACAATGCCGGCGAGACGCCCGACAATGACCCGAGCTTCTACGGCATCGACGCGGGCTACACCGCCGCGATCAATATCTGGTCGCGCGAGACGCTGGGCTACAAGACCGACCGGCACTATCAGGCGATCGGCAATGTCGGCGGGCAGTGGGACTGGTCGCTCGGCGGCGGGGGGCGCGGGGCCTATCTCAACATCGCGCCGCTGATCGGCCAGGCGATGCGCCAGAACAGCGGGCTGCGGCTGTTCAACGCCCAAGGGTACTACGATTTCGCAACGCCCTTCTTCGGGGCGGAATACTCGCTGAAGCGTTCGGGCGTGCCGCAGGACCGGATCACGTGGAAATATTACGACGCCGGCCACATGATGTATGTCCGCGACGAGGACCGCGCCAAGCTTTCGGCCGACATCCGCGAATTCATCCGCGCGCGATGAGGCTTGCAGTGCTCGCAGGCGCGCTCGTTTTGTCGAGCCTCGCCGGGTGCAAGCCGCCGCCGACCGACAATGCCGCGGCGCGGGTCTCGCTGCTCGCGCCGGCGGAGGGCCCGTCCGCCCCCCTGCCCTCGCCCGACACCACCCGCGCGGTTTGGGCGAGCACGGGCAATCCGCTACGGCTGGTCTATGGCGTGCCGGGCGAGCCGGTGTTGCTGGCGCTCGAATGCCTCGATCCTGCCGCCCCCGAAGCGCGCCTCAAGATCACCCGCCACGCCCCCGCCGATCCGGGCGCGAGCGCGCTGCTGGCGCTGATCGGAAATGGCTTTATCGGCCGCTTTCCGGTCGATGCGGCGAGCCTGAAGGGCCAGCGGGTTTGGGAGGGCGAGGCCCCGGCGCTCACCCCTGAGTGGGACGCCTTGAAACCCGAACGCGAGGCGTCTGTGACAGTGCCGGGCGCGGGGCTGCTCAAGCTCAATCCGAGCCCGCTGCCGATGGCGCTGGTTACGGCGTGCCGGGGCGTGCCGCCGCTGGTGCCGCCGCCGGAACTGGAACCTGTGCCGGTCGTCCCGCTGATCGATTTACCGACCCCCTGAGGCCTTCTCCGCCAGCAGATCGGGGGTCAGCACCTGCGGCAATTGCTCGGGGCGCTGCGCTCCCGGCGCATACCACAGGTAGAGCGGCACGCCCGCCGCGCCCTGCCCCGTCAGGAACTGCGTGATCCCCGCATCGCGCCGCGTCCAGTCGCCGACGATGGTGATCACCCCCGCCTTCTCGAAGGCCGCGCGCGTGCTCTCGCGCTCGATCGAGCTGGCCTCGTTGACCTTGCAGGTCACGCACCAGTCGGCGGTGAAATAGAGGAACACCGGCTTGCCGGAACCGCGCGCATCGACCAGCGCCTGTTCGCTGAAGGTCTGGCTTGCAAGGATGCTCTCGCGCGCCTCGCCCGCCTTGGTCTGGTAGACATTGGGCAGCGCGATCAGGGCAAAGGCGAGGAAGGGCGCGGCGAGGAGGCCAAAGGCGGGCCACGCCATCTTGCCCGACCGTTGCAGCTTGCCGACCACGAACAGCCCGAGCAGCACCCCGAACACCAGCACCAGCGCGATAATCCCGAAACTGCGCCCGCCGAGCTGTACCGTCAGCCACACCAGCGCGAGTGCGGTCAGGCCCATCGGGATCGCCATGATCCGCCGGAAGCGCTCCATCCATGCGCCGGGCTTGGGCAGCATCCGCCGCAAGGGCGGCACGAAGCCGAGCAGCAGGAACGGCAGCGCCAGCCCGAGGCCGAGCAATGCGAACAGCAGCAACGCCTGCGGCACGGGGAGCAGCAACGCCGCGCCCAGCGCAGCCGCCATGAACGGGCCGGTGCACGGGGTGGCGACGAAAGCCGCCAGCAGCCCGGTCATGAAGGCCCCGGTCTTCTCGCCCCCGCCATTGATCGATAGCGAAGGCAGCTCGAACAGCCCGGCGAAATTCGCGGTGATCGCGGCGGCCAGCACCAGCAGGCCGACGACCACACCCGGCTGCTGCAGCTGGAACGCCCAGCCGACCTGCTCGCCCGCCGCGCGCAAGGCCAGAAGCAGTCCGCCAAGCGCGATGCAGGCGAGCACCACGCCTGCGGTATAGGCCAGCCCCTCGGCGCGCGCCTTGGCCTCGCTCTCCCCGGCACGGGCGAGCGCAATCGCCTTCAGGCTCAGGATCGGGAAGACGCAGGGCATGATGTTGAGGAGGAGGCCTCCGAAAAGGGCGCCCAGCACCAGCGTCCACCACGGCGGCGTGGCGGTGTTCTTCGGCCCCGCCACCTGCTCGCCCCCGGTCGGCACCGTGCCGAGATCGGCGGCAAAACGCACTCCGCTCCCGTCGCCGAATGACAGGATGCCCGAGACGCTCTCCGCCTTGCCCGTCCCGAATTCGTCGAGCGGGATCTCGGCCACCAGCGCATCGCCCTTGCGGCGGAAGATTTGTGCCGCGCTGTAGGAGATCAGTTGCTTGTTGGCGACGAACACATGCGGATCGCTGAGCCCCATGCCCTCGGGAAGAGGGATCGCCAGTCGCAGCGTCTTGCCCGAAATCGCGAAAGCCGCGCGGGCATCGAGCAGCGGGGCGGCCCCGGCCCGCCAGCGCGCAAAATCGCCCCCCGGCGACGCGGACAGCCGCGCGAATTGCGGCACGCAGATCTGGTCGGTGCAGGCGAGGTAATCGACCGTGCCGCCGACCGGCCCGGTAAAGCTCTTGACGCTCGGCCCCGGGGTGACCGGCACCAGCACGGTATAGGGCCCCTCGTAGACGTGGTTCATCAGCCCGCTGACCACCAGCCGCTTGGGCACCGGGTAGCGCGGCTCACCCACCTCCCAGTCGGGCGGCAGGTCGAGCGCGAGCACCATCCCCGCCCCCGCATCGCCGGGGTTCGACCAATAGCCGTGCCACTCCGGTCCCTTGGGCACGAAATGCAGCGCGAGCAGCCACTCCTTGCCCTCGACCGGAGCGCCTTCGGCATGGAGCGTCACCGCGATATTGTCCGACCCGATCAGCGGATCGGCGGGCGCCGGTGCCTGCGCCATGGCGGGCACGGCCAGCAGGACGCTTGCGGCAAGCGCAAGCAGCCATGCAGCGAATTGACGGATCGCGCTTGTGAAGATTCTTGCGTGCAGCACGGGCTACCCTCTAGGCATGACAGGCCTCATTCGCAATCGGAGCCGCCAAGGTGACAGCAACTTCAGACAAACGCCAAGACCTCGTCATTCTGGGCGGCGGCCTTGTCGGCATGACGCTGGCGCTGGCGGCGGCGAAGAAGGGCCTGTCGAGCCACGTGATCGACCGCGCCGATCCGGCCGAGCTCACCGCCGAGGGCTTCGACGACCGCGCCACTGCGATCTCGACCGCAAGCTGGCACCTGTTCGAGAATATCGGCATCGCGGAAGGGCTCGAGCAATTCGCCTGCGACATCGCGGCAATCGCCGTGACCGACCAGCAAAAGCCCGGACGGCTCGATTTCGTCCCCGGTGAAGGCGGCGGCACGCTGGGCCGGATGTTCCCCAACCGCCGCTTGCGCCTTGCGCTGTTCGAGGCGGCCGCCAAGGAGCCGCTGATCGAGTGGACCCCGCTCGCCACGGTCGTTGAGCGCCAGCGCTCCGAATATGGCGTCGCCGCGGTGCTTTCCGACGGTCGCAAGTTCAAGGGCAGCCTGATGATCGCCGCGGAAGGCCGCCAGTCGCCGACCCGCGATGCGGCGGGGATCAGCATCGCCAAGTGGGACTACAAGCACCGCGCGATCATCGCCGGGCTGACCCACGAAAAGCCCCACGGCAATGTCGCGTGGGAAATCTTCTACCCCGCCGGGCCCTTCGCGCTGCTGCCGCTCAACGACGATGCCGACGGCACGCACCGCTCCTCGCTGGTGTGGACCGTGTCCGAGGCCGATGCCGCGGGCGTGACCAAGCTGGGTGACCGCGCCTTCCTCGCCGAGGTCGAAAAGCGCATGGGCGGGGTGCTGGGCAAGGTGCTCTCGGTGGGCCATCGCTCGAGCTATCCGCTCGGCTTCCACCACACCGCCAAGATCACTGCCGAGCGCTTGGCGCTGATCGGGGATTCGGCGCACGGCATCCACCCGATTGCCGGGCAGGGCTTGAACCTTGGCCTGCGCGATGTCGGCGCGCTGGTCGAAGTGCTGGCAGAAGGCGCGCGGCTCGGGCTCGATCCGGGCGATCCGGAACTGCTCAAGCGCTATGAAACCTGGCGCGGGCTCGACAGCTTCATGGTCGCGCTGGCAACCGACGGGCTGACGCGGCTGTTCGGCGTCCCCGGCGCGGCGGCGAGCGCGGTGCGGCGGCTCGGCATGGCGGCGGTGCAGCGCACGCCGGCGCTCAAGCAGTTCTTCATGGACGAGGCGCGCGGGGTCTCGGGCGATCTGCCAGAATTGCTGCGGGGGTAGGATCGCCGCGCGATTCTGCGCTGAAAAACAAGCGCTTTCCTACAGACGTGCGCGCTGACATGATCGCGCCCATGCCCCGCGTCGCGCCCCTCTTCGCAGCCCTTTTCCAGCCCTGCACGAGCCGCCCGGTTTTCCGCTTCTGGACAGTGTCTCATGTGTCTCCAACACGGCTGCACGCCCGAGGAGAGCCGGGGTTCAGGGCAGCACCAGCGGGCTCAGCGCGCGCACCGGGTTGCCCGCGCCGTCACGCACCCCGCGCTGGTCGAGCACCGCGGCGGTCTCGATCACTTCCAGCGCGTCCATCGCCTTCTTGTAGCGTTCCGCGTCCGCGATCCACGCCGCCCCCTTGGCCGCGCCCGGCATGCCGCGCACCTCGTCGATCGCGGCCTGATAGCGCCCCTGCTCCAAGGCCCAGCGCGCGCGTTCGAGGCGCTTTTGCGGTTGGGGCGAGGGGGTGGTCTCGCGGCGGAAGATGAAGAGCTCCTTGAGTTCGCGCTTGAAGGCACCCCACGAGGGGCCCTCGCTAGTCTCCTGCAGCTGCGGCCCGAGGCCCTCGAGCCGGGCAACGAGGCTGTCGAGCCGGACGGGGGTGCGGGAGAAGTCGATGATGGTGCCGACCGCGTTGGGCCATTGGTCGCCGAAGCGGATGCGCAGCTGGTCGGAGAGGTAGCCGAGCTCCGCGCCGCGTTCGACCGCGCGGCGGGTGGCGAAGGCGATCAGCAGGCTCTCGGCGCGCGCGGCATTGCCGGCGGCGGCTTGGGCCTGGAGATCGAGGCGGGTGAGGCGCTGCTCGGCGGCGGCGAGGCGCTGGTCGATGCCGCCCTGCTGCTCAGCGACGCGCTCGACCGCCTGTTCGGCCTGCTGGGCGGCGGCGAGTGGCGTGGGTCTGGCGGTGAGCGCAGGCGTGGGCGCGGCGGCGGCGGGCGATGGGGCGGCGGCAGTGCGCTGGGCGCCGGTGCCGGCGAGGTTGTACCACACCACCCAGCCCGCCAGCCCCGCGCCGAGCGCGAAGGCGAGGAAGGCGCCAAGCAGCGCACCCCGCATCGATCCGGATGCGCGGGGCGTGTCGTGAAGCGATGGTTCTGGCTGCGATGCCATGGCGATCCGTTCTTGCGACCCTGCTTGTATGTCTCGGCGTGCTGCTACGGCTGCCGGGGCGGGATGGGAGGAATGGAGCGCGCCTGCTGGCACAAGTCAAATGCCAATTGCAGGAATGTGCGCTCGTCGGGGGTGGCGGCGGTGTGGACAGCGGCCCATCCCTCGCCCGCGGCGGCGGCGATGCGCGGGCCAAGCGCGGCGAGGGTGATGCGGGCGCGGTCCAAGCCGATGCGGTCGCACTCGGCCGCGAAGTGCGCGGCGGTGGCGGCGGAATGGAGCAGCACCAGCGCTTCGCCGCTCGCCAGCAGCGGGGAAGCTGCGTCGAGCGGCAGGGCCTCGCTGCGATAGGCGATCACCTCCGCGAAGGTGACGCCATCAGGCGGCGTGAGGGGCACGTGCTCCTCACCGGCGATGCGCAGCAGGTGGCGGGGGGCGGCGATCGCGTCGAGCACGCCTTGCAGGCCCCCGCTGCCGGTCATCGCGGCGGTGAACCCGGCAGCGCGCGCGGCAGAGGCGGTTGCCTCACCCACCGCGAAGACGGGCTTGGCGGCGAGGCGCGCGAGGTTCGGGCCGCCGTGAAGGATGGCATTGGCGCTGCCGATCAGCAGTCCGTCGAAGCGTGCAGGCTCGGGGCAGTCCCACGCCAGCGGGCGGATCGCGGAGAGTGGGTGGCCGGTGATCGCGAGGCCCAGCGCGCGGGCCTTGTCGAGCGTCGCGGCAAGGCCGGGCTCTGGCCTCACTGCGAGGAGGTGGAAGCCCACCCCTTCGCTCACTCCGCCGCCCGGAAGTGCGCCGCGATGCTCTCCGGCGCACGGTCGAGCAAGTCGGCGGCGAGCGCTGCCACCGGCGCGTGGTCGCCCGGTGTGAAGGTGGCGCTGCCCTCGATCCGCTCGGCCCCGTCGGGCGAGAACAGCGCGGCGCGCATGGAGAGGGTCTCGCCCGCCAGCTCGCACAGCACCGCGACCGGCGAGTGGCAGGTGCCCCCGAGGGCTGCGAGCAGTGCGCGTTCGGCCTCCAGCTCGGCGCGGGTGGGGGCGTGGTCGATGGCGGCGAGGAGCGCGGTGGTCGCGGCGTCATCGGCGCGACATTCGATCGCGATCACGCCCTGCGCGGCGGCGGGGATCCACTCGTCCGACCCGAGCGGCGTGCCGACCTCGGACTGGTCGAGCCGCTCCAGCCCGGCCGCCGCAAGGAAGGTCACATCCGCCTCGCCCTCGGCGAGCTTCTTGAGACGGGTGGCGACATTGCCGCGGAAGGTCACGACCTTGCAGTCGGGCCTGAGGTTGAGGAGCTGCGCGGCGCGGCGCGGCGCGCTGGTGCCGACCACCGCGCCTTGCGGGATCGCGGCGATGGAGCCTGCGCCCACAAGGCTGTCTCGCCGGTCGGCGCGCGGCAGGAAGGCGGGGAAGTGGAACTCGCGCGGCCGGATCGTCTCGACGTCCTTGGCCGAGTGGACCGAGAGGTCGATCCGCCCCTCGCCCAGCCACTGGTCGAGCTCCTTGGTCCACAGCGCCTTGCCGCCGATCTCGGACAGCGGGCGGTCGAGCACCTTGTCGCCGCTGGCGAGCACGGGGACGAGTTCGACCTCATCCTCGGCCCAGCCGTGGGCGGCGCACAGGCGGGCGCGGGTCTCGAAGGCCTGCGCCATCGCGAGCGGGGAGTTGCGGGTGCCGAGGCGGAGGCGGGGCCCGTTCTGGGGGGCGGTTCGTTCAGGTTCAGTCATGGCCGCGCTTGCTCTAGCCCGCGCAAGGACTAGATGGAAGCCGGATGGGTTCAACAGCACACACCTCTGACACGCGACTGGCACGCCGAATCGTTCTGGGGATCGAATCGAGCTGCGACGAGACCGCGGTTGCCCTGGTGCGCGGCGACGGGACGATCATCGCGCAGGCGATCGCCAGCCAGGTGGCCGAACACGCCCCCTATGGTGGCGTCGTCCCCGAGATCGCCGCGCGCGCGCATGCCGAACGCTTGGCGCCGATGCTCGAGAAGGTGATGGCTGAGGCGGGGCTGGGCCTTGCCGATGTCGATGCCATCGCCGCGACGGCGGGCCCGGGTCTGATCGGCGGCGTGATGGTCGGCCTCGTCAGCGCCAAGGCATTGGCGATGGCGGCGGGCAAGCCGCTGCTGGCGGTCAACCACCTCGAAGGCCACGCCCTCTCGCCGCGGCTCGCGGATGGCGCGCTCGCCTTTCCCTATCTGCTGCTGCTGGTCTCGGGCGGGCATTGCCAGATTCTCAGCGTCGAGGGCGTGGGGCAATATCGCCGCCTCGCCACCACCATCGACGACGCGCTGGGCGAGGCCTTCGACAAGACCGCCAAGATCCTTGGGCTCAGCTATCCCGGCGGGCCTGCGGTCGAACGGCTGGCGCTCGAGGGCGATACCAAGGCGGTGCCCCTGCCGCGCCCCTTGAAGGGTTCCAGCGAGCCGCACTTCTCCTTCGCCGGGCTCAAGAGCGCGGTGCTGCGCGCGGTCGAGAGCGGTGCGCACGCGCCCGCCGATATCGCCGCGAGCTTCCAGCAGGCGGCGGTCGAGTGCCTGATCGACCGGCTCAAACTGGCGCTCGAGAGCGCTGGCCCCTTCCCCGCGCTGGTCGTGGCGGGGGGCGTTGCGGCCAACAAATCCGTTCGCGGGGCGCTCGAAGCCCTCGCCGCGACGCATGGCATGCGCTTCACCGCCCCGCCGCTCGCCCTGTGCACCGATAATGCCGCGATGATCGCCTGGGCGGGGCTCGAACGGCTCACGCTGGAAGGCGACGGCTACACTGGCGACCCGCTCGATTTCGTCGCCCGCCCGCGCTGGCCGCTTGATCCGGCGGCCGAGGCCGTGCGCGGTGCGGGGTATAAGGCGTGAGCGGGCTCGAACCCATCGGCGTCATCGGCGCAGGCGCATGGGGCACGGCGCTGGCGCAGATGCTCGCAAGCGACGGGCGCGATGTCATCCTGTGGGCCTACGAGCCCGAGGTGGTCGCCGCTATCAATGCCGAGCATCGCAACCCGCTCTACCTCCCCTCGGCCGCCCTCGCCCCGACGATCCGGGCGACCGGCGACATAGCTGAACTCGGCAGCCTCGACGCCGTACTGGTCGTCACCCCTGCACAGGTGCTTGGCCGCGTCTTGTCCGGCCTGCCCGCCCACCCGCGCGACCTCGTCCTGTGCTCCAAGGGCATCGAAGCGGGCAGCGGCAGGCTGATGAACGACGTCGCGCGTGATGCCGCGCCGGGCAGCGCGATCGCCGTGCTCTCCGGCCCCACCTTCGCGCACGAAGTCGCCGCCGGCCTCCCCACCGCCGTCACCCTCGCCTGCGGGGGCGGACAGGCGCAGTGGGAGCGCCTTGCTACCGCCCTCGCCCGCCCGACCTTCCGGCCCTATTACTCCGACGATGTCGCGGGCGCGGAGATTGGCGGGGCGGTCAAGAACGTGCTCGCGATTGCCTGCGGGGTGGTGGACGGCCTCGGCCTCGGCCAGAACGCGCGCGCGGCTTTGATTGCGCGCGGCTATGCTGAAATGCTGCGCTTCGGCGAGGCGCTGGGGGCGCGGGCGGAGACATTGGCGGGCCTGTGCGGCCTCGGCGATCTGGTGCTGACCTGCTCCTCGACCTCGAGCCGCAATTTCAGCCTCGGCAAGGCATTGGGCGAAGGCGCGAGCGCCGCCGATCTGATGGCCGACCGCCGCACCGTGGCTGAAGGTGCTTTCACCGCTCCCGTGCTGGCCGAACTGGCGGCGAGCCGCGGCATTCCGATGCCGATCGTCGCCGCGGTCGATGCGATCCTCAAGGGCGAGGACGCCCGCGCCGTGGTCGCGGCGCTGCTCGCCCGCCCGCTGAAAGCCGAGCGCGACAGCGCCGAGCGGGACAGCGCCGCGTGACGACTGCAACCTCCGCAACTCCCGCTGACGACTCCGACGACCTCGCCCAGCTCGCCAAGGGCGGACGCACCAATACGCTCGGCTTCGCGATCCGCCTGATCGCGCGCATCCCCTTCCTCGTTATCGCCACCCGCCTCTACGGGCCCGAGGCGCTCGGGCGCTTCGCTTCGGCGATGGTGCTGATCGAGATCCTCGCGCTGGTCTGCTCGCTGGGCGAAAGGCGCGGACTCGCCCAGCGCCTGTCCGAGGGTGCGGGCGAGAACCGGGAGGCCGAGACCAACCTCGTCTATGACGGCATCCTGCTCGCGATCGCCTATTCGGCGGTCGCGGCCGCGGTGCTGCTGGTGTTCCCCGAGCCGATGTTCCCAAACGGGATGAGCTCCCGCTGGGACATCTGGCTGGTCGCGACCATCCCCGCCTTTGCCGTGACCGAGATCCTGCTGGCGGCGCAAGCCTACCGCTTCGATATCGCCACCACGGTGCGCGCGCGGGCGGTGGTCGAGCCGTGGACGATCTCGATCGGGGCAGGCGTATTCTTCCTCATCCCCGCCACCCGCGACGGCGGGCTGGCGCTGGCCTTCATCGCCTCGATCTATGCAGGACTGCTGACCGCCCTGTGGCCGTTCCTCAAGAGCTACGGCCTGCCGCGCGGCTGGCATCCGCACCCGCGCGCGATGGCCGCGATGGCCGCGCGCGCCTTCCCGCTGGTGGGCGCCGACGCGATCGAGCGCGGCACGCGGCTGCTCGACATCTTCATCCTCGGCCTGTTCGCACCTCCGCAGGCGGTGGGGATCTACTACGCCGCGCAGCAAATCGCCTCGCTGCCGCAGAAGCTGAAGACCAGCTTCGAGCCAATTCTCTCGCCGGTCATCACCAAGAACCTGCGGATCGGCAATATGGAGGCGATCGCCTCGCAAGTGCGTCAGGTGGGGTTCTGGATCATCGCGATCCAGCTCGGCATCGCGCTGATGCTGGGCGTTCCGGGCGAGGCGGTCATGGGCCTGTGGGGGCCGGACTATGTTGCGGGCACCGCCGCGCTCGCCTTCCTGCTCGCCGCCGAGGTGGTCGCCTCGATGGCGGTCGTCTCGGAGAGCGTGCTGGTCTATATCGCGAGGAAGCGCAATCTGGCGATCTCGGTCGGCATCATCGCGCTGCAGGCCGCGCTGACCATCGCGCTGATCGAGGCGGCGGACCGTTTCGGCCTCGGCAAGGGCTTCGAAGCGGCCGCCGCCGCGGGGGCGCTGATGATCGCGCTTGGCGTGTCGAGCCTCGCCAAGGCGCTGCTGCTTAAGCGCCTGCTGCAGGCAAAAGTGTCGAACTGGCGCTGGGCGCTGGTCCACGCCGCCGCGCCCGCGGTGGTGGTCGGCTATGGCTTAACCTGGGCGCCCGAATGGATCGAGCTTGTCGTCGGCGTGCCGGCGATCCTCGGCGTCTATGCGCTGGTGGTGTGGCGACGCGGCTTCGACGAGGGCGACAAGGTATTGTTCCGCAAGCAGGTTGTCCCCGATCCGGCGACCGACCTGCCCTGACGGTTGCAGCCAACCTGATGCATGGGCGAAGCGCCCGCAGGCTGCTAAAGGCCCGCGCTGCTAGTGATTCTTGCCGGAGAACCGTGCCCCCATGTCCGCAGATCTGACCGCCTACCTCCCGCTGATCGTCATCGCGCTGGTCGCCCTTGTGGTGCTGGTGTGGATCATCAGCCGCACCAATCGCCGCGCGCGGGTGACCGACGAGGACGGCGCGCCGGGCATCTTCCGCGACGTGCTCGAGGAAGGCGCCGCGCCCGCTGCACGCAACCAGGCGCTGATCGACGCGCCGCGCGGGATCGAGAGCATTCAGGGCGAGCCGGCGGCGATGGCCAATGCGCAGGCCACTGCCGCAGCGCCGCTCGGCACCGACGAGGAAGCCAGCCCCGCGCCCGAGCCCGAACCCACCCTGGCTGCCTCGGGCGCGGCCGACGACCTCACCCGCATCAAGGGACTCGGCCCCAAGCTTGCCGCGCTACTCGGCGAATTCGGCGTCACCACCTTCGCCCAGATCGCCGCCTGGACGCCCGAGGAGATCGAGCGCATCGACGCCAAGCTTGGCCGCTTTGCGGGCCGGATCACCCGCGACCAGTGGGTCGAGCAGGCCAAACTGCTCGCGGCGGGTGACGAGACGGGCTTCACCGCAAGATTCGGCAATAATGGATGAGATTCCCGGAAGTTTGACGTCCAATCCATGATACAGTCCCCGGCAATGGGATTCGTTAATGCGGGAGAGGACCGATGGCTTTGCGAATCTTGGTGGCCGAAGACGAGTACATAACCGGCTTCGATCTGTGCGATACTTTCGAAGAGGCAGGCTATGAGGTCGAAGGGCCGCATGCCGGGATTTCCGCGGCCATGCTCGCCTGCCAGAAGGAACGCCCCGATGTCGCGCTGCTCGATATCGAGCTGGCGGACGGGCTGAGCCTCGAACTGGCCCAGAAGCTGCTGGACGAGAACGTGCCGGTGATCCTGCACTCCGATCCCGAAGACACCAGCGCGCTTGCGATGCGCTTTCCCAAGGCGACGACGCTGACGAAGCCCTGCCCGCCCGCCAAGCTGCTCGACACGGTAAGCCGGATGCTGACGCCGGCTTGAGGGGTTTAAGCCGGGTCGTGAATCCGTCTACCCGGACTTGATCCGAGGCCCCGCTTCTTTGCGAGCTAAAGTACATCGCGAATGCGTGTCATACCCAAGAAAGCGGGGCCCCGGGTCAGGCCCGGGGAGGCGTCAAGGTTGGAGGTAGCTTTGCCCAGCATCCCCTTGCTCCCCCGCCCCAACCCTGCGATGCAAGTGCCATGAGCACGATGAAACTCTACGGCTACTTCCGCTCGTCGACCTCCTACCGCCTGCGCATCGCCCTCAATCTCAAGGGCCTCGCCTTCGAGAACATCCCCGTCGATCTGCGCACCGGGGCAAACAAGGACGCCAGCTTCACGCAGCGCAATCCCTTCGGCTCACTCCCCATGCTCGAGGCCGATGGGCGCGACCGGGCGCAGTCGATGGCGCTGCTGGAGTGGCTCGATGAGGCTTACCCGACGCCTCGCTTCCTGCCCGCCGACATCGAAGCGCGCTACACCGTGCGCGAGCTTGCCTACGGGATCGCGACCGAGATCCATGCGGTCAACAACCTGCCGGTGCTCAAATATCTGAAGGACCCGCTCGGCCACACGCAGGACGAGATCGACACCTGGTATCGCACTTGGCTGAAGCGCACGCTCGATCCGGTGGAAGCGCGGCTTGCACAACTCAAGACGGGCGATTTCCTGCACGGCGATGCGCCCGGGCTGTTCGAGATCGTCTTGATCCCCCAGCTCGCGAACGCGCGGCGCTTCGATTACGACCTTGGCGCCAGCCCCCATCTCACCCGCATCGAGGTCGCCTGCCTCGCGCTCCCCGCCTTCCAAGCGGCGCACCCCGACAGGCAGATCGACGCCCAATAAGCACAACGTCTCGGGAGGACAGATCAATGAAACTCGCAACCCTCGACAACGGCACGCGCGACGGCATGCTGGTGGTGGTCAGCAAGGACCTCACCCGCTGCTCGGCGGCGGGCTATATCGCGCCGACGATGCAGGCCGCGCTCGACAACTGGGACCGGGTTGCGCCCGAGCTCGAGGTGCTCGCCCGCGATGTCGAGCACGAGACCGTGCCGTGCGAGCGCTTCCACGAGCGGCAGGCGCATTCCCCCCTGCCGCGCGCCTACCAATGGGCCGATGGCAGCGCCTATATCAACCATGTCGAGCTGGTGCGGCAGGCGCGCGGCGCGGCGGTACCCGAGAGCTTCTACTCCGACCCGCTGATGTATCAGGGCGGATCGGACAGCTTCCTGCGTCCGCGTCAGGACATCCCCTTGGGCGATCCCGCATGGGGCTGCGACATGGAGGGCGAGATCGCGTGCATCACCGGCGACGTGCCAATGGGCGTTTCGGTCGAGGATGCGGCCGCGCACATCCGCCTGCTGATGCTGGTCAACGACGTGAGCCTTCGCGGGCTGATCCCGGCCGAACTCGAAAAGGGCTTCGGCTTCTTCCAGTCCAAGCCCGCCAGCGCCTTCTCGCCGGTCGCGGTGACGCCGGACGAGCTCGGCGCGGCATGGGCCGATGCGCTGATCCACCTGCCGCTGATGGTCGATCTCAACGGCCAGCCCTTCGGCCGGGCGAACGCGGGCAAGGATGCGACCTTCAACCTCGCGCAGCTGGTGGCCCACGCGGCCAAGACCCGCAATCTGGCGGCGGGGACCATCATCGGCACCGGCACGGTCTCTAACAAGGGCAAGGATGGCGGCGCGGGCACGCCGGTGGCGGAGGGCGGCGCGGGCTATTCCTGCATCGCCGAAATCCGCATGATCGAAACGATCCGCGATGGCGCGCCCAAGACGCCGTTCATGCAGGCGGGCGACATGGTACGGATCGAGATGCGCGATGCGTCCAACCACTCGATCTTCGGGGCGATCGAGCAGCACGTCGTGGCTGCCTAAGGGCTTGTCCTGATCCCGTCAGACCCCACCTAGGCCCCACTCACTTCGCCTGAAGGAACCACCGATGACCGCCTACCCGACCCTCAAGTTCCTGATCAACGGCCAGTGGATCGAGACGGGCGATGCCGGGACGATGGCCGTGATCAACCCCGCGACCGGGGCGGCCATCGCGCAATGCCCCAAGGCCGGCCCCGCCCAGCTCGACGCCGCGCTCAAGGCCGCAGGGGATGCCTTCCCCGCATGGAGCGCGACCTCGGGGGCCGAGCGTCACGCGATCCTGCGCCGCGCCGCCGATCTGCTGCGCGAGCGTGCGCCCGAGATCGCCAAGGTCGTCACCGCCGAAATGGGCAAGCCGCGCGCGCAGGCGCTGGGCGAGATCACCGGCTCGGTCGACGTGATCCATTTCCTCGGCGAGGAAGCCAAGCGACGTGGGGGCCGGTTGATCCCGACCCGCGGGAGCCAGCTGATCGCGCAGATGGTGACGCATGAGCCCATCGGCCCGGCGGTGCTGCTGACCCCGTGGAACTTCCCGGTGAACCTCCCCGCCAAGAAGATCGCGGGCGCGCTCGCGGCAGGGTGCACCGCGATCCTCAAGCCCGCCGAGAACACCCCCGGCTCGGCGCAGCTGCTGGTCGAATGCTTCGTCGATGCCGGCGTTCCTGCGGGCGTGCTGAACCTCGTCCACGGCGATCCCGGCCCGATTGCCGAGCGTCTTGTCGCCTCGCCGGTCTCCCGCAAGGTGAGCTTCACCGGATCGACCGCGATCGGCAAGCAGTTGGGCGCGCTCGCAGCGACCCACATGAAGCGTTTTGCGCCCGAGCTGGGCGGCCATGCCCCCGTGATCGTCAGCAAGCACGCTGACGTCCTGCGCGCAGCAACAATGTGCGCGACGACCAAGTTCCGAAATGCTGGCCAAGTCTGCGTCTCGCCGACGCGGTTTCTGGTGGCGCGCGAGATCTACGACACCTTCGTCGCTGAATTCGCGGCCATCGCAGGCAAAATCAAGGTCGGCGATCCAGGCGCGGACGAGAGCGTCGACATGGGCCCGCTCGCCCATGCCCGCCGGATTTCCGCGATGGAGCAGGTGGTCGCCGATACTGGCGGCAATCGCGGCGAAGTAGTCACCGGCGGCGCGGCAATCCCCGGCAGCGGGTTCTTCTTCCAGCCCACCGTCATCGCCAACCCCGCGCCCGACAGCCGCTTCATGACCGAGGAGCCCTTCGGACCGGTGGCAGGAATCGTCCCCTTCGATGCCATCGAGGACGCGGTCGGGATCGCCAACTCGTTGCGCTACGGGCTTGCCGCCTATGCCTTCTCGGGCAATCTCGACGAGGCGCATTACCTCGGCCGGTCCCTGCGCGCAGGCATGGTGGGGATCAATCAGCTGATCGTCTCATCGCCCGAAACCCCGTTCGGCGGCGTGGGCGACAGCGGATTCGGATCGGAGGGCGGCGAGGAAGGCTACCTCGCCTTCACCGATACCAAACTGGTTATGCTGGCTAATTCGGGCGGTTGATCCCGCGCGCCTCAGGCAATCAGGCTGGCGAGGCGTTCGATGAGCGAAGGGCGCGACTGCATCGGCTGGATCCGACCATAGCGCGCGCGGCGCGATTGCTCGTCCGAAACGCAGACCGTGCGTCGCATCGGATCTGGCCGGCTCGACCAGAAAGTCGGTTTTTCCATGTGTCGCGTCCCCGAATCGCGCGTTTTTTATATTGCGCCAGCTAACACCAAACCTGTGGATAAAACGAGTCCTAACCTGTGCCCGCGCAAAAAACATTTGGCGGGCGTCAATAGGGACAAGCCCTGTGCCGACGATTTGGTTCCCGGTGTTGCACGATTGCGGCTAACCGGCCGGGCGGCTAGCCTAATGTGCGCTGCACGCCGGCGGCGCGGACGTCGGCGAGCGTGGGGTAGCCGTTGACCGCCATCAGCAGGTCGGCCTCGGCGAGAATCGAGCGCAGCACCCACGCGGCGCCCTCGGCCCCGCCGAGCGCAAGGCCATAGGTGTAGGGCCGCCCGACGCCGACTGCGCGCGCCCCCATCGCCAGCGCCTTGACTGCATCCGTGCCCGAGCGGATTCCGCTGTCAAACAGCACCGGCGTGTCGCCCGCCGCCGCGACGACATCGGCGAGGAGGTCGATGGCCGCGATCCCGCCATTGGCCTGCCGCCCGCCGTGGTTCGAGCAATAGACCGCATCCGCCCCGCTATCGACTGCGCGGCGCGCGTCGTCGGGGTGGCAGATGCCCTTCAAGACGATCGGGAGCTTGGTCACCGACTTGAACCACGCCATGTCGTCCCAGGTCAGCACCTGCCCGAAGGTCGCCGCCCAGGTGAAGATTGCCGCCGCCGGGTCCTCCTCGGGGTGCTTGGCGAGCAGCGAGCGGAACACCGGGTCGGTGAAGTAGTTCTGCAGCACCTTGCCGCGCAGCTGCGGGAAGTTCGAGGCGTTGAGGTCGCGCGGCCGCCAGCCCGTCACCCACGTATCGAGTGTCACGACCAGCGCCGAATAGCCCGCCTCTTCGGCGCGGCGGATCAGGCTTTCCGCCAACTCGCGGTTCTTGGGGGTGTAGAGCTGGAACCACGCTGGGGTATCCCCGCAGGCCTGCTTCACGTCCTCCAGCGGATCGTTCGCCAACGTCGAGGCGCAGAACGGCACCCCCGTCAGCGCCGAGGCGCAGGCGGCGGCCATGTCACCGTGGCGATCCTGTGAGGCCTCACCATTGAGGCCGATGGGGGCCATGAACAGCGGGGTGGGATAGCGGTGGCCGAACAGCTCGATGGAGAGGTCGCGGGTGCTGCAATTGACCATCATGCGCGGCACCATGCCCCAGTGGTGGAAGGCGGCCGCGTTCTGGTCCTGCGTATGCTCGTCCCCGCAGCCGCCCGCGACATAGTTGGTGAGCATCGGGCCAAGTGCTTCGTGCGCGCGCTTTTCGAGGGTGGCGAAATCGACCGGAAAGGTCGGCAGGATGCCGCGCAGGCCGGCGTTGTAGATCTCGTTCTGCATCGCGCCGAAATAGGTCATGGCGGCGGTTCTCTCCCTTTGTGTTTGGCGGGGAGATCAGCCGATGCGCCGCCCGAGGGCAAGCGGATTCTAGGCGAAGAAGCGCTGCAGCCGGGGGCGCAGCCGGAGGAAGCGGACATAGGCTGCCTCGAGCAGGCGCAGCACGCGCGGGTTCCTTGCGGCAAGGCCGAGCGGGCGCAGCACCGGAATCGCGCGCCACATCGCGGCAAAGGCGGCGGCGCCATCGTGGATGACCCCATCCTCCTCGGCATGGAAGCGGGCGAGGAGCTGCGCACGGTCGATGGGGCAGGAGGGATCGCTGCCCGCAGCGACATCGATGAAGCTGATACGCCCGCCCCGGTCCAAGCGCCGCATCAGCGCGATCTCGCGCAGGCACAGCGGGCAGGCACCGTCGTACCAGACCTTCACGCTGCTCACGCCATTGGTCATGGCGCGATCCACAGGCGGATGATGTAGGCGACCGCCCCCAGCACCGCGACGCTCGCCGCCCAGATTCCGACCATCCAGAGCAGGCGTTGCCACAGGGGCGGTTCGGGAGGCTGCGGAGGAGGCATCAGCATCAGTGATACCCCTCTTCGCCCACCTTGCCGCGGAACACCCAATAGGCCCACACGGTGTAGGCGATGATCAGCGGCAGCGTCAGGGCGACGCCCACCAGCATGAATTCCTGGCTCCGTTGCGGCGCGGCGGCATCCCAGATGGTGATCGACGGCGGCACCACATTGGGCCAGATCGTGACGCCCAGCCCGCTCATGCCGAGGAAGAACAGCCCCAGCGCGAGCCAGAACGGCGCGGAATGGCTGTCCCCACGGATCGCACGCAGCATGGCCAGCGCGATGATCGCGGTCACCACCGGCACGGGAGCGACATAGTAGATTCCAGGCGCGCTCAGCCAATGGGCGGCATATTCTGGGTTCAAGGTAATGTTGTAGAGGCTGACCGCGCCCATCAGCACGATGGTCGCCAGCCCCGCCCGGAACGCGACGTAGCGGGCATGCGCCTGCACCCCGCCATCGAGCTTCCAGATCAGCCACGTGCTGCCCAGCAGCGCATAGCCTGCGACTGTGCCAATCCCGGTGAGGAAGGTGTAAGGCGTCAGCCAGTCCCACCAGCTCCCGGCATAGGCGCGGCCTTCCACGTCGATCCCTTGCAGCAGCGCGCCGAGGGTCATGCCTTGCGCCATGGCCGCCACCAGCGAACCGCCAAAGAACGCGGTGTCCCAGAACTTTTCGTGCGCCGCATCGCGCCAGCGATATTCGAACGCCACGCCGCGAAACACGAGACCCAGCAGCATCGCGATGATCAGCGGATAGGTCGCGGGGAGGATCACCGCATAGGCGAGCGGAAAGGCGGCAAACAGCCCCCCGCCGCCGAGCACCAGCCAGGTCTCGTTGCCATCCCACACCGGCGCGATCGAGTTCATCGCGCGGTTTCGCCCTTGGCCGGGGCGGAAGGTCGGAAACAGGATGCCGATCCCGAGGTCGAAGCCGTCCATCACCACATAGGCGAAGACCGCAAAGGCGATGATGAAGGCCCAGACGACGGTGAGGTCCATCACACCGGCTCCTTCTCGTCGGGCGCGTGGGTCGGCAAGGGTTCCTCACCGCCCGGGTTCTGCGTCGGTCCGGGAGTAATACCCGCAGTGCGGATCGGACCGACATCGCCGCGCTTGACCCCGTACTCGCCCGCATGGGGGGCATGGCCCATCAGCTTGAGGATGTACCAGACGCCGATGCCGAAGACGGTGAAATAGACGATGATGAAGGCAAGCAGCGAGGCAGCGACCGCAGGCGCATCAAGTGGGCTTGCGGCGTCGGCAGTGCGCAGGAGGCCGTAGATGACGAAAGGCTGGCGGCCGACCTCGGTGGTGATCCATCCGGCCAGCACGGCGGCAAAGCCCGAGGGACCCATCAGCACGGCGGCGCGGTGCAGCCAAGGCATGTCGTAAAGCTTGCCCCGCACCCGCCCCCACAGGCTCCACAACCCGATGCCCAGCATCGCAAAGCCGATGCCGACCATGATCCGGAAAGACCAGAACAGCACCGGCACGGGCGGCTCGAGATTGTCGGGCACGGTGTCAAGCCCGGCGAGCGGCGCGTTCATGTCGTGCTTCAGGATCAGCGACGACATCTTCGGAATCTCGATGGCGTAGCGCACAGTCTTCGCCTCGCTGTCGGGAATGCCGAACAGGATCAGCGGCGCGCCTTCGGGGTGGCTCTGGTAGTGCCCCTCCATCGCCATCACCTTGGCGGGCTGGTGTTCAAGCGTGTTCAATCCGTGTTCGTCGCCCGCGAATATCTGCAACGGCGTGACGATCGCCGCCATCCACATCGCCATCGAGAACATGGTGCGCGCGTGCGGGTTCGCCTTGTCCTTGAGCAGGTGCCACGCGCCCACCGCGCCGACCACGAAGGCGGTCGTCAGATAGGCCGCCATCACCGTGTGGACGAGGCGATAGGGGAAGCTCGGGTTGAAGATGATCGCGGCCCAGCTCTCGCCGGGCAGGAACTGGCCGTTCTCGCCCATGATGAAGCCGGTGGGGGTCTGCATCCAGCTGTTGACGCTAAGGATCCAGAAGGCCGAGACGAAGGTGCCCAGCGCCACCATGAAGGTCGCAAAGAAGTGCAGTTTCTTGCCGACCTTCTGCATCCCGAACAGCATCACGCCAAGGAAGCCCGCTTCAAGGAAGAAAGCGGTCAGCACCTCGTAAGCCATCAGCGGCCCGATCACCGGCCCCGCCTTGTCCGAGAACACCGACCAGTTGGTGCCGAACTGGTAGGACATGACGATCCCCGAGACGACACCCATCGCAAAGGCGATCGCGAAGATCTTGAGCCAGTATTTGAACAGGTCGAGATAGACCGACTTGCCGGTCTTGAGCCACAGCCCCTCGAGCACCATCAGGTAGCTCGCCAGCCCGATCGAGAAGGCCGGGAAGAAGAAGTGGAAGCTCACCGTGAAGGCGAACTGGATCCGTGCGAGCAGCAGGGCGTCGAGGGTTTCGAACATGGCTGGCAGCTAATCCCTTGGCTCGTGCGATCAATTGCTTTTGGCGCAACAGAGATACGGTTTGGAGCCGAAAGGGTTGCACAGGCCCGGCAAGAAGACGCGCCGCAGCGCCGCGAAGCCAGCAGGCCGCGGCGGGGGATGAAGCTTTAGGCGGCGAAAATCGCGGGCGCGGACGGTGCCGTCAGGCGGTCACGGACGGGGCGGCGGGGCCCGCCAGCGCGGCACGCAACCGGCGCCGCACGAGGAACGGCTCGAGCCAGCGGCCGACCAGATAGATCGCCGCAAAGATGCCCGCCAGCACATAGCCCTCGTCGGGCGAATGGCGGCCCTCGTCCTTCTTCTCGTCTTTCTTCTTCTTGCTCGGGTCTTCAGGTGCGGGAGCGCCGAGGAACTCGTCGACCGGGTTGAGCTTCTTCACCGGCTTGGGCTTTTCTTCCTTCTTCTCGGCCTTCTCGCTCGCTTCGGCCCCGGACGCTTCCCATTCGTTGATGGCGATCGCCATTTGCGCAAAGCCGAGGAAAAGCAGCGGGGTGAGGAAGCACAAGAGCAGCGCGTGGCTGAACAGGTCGAACCGGAGCACCGCGCCCGCGCCAGCCTGCTCGATCCACATCCGCCCGCGGGTGAAGGTCGCCAGCTTGTCCTGCGCTTGCGGATTGCGCTTGGTGTAGGTGAGCACCCCGCCCTCTTCCGAAAGGGAGGTGCCGGGGGTGCTCAGCAGCGGATCGATCCGCGCGAAGGCCTCCGCAGCGGACATAGCCGGATCGATCGGCACTGCACCGCGCACGCGCCAGATATTGTCGATCAGCGGCAGGCTGAGCTCTGTCATGGCGCGGCGCGGTGTTTCGAGCGTTCCGGCTGTCCCACTCACTCCGCGGGTTCCAGCTGGGACTGCATCGCCCCGCGGCTGCCGCCGCCGAAGCGAAGATCGCCACCGGCCTCGGCAATCCCAAGGGCGAGACCAATGTGGTCTCGGGCGCGGGATCGGTGTGGGTGCCCTCGGACCCCGCAGGCAAGGTCGCGCGGATCGATCCGGCGACCAACACCGTCACCGGCAAGGTCACGATGGGCGACACCCCGGGCTTCCTTGCCGCAGGCGAAGGCGCGGTGTGGGTGCAGGAACAGGGCGACGGCACGGTTGCCAAGGTCGATCCGGTCAAACTCACTGTGCTCGGCCGCACCAAGATCGGGCCCAAGCTGAAGTGGGGCGATATCGACACCGGCGCGGGCGCCGTGTGGCTGCGCACCACGGAACAGCAGACGATGGTGGTGATCGACGCCGAGAGCCTCAAGATCCGCGCCCGCATGGGCCCAAGCGTCGGCAGCGGCGCGCTGCGCTGGGCCCCGAAGGGCGTGTGGACTTCGGCGCATGACAACCAGACGCTGTCGTGGTGGAGCCCGGCCGCGCCCGCTCCCAAGTGAGGGCATGAAAAAGCGCGCGGGGCGGGTCGCAGAACCCCCGCGCGCTTTCCCGTTTTCTGTCTTCGCGTCTCCTTTCAGGGAGGCCCGAAGCTCAGAACTTGTAGCCCAGTTCCAGCCCGAAGCGCTGGCGCCCGCCCGGCGAGATGAACGAGCCGCCGAATTCGACCGCGGTGATGACCTCGTTCAGGTACTTCTCGTTGAACAGGTTCTCGGCATAGGCGGTGACCGACCAGGTCGGCCCCTCGACCCCGATGCGCAGGTCCATCACTGCAAAGGTGTCGCGCTGCGAGACCGAGTAGTCGGCATCGCCCACGAAGGCCGGCAGCGCCAGCGCCGAGCCCGGCAGCAACCCGCTGAACAGCGTCGGGTTGGTGTCGTCCTGCAGGGTGTGGAACCACGTCGGCCCGGTGATGCGGTAATCGGCGCGGGTGACGAAATCGATCGAGTCGGTGACCGGCAGATCGATCTGGGTGCCGAGGTTGATCGTGTAGTCGGCGGTATAGGGCGACTTGTTGCCGACCGTGACGGGACGCGAGGCATTGGCCTTGATCTCGCTCTCGGTGACGTTGGCCGAACCGTAGAGCGTCCAGCCCTTGACCGGCTCGACCGTCAGGTTGAGCTCGCCCCCGTAGACCTCGACCTCGTCGATGTTCGAGACCACGCGCAGCAGGCCGAAGCCGCCGACGAAGAACTCGAAGAACTGCATGTCGTCGATGGTGGTGTAGTAGCCAGCGAGGTCGAAGGTGACGACGCCGTCGAGCACATTGCCCTTGATCCCCGCTTCGAAGGCGCTCGAGCGTTCCTTGCGGTACTGATCGTCGATCTGGACGTTGGTGCCGATGAACTGGTTGAACGCCGAATCGACGATCGCCGCGGCGCCCTGGTTGTTGAAGCCGCCCGATTTGAAGCCGATGCCCCAGTTACCGTAGAGGTTGATGTCCGGGGTGACCTCGTAACGCACCGAGACCTTGGGCTGGAACTGGCGGAAGGTTTCCGACTGCGGCCCGATCGGCTGGACCACGCCGCCCACCACCGCCTGGCCCGGGTTGATCGGCCCGCCGGTGATCGGATCGCGCACTGCCGGCACGAGGCTCGTGACCGTCCGGTCCTCAATGTCGTAGCGGCCCGCCACGCTGACGTTGAGGCGATCGGTCACGTCACCATCGACCGAGGCGAACACCGCATAGACATCGGTCTTGAAGGCGTCGTTGTAGAGCTGCGTGGTCGGGTTGGTGGTGCCCGGCGCGTTGTAGAGCTGGCGGATGATCCCCTGCCCAAGGTCCGCGCCGAGGCTCACCCCGACCTCGCGGTCGATGTGGAGATAATAGGCGCCCACCTGCCAGTTCACCGGCCCGTCCCCGTTGGAGGCGAGGCGGATTTCGCCGCTGATGTCCTCCTGGTTGCGGATCTGGAACTGGGTACCGTCGCAGGTCGTCGGGCTATAGGGCCCGAAGGTCGATCCGGTGGCGGGGTTGAAGATGAAGGGGATCGGGCTCGCCCCGATGAAGGTCGGCGGGTTGAGCGCGAAGCCGGTCAGCGCGGTGGTCGAGGCCGCGCAGGCATTGGCCGCCGCGACCGAGGCCGGCGTTGCGCCCGGGAAGGTGAAGCGCGCGAAATCAGCCGAGGTGCCGTCAGCGGTCAGCGACTGCTGGACGTCGCTATAGAGCAGCCATGCGGTGAGCGTCGCGGCCTCGAACTTGTGCTCGATCTTGGCCGAGGCCTCGAAGGTGGTCTGGTCGTTGGTCGGGCGAATGTTCGGATAGAAGCCGAAGGGGTGGTCGTTGACGTCCTCGAAGAACGCCGGATCGACCGCCGCGAAGTTGGGCAGGTGGAAGGCTGCATTAAAGGCGATCGAGGCGCCGGTGAGGTCGGCATAGCGCGCCTTCACGTCGATCTCGGTGTCAGGGCCGACCTGCGCGACGAAACGCCCGTCGATGCCCCACACTTCCTGATCGTCGATGGTCGCCGAATTGCCCAGGAAGCGGTTGCGGAAGAAACCGTCGGTGGTGCTGAAATTGCCCGACAGCACCAGCCCCGCATCCTCGCCCACCGGGGTCGAGACATAGGCGTTGGCGAGGTAGGTGTTGTCCTGCGCCGCGCGCACCAGCACGCCGCCCTCCAGCGTGTCGCCGGGCTTCAGGGTCTGGAGCACGATCGCGCCTGCGGCGGCGTTGCGGCCATACAGCGCGCCCTGCGGGCCCTTGAGGATTTCGACCTGCCGCAGCGTGCCCTGGTTCTGGTTCAGCTGCGCGGTGTTGGTCTTGAGGATCCCGTCGACCACCAGCGCGACCGAGCTTTCCGCGTCGCGCGCGCCGTTGATACCGCGAATGTTGATCTGGGTGTCGCCCGCTTCCGCCGTGCCGGTGACGATGGTCACGCCTGGGGTCAGCTGGATGAAGTCATCCGCGCGCTGCACGCCAGATTTGGCGAGGGTCTCGGCGGTGAGCACGGTGACCGATGCCGGCACGTCGGCAAGCGTTTCCGACTGGCGGCGCGCGGTGACGATGATCGCGCCCTCCTCTTCGGCCGCAGGTGCAGCGTCAGGCGCATCCTGCGCGGCGGCAGGCGCGGACAGGGCAATGGCGCCAAGAGCCGCGCCGGAGGCAAGAACGAGACGAATATTCATAAGGCGGCTCTCCTGAGAGGATCGAGAGGATTAAAGGATCAGACGAGCGGATTGGCCCCGCTCATGTAAACGTAGACTTCCTGGAATTTCGGGCCGTCTGCACCAGGGAGCAGACGCCAGAAATTGGTGTTGTAGAGGAGCGTCACGCCGCCCTCATGGTCGTGGAGCTCGGCGGTGAAGCAGGCGGTGATGCGCCCGTTCGCCTCGTCCACGGTGCAGGTGAAATCGCGGTGGATGATGGTTTTGTAAGCGCCGAAGAAATCCTCGAACATCCGCTGGATTTCGGCCTTGCCAGAGTGCCGCGTGAAAGCGGTCTGGACGCAGAAGAGCGCGGTATCGTGGAAGCAATCGAGCGCGGCCGCGAGGTCTTTCGCATCAACCCGGGCGAAGTATTTGTTCAGCGCGAAATCAATGAGCTCGGCGCGGGGCAGCGTGGGTTCGTACTGCATCAGGCGTCCCCTTCCTTCAGCAGGTTGTCACCCGACATGTAGACATAGACGCGGTGGAACAACCGGTCCTTCAAGTAGAAGCGGTTGCAATTCTCGTAGCGCAATTCCTCGCCCCCGTTGGGCGTGATCAGCACGGTGAACTGTGAGCAGACCGCGTTGCTTTCCGGATCGGCAGTGTGAACGAAATTGCCGTGCCAGATGCTCTCGAAATCGGCGAAGAGCTTGACGAACATCGCCCGGATCGCCTCGCGCCCCTGATGGACAGTGTTGCTGGTAACCTCGGTCAGCACTGCATCGGGGGTGAAGCAGTCGAGCACCTGATCCATGATCTTGTTATCGACCCCGTCGAAATACCGCTTGGTGACGATATCGATATAGAAGGGATAGGGCAGCGGCGTCTGACCCGGCCCTCCCTCTTGCCATTCACTCATCAGTACCAGCCCTTTCGGATATCGGCGTGTTTGGGCACTTCGGGTGCGGGGAAGGCCTTCTTGGAGTGGGTGAGGCCCAGTTCGATCAGCATCTCGAGGTTCTTGTAGGCGACCTGCCCGGGGTTGATGACCGGCACCGGAAGTTCGCTTGCAAGGTAGGCGGCGGACTGATGCATGGTTGTCGAACCGAGCACGATCACGTCCGCGCCGTCTTCCTCGATGGCTTTCATCGCTTCAGCCTTGAGCTTGGCGAAGACCACTTCTTCCTTGCCCTCAAGCAGTTCGGTGACATCGGGCCGGGTGTCGATCGAGCGCACAGAAGCGCAGCGGTGGTCCCAGCCGTGCTGGTTCAGCACCTTCTCATAGAGCGGGAACCACTGCGGCCACATGGTGATGACCGAGAACTTCTTGCCGAGCATCATCGCGGCGGCAAAGCTCGCCTCGCCCGGGCCGACGACGGGAATGCTGAGCACCGAACGTAAAGGGCACAGCCCGGAGTCGCTGACCGTATCGATCAGCACCCCGGCATAGCCTTCGTCCTCAGCCGTCACCCCGGCCTGGAACACCGTCCAGTCCATCAGCAGCGTGTCGTGATAGGAATCGCCGAGCGCCGCGCCCCAGCGCACCGCCTCGAAGGTGGGCGCGAAGCCCGGGCGCACGAAATCGGCGGGAAGCTGCTGCGCCCTGTTGGCGACGCCAGCTTCGTCCATTGCGATCGGCACGATGACCTTGATACGCTTCACGGCACTCTCCGGTTGCCTAGGGGTGCGTGGTTATTGTATACAAATCGCGCTCGTCAAGCACTTTACACAAATGTTGCGACAAGGGCGTTCGGAGTGTGTTTTTGTCACCTCACAGGCTTGCAGGCCCCGCGCCCAGGCCGCACAAGGAAGCCCATGGAAGCAGCCCCTTTCCTGCCCGCCGCACAGGCATCGCACCAATGAGCCGCGCCTCCGAACACGCCTATGCGGCGATCCGCGCGCATGTGCTGAGCGGGACAGTGGCGGCGGGCGAACAGCTCACCGAAGACCAGCTCGCGCAGATCACCGGGGTCAGCCGCACCCCGGTGCGCGAGGCGGTGCGGCGGCTGGAGGACGAACTGTTGCTGGTGCGCTCGGACACCAAGCGGCTGTTCGTTGCCGACTGGAGTCGTGACGACATCGAAGAGATGTTCGTGCTGCGCCAGATGCTCGAATGCCATGCCGCTGAACGCGCCGCCAAGCGCCTTTCGCGCGAGCAGATCGCCGCATTGGAGGTGCTCAACCGCGACCTCACCGCGGCGGTCGAGCAGAGCCCGCCCGATGTCGCGCGCTTCCTCGAGGCCAACCGCGCTTTCCATGAAGCGATCATCGATGCGGCGCACTCGCCGCGGCTGGGGCAGCTGCTCGCGCGGCTGGTCGAGGCACCGGTGGTGCTGCGCACCGCGCGCATCTATTCGCAAAGCGACCTGCGCCAATCGGCGCGCGATCACGACGAACTGGTCGCCGCATTTGCCGCGCGCGATGGCGATTGGGCCCGCGCCGTGATGGGCAGCCACCTGCGCCGTGCCTTCCACACTTTTGCCCGCGCGGTCGGTCCGAAAACCGACGAAGCGGCCAATGATCAGGACAGCGGAGAGCCATAACAACGCTGTCATCGGGTTGCGGTTCCTGCATCTTTCGCAGCACCAAGCATGATTGCAATTGTATACAAACTGGGTAATCAACCTTCCCGAGCTCAGACTGCAGCAACAGGCGATTCACGATGTCAGGCGGCACAATCGAACTGGTCGAGGTAGGCCCGCGCGACGGCTTGCAGAACGAGCCCGACATCATTTCCACCGAGACCAAGCGCGACCTCATCACGCGCATGATCGGTTATGGCGCGCGGCGGCTCGAGGTCGCGAGCTTCGTCCATCCGCAGCGTGTGCCCCAGATGGCCGATGCCGAAGCGGTGATCGCCGGGCTGCCGGACCGCGCGGACTGCACTTATGTGGGCCTCGTGCTCAACAAGCGCGGGGTGCTGCGTGCGCTCGCAACTCGCGAAAGCGGTGCGCGCGGGGTCGATCAGGTCGGTTGCGTGGTGGTCGCCAGCGACACCTTCGGGCAGAAGAACCAGGGCCAGACCATCGAACAGGGCATCGCCGAAACCCGTGAGATGCTGCGCTTCGCCCGCGCGGAAGGCATCCGCGCGCAGGTCACCATCAGCGCCGCTTTCGGCTGCCCGTTCGAGGGCGAAGTGAAGCACGACACCGTGCTCGCCATCGCCGAGGCCATTGCCGAAGAAGGGCCTGAGGAAATCGCGCTCGCCGACACCATCGGCGTAGGCACGCCGTGGGAAGCGGGGGAATTGTTTGGCAAGCTTGGCACATTGCTCCGCGGCAAAATCCCGATGCGCGCCCACTTCCACAACACCCGCGGCACCGGCATTGCCAATGCGTGGGAGGCCTACAAGGCTGGCGTGCGCACCTTCGACGCCTCATTGGGCGGGCTCGGTGGCTGCCCCTTTGCCCCGCGCGCGACGGGCAACATCGCCACCGAGGATCTCGTCTACATGATGCAGCGTTCCGGCGTGGATGCAGGCATCGATCTCGACGCGGCAATCGCCGCAAACAAGTGGTTTGCGGGCGTGCTGGGGCGGGAACTCCCCTCGGCGGTCGCTCGCGCAGCATAGGCACAAGGAATCGGCATGACATACAGGCTGGGCGTGGATGTGGGCGGGACTTTCACCGACCTGCTGCTGTTCGACGAGGCGAGCGGTGCCTTCTGGCGGCACAAGACACCTTCGACCCCGCATGATTCCTCGGAAGGGATCCTCAACGGGGTGAAGGCGATTCTGGCGCAGGCCGGGATTACCGCGGCAGAGATCAGCTATTTCCTCCACGGCACCACGGTCGCCACCAACGCTGTGCTCGAGGGTAAGGGCGCGAAGGTCGGTCTGGTGACGACGCAGGGCTACCGCGACATCATGCAGATCGCGCGGAGTTTTGTGCCCGGGGGCCTGGCCGCGTGGATCGTGTGGCCCAAGCCGCAGCCGCTCGCGCGGCTTGAACACACGGTCGAAGTGCCGGGCCGGATGGACGCCCAAGGCCGCGAGGTCGCCCCGCTTGATGAAGACGCGGTGCGCGCCGCGCTGAGGAAGCTCAAGGCCGACGGGATCGAGGCGCTCACCGTCAGCCTGATGAACGCCTATCTGAACGGCGCGCACGAGGCCCGGATCGGCGAAATCGCGGCGGAAGAACTGCCGGGCATCCCGGCCTCGCTCTCCCACGAAGTCCTGCCCGAGATGCAGGAATATGAGCGCACGCTTTCCACCGTCGCCAATGCGGCGGTGCGGCCGGTGGTGTCGAAATATATCTCCAACCTGCGCACCAAGCTGGAGGCCGAGGGGATGACGGGCCGCCTCTCGCTGCTGCGTTCCGATGGCGGCTTGATGTCGAGCCAGAAGGCCGAGGAGCACCCCGTCAACATCCTCATGTCCGGCCCCGCGGGCGGCGTCACCGGCGCGCTGTGGGTGGCGAAGAACGCAGGCTTCGAGAATATCCTGACGCTCGATGTCGGCGGCACCTCGACCGACGTAGCGCTGATCCAGGGCCTCGAGCCACGCCGCCAGCGCACCACCGAGGTCGGGCACCTCTCGGTCCGCGCCTCGGCGCTCGATGTGAAGACGGTGGGCGCTGGCGGCGGGTCGATCGCCCACGTGCCGCAATTGACCGGCGCGCTGCGGGTCGGGCCGGAGAGCGCGGGCGCGGTGCCGGGGCCGGTTGCCTACAACAAGGGCGGTACGCTCCCGACCGTGACCGACGCCAATGTGGTGCTGGGCTATCTGCCCGAAGACCTCCTCGGCGGTAGCTTCAAGCTCGACCGCGAGGGTGCCAAGGCCGCAGTGCAGACCATCGCCGACGCGCTGGGCGTGACCCTGATGGAGGCCGCGCGCGGGATCATCGACATCGTCAACGAGAACATGTTCGGTGCGCTGCGAATGATCTCGGTGCAGCAGGGTTACGATCCGCGCGAATTTGCGCTGATGGGCTTTGGCGGGGCGGGGCCGCTGCATGTCAACGCGGTTGCCCGGTTGATGGGAAGCTGGCCCGCGATTTCGCCTGTCTCCCCGGGCGTTCTGTGTGCGCTGGGCGATGCGACCACGCGGATGCGCACCGAAACCGCGCGCAGCTTCTCGCGGCTCGCCAAGGACACCAGCATCGCCGACCTCGTCGCGGTGCTCGACGAGATGGCAGCGCAGACCCGCAGCGAATTGCTGGCCGACGGCATCCCCGAAGAGCAGATAACCTCGCTGTTCGAGATCGACGTGCGCTATGCGGGCCAGGCCTTCGAAGTGCCGCTGACGATCACGCAAGCGGTGCTGGAGGCGGACGGGATCGCAGGCATCCTAGCCCGCTTCGATGAAGAACACCTGAGGCTCTTCACCTTCAACATGGACACCCCGCACGAGATCGTGAACCTGCGCGCGGTGGCGCAGGGGCAGGCCCCTGCTCTCCCCGCCACGGAACTGCCCAAGGGTGACGGTGATCCATCGGCGGCGAAAATCCGCGACCACGCCGTCTGGATCGACGGGGCCGAGCGCCCGGCCGTTATCTACGACCGCGCAAAGCTCAGGCAGGGCGATATCATTGAAGGCCCGGCGATCATCACCGAAATGGATTCGACCACGTTGGTCGAGCACGATTGCCGCGCGGCTGTCGACGCGGTCGGCAATATCCTCATCACCTTGAAGACGGAGGGCTGAACCATGCCGGCTCGCATCATCGAAACCAACCCCGTCCCCTTCAACACAGTCGCGATCGATCCGGTGACGCTCGACATCATCGAGAACGCGCTGCGGAACGCGCGCATCGAAATGGACGCGACCCTCGTGCGCACCGCCATGAGCCCCGGCATCCGCGAGCAGGGGGACGCCTTCCCGCTGATCTCAGACCCCGCGGGCAAGATGATCGTCGGCCAGTTCGGCAGCTTCATCGACGGCTTCCTCAAGCAGTTTGACGGCACGATCGAGGACGGGGACATGATCTTCCTGTCCGATCCCTATTCCTGCGGTGGCGCGGTCAGCCATTCGAACGACTGGCTGGTGCTGCTCCCGGTGTTCAAGGACGGGCGCCTGCTCGCCTACACCGCGATGTTCGGCCACCAGAGCGACATCGGCGGGAGCGTGCCCGGCTCGATGCCGATCGGCGCATCCTCGATCTTCGAGGAGGGCGTGCGCATTCCGCCCGTGAAGATCTGGAAGCGCGGGGAATATAACGAAGACCTGATGAAGCTGGTGATGCACCAGACCCGCAAGCCGGATTGGTGCCAGGCCGACCTCAACGCGCTGATCGCTTCCTGCCGCGTCGCCGCGCGCCGCGTTGTCGAAATGGCCGACCGCTTTGGCGACGACGTCTATGTCTCGGCCACGCAGGAGCTGCTCGCGCGCAACCACCGCGCGATGAAGGCGCTGCTGGCGATGGCGGTGGCCGAGGAGCCGGTGAGCTTCGAGGATTACATCTGCGACGACGGCAAGGGCTACGGCCCCTACAAGATCCGCTGCACCATGTGGCGCGACGGGGACCGCGTGATCCTCGATTTCGAGGGCACCGATCCGCAATCGGCCGCCTCGATCAACTTTTTCCTCAATGAAAACATGTTCAAGATGTTCTTCGGCATCTACATGATCATGGTCTTCGATCCGCAAATCCTGTTCAACGACGGGTTCTACGATCTGATCGAGGTGCGCATCCCGCAAGGCTCGCTGCTGAAGCCGCACTTCCCCGCTGCGCTCTCGGGGCGCACCCACGCGCTGGGCCGCATCTTCGACATTCTCGGCGGGCTGCTCGGACAGAAGACGCCGGAGTTCCTCAACGCTGCCGGGTTCTCGTCCAGCCCCCACCTGTTTTATTCGGGCTGGGATAGCCGCGAGGATGGGACGCGCGACTGGTTCCAGCTGTTCCAGATCGGCTTCGGCGGCATTCCGGGCCGTCCCTTGGGTGACGGGCCGGACGGGCACTCGCTTTGGCCGGGGTTCACCAATGTGCCGAACGAGTTCCTCGAGCGCTATTTCCCGCTGCGAATCGAGCGCTATTCGACCGCGCCCGACAGCGGCGGGGCGGGCCTGCATCGCGGCGGCAACGGCATCCACATGACCTACCGCTTCCTCGCCGATGGCGAGATCGCGATCCATGACGACCGCTGGTTCGTGCCGCCGTGGGGCGTCAATGGCGGCCATCCCGGCAAGCGGGCCAAGAAGGTGCTTGAGCGGGTGAACGGCTCACAGGAAATCGTCGGCAACAAGGTCGAAAGCGTCAAGGTGAAGGCGGGCGACCTGCTGCACTTCATCACCTGGGGCGGCGGCGGCTGGGGCGACCCGCTGACGCGCGATCCGGCGCTGGTCGGCCTCGAGATCCGGCAGGGCCTCGTCACCCCCGAAGGCGCCCGCGCCTATGGCGTGGTCGCAGATGGCGAGGGCGCGGTCGACTATGTCGCAACCGAAGCCCTGCGCGCCAAAATCGAAGCGGCACGCGGCGAACTCCCGCTGTTCGACTACGGCCCCGGCATCGATGCCTTGCGTACCAATTGCGAGGCCGAAACCGGCCTCCCCGCCCCCGTCCAGCCGGTCTGGACAGGATTGCGGGAGGCGGCTGAGTGAGCGCGCTTCAGGGGATCAAGGTTATCGAGATGGGCCAGCTTTTGGCAGGCCCCTTCTGCGGCCAGCTGCTCGGCGACATGGGCGCGGACGTGGTCAAGATCGAGCCGCCGGGCGCAGGCGATCCGATGCGCAACTGGGGTCAGGGCGACGAGAAAGTGCAGTGGGAAGTGATCGCGCGCAACAAGCGCTCGGTCACCTGCAACCTGCGTGTGCCCGAGGGTCAGGCGCTCGCCAAGCGGCTGATTGCCGAGGCCGACGTGCTGATCGAGAACTTCAAACCCGGCACGCTCGAACGCTGGGGCCTGAGCCCGGCCGAGCTTCACGCGATCAACCCCAGCCTGATCATCGCCCGGATGTCGGGCTACGGGCAGGACGGGCCTTACTCCGACCGCGCCGGGTTTGGCGGGATCGGCGAAGCGATGGGCGGCTGGCGCTACATCGTCGGCGAGCCCGACCGTCCGCCGAGCCGCATGGGCATCTCGATCGGCGATACGCTGTGCGCGACCTATGGCTGCATGGGCGTGCTCGCGGCGCTCCACCACCGGAGCAAGACCGGCGAGGGGCAGGTGGTGGACTCGGCCCTGTATGAGGCGGTGTTGCAGGTGATGGAGGGGCTGGTGCCCGAATATGACCGCAACGGGGTGATCCGCGAACGCTCGGGCTCGGTGCTCAAGGGCATCGCGCCGTCGAACGTCTACTCCTGCTCGGACGGCAGCTACATGATCGGTGGCAATGGCGATGCGATCTTCGCGCGGCTGTGTCAGGCGATGGGGCAGCCAGAACTGGCAACCGACGAGCGCTACGCCACCCATATCGCGCGCGGTGTCCATCAGGATGAACTCGACGCACTGGTCAATGCTTGGACGGGCACGCTGACCGTTGACGAAGTCGATGCGCTGATGACCGAATATTCGATCCCTGCAGGCCGCGTCTACCGCGCGCCGGAAATGCTCGCCGACCCGCACTTTCAGGCGCGCGAGGCGATCATCGAGGTGGAGACCCAGAACCGCGGACGCATCAGGATGCAGAACGCCTTCCCCAAGCTGTCCAAGACCCCTTCGACCATCCGCCGCCCCGCGCCCGCGGCGCCCGGGCAGGACAATGCCGAAGTGTTTGCCGAACGTCTGGGGCTGGACTCGTCCGAACTCGAGCGGCTGACGGCGGCGGGGATCATCTGATGGCTGGCCCCTCAGCAGCCGACAATTATGCGGGGGTGTATGAAGGCCGGCTCCAGCCGGGAACGCGGCCTGCCCTGCTGATTGTCGATGTCGTGGCGGCCTATCTGACTGAAGGCTCGGCGCTGTTCATGGAAACCGCCGCGGCGGCGCGGGACAGCAATGCGCGGCTCGCGGCGGCCGCGCGCACGGGCGGCGTGCCGGTGGTGTTCACCAATGTCCGCTACAAGCCCGACGGCTCGGACGGCGGGGTGTTCTACAAGAAGGCGCCCGTGCTCGCGGCGTTTGTCGAAGGCTCACCGCTCGGCGCCTTCCCGCCCGAACTGACCCCGCACGAAGGCGACAGCGTCTTCACCAAGCAGTACCCCTCCGCCTTCTTCGGCACGGGCCTTGCCGAGGCGCTGCATGCCGAGGGCATCGATACGCTGCTGATCACCGGTTACTCCACCTCCGGCTGCGTGCGCGCCTCTGCGCTCGATGCGATGCAATATGGCTTCGTCCCGCTGGTGGTGCGCGAGGCCTGTGCCGACCGCCATGAAGGGCCGCACGAAGCGAACCTGTTCGACCTCCGGGCCAAATATGCCGAGGTCATCAGCGAAGCCGAAGCGCTCGCCTATCTGGCCCAGCGCGCGGCCTGATCACGCGCGCCTCAGGCCGCGCGCGCTCCGCAAAATCCGCCATCGCCAACACTTGGGATATTTTCCCAAGCTTTCGTTCGGCTGAACGGCCTGTTTGCTGCGCGTAAGCCGCGAAACCCCGAAATTCCGCCATTTTTCGAGTTTGGCACGGTCGATGCAGAGTACTTGGCATCCCCGGGATGGACCCGGAAAACACCGCAAGACACCAACAGGAGACTTCACATGTACGCCAACGAAACCGCCAATCGCCTCTTCGCCGCCGCCTTCTCGGTCGTGATCTCGGCAGCCTTCTTCGCTTACGCCATCATCCCCGCCAGCCCCTCGCTCGTCGCCTGATCGGTCACAATCCAGACTAAAGGACCAAGACCATGTACGCTTCCGATACCGCCGCCCGCCTCGCTTCCGCTGCCTTCGCCGTCGTCCTGACGGTTGCCAGCCTCGCCTATGCGATCATCCCGGCGAGCCCGACGCTGATGGCCTGATCGGTGTGGAAGGAGCTCAGCCCTTCCATCCGATCGAGACGAACACATTGCGCGGCGCGCCGGGATCGAACCCGCCGCCGCCGCCGGGACGGACCCGGGTCGCATAATCAGCATCGAGCAGATTGTTCACCCCCGCCCCGATCGTGAAGCCGCCCGCGACAGGCCACTCGACCGAGGCATCGAACACCTCGTATCCCGGCAGGAAGAAGTCCGCGACATTGTTGTCCGACCCCTGCTGATCGCCGACCGAGGTGAAGGTCAGCGCCGCACGCGAACCGTCCTTGCCGATCCACGCCAACACGGAGCGCAGCAGATGCCCCGGCGCATATTGCGGGGTGAAGCCTGCCGCGACGCCATCGGTGAACTCAGCATCGAGCAGTTGCAGATTGGTTGAGAGGCGCAGGGTGTTGTCGCTCTTTGCGAAACCCTCAGGGCCGACCAGATCGAGCCGCAGCGCAAAGTCGATCCCCTGATTGCGCATATTGCCGACGTTCTGCCGCCGCGCCCCGCCCGTGCCGACCGCACCGAAAGACGCCGCAGCGGGCAGCGGCCCGGCCAGAAATCCAACCTGATCCTCGAACTCCACCCGGAACAGCCCCGCATCGATCCGCACCGCGGGGATGGGCTCGGCCTGCACCCCGCCCTCGATGGTGAAGGCATAGGAGGCCTCGAAGGTCCCGGCCGCATCGATCCCGGCCTGGAAGGTCACGCCGTCATTATAGAGCAGCGGCTTGAAGGCGCGGCTGGCATTGGCGACGAAGCGCAAGGTGGGCGAAGCGTCCCACGTGACCCCGATCCCATAGAGCGGAACGGTCTGGCTGTCCTCGCGATTGCCGAGCGGGCCATTGGCCGCACCCGGCCCGCCGCCGGTCGCGCTGCCTTGGGCCAGATCGAGGGTCTCGACCACTCGCTGGCGCAGCCGCTCCAAGCGGAAACCCGGGACGATCTGCACATCGCCGAAGCCCAGTTTGACCTCGCCGAACACCGCCGCCGTATCGCCGCTGCGCTGCGCCCGCGCGAGCGCGCCAGCGGTGCCAGCGAAATCAGCATTGCTTGCACCCTTGTCGACGAAGACCGGCGCGTCCGAGGCGTGGCCCAGCACGCCAATGGTGAGGCTGTGCTGGCTTGCGCTGCCGAAATCGCGGCGCGCGCGCAGGTCGATGCCGGCGGTGTCGAACACCTGGAGCTGGCGGATCAGCACATTGGCATCGGGCGTCACCTGCCCGAAGCTGCCGCCCGCCTGACGCCAGCTCTCGCGCTCGAAGCGGCTGTAGAAGGCGCGCGCGGTGATCTGGGTGGAGTCATCCGCCTGCCATTCGATCGCGAGGCTCGGCGCGAAGCGCTCGATCCGCACGCGGTCGCGCGTAAGCGAGCCGTCGCGGCGATCGGCTTCCAGGCGGGCGCGGGTGAGCCCGCCGGGCTCACCGAAGCGGCCCTGATAGTAATCGAGCGCAAGCGTCGCGGTGACATCCTGCCCGAGGTAATGGCCGCGCAGGCGCGCGGTGGTCTGCTCGTGGTCGCTGTTCACCCGGCGCGGGCCGTCGCCTTCAGCATAATGGATGAAGCCGTCGGCGGCGAGCGTGCCGTCCGAGGCGGCGAGGCTGGCGTAGCCCTGCCGCGCGTCCCAGCTGCCTACGGTGAGCCGCGCCTCGCCCCCGACCCCCGCCTCGCGGCGCGGGCCCTTGAGCACATAATTGATCGCCCCGCCCGGCTGTGGGCCATAGAGCAGCCCCGAGGCACCGCGGATGAACTCGATCCGCTCGACCGTTTCCAACGGCGGGGTGAAGTAGCCCGCCGGGTAGGAATACATGTCGGGCACGGTCGGGACTGCGTCCTGCAGGGTGAGGATGTTCCAGCTCTCGTGCGGCTCGCCCAGCCCGCGGTAGGAGAGTGAGGCCCAAGACCCGTTCGAGACTTCCGAGACCAGCAGCCCCGGAATATCGGCCAGCGCGACGCGCAGGTTGCGGGTGGGCACTGGGGGAATGTCGTCCAGCACCGCGATATCGCCGAGCTTGCCGGCGAAGATCAGCGTGCCCGACTGGTCGGGCAGGCGGTCGCCGTCACGGTCAGCGGTGACGATGATCGAACTCGCCTGGCCGGGGCCGCCCGCCTCTGCTCCACTTTCGGGCGCCTCGCCGTTCGCCAGCGCCGGGGTGGCGGTGGTGGCAAGCAGAAGCGCGGCGAGCGAGGGAGCGCAAGGCAGGCGAGGGGACATCGGGACTCCGGATCGGGTCGAGAAGGAGGCCCGCATTTCTTGCTATTGCGAATGATTGTCAATCTTTAATTCGGTCCGCAATCACCCGCTCGCTGCGGCTAATACGCAGCGCCCCGCCGCCGGCATCGGGCGCGAATTGGTGGATGAAGCCGTCGCTCGCGGGGTCCTGCCATTGCCAGTCGGCGATCAGCTCACCTTCGAGCGACAGCCAGCGGCCGTTCGCGGGAAAGGCCACGAAATCGGCGAGCCGTTCGGTGCGCTGGCGGGCAAGGCCTGCCACATGCGTTTCGAGCGCCACATCGCGCCCCGCCCAGTCGACCGGCATATCCTGGCAATAGGCATTGTTGTTGCCGTGCTGGGTGCGCGCGAATTCGTCGCCTGCGGTCAGCATGATCGTGCCGGTCGAGGCGAACAATGTGCCCAGCAAGGCGCGGATGTCGGCGGCGCGGCGGGCGAGGATTTGAGGATCATCGCTTGGGCCTTCGGTGCCGCAGTTCCACGAGTGGTTCTCGCCGTGCCCGTCGCGATTATCCTCGCCATTGGCATGGTTGTGGCGGTGTTCGAAGCTAACCGTGTCGGCGAGCGTGAAACCGTCATGCGCGGCGAGGAAATTGACGCTCCGGCAATCGGCCCCGAACAGGTCTGAGGAGCCCGCGATGCGGGTGGCGAGGTCGCCGATTGTCCCTGTCCCCCGCCAGAAGCGGCGCACGTCATCGCGGTAACGGTCGTTCCATTCGAGCCAGTTCGCCGGGAAGCGCCCGAGCTGGTAGCCGCCCGGGCCGATGTCCCATGGCTCGGCGATCATGATGCGGTCGGCAAGGCAGGGCTCGGCGTTCAGCTCGGCGAAGGTCGGCGCAGCGGGGTCGAACCCCGGCCCGCGCGCGATCACGGGGGCAAGGTCGAAGCGGAAGCCGTCGATCCCGCAATGGCGCACGAAATGCGCAAGGCTGTCGATCATCAGCTGGCGCACAGCTGGGTTGGCGAAATCGAGCGTGTTGCCGCAGCCGGTGTCGTTGATCAGCGTCCCGTCAGGCGCGCGGGCGTAGGCTGCGGGGTCAAGACCGCGCAGGCTCAGCGTGCCGCCATGGACATCGCTCTCGCCCGAGTGGTTGAACACCAGATCGAGGATCACGCCGATCCCCGCATCGTGCAGCGCTGCCACCATCTCGCGCAGTTCGGCCACCCCGCCCGGGCACAGGCCGGGATCGAGCGCCATCATCGCCACCGGATTGTAGCCCCAGTGGTTCGCGAGCCCGAGCGGCGGCAGGTGCCGCTCGTCGATCCAGGCGATGATCGGCATGAGCTCCACCGCGTTGACGTGGAGCTTCTTGAGATGCGCGATCACGGCGGGGTGCGCGAGCGCGGCGATGGTGCCGCGCTGCTTCTCCGGCACATCCGGGTGCAGCAGAGTGAAGCCGCGCACGTTGATTTCGTAGATAAGTCCGCCGCGTTGGAAGCGGGGCGGCTGATGCGGTACCTCTGGCAGCGGGCCTGTCACCATGGCGCGCGGGACGAGGTCGGCGGTGTCCTCGCCATAGATGCCGAGGCGCGGATGCTGGACGAAACGACGTTCGAGTTCTCGCGCGTAAGGATCGACCAGCAGCTTGGCGGGATCGAACCACAGGTTGGCGGGCGGATCGTAGGTGCCGTGAGCGCGGTAGCCGTAGCGGGTGCCGATGAGATCGCCGGGCAGCTCGAGCGCCCACACCTCTCCCGCGCGGGTCATGGCATGGCGGGTCTCGACCTCGCCCGCGAAAAGGCACAGGTCCAGCGCATCGGCGCGCGGCGCGCGCACGGCGAAGCGGGTCACGCCGCCCTCAACATGCGCGCCAAGCCTTGGCGTCACGTCACCACATCGGGCGCGGTTCGGCCGGTGTGGGCGGCGATCCCGGCAATCGCTTCCGCTGCCGCAATCAGATCGGCGAGCATCGCCGAGGTCTCTTCAGCAAGCCGCCCATCCGGCCCCTCATAGCGCTCCAGATAGACCCGCAAGGTCGCGCCTTCGGTGCCCGTGCCCGAAAGGCGGAACACGATCCGCGATCCGCAAGCGAACATCACTCGAACGCCCTGATTGCGGCTTTCCGAGCCGTCGACCGGATCGGTGTAGGCGAACTGGTCGGCAGCGGCGACGGTAAGCGGCCCGAAGGCCTGCCCCGGCAGGCCTGCAAGCGAAACCTCCAACGCCGCCATCAGCGCGCTAGCCTTTGCGGTCTCGATCGCCTCGTAATCGTGGCGGGCGTAATAGTTGCGCCCGAAGCGCGCCCAATGCTCGGTGGCGAGTTGCATCACCGGCTTGCCCGTCACGGCGAGGATGTTGAGCCACAGCAGCACCGCCCACAGCCCGTCCTTCTCGCGCACGTGATCGCTACCGGTGCCGGCGCTTTCCTCGCCGCATATGGTGGCCATCCCTGCGTCCAGAAGCGTGCCGAAGAACTTCCAGCCGGTCGGCGTCTCCCATGCCGGAATGCCGAGCGCAGCGGCCACCTTGTCCGCCGCCGTGCTGGTCGGCATCGAGCGGGCGATGCCCTTGAGCCCGCCGGCATAGGCCGGTGCAAGGTGCGCATTGGCCGCCAGCATCGCGAGCGAATCCGAGGGCGTGATGAAGACACCCTTGCCGATGATGAGGTTGCGGTCGCCGTCCCCGTCCGACGCCGCGCCGAGCGCGGGCGCATCGGGCGACATCATCAGATCGTAGAGCACGCGGGCATGGACGAGGTTTGGGTCGGGGTGGTGCCCGCCGAAATCCTCGAGCGGGGTGCCGTTGTGGACCGTGCCCGCCGGAAAGCCGAGGCGGCGTTCGAGTATCTCGTGCCCATAGGGCCCAGTCACCGCATGCATCGCGTCGAACGCCATCGACAGGCCCTCGCCCGCAGCGGCGCGGATGGCGGGGAAATCGAACAGCTCCTCCATCAAATCGGCATAGTCGGTGACGGAATCGATCAGCTCGACTACCATCTCGCCCACATGCGACGTGCCAATCCGGTCGAGATCGACCTCGTCGCCGCCTTCGACCATCAGCCAGCGGTCGATGGTCTGGGTGCGCGCGTGGATCGCCTCGGTGACGGCCTCGGGCGCGGGGCCGCCATTGGCGATGTTGTACTTGATGCCGAAATCCTCGTCCGGCCCGCCGGGATTGTGGCTGGCCGAAAGGATCAACCCGCCGCTCGCGCCATATTTGCGGATCACGTGACTTGCCGCAGGGGTCGAGAGGATGCCGCCCTGCCCCACCAGCACCCGGGCATAGCCATTCGCCGCCGCCATCCGGATCGCCTTGGCGATGACGGTGCGGTTGTGGAACCGCCCGTCCCCGCCGATCACAAGCGTGGAAGCCGCAGGCCGTTCGGCCACGTCGAACACTGACTGGATGAAGTTCTCGGCATAGTTCGGTTGGGCAAACACCCGCACTTTCTTGCGCAGGCCCGAGGTGCCGGGCTTCTGCCCCTCGAAGGGGGTGGTGGCGACTGTGGTAATCATCCCTGTTCCTCGATCAATTGCCGGTAGAGCGCGGCATAGGCAGCACCGCTCGCACCCCACGAGAAATCCGCCTTCACCCTGCTCGATCCGGGGCGGGCCTTCGTAGACTGCGAAATCAATCTTCGCCTGAGCAAGCGCGGGCGCCGACGCGCCAAAAACTAAAGCCAAACTGATGATGCGGATGCTTCGCTTCATATCAACGCCCCTTTAATCAGAGGCGCCGGCCAAGCCGGGTGTTAGGAACCCTGCGTGATCACAAGGCGCTGCCGCCTTTGGGCAGAGCCTTGGACATACGCGACAGCCACCCGGCCAGAATAAATCTGACCGGTGATCACGTTCGCGAGGTTCCTACGCCTCACAGCCGGGACTGACCGGACTGCATGTCTATAATGCTGGATTCTGTGGATATGGGCAAGGGTCCGAGCAAATTCGGCTACTATAGTGCGGGTGGTCTCCCGCCGCCGACGTCACGGTGCTTTAACGCGGGGCGCGCGTTGTGAAGGGCAGCGAGGTCGTGCGCTGAGCATTTTTACTGGGGGCGCGCCGTCGCGAAGTTCCATAGTCTTCCGCAAAAGAACCGAGAGAGGTAATCCTGATGCATGACGTGATCATTCGTGGCGGCAGGATCGTAGATGGCTCGGGCGGCACGCCGTTCATTGGCGACGTGGCGTTCAAAGACGGGGTGATCACCGAGGTGGCCCCGAAGATTTCCGGCGCGGCGCAACGCGAGATCGCGGCCGAGGGACACATCGTCACCCCTGGTTGGATCGATATCCACACGCATTATGATGGCCAAGTCAGCTGGGACGACGCGCTCGCGCCTTCCTCTCACAACGGTGTCACCACTGTGGTTATGGGCAATTGCGGCGTCGGCTTCGCACCTGTGCGTCCCGGGCAGGAAAAGGAATTGATCGAGCTGATGGAGGGGGTGGAAGACATCCCCGGCACCGCGCTATACGAAGGGATTGAATGGGGCCGCTGGGAAAGCTTTCCCGAGTACATGGATTACATCGCCTCGCGCACTTACGCGATCGATGTCGGCGCGCAGATCCCCCACGGCGCGGTACGTTATTATGCGATGGGCGAGCGCGGGCGCACGAACGAGGACGCGACGCCCGACGAGATCGAGCACATCGCCGATCTCGTCGAGGAAGCCGTCGCGGCAGGCGCGGTCGGATTTTCCACCTCACGCACCATCGGTCACCGCGCGCTGTGGGGCGAACCGGTGCCGGGGACCTTTGCGCCAGAGGAAGAACTTCTTGCCATCGCCCGCCGCTTCCGGAAGCTGGGCAAGGGTGTGATCGAGGCGATCCCGGCGGGCACAGTGGGCAAGCTCGAAGCGCTCGGCGGTGAACGCAGCGAACCGCTGGCGGAGCTCGAACTGTTCCGCCGCATATCGGAGGAAAGCGGTCGCCCGCTCACCTTCACGCTGGTCGAAATCCGCGAATATGCGCCCGATCTGTGGCGGCAGATGCTGGAGCGTTGCCGCGAAGCGAACGAAGGCGGCGCGCACCTCTTTCCGCAGGTACCCTCGCGCATCATCGGCTTCATCCACGGCCTTTCTAGCTATCACGCATTCATGCGCCGCCCGACCTATCTTGAGAAGCTCGCGCACCTGCCGCTGCCGGAGCGCGTTAAGGCAATGCGCGATCCGGAAATCAAGCGCCAGATCCTGTCGGAACGGGATGTGCCGCACGAAGCGCCGGGGTCGATGCAGAACGTTTACGGCCTATTCCGGCGCGGGGCTTACAGCCTCTATCCGCTCTCCGAACCTATCAACCTCGAAGCCGACAAATCCGCCTCCATCGGCGCCCGGGCCAAGGCAGAGCGGCGCGATGCGCTCGAATACCTTTACGATGTGATGCTGGAGGACGAAGGCCGCTCGTTCCAGGCGCTGACGCAAGGCGATCAGCAGAAGAGCCTTGCCGTGTTGGAAGAGATGCTGCGCCATCCCGATACGGTCACCGGCCTGAGCGATGCGGGCGCGCATGTCACGCTGATCTGCGATGCCACGATGCCCACCACCCAGCTCAGCTACTGGACGCGCGACCGCAAGAGCGGGCCAACCTTGCCGCTGGAATACCTCGTCCACAAGCAGACTGCGCGCAACGCCGCGCTCTACGGCTTCAGCGATCGCGGCCTGCTGCAAGCCGGCAAGCGGGCCGACATCAATGTCATCGACTACGCCGGCCTTACCGTCTCCCCCCACGTGGCGCACCATGATCTGCCCGCAGGCGGCACGCGCCTGATGCAGCCGGTGAAGGGCTATGCCGCCACCTTCTGCAATGGCGTGATGATCCGCGAGAACGACGCGGACACTGGCGCGCGGCCGGGGCGACTGGTGCGGAGTTGAAGTAGCGAAACGGGTTGACTGCCTTGTTCAAGCAGTACCGCTAGGGGTCACCGCATTAGTCGAAAAGCGCAAAACGAGGTCAACAGGCTCATGATCGCTACATCAGACGGAAAAGCAATGCTCGAAGGGGTTAAGGTCCTCGACCTGACCAGCGTGGTATTCGGGCCCTACTGCACCCAATTGCTCGCCGACCTTGGTGCTGAAGTAACGAAGATCGAAGCACCTGGAAGCGGGGATTCGTTCAGATGGTCCGGAAGGGCGGTCGCGACTAAGGGGATGAGCCCGGGGTTCATGACGATCAACCGCGGCAAGAAATCTGCGGTCCTGAACCTCAAAGAGCCTGACGATAATGCAATCTTGAAGAGCCTCCTGCGCGTCACAGACGTTTTCATACTGAACATCCGCGGCAAGGCAGCCGAGCGGGTAGGACTCGACTACGCCAGTGTGAAGGCGATCAATCCGGAGATCATCTACGTCCATTGCCTCGGCTTCGCTCAAGATGGGCCTTATGCCGATTTACAAGCCTACGACGACGTGATCCAGGCAGCTAGCGGCACCACGAGTTTGCTAAGCCGGGTCGATGGCGATCCGCGCGCGCGTTACCTTCCTTCGCTCATTGCGGACAAGGTTGCTGGCCTGCATGGTGCCTATGCCGTTTTAGCAGCAATTATACATAAGCTACGCACCGGTCACGGCCAACGTGTCGAAGTCCCGATGTTCGAGGCATTCACCAGCTTCATGCTGCTTGAACACCTAGCGGGTGAAACATTCGACCCGCCGAATGCTCCGATCTGCTATGGCCGTCAGGTCGATCCCGATCGGCAGCCCTTTCCTACCTCAGACGGCTATATCGGTATCGTCGCTTATACCGATGAAGCGTGGCCGCGTATCTTTGAGATGCTTGGGAATCCGAGCTTTCTCTCGGATGAGCGGTTCGCAACCTTTAAGCTGCGTTCCATCAATATAGCGCCTCTCTATCAGGAGATTGCGCGACTAACGCAGAACTTCACTACAGCGGAGTTACTCGTGCTTTGCCACGAGGCACAGATACCAGCTCAAGCAGCGCGTGATATCTCCGAAATCAAAAATGATCCCCATCTCGAAGCTAGCGGCTTCTTTAAACGCCGCACCCATCCGACGGAAGGTGACTATTTCGAGATACAGCCACCGATCCGTTTCGACGACTATGAGCGTCCGGTTCTCGATCACGCGCCAAAGCTGGGTGAACATTCCGAAGAGGTGCGCTTTGTCGCCAACGAACACCACACAATGCATCGGGCGCCCTAGGACAAACACCACATTTCCACGGGCATAGCCCCCGTTTGCGGATAAGCCGGGCCGGTTCGGATTTTCCAGTTCATCTGCAAAAAAATTTCTCGCGGGGTCAGCCCGCGACAGTCAGGTCGCTCTCGGCCCCACCCCGGGGGGTAGGGCGTGGTCAAAATCGATAATCGAAGCGAAGCGGCTGGGATAGCGTGTGGCCCATTGATTTAGCCACTGAACCGCGAAGGGATGACCCATTCAAGCCAGACCTCTTTTAGGGAGCGCTTATGGTAAAACGCCGCATTTTTGGAATTTTAATCATATAAAACAATGCATATTGGCGGAGAGGGTGGGATTCGAACCCACGTTACCGTTGCCGGTAAACCGCATTTCGAGTGCGGCGCATTCGACCACTCTGCCACCTCTCCGCGAGGCCTGTCGCGCGTGTCTGGGCCGTCTGGTCGATAGGCGGCGGGCGTCAGGGAGCGCGCCCGTTAGCCCAAGGTTTCGGCCTTGCCAAGAGGGGCGGGCGCACAAAATGCGGGCATATCCGGCACGGCTTGATCCAGAGTGCTTGTTTTGGGCAGGTAAAGGTCCATATTGCCGCCCATGGAACGTGCAGAGTTCTTCTCGAGCCAGGCCGGACGCACGATCATCGCGCCGCGCCAGACCCGCGCCCGCTTCGGGATCGGCGATGTGGTCCGCCACCGCCTGCTCGCCTTCCGCGGTGTGGTCTTCGACATCGACCCGGTCTTCGCCAATTCCGAAGAGTGGTACCAGTCGATCCCCGAGGACATCCGCCCGCGGCGCGACCAGCCCTTCTACCACCTGCTCGCCGAGAACGAGGATTCGTCCTACGTCGCCTATGTAAGCCAGGGCAACCTTGTCGCCGATGCGGAAGGCGGCCCGGTCGATCACCCGACGGTGCGCCAGCTGTTCGACAGCTTCAAGGATGGTCGCTACCGGATGAGAGCCTCGCTCACACATTGACAACCTTGCCCTGCTAGAAGGCGGGGCATGGTCGATCAGCAGCAACCCGACAACACCGCAATGGCCCGGCTCCGGCTGGCGCTCGAGCGCGAGTTGCAAGCGGGCGAGACCGTCGAATGGCACGGCTGGCAGCTGGCGCAGATCGATCCCAAGCACTTCCTGTCTTATATCTTCGCAGTGCCATGGACGGCGTTCGCGCTCGCCTGGACGGGCATCGCCGCCACCGCAGTCGCGCACGGCGGGGTCGAGGACGTGGGGCTTGTCGCCTGGGCGTTCCCGCTGTTCGGCGTCCCCTTCGTCGCGGTCGGCGCGTGGATGCTCTCGCGGCCCTTCGTCCCGCTGTGGGAGCGTGGGCGGGTGCTGTATGTCGTCACCGCAAAGCGTGTGCTGAAGCTCGCGATCGGACGCGACCTCACCATCGACACCGTCCCCGCCGACCGCGTCGGCCCGGCCCAACGCCGGGAGCGGCACGACGGCTCGGGCTGGCTGCGGCTCACGGTGCGGATCGGACGCGACAGCGACGGCGACCGGCAGACCGAGTATTTTGACATCAGCCCCGTAGCCGAGGTTTCCGGCGCAGGCGCGGCTATCGAGCGGCTCGCGTCGGGCGCCCTGCCCGCCGGGCCCGCCGCCGCGCTCAGCTCTTGAGCTTCCAGCCGCTGCGAAGGAGCGCATAGACGCCCGCCGCCAGCACGCCATTGAGCACAAGCAGCCCCGCGCCCGCCGCCGCCACATGCGCAGCGTCCCCCATGTCGCTTTGGCCAAGGAAGCCATAGCGGAAGCCCGAGATCACATAGAAGAACGGGTTCAAGCGGCTCACCGTCTGGAACACCCCGTGGAGGTTCTCGATGGTGTAGAAGGTGCCCGACAGCAGCGAGAGCGGCGCGATGATGAAGTTGGTGACGGCAGCGTTGTGATCGAACTTCTCGGCCCAGATCGAGGTCGCAAGGCCGATGGTCGCCAGCAGCAGCGCCCCCATCAGCCCGAACCACACAATCGCCCAGAGGTGCGCAGGCGCCAGCGACACCCCCGGCCACAGCGCCATGGCGAGCGCGACCGCAAAGCCCACCAGCACCGCGCGGGTGACGGCGGCGGCAAGGATCCCCGCCATCAGCTCGCCCGAGGACAGCGGCGGCATCAACAGGTCGATGATCGTCCCCTGCATCTTGCCCGACAGCAGCGAGAAGCTCGAATTGGCAAAGGCGTTCTGCATCATCGCCATCACGATCAGGCCCGGCGCGACGAAGGTGGCGAAGGGCACGCCCAGCACTTCGCGGCCCTCACGGCCCAGTGCGACCGTGAAAATCACCAGAAACAGCAGCGTTGTGAAGGCCGGAGCCCAGATCGTCTGCGTCTGGACCTTGAGAAACCGCCGCACCTCCTTCATATAGAGGGCCGAGAGCCCCACGCGATTGACCCCGATGATCACGGGTTGCCCACGCGGGGTGAACCGGAAGCTCCCGCCGGTCTTGTCATCAGCCGTCACATCCGTCACGGGAGCGGCATTGCCGGAGGGGTTTGCAGTTGCGTTGTCAGCCATGGGCATGATGCCTAGGCTGGGCCCTCGCCGCTGACAAGCACCCGGCGCCCCTCCTTGGGCACACAGGAACAGGTAGATCACTATGAGCTGGACAGACGAGCGCATCGCAACGCTCAGGAAGATGTGGGAAGGCGGCGCGACTGCCAGCGAGATTGCCACCGAACTGGGCGGGGTCAGCCGCAACGCGGTGATCGGCAAGGCGCATCGCCTCGGCCTCAAGGCGCGCCCGTCCCCGGTCAAGGCGAACGAGAAGAAGAAGCCCGCTGCCGCCGCTCCCGCTGCCAAGAAGCCGGCCGCGCCCGCACCGGCCGCTGCGCCCCGCGCGCCCGCCGAAGTGCCCGAGCGTGCGCCGGTCGAGGCCGCCGAGCGCCCTGCCCCGCGTGCTGCGGCCCCCGCGCCGCGCGCCGAGCCTGCTGCGGCTGACGGCGCCGCCCCTGCCCCGCCGCCCGAGAACCTCCCCAAGATCGTCTCGGTCGGCCCCGGCGGCTTCCTGCGTCAGGGCCCGGGCGACCAGCAGGCCCCGATCCCGCCCGCTCCGCCGCGCCGTCTGGTGCCCGCCAAGCCGAGCGCCGAGATCGCCGGCAAGACCAGCCTGCTCGATCTGTCGGACAAGGTGTGCCGTTGGCCGATGGGCCACCCGGGCGAGCCCGACTTCCACTTCTGCGGTGAGCAGGTGAACCCCGGCTTCCCCTATTGCGTCGAGCATTGCGGCCGCGCCTACCAGGCGCAGCTGCCGCGCGGTGTGCGCCGCCCGCCCCCGCCGCTGCCCTTCGGCGGGCCCAGAGTCCGCTAAGGCGTCCGCTGAGTTCGCGGCCTCCGAGTCGCCGGTGCTCCCGTTCAGCTTCGCGCCCGCGAGGCTGAAATAGGAGACACATGAGACACAGTATAAAGGCAAAATTCTCTCCTCGCGCACGGCTCCCTCGCAAGGGACCGTAGCGGGGCGAGAAGGGCTGCGAGCGGGCATTCCTGCAAGCTGCCCCAAGCAAGGGTCTGTAGGAAAGCACTTTCCTCAGATGCGCGTCGCAAGACTTGCCCTCGCCCGGTTCGTCTCGCTATGCAGGGCCGAGCCGAAGGGAGCGCTACCATGAGTGCGGAACGCATCGCCAGCATTGCCATTGCCGCCGGCCTGCTCTGCGCCGCCCCGCCCGCCCTCGCCGAACTGCCCGAGCCGGTGCGTGCGATGATCGACGCCGCGATTGCCACCGGCGACGAGGGCAAGGTGCGCACCATCGCCGAGATTGCGCGCCAGACCAACCCGGCTGACACCGCCGAGATCGACGCCATCGTCGCTCATTTCGACACCGCGCTCGCGGCGCGCAAGAAGGCCGAGGAAGAGGCCAAGCTCGCCGCCCTGCGCGAGGCCGACCTCTTCGACAATTGGAGCGGCCGGGGCGAACTCGGCGGGTTCCGCTCGACCGGCAACACCTCCAACACCGGCTTCACCGCCGCACTCTCGCTCGACCGGCAGGGGATCAAGTGGCGCCACCGGCTCACGGGCCGCGCCGATTACCAGCGCGCCGGCGGAGTGACGACGCGCGAGCAATTCCTCGCGCGCTACGAGCCCAATCTGAACGTGTCGGACAATTTCTACGTCTATGCGCTCGCCCAGTACGAGGCCGACCGCTTCCAGGGGTTCGATGCGCGCTACGCGATTTCGGGCGGAATGGGCTATCAGGCGATCAAGGGCAAAGCCGTCCAGCTCTCACTGAAGGCGGGCCCCGCCTACCGCGTCACCGAGTTCACCGACGGCCGCAGCGAGGACCGCATCGCCGGGCTCATCGCGCTCGATTTTGACTGGCAGATCACCAACCGGATCAAACTGACGCAGGACACCAACGCCGTCGCCGAGACGGGGGGCTCCGCGATCGCGATCATCGATTCGCGCAACACCTCGATCGACCTCGTCACCGGGCTCGATGCGGCGATCGCGAAGAAGCTGAAGGCGCGGTTTTCCTACGCGGTCGAATATGACAGCAACCCGGCGCCGGGCGCGGTGCAAACCGACACACTGAGCCGGGTGACGCTGATCTACGACTTCTGAGCGAACCAGATGATGTGATGCGCGCCCTTGTTGTTAGGGCGCGAGCGGACGTTCCACTCGGTCACCGTGAGCCCCGTATCATAGAGCCGCTTGCGGAAGGCAGGGTCGGGCCCGGCTGACCACACCGCCAGAATGCCGCCGGGTTTCAGCGCGTCGCGGGCCTTGGCAAGGCCGGTGCGCGAATAGATGCGGTTATTGGCATCGCGCACGATCCCGTCGGGGCCGTTGTCGACGTCGAGCAGGATCGCATCGAACTTGGCGCAGGTGCCGTCATTGGCGTCGTCAATGAGGGCAGCGACGTCGCAGATTTTCAGGTCAAGGCGCGGGTCGGCGAGGCCCTCCCCCGTCAGCGCCGCCATCGGCCCTTTGGCCCAATCGATGATCGCCTCGGAAATCTCCGCGACCACGATCTGCGCCTTGGCGCCGAGCTTGGCGGCGGCTGCGCGATAGGTGAAGCCCATGCCGTAGCCGCCGATCAGGATGCGCGCATTGTCCTTGCCCAACCGGTCCAAAGTGAGGTCGGCGAGCTGCTCCTCCGAAAAGCGCATCCGCGTGCTCATCAGCTCGTTGCGCCCCATCACGATCATGAAGTGGCCCGCATGGGTGTAGAGTTCGAGGGTGACCCCGTCCTCGATATGCGTGGTGTCGATCAGTTCGCGCTGGAGCATGCCGCGCTTCTAGCCGTCACCTGCGATAAGGGAAGAGCCCGAATGGCTACCCCGCAGTCCCGCCTGTCGCGGCGCTCGGACGACCGCCGTCGCCCCTCCTTTCGAATGACCGCAGTGATTGTCGCGAATCTACAAAAAGAATTGCGCAAATTCTACAATTCTTATGACCGCGACTCTCTATCCTACTCTAGTCACAACATAAATAAGACATTTTAGCTAAAATACCCGCGAGGATTAATAGTAATCCACTCGCGATTTGTATTGTGTGACTGGAGGAGAAAGACATGCCTGATATTAGAAGATTCGATCCCGAGCTTCTCGTTCACCCGGTATTCGATCCGGCGATCAAGGAACTGCTGAAGAAGTGGCGGCCTGTGCGAACGGCCCGGATCTTGATCGTGGTTGACCCCAGCATTGCCGTCGCGCCCGTGCCGGGCGGCTTCGGCATCTCGCGCGTGATCGAGCTGATCCGCAACACCCGGATCGGGTGCCTGCGGTTCCGGGTCGACATCGCCCAGCGCGGGCTCGGCACGCCGGCGGTGGCCGCGTCGCCTTCGCCCACTCAGCCGAAATACACCAATTTCCGCTTCGACATGACCGATGGCGGCAACTCCGTCATCGACCAGTATGAGCAAATCTGGTGCTTCGGCTTCGAGCCCGACAACAACGGGACGACCAATGACAGCCCGATCATGGCTGCGAGCAATTTCCCCTCCACCGATGCCGAGCTGACCAAGCTTGATGAATGGATGACGGCGAAGAAGGGCGGCCTGTTCGGCACGGGCGATCACCACTATCTCGGCGCGTCGATGTGCCACCGCATTCCCCGGCTCGGCACCATGCGGCGCTGGACCAATGCCGATGGGGTTCCGACCATCGGGGGGCCGACCCGGATCGACACGCTGCGCCCGCCCTCGGCGGCCTACGAGCCCAGCGCGCCCGGCGGGCCGCTGCCCTTGGGCAACACGGCGCATCAGGGTGACCTGACGGTCCAGCCGATCACCTGGCTGCCCGATGCCTCGGTGCGGATCTCGTTCATCCACTACAAGCGGCGCCCGCACCCGGTGCTGTGCCACCCCGAACTCGGCCCGATCAACGTCATGCCCGATCACGCCCACGAAGGCTGGTGCGTTACCGACCCCGACCTTTCGGCCGACAAGAAGTTCAAGGCCGAGCCGGAATATCCCGATGCCATCGACGGCGGCGACAAGCCTGCGCCGCAGATCATCGCGGTCGGCAGCAATCTGGGGCATCCGCCCTACAATTTCGCCAAGCTGGACCAACCCGCCCGCGTCAACAACCCGATGATCTCGGTCTATGACGGGCACCGCGCGGGCGTCGGCCGCGTGGCGACCGACAGCACGTGGCACCACTGGATGGATGTCAATATCGACAACATCGCGATCGCCAATACCAATGACTGGAAGAAGATCAGCCGCTATTTCCAGAACCTCGCGGTCTGGCTCTGCCCCCCGGGCTTCGGCACGTCGTGCTTCCATACTGCGGTCGTCACCAGCCATTTCGAGACTGTCGGCTTCCAGGAATATTACCGCGACGCCCCGGTGCTGGAGCTGGGCGAGGCGCTGCGCCAGCATCTCTACCTCACGCTGGGGCCGTGCTGGGTGTCGCAGTTCCTGATCGACATCATTATCGATCTCAAGCTCGTCAAGCGCGAGCTCATTCCGGACATCCGCAAGCGGCTGCCTGATGTGGTGTTCGACAATGTGCTGCTCGAACAGCTGGTGCTCGGCCACATGGTCAGGGAGACCTTCGAGCAGGCCGAGGCAATCAGGAGCGCTGGCGGCGCGATCGAGAAGCTTCAGCTCAAGGAGCTGCCCGAACCGGCGAGGTTCTTTGCCGGCCCGGTGAAGAAGGCCATTGCCGAGTACCGGGATATGACGCGTCAGGCTGCCGAAAACCACCTCAAGGGGCTCGAGATGCTGTTCGGCTGACCTTCCCGGCGGCGCACAAAAGGAAAGGCCGCCCGGATCGCTCCGGGCGGCCTTTTTGTTCATGCCTGCAAGAGGCGGTTAGTCCTTCAGGAAGTCGGGGAGACCCGCCGGGCCGCTGTCGCGCGGGCCGCGGTCGCCGCCGCGGTCGCCGCCACGGCCACCACGGTCACCGCCGCGACCACCACGGTCGCCGCCGCCGCGGGGCCCGCGACGATCGCCGCGGTCACCACCGCGGTCACCGCCGCTGCGCGGTTCGCGCGCTTCGCGGGGCGGACGGGTGTCCTCCAGCTCGGCGCCGGTTTCCTGATCGACGACGCGCATCGACAGGCGGACCTTGCCGCGCTGGTCGATCTCGAGCACCTTGACCTTCACTTCCATGCCTTCGGAGACGACATCGGTGGGCTTTTCGACCCGCTCGTTGCGCATTTCCGAGACGTGGACGAGACCGTCCTTGCCGCCCATGAAGTTCACGAAAGCGCCGAAATCGACGATGTTCACGACCTTGCCGTCATAGATCTTGCCGACTTCGGCTTCCTGCGTGATGCCGAGGATCCACTTCTTGGCCGCTTCGATCTCGTCGACGTTGCTGGACGAGATCTTGATCACGCCTTCATCGTCGATGTCGACCTTGGCGCCGGTTTCGGCGACAATCTCGCGGATCACCTTGCCGCCGGTGCCGATGACGTCACGGATCTTCGACTTGTCGATCTGGATCGTCTCGATGCGCGGAGCGTGCTTGCTGACTTCGGTGCGGGCACCGGTCAGCGCCTTGGCCATTTCGCCAAGGATGTGCATGCGGCCGGCCTTCGCCTGCTCGAGCGCCTTGGCCATGATCTCCTGCGTGATGCCGGCGATCTTGATGTCCATCTGCATCGTGGTGATGCCGTTCTCGGTGCCGGCGACCTTGAAGTCCATGTCGCCGAGGTGGTCTTCATCGCCCAGAATGTCCGAGAGGACGGCGAATTCGTCACCTTCGAGGATCAGGCCCATGGCGATGCCCGAGACGGGCGACTTCACCGGAACGCCCGCGTCCATCATCGACAGACAGCCGCCGCAGACGGTGGCCATCGAGGACGAGCCGTTGGACTCGGTGATGTCCGACAGAACGCGGATCGTGTAGGGGAAGTCTTCCTTGCTCGGCAGCACGGGGTTCAGCGCGCGCCAGGCGAGCTTGCCGTGACCGACTTCGCGGCGACCCGGGGCGCCGAAGCGGCCCACTTCACCGACCGAATAGGGCGGGACGTTGTAGTGCAGCATGAAGCTGGAATAGCTCAGGCCTTCCAGCCCGTCGATCATCTGCTCGGAATCCTTGGTGCCGAGCGTGGTGGTGCAGATCGCCTGCGTCTCGCCGCGGGTGAACAGCGACGAACCATGCGTGCGCGGCAGGAAGCCGACGATCGCTTCGATCGGGCGAACCTGATCGAGCTTGCGGCCGTCGATGCGCTGGCCATCCTTGAGGATCGCCCCGCGCACGATTTCGGCTTCGAGCTTCTTCATCAGCTTGCCAGCGACCATCTGGGTCTGGCCGCCTTCGTCAGCAAACGCCGCCTTGGCCTTGGCCCGGGCTTCGTTGAGCATGTTCGAACGCGCCGACTTGTCGGTGACCTTGTAGGCCGCCGCGATGTCGCCGCCGATCAGTTCCTTGAGCTTGGCCTTCATGTCAGCGGTGTTGTCGCTGAGGTCGACGGTCCACGGATCCTTGGCGGCCTTCTCGGCCAGATCGATGATCGCGCCGATGACCTTGCGGATCTCGTCATGCGCAAACATGACGGCGCCGAGCATTTCGTCCTCGGTCAGTTCCTTGGCTTCGGATTCGACCATCATCACCGCGTCTTGCGTGGCGGCGACGACCAGATCGAGGCGGCCTTCGGCGAGCGCCTTGTCCTGCTTCGGATTGAGCGTGTATTCGCCGTCGACAAAGCCGACGCGCGCGGCGCCGATCGGGCCCATGAAAGGCACGCCCGAGATGGTCAGCGCAGCCGAGGCCGCGATCATCGCAACGATATCCGCCTCGGTCTCACCGTCGAACGACAGGACCTGACAGATCACGTTGATTTCGTTGTAGAAGCCTTCGGGGAACAGCGGACGGATCGGACGGTCGATCAGGCGGCTGGTGAGCGTTTCCTTCTCGGTCGCGCCGCGTTCACGCTTGAAGAAGCCGCCCGGGATGCGCCCGGCGGCGGAGAACTTTTCCTGATAGTGGACGGTGAGCGGGAAGAAATCCTGCCCGTCCTTCACCGACTTGGCGGCGGTCACGGCGCACAGCACCACGGTTTCGCCATAGGTCGCCAGAACGGCGCCATCGGCCTGACGGGCAATACGCCCGGTTTCCAGAGTGAGGGTCTTGCCGCCCCACTCCAGCGATACGGTTTTCGTGTCGAACATTGGTTTTCCTTCTGACCCGCGCGGCCATATTACCATCGCGGGGCCTCATGTGCCGGGGAAACAACCGTCCCGGTCCGGTGCGGAGCGCTTCGGCCCCAAGGCGGAGCAGACCGGATGTCTGCCAAGCCCGATATGCAAAAAAGGCGGCCCCTTGGAGCCGCCCTTTCGCAAAACTCTTACTTACGCAGGCCCAGCTTCTGGATCAGCGCATTGTAGCGCTCGACATCCTTCTTCTTGAGATAGGCGAGCAGCGTGCGACGCTTGTTGACCATCATCAGAAGGCCGCGGCGCGAGTGGTTGTCCTTGTGGTGATCCTTGAAGTGCTCGGTCAGGTTGCGGATGCGCTGCGTGAGGATCGCAACCTGCACTTCGGGGCTGCCGGTGTCCTTGGAATCACGGGCATTGTCAGCAATGATGGTCTGCTTAACTTCGGCGGTCACCGACATAGTACGTCTCTTTCTTACTCAGCGACATCGGGAAGGTTGAACCCGCGCACGACCGTGGCCGTGCCATCCGAAATTTCCATCAGCGCGACCGGAACTGTGCCCAGTTTCGCCAGATAGAGCCCGGATGAGTGGGGCATGCCAGACAGCACCCGGCCCTGTCGGACCGCCTGCGCGCTTGTCTGGTCGAGTGCGAGGGCCGGGATGTCGTCCAGCCCCGCCTCCAGCGGCAGGAGGAGGTGTTCAAGGCCCCGGCCCTTAGCCGCTTCCTCCAGATTGTCCAGCGAAATCGCTTGGCTTTCGAGGAAGGGCCCGGCCTTGATGCGGCGCAGGTAGGTTACGTGGCCGCAGGTACCAAGGGCGTAGGCAATGTCGCGGGCGAGGCTGCGGATGTAGGTGCCCTTGGAGACGTGGGCTTCCAAGGTGACAGATCCCAAACCTTCGTCACCTTGAACTTGGTTGTCCAAGGACAGCTTCGCTTCCAGGGTCCATTCCTCGTTCCGCGCGGACGGCTCTTGCGGCGCGATGGATGCTGAAACAAGTTCAGCATGACGGAGGAATAGCGAACGAATGGTCACCGCCCGCGATTTGAGCTCTACCACCTCCCCCGCGCGCGCCAGATCATAGGCGCGCTGGCCGTCGACCTTGAGCGCGGAATAGGCGGGCGGCACCTGCTCGATCGGGCCCGTGAAGCGCGGGAGCACCGCCTCCACCTCTGCCAGCGTCGGCCGCACCTCGCTGGTGGCAATGACCGGCCCCTCGGTGTCGAGCGTGTCGGTCTCCTCTCCGAACTGCACGGTGAAGGCGTAAATCTTGTCGCTATCGAGCATCCGTCCGGCAAGCTTGGTCGCCTCGCCAAGCGCGATCGGCAGCACGCCTTCGGCCAGCGGATCGAGCGTCCCGCCGTGGCCGACTTTGGACTTGGCATAACTGTTCTGCCGCAGCACCCGCTTGACCGCGCTCACCCCTTGCGTGCTCCCCATGCCCTTCGGCTTGTCGAGGATCAGCCAGCCGGACAGCGGGCCGGTCATCGGCCGAGCGCCTGCGAAAAATGCTTGCGGCACAGCGCGACATAGCGGTCATTCCCGCCGATCTCGGTCTGCTGGCCCTGCCGTACCGCTGCGCCGCTGTCATCGACCCGCAGGTTCATCGTAGCCTTGCGCCCGCAATGGCAAACGGCCTTCAATTCCACCAGCGCGTCCGCAATCCCCAGCAGGACCGCCGAGCCGGGAAATAACGCGCCCTGGAAGTCCGTCCTGAGGCCATAGCACAGCACCGGTATCCCCGCCTCGTCCGCCAGCCGCGCCAACTGCCACACCTGATCGGGGGTGAGGAATTGCGCCTCGTCGACCAGCACGCAATCGAGCTTGGTGGCTGCATGGACCGCGCTCACTTCGGCCCACAGGTCGGTGCCGGGGGCGAAGCGGTGCGCCTCGCTCTCCAGCCCGATGCGGCTCCTCACCATGCCGGCCGAACGGCTGTCGAGCGCCGCGGTCCACAGCATGGTGCGCATGCCCCGCTCGCGATAATTGAAATCGGCCTGCAACAGGTGCGAGCTTTTGCCTGCATTCATGCTGGCATAGTAGAAGTAGAGCTTGGCCATCGCGGCTGCCTATCGCTTTGCTGCCTTAGGGGCGAGCGCGTTGTGAACCTTTTGCGCAAGTCATGCGTATCGGAGATTGTATGAACAGCGCCCGCACCCTCCCCCGCTTGCTGCTGCTGCCGCTGCTGGCCGCGCTGGCGCTGGCCAACACGGCAAGCACCCCGCAGCGCTACACGCTCGATGCCTCAGCGAGCAATGTCTCGGCCAAGGTCCCCTTCTTCGGCCTCTCCAGCAAGACCGCGCGTTTTCCGCGGATGGAGGGCGCGGTGACGATCGTCCCCGGCGCGCCCGAGAAGGCGCTGATCGACGTGACCTTCGATGCGACCGCGATCCAAGCGCCCGACTCCGTCACTCTCGCACGCTTGCGCGGCGACAAGTTCTTCTGGGTCGAGAAATACCCGACGATCCGCTTCATGGGCCGCTCGCTGAAACTGGCGAGCGCGACCAAAGGCACGGTGTCGGGCGAGCTGACCGCGCGCGGCGTGACGAAGCCTGCGAGCCTGATCGTGACCTTCGATGCCGATCCGGTGCGCAATGCGGGCAAGCCGATCAGCTTCACCGGCACCACCACCATCGACCGGCGGCAATTCGGGATGACGTCCTATCAGCTGGTGGTCGGCAACAAGGTCGACATTACGCTGAAGGCGCGGATGCTGCCGCGTTAGGCGGGGCTACTCGTCCTCGTCCTCAAGATCGCGCGCCACCTTGGGGTCGCGCAGCAGCGCTTCGATCCGGTCGGCCTCGGCAAAGCTCTCGTCCTTGCGGAACCTGAGCTTGGGCGCGAATTTCAGCCCCAGCCGCTGCGCGACCTCGCGCTGGAGGAAGGCGGTGTTCTGGCGCAGCGCCTTGACGACTTCCTCGTCGCCCGCGCCTGCCAAGGCCTTCACATAGGCGGTCGCGTTGCGCAGGTCTGGCGTCATGCGCACCTCGGTGACCGAGATGTGGCTCGAGCTCACGACATCATCATGCACCTCGCCGCGCGCGAGCAATTCCGACAGGATATGCCGCACCCGCTCGCCCACCTTGAGGACGCGGACCGATTGCTGTTCGGTGGTGAAGGGAGCCTTCGCCATTACGCCATCGCCTCGGCAATCCGCCGGATCGAACGGACATTGCGCGCCGTCCCGCGGCACCCGAGGCGCTTGAGCAGGAAGGGGCCTGTCAGCTTGCTGTTGGCGGCGCTGTCCACGAAATCGATATGCAGGGCCGAGGTGCCCGGCGCAAGCCGCTCCGACCCGCGACCTTCATGGTCGCTGGCGAGCCGGGCGAAAGCCTCAGGGCCGGGTTGGTTTTCGAGGAAATGGACATGGACCATGTTGTCAGCGCCGTCACCGGCGAAGGGGTTCTCAGCGACCGCACCCAGCAGGCCATCGCGGGTGACGACGACGGCGAAGGTCGCAATGCCGAACCTGTCCGCGATCACTTGGGCGATGCGCGCCGCGTATTCGCTCTGGCTGGCAGGGTCGCCGTCGAACAGCACATTCCCGCTCGCGGTGACCGTGGCGACATTGGCGAAGCCCGCCGCTTCCATCGCCGCGCGCAGGTCAGCCATCTTCAGCCGGTTGCCGCCGACATTGATGCTGCCAAGCAGGGCGGCGAGCCGGACAGTGGCCACTACCCCATCCCCGTGCTGGTCGGCGTCGGACGCGGCGTGGGGATCGCGGTGGAGGTGGCGCGGGCATAGATCGTCCCGTCTTCCGCCAGCAATTCGCCCTCAAGAAAGACGACGCGCTGGCCCGCCTTCACCACCCGGCCCTTGGCCATGATGGTCGCGCCTTCGGGGATCAGGCGGATGAGGCTCATGGAAATGTCGAGATTGAGCGGCGCCATGAAGCCGCCCGTGGCCGCGACATAGGCATAGCCCATCACGTCATCGAGATAGCCCGCAACCAGCCCGCCCTGCACGCCGCCGCGCCAGGTGCAGACCTCGCGCTTGACGGTGAAGCGCATGGTGACGGTCTGGCTCGCCTCGTCAAAGCTGACGAACTCGCTGCCGAGCAGCGCCGTGTGCGGCGACTGCCCGGCATCGTCGGGGTAGTGATTGTCGTGAAGGCTCACAGGGTCCGCTCACGCTCCTCGACCGAGAAGACTTCGAGCTGGTCGCCCGGCTTGATGTCGTTGGTATCCTCGAGCACCACGCCGCATTCGAGACCCGCACGGACCTCGTCGACATCGTCCTTGAAGCGCCGCAGCGAAGCGATCTTGGTGGCTGAAACGATGACATCGGCGCGGGTGAGACGGGCGAAAAGTCCCTTGCGGATGACCCCTTCTTCCACCAGCAGACCGGCGGCCTTGTCGCGCTTGCCCGACTTGAACACCTCTTTGACCAGCGCGCGGCCGACCACATGCTCGATCCGCTCCGGACCAAGCTCGCCGATCATCTCCTTGGCGATCGCATCGGTCAGGTGATAGATGACGTCGTAATACATCATCCGCACATTATCGCGCTTCAGCAGTTCGCGCGCCTTGGCGTTCGGACGCACGTTGAAGCCGATGATCGGCGCCTTCGATCCGCCTGCCAGCACCACGTCGCTTTCGGTGATCGCACCGACACCGCCATTGAGGACGCGCACCTTGATGTCGTCGTTCGAGAGGTTGTGGAGCGCGTTCACGATCGCTTCGACCGAGCCCTGCACATCGGCCTTCACCACCACCGGGAATTCGATGACGTTGGACGACAGCGTGTTGAACATCGTGTCGAAATTGGTCGGTGCGAGCGCCGTGCGCTTTTCGGTCGCGAGTTCCTGACGATACTTGGCGACTTCACGGGCACGCTGCTCGTTCTCGACCACGGTGAGGTTGTCGCCCGCAGACGGCACCCCGCCAAGGCCGAGCACTTCGACCGGCATCGAGGGGCCGGCTTCCTTGAGCTGCTGGCCCTTGTCGTCGACGATCGCGCGGACCTTGCCGCTTTGCGTGCCGACCACGAAGGTGTCGCCGCGCTTGAGCGTCCCGCGGGTGACGAGCACGGTCGCGACCGGCCCGCGGCCCTTGTCGAGCTGGGCTTCGATCACGGTCGCCTCGGCATCGCGGTCAGGGCGGGCCGTCAGCTCGAGCAGCTCGGCCTGGAGGTTGATCGCATCGATCAACTGGTCGAGCCCCGCGCCGGTCTTGGCCGAGACTTCCACGTCCTGCACATCTCCCGACATCGCCTCGACGACGACTTCGTGCTCGAGCAGACGTTCGCGGATCTTCTGCGGGTTGAACTCGGGCTTGTCCGACTTGGTGATCGCCACGATCATCGGCACGCCGGCCGCCTTGGTATGGTTGATCGCCTCGATCGTCTGCGGCATCAGCCCGTCATCGCCTGCGACCACCAGGATGACGATGTCGGTGACATTCGCCCCGCGCATCCGCATCTCGGTGAAGGCCGCGTGGCCCGGCGTGTCGAGGAAGGTGATCTTCGCCTTGTCCTTGGTGGTGATCTGGTAGGCGCCGATATGCTGGGTGATGCCGCCGGCCTCGCCCTTCACAACGTCGGTGCCGCGCAGAGCATCCAGCAGGCTGGTCTTGCCGTGGTCGACATGGCCCATGATCGTCACCACCGGCGGACGCGGCAGCTGCGTTTCGATCGGATCGGCATCCGCGCTGCTGTCGATGTCGACATCGCTCGCCGAGACGCGGGTGATGTTGTGGCCGAATTCCTCGACCAGCAATTCGGCGGTGTCCTGATCGATGGTCTGGTTGACCGTGACCATCATGCCCAGATTGAACAGCGCCTTCACCAGGTCGGCGCCCTTTTCGGCCATGCGGTTGGCAAGCTCGCTGACGGTGATCGCCTCGGGGACGACCACGTCGCGCACCTGCTTTTCGCGCGGCTTCGACGGCCCGCCCTGCCCGCGGCGTTCCTTCTCGCGCGCACGCTTCAGCGCGGCGAGGCTGCGCGCACGGCGGCCTTCGTCCTCGTTGAGTGCACGGGTGACGGTGAGCTTGCCCGAGCGGCGGTTATCCTTGCCCTCATCAACGGGCGCGGCGCGCTTGTCGTCCTTCTTCTTGGGTTTGGCTTCGGCTGCGGGCGGGCGCTTGAGCTCGGGGCGCTCGACCGGGGTGAAACGGCGCGCGGCGGGAACAGGGGCCCCGGCGGCAGCTGGTGCGGCGGGCGCTTCCTCGGCGGCGGCAGGAGCCTCGGGAGCCTCAGCAGCGGGTGCGGGCGCAGGCGCGGCCTCGGGCTGCGCGGGCGCGTTGGCGGCTTCGGCGCGTGCACGCTCGGCCTCTTCTTCGGCACGGCGGTTTTCCTCGGCGCGGCGACGCTCATCCTCTTCGGCGCGTGCACGCTCTTCGTCCTCGCGCTTGCGCGCTTCCTCGGCCATCCGCAGCCGCTCTTCCTCGGCTTCCAGCTGGAGACGCTTCACGCGCTCCTGCGGGGTCTCACCGGCGGGCGCAGGGCGCGCGGGCTTTGGGGCCGGAGCGGGAGCGGGCGGCGGCGGGGGCGGGGGCGGCGCGGCCACGACCGGTTCGGGAGCGGGCGGCGGCGGCGGGGCCGCTTCGCCGGGCTTGCCGAGCACGCGGCGGCGCTTCACCTCGACCACCACCTTGTTGGTGCGGCCGTGGCTGAAGGTCTGCTTGACCTCGCCCGCATCCACCGACCGCTTGAGGCCGAGGGGTTTGCGGGTGCGCTGGTTGTCGTTGTCGTCGCTCATTATCGCTCGTCAGTCCTTCACGTATTCGTCAATTGCCGCAGCCCCGCCCGAAGGCAGCTCCGCGTCGCCGGGCAAGTCCCGGCCGTCATCATGCGTCGCTCTCGTCCGATCATCCCCGGCGAAATGCACCAGCCGGGACACCGCCTGAAGCACGCGGCTTGCCGCGCGCATGTCGCCGGGATGGCCGGCGACCCCCAGGTGGACGACGTTGTCGCGGCCCAATGCCACAGACAGCGCGGTGCGGTCTAGGGGCAAGACTTGCCCGCGCTGGCCCGAACCTTCAGCATCATTGCCGACACGCCAGGCCTGATCGAGCTTGCGCCGCCCGTCCTCGCTGCTGTCGCTCGCGTGGAGCAACACCGCGATCCGCCCCGAGCGCGCCTGCTCCTCGATCCGGGCCGAGCCCATCACGATATTGCCGGAACGCAGTTCGAGCCCGAGCCGGTCACCGAGGTGACGCGCAAGCGCGGCCTCGACCTTGGCGGGGAGATCTTCGGGAATGGTGAGAGGCGCACCCTTGAAGGCGCGCATCAGCGCTTTCTTCAAGTGGCCATCGCGCAGCGCTTGTTCAAGCTCGGCGCGGCTCACCCCGATCCACGCGCCGCGCCCGGGGGCTTTGGCGGCGGCATCGGGGAGCACCAGCCCGTCAGGCGAGATCGCCAGACGCAGCAGCGTGTCCCGCTCCGAGGTGTCCCCGGAGAGGATGCAGCGCCGCTCGCTCCCGGCTTTGGCGGGGAGCGACGGCTCAGCGATGTCGGACGTCAGGCGCTCATTGGGTGGAGTCCGCATGGGCGGCCTCCTCGACAGGCTCGTCTTCGAACCAGTGCGCGCGCGCAGCCATGATGATCTCGTTGCCCTGCTCTTCCGAGAGGCCGTATTCGCCGAGCACCCCGCCCTTGTCGGTCTCGCGCTGCGGACGACGCTGCGGCGGGCCATCGGTGGTGTTGCGGCGACGCGGCGCCTCGCGCTTCTTGGCGATCAGCTCGTCAGTGGCGAGATCGGCCAGATCGTCGAGCGTCTTGATCCCCGCCTTGCCGAGCGTAACCAGCATCGCTTCAGTAAGGTGCGGGATTTCGGCGAGCGCATCTTCCACGCCAAGCCCACGGCGCACTTCGCGGTGCGCGGCTTCCTGACGCTCGAGCGCTTCCAGAGCGCGGCTCTGAAGTTCCTCGGCGAGTTCATCGTCGAAGCCTTCGATGCTGGCGAGTTCGGCGATCTCCACGTATGCCACTTCCTCGAGCTCGGCGAAGCCTTCGGCCACCAGCAGCTGCGAGAGGGTTTCGTCGACGTCGAGCTCTTCTTCGAACATCTTGGAGCGCTCGGCGAATTCCTTCGAGCGCTTCTCCGAGGCTTCTTCCTCGGTCATGATGTCGATTTGGTGGCCGGTGAGCTGGCTCGCCAGACGCACGTTCTGGCCGCGGCGACCGATGGCCAGCGACAGCTGATCGTCAGGCACCACCACTTCGATGCGGCCATCATCCTCGTCGAGCACGACGCGGCTGACCGTGGCGGGCTGGAGCGCGTTCACGACGAAGGTCGCGGTGTCTTCCGACCAGGGGATGATGTCGATCTTCTCGCCCTGCAGTTCCTGCACGACGGCCTGCACGCGGCTGCCCTTCATGCCGACGCAGGCGCCGACCGGATCGATGCTGGAATCGCGGCTGATCACGCCGATCTTGGCGCGGCTGCCCGGGTCACGGGCGGCGGCCTTGATCTCGATGATGTTGTCGTAGATTTCGGGCACTTCCTGCGCGAACAGCTTCTTCATGAAGTCGGGGTGCGCACGGCTGAGGAAGATCTGCGGCCCGCGGTTGTTGCGTTCCACCTTGGTGATCAGCGCGCGGACACGCTCGCCGGTGCGGGCGGCTTCGCGCGGGATCTGCTGGTCGCGGCGGATCACGCCCTCGGCACGGCCGAGGTTCACGATCACGTGGCCGAATTCGACCGACTTGATCACGCCGGTGATGACTTCGCCCTGACGGTCCTTGAATTCCTCGAACTGGCGCTCGCGTTCGGCATCGCGGACCTTCTGGAAGATCACCTGCTTGGCCGACTGCGCGTCGATACGGCCGAGATCGACCGGGGGCAGCGGATCGACGATGAAGTCACCGACCTTGGCGCCCGGCTGGAGCTTTTCGCCCTGCTTCAGATCGACCTGCTTGAAGTAGTCCTCGACCTCTTCGACCACCTCGACCACGCGCCACAGCGTCAGATCGCCAGTCAGCGGATCGAGCTTGGCGCGGATGTCGTTCTCGGCGCCGTAGCGGTTGCGCGCCGATTTCTGGATCGCTTCTTCCATCGCCTCGATGACGATCGACTTGTCGATCATCTTTTCCGAGGCGACCGCGTTGGCGATCGCGAGGAGTTCGGCCTTGTTGGCGGAAATGGCACTCATCAGTCGTCTGCCTTCTCTGTATCTTCGATGAGTTCGTCAGCCCCGCTGGTGTCCAGCGGGCGGGTGGCGGCGATCAGCGCGTCGGTGAGGACGAGCTTCGCTGTGTGAATCTCTGCGCGCGGCAGACGGACATCGCCCGCCTTCACTTCCTTGACGAGGACCATACCATCCTCGAGCCCGCCGAGCACGCCCTTGTTGACGCGCTGGCCGTCATAGGACTTGTCCATGACGATGCGGACTTCATGCCCCGCCCAATCCGAAAAATCCTTCTCGCGGGTGAGCGGACGGTCGATGCCGGGGGAGCTGACTTCGAGGTGGTAGGCCCCTTCGATCAGTTCTTCGCCTGCTTCTTCGGCGGCGTCGATCGCGTCGGAGACGCGGCGCGACAGGGCGGCGCACTGGTCGATCACCAGCTGGCCGGTCGCCGGGTCTTCGGCCATGATCTGGAGCGCCGTGCCGCCGTCGCCCGCTTCGGAGGCGATCATGGCCACGCGCACCAGCTCAAACCCGAGCGCGGTCGCTTCGGGTTCGATCAGCTGGGTCAGGCGGGCGATGTCGGCCATGGATTCTTTCGTTAGCAGGCTTTTGCGGCATTGGGACGGCAACGCGGTTTCGGGCCGGCCCCGCGAGGCGCCAGCATCCAAACCTTGTTGTGACAATGTCGGGATTGGCGGTGCACCTAGTCGGCTTTGCCCGCTTTGGCAAGCCTCAACCGCGGCTTGGCGTGGCGGGCCTCAGGGCTCGCCTGAGACCCAGCGGCGCACCTGATCGCGTAAGGCCTGACGCTCGCGCAGCGCGAAATCCTCAGCATAGCGGCGGATTTCGAGCACCTCGGCTTGGGCAATTGGTTCGTCGAAGGCGACCGCGTTGATCCCGCCCCCACCCGCGCCGATACCGAGGCGCTCGCTGCGCACGACGATGCCGAACGGCTCGAGCCGGCCGATCGCGATATAGCCCGACTGGCGGCAGGGAGCGGGGTTGGCAAGCGCGATCCGCGCGCCGCTGCGCGAGATGTCGAGCAGGATGCAGCTTTGCGTGGCAGTGATCGAGACGAACCGCGCCGGGATCGCCAGCCGCAGGCGCGCCGAGGCGCGGCGGCCGATGTTCGCCGCCGTCTCGTCCTGCGTCAGGGAGGTATCATGCCAGGCTGCCACCATGGGCGCGAGGCTAGCGGGAGGTTCGTGAACGTCCGCCCCCGCGCGAACTGGGGACAACACCTAGGGCGCCCGCCGCCTGCGCGATCAGATCGAGCGGTCGTCGCCGGTTTCGCCGGTCACCCACTTGCGCGCGGTCTCGATCAGCGCGCGCTTCTCGCGCTCCTCGAAATTCTCGTGATAGCGCCGCGTCTCGAGCACGATCGCGTCGGTGAGCGGCTCGTCGAACTCCAGCGCATTGAGGCCGAACTCGCTGCGAGTGACGATCACGAACTGGTCGATGATCCCGCAGCGCAGGATCGCGCCCTCGCCTTTGCGCATCGCATCGAGGATCGCGACCTGCGCGCCGGTGCGCGAGAGGTTGAGCAGGATGCAGGTGTGCGCCTTATCGACCGCGATCAGCTGGGCGGGCAGGCTGAGCCTGAGGCGCGGGGCCGCGCGGCGGCCGATCGGCACCACCGGTTCGTCAGTCGGCTGAGGCTTAGGGTCCACCATCCCTTGCTCTCCCCGCAATTGCTCAGGCGCCGGGTGGCTGCCCGTCTCAGGGGCGTGCGAATCGGCGCCGGATACCGGTGCGACCGCTGTCAGCTTACCCGAGGCGGGCGTCGCTGGCAAAGGGACCGGGGGCGTGGCGGAAATATCGGGCCGCATGTCAACGCGCGCGCCAATGTAAGGACTGTGACCGCAAGACCGATTCGTCCGCGCCGCAACGCAGAGCGCCGAATTTCCTCAGGAAATTTTCGGATAGCCTCAGCACGGTGTCGTTTTGCCCCAACTCGAAGCTCCGCAATATTCGGAAAGACTTTCAAATCCGCTAGGGGCGCACCCGTCAGGAGCCCGTCACTCCTGCCCCTCCATCAGCCCGTGCTTGCGGATGCAGTGGCGCAGCTGGTCATAGCTCAGCCCGAGCGCGCGCGCGGTCTGGCGCTGGTTCCAGCGGTGCTTGCCCAGCGCATGGGCGAGGATCGCGCGCTCATGCGCGTCGACCGCGGCGCGCAGGTCTTCGATGGAGTCAAGATTGACGCTGGCAGGCGAGGCCGCGGCATGGCTCTCGGCCGCACTCGACGCCGCAGGCGTGGGCGCACGGGAGCGGCGGTGCTCGGGCGGGCGCGGGCGCCATGGGCTGTCGAAGGGATCGAACTGGACATGCGCGATCGGCATGTCATCGGCGGCCCAGCGATAGACCGCGCGCTCGACCACATTGCGCAGCTCGCGGACATTGCCGGGCCAGGGATGATCCTCGAGCGCCTCCTTGACGTGGGTGGCAAAGCCCGGCCAGCGCTCCCAGTCGAGCTCGGCGGCCATGCGGCGGCCGAAATATTCGGCGAGCACGCCGATATCGCCCTCGCGCACCCGGAGCGGGGGCAAGGTGATGACCTCGAAGCTCAGCCGGTCGAGCAGGTCGGCGCGGAATTCGCCGCTCGCCGCGAGCGCCGGGAGATCGTCGTTGGTGGCCGCCACGATCCGCACATCGACCCGGATCGGGCGCGAGGCGCCGATCCGGGTGATTTCGCCATATTCGACCGCACGCAGCAGGCGTTCCTGCGCGCCCATCGAGAGCGTGCCCAATTCGTCGAGGAACAGCGTGCCGCGGTCGGCTTCCTCGAACCGCCCGGCGCGCGATTTGGTGGCGCCGGTGAAGGCCCCTGCCTCGTGGCCGAACAGCTCGGCCTCGATCAGGGTTTCGGGCAGCGCGGCGCAGTTCATGGTGACCAGCGGCTCGTCCCAGCGGCTCGACAGGCGGTGAAGGCGTTCGGCGATGAGTTCTTTACCCGTGCCGCGCTCGCCGATCACAAGCACGGGGCGGTTCATGGACGCGGCGCGTGAGGCGCGTTCGACCGCGTCGAGGAAGGCCCCGGACTGGCCGATGAACTGGCTCTCGAGCTTCATATCCAAACTATAGTGAAATCCCCCAATGCTTGGCAATAGTCACCAACGCCTTGTCCGCCTCCAACGCGAAAAACCGCGGATTTCCGCCATTCGCGCGGTTTGGCACGCCCCGTGCAAAATACCCGGCAAGAACACGGACACTTATGGGGAGGCCCACAATGATCGACCGCAAAGCCAGCCACGCCAGCTTCTGGAACAGCAAGCTCGGCCACGCCGCGATGGCCAGCATCGCCGCGATGGTGATGATGATCGCGCTGTCCTCGCAGCTTCAGCCGGGCGCGGCCAACGCCGCCCCGCTCGCCCATCCCGCCAGCGTTGCCGGCGCCGTGGTCGAGATCGCCTGAAGTGGGCGACCATGATCCCCTCGGGCCGGAGCGCCCCTCGCAGGCTGTCCCCCCTGCTGACGCCGACCGCATTGCGATACCCACCCGCAATCTGGACCTCGGCGATGCTCCGGCCCAACCCTCCCGCCTGCTGTCGGCCGGCAACCCCCTGTCGCGGCTCGACGAGGAAATCGAAGCCTTGCGCCGCAACCCAGGCAAGGGCCAATCTGGCAGCCGCACCACCCCGCCGCACGAGGAGCGAGTCGCGCCTCTCGACCGGGTCAATTCGTTTCTCGATGGAGTAGCCTTCATGGGCATTTTCAGCCGCACCCGTGACATCATTGCCGCCAACTTCAACGACATGCTCGACAAGGCGGATGATCCGTCGAAGATGATCCGGATGATCATCCTCGAGATGGAGGAAACCCTGGTCGAAGTCCGCGCCAGCGCGGCGCGCACGATCGCCGACCAGAAGGAAATGCACCGCCACTGCATCAAGCTCGACCGGCTCCAGGCTGACTGGGCCGAGAAGGCGCAGCTCGCGCTCAGCAAGGACCGCGAGGACCTGGCCCGTGCGGCGCTGGTAGAGAAGAAGAAGGCCGGCGACATGGCTGACCAGCTCAAGGCGGAAATCGCCGTGCTCGATGATGCGCTGCGCGCCTACGAGGCTGACATCGCCAAGCTGCAGCACCGCCTGCGCGAAGCCCGCAGCCGCCAGACCGCGATCGCTGCGCGCCTCGAAAGCGCCGAGAACCGCGTCAAGCTGCGCACGCTGATGAGCACCGAGCGCACCGACGAGGCGCTCGCCCGCTTCGACCAGCTCGAACGCCGGGTCGATTACGCCGAAGGCCGCGCCGACGCGCTGCGCATCGCCGAGGACGGCCCGCCGTCGCTCGCCGATCAGATTGCCGCACTCGGCGGGTCGGACGCGATCGACGATGAACTCGCCGCCATGAAGAAGGCGCTCGGCAAGGCCGACGAGAAGGGGGAATAAGCCATGGAAGACGTGTTTCTGCCGATCATGATCGTCGGCATGCTGTTCATCGGCCTGCCCTGGGTGATCCTGCACTACCTCACCAAGTGGAAGACCGCCGCGACCATCACCACCGATGACGAAGTGCTGCTCGAGGAGCTCTACAACCTCGCCCGCCGGCTCGACGAGCGGATGGACACGGTCGAGCGGCTGGTCGCCTCGGACGACCCGAGCTTCGCCCCTGCCCGCCGCCTGATCGCCGACCATGAAAAAGACAACCAGCAGCTGCGCGAACTCGAAGCGCTGATGGCCGAGAAGAAAGGAACCCGCTCGTGAACAGCCCCCGCACCACGCTCTACCGCGACAAGCACAATGGCAAGCTCATGGGCGTCTGCGCCGGGATTGCCGACTACACCGGGGTCAACGTCTTCTGGGTCCGCTTGATCGCGTTCCTCTCGATGTGGCCCACCGGCGGTGCCTCGCTGCTGATCTACTTCGTCGCCGGCTTCCTGCTCAACAAGAAGCCGCCCTATCTCTACCGCGACGAGAGCGAGCAGAAGTACTGGCAGGGCATCCGCCAGAGCCCCAAGCGCACCGCCCGCGAGATCCGCGCCAACTTCCGCGACATCGACCGGCGCCTGGCCGCAGTGGAAGCCCACTATGTCAGCAGCAACCCGCGCCTGACCGCCGAAATCGAGCGCCTGCGCTAAGCCCCCACACCAGCAACAGGGACCACTACCATGGACGCAGGTTCGTTTGTTTTCCTGATCCCGATCGTCGCGATGATGATCCCGATCGTCGCCATCTGGACGAAGCACCAGCAGAAGATGGCCGAAATGCAGGTCGGCGCGACCGCCGAGCAGACCGCCGAGAAGGCCGCGCAATATGTCGGCCAGATCCAGCGCCTCGAAGACCGCGTGCAGGTGCTCGAACGCATCGTCACCGACCGCGGCTACGACATCGCCACCCAGATCGAAGCACTGCGCGACCAGCGCCGGGTGGATGAACTGGGCGCCGGCGTGCCGCTCGGCATCGACAAGAAGGAGCGTGTGTGATGTTTCATGAGGGCCCCGGCTTCATCGTCGCCATCGTGATGGTCTGCACCATCGGCTGGCTCGTCAATAACTGGATCCGCGCCAAGCACGGCTACCCGCTCGAGGACGAGTGGGGCGGCAAGACCGAGCGCACCGACACCGCCGAAACCCAGCGCCTCATGACCGAGAACAAGGCGCTGCACGACAAGCTCGACGCCATGCAGGACCGCATGATCGTGCTCGAGAAGATCGTCACCGACCGCGGCTATTCGCTCTCCGCCGAGATCGAGGCCCTGCGCGAAACGCCATCGCTGAACAAGGAGCGCGTGTGATGGACCCGACTTTTGCCGCCATTCTGCCCTATATCGGCTGGGCTATCGCCGCCGCTGTGGTTGTCTCGGTTGCCGGGATCATGGCCTCGGTTCATTCCACGAGGCTCAAGATCAAGAACGGCTACCCGCTCGAAGGCATGTGGGGCCAGTCCTTGAAGCCCGGTTCGGACAAGCAATCGGCCGAGCGGATCGTGCTGCTGACCCAGGAAAACGCGCAGCTGCGTGCGGAACTGGGTTCGGTCAAGGACCGGCTCGCCAATGTCGAGCGGATCGTGACCGACGGCGGCTATCACCTGGGCAACGAGATCGACGCCCTGCGTGAACGCGCGCTGGAAGGCCTCAAGGACAAGGGCGCGGCGTGATGGGCGAGATGGTGGTCATTGCGATGGCGGTGGTTGCGATCGTTCTGATCGCCGGCATCAGCATCAACGGCATTGTCGACAAGGTGATCCGGGGCAAGCGGCTGCTCCATGAGGCGAACGCCGGGCAAGCCAGCCTCGAGGTGCGCGAGATCGCCGAGCGCCAGCAGATGATCGAGGATCGCCTGCGCGTGCTCGAACGCATCGCCACCGACCGTGGCAGCCTGCTGGCCGACCAGATCGAAGCGCTGCGCAGCGAAACTCTGGCCATCACCAAGGTGAAGGATACCGCGTAATGAGCAGCTGGGCGATTGTTGCCCTCGTGGCGATCGTGATCTGGGGGATCGTTGAGACCGTACGCGCCCGCGCCGGGATCATCACCGACGAGGACGGCAACCAGAAGCTCGCCGTTCCCGAAAACGGCGGCGACCGGGCACAGCTCGCGGCGACGCAGCGCGAACTCGAAGCCTTGCGTGAGCGGGTCAAGGTGCTCGAACGCATCGCCACTGACGCCAACACCGGCGATGCGCGTGAACAGGTGCGGATCGCTGCCGAAATCGAAGCGCTGCGGGGGCTTCCCGCTGGCAAGAAGGAGGAACCGGGCCAATGACGACTGTTCTTCTCGATCCCACGATCGTGCTGACCGCGGGGATTCTCGTGGCGGTGATCGTGCTGGTGGGCGCTGCCCTGCGCGCCTGGCAGGGCTGGCTCGAACTCAAGCGCTCCGAACTCGAGCGCGTGCCCGCAGGCCGCGGCGGCAGCGAGGAAGGTTCCGGACTCGGCACCGCGCGCATCGAGCTTGCCGACCTCAAGGAACGCATCCGCAAGCTTGAAGCGATCGCCAGCGGGGTGGAACTGTGAGCGGCCCCCGCACCACCGCGGCCCAAGCGGGCATCGGCCTTGGCAGCGCGATCGCGGTGGCGATCAGCTGGAGCCTCCATAAGTCGATCATCTGGGCCGCGATCCATGGCTTCCTGAGCTGGTTCTATGTGATCTATTATGCGCTCACAAGTCCGGGCGGGATCGGCGGCTAACGCCCCCTTTGCCTTTCGCGCGAGGCCTGCCTAAGGGCGGGCCATGCGCACCCTTTCCGACATCCTCGAAGAGTACGAATTCCTCGAAGGCGACGAGCGTTACGGGCTGCTGATCGAGCTCGGCCGCACCCTCGAACCCATGCCCGATGCCTTGAAGACCGATGCGACGCTCGTCCGCGGCTGTTCGGCGGCAGTGTGGGTCTATCCGGCGGGGACGGACGCGGCAAAGCTGCACTTCCTCGCCGACAGCAATGCCGCAATCACCAAGGGCATCGTCGCGCTGGTGATCGCCGCAGTGCAGGACCGTCCCGCGGCGGAAGTCGCAAGCATGGACGTAATGGGCGCGCTCGGCCCGTTTGACCTCAAGAACCAGCTGTCGAGCAACCGCACGCAAGGGGTGCCCAACATGATCGCGCTGGTGAAGGAGCACGCCGCACGTCTGGCAGGCGGCTGACCCTCTGGCGCGCTGGGCCGGATGGCGTAAACTCGCCGCCGGGGCGCAAGCGCTGCGCGAGTCGCCCCGATGGGGAGATTAGCCATGCTCACCAATGCCAAGCCCGTCTGCTTCGTGCTCGCCGCCGATCTGCCCAAGGCGCGCAGCTTCTACACCGAGACGCTGGGCCTCACCGAAACCGGGGAAGACCCCTTCGCCGTCAGCTATGATCTGGCAGGCACCACGCTGCGCCTCACCAAGGTCGAAGGGCACGCAGGCAGCACGCACACCGTCCTTGGCTGGCAGGTTGCCGATATCGGCGCGGCGATCACGGATTTGAGCGCGAAGGGGGTCGCTTTCGCGATCTACGAAGGCTTTGGCCAGGACGCGCTGGGCGTATGGACCGATCCCGGATCGGGCACGAAAATCGCGTGGTTCCACGATCCCGAGGGCAACAACCTCAGCCTGACGCAGTTCGGCTAAAGCCGGTCTAGAGGTTCCGCCCCACGGTCTCGAAGTCCCCGGCCCCCGCGCTGTCGCGCACCACGGCGAGCCCCGCTTCCTTCTGCGCCTTCAGCTCCGCCTTGAGCTTGGCCGGATCGCGCGCGAAGACGAAGCCGAAGCTCACCCCGCCCTCCTTGCCGATCGTCGCATGGTGGAGCTTGTGCGCCTGCACCAGCCGCTTGGCGTAGCCCTTGCGCGGCACCCACTTCCAGTAGCGCTGATGTACCAGCCCGTCGTGAACCAGCGTGTAGATCACCCCGTAGAGCGTGATCCCGACCGCGAACCACCACAGCCAGTCCCAGTAGAGCGAGCCGTAGATATACATCGCGGCGTTGATCGTGCCGAAGACGACCGCGAACAGGTCGTTCTTCTCGAACACATTGTCATGCGGCTCGTGGTGGTCGCGGTGCCAGCCCCAGCCCCAGCCGTGCATGATGTACCTGTGCGCATACCACGCGAACAGCTCCATCCCGATCAGCGAGGACATGACGGTGAGGAAGACTTCGAGCCAGCTCATGCAGGCACCTTTTCAGCAATCTCGATACGGCCCACCCCGGCCCGGCGCGCGTCCGGGAGCGCCCACCACGGCACGTCGGGGCGGCGGTGGTGTTCGAGATGATAGCCGAAATGGAAGCAGGTGGCGAGGCTGGCGAGCGTGCCGAAATCCTCGGACCGGGCGTTGTGGTGATCGGCAAAGCCGTGTCCATCCGCGCCCGCGATGTGGCGATGCGTGCGGAAGGTGCCGAAGTAGAACAGTTGCAGCGAGGATGCGAGCGCGGGCAGCCCATACAGAAGCACGATCTGCACCATCGGAATCTCCAGCACCAGCCAGTAGATCCCCACCACCGTGTGGACGAACAGGATCGAGCGCCAGCCGAAATAGCGCCGGAAGAAGGTCGCATACCAGCGCCGGAAATCGCCCGGGTTGTGCTCGTCGAAATCGGGGTCGCCCGCGTGGCCGGAGAGCTTGTGGTGGGTGAGGTGCGCGTCGCGCAGATGCCTCCAGCCAAAGCCCGCATAAAGCGCCAGCAGCACAGTGCCGATGCCTGCGTTCACCCGCGGATGGCCGGGCACAAGGGTGCCGTGCATCGCATCGTGGCAGACGATGAACACGCCGACCGACAGCCAGCACTGCACAGCGGCCATCACCAGCGCCAGCGGCCAGTTGGTCCATGTCAGCTCAAACACGAACATCGCATAGGCGTGGATCGCCAGCCAGCTCCCGGCAATCGCCAGCGTCAGCGCAAAGCCGGTGACGCGCTGGAAGCTGCGGGAGGGCAAGGTGAAATGCGGGCTCATCTTGCGAAGGATACGCGCGTGCTTGGCATGAAGATGCGTATAGAGCGCGCGCGGCAAACGGCAATTGCGTTTGCTTGGGCAGAACATGCGCTGCGCGTTGCCTGCCCTAGTCTGCGGCGTCCCGGGTGCCAGCGCGCTGTGCGGCATTGAGCGCGGGAAACAGTCGCCCGGCCAGCGCCCGCGCGGCGGTGCGGATCGCGGTGCGGTCCGCCGTGTCGGCAACCTCGTAGGTGTAGGAGGGAATGGCAAAGGCAGCGTGGAACCAGTTCTTCGCCGTGCCGCTGCCCGGATTGGCGTTGCGCGGCTCGATCGCGAAGGGAAAACCGGGCAGCGCCTGTTCCTGCCCGCCGAGCCATGCGGCGAGGAAGCTGCGCTGGCCCGCGTCCATCTCCTCCTCACCCTGAACATAGAAGAGATTGCTGCGGGTCGAGTGGAAATCCACCATCAGCACTGGCCGCACGCCTTGCGGCAGGGCATCGAGCCACGCTTTGACGCTGCGGGTCTCGGGCTGGGTGAAGTCGCCCCAGTCGCGGTTGAGATCGACCGCGCCGCGGTTCGCGCGCCAGTGCCCGCGCGCGGTGCCATCGGGGTTGAGCATCGGCACGATCAGGATCTGGGTATCGCCCGGCACGGCGCGCGCCTCCACCAGCGCATCGACGAAGGCGCGCATCGCAAGCGCGCCGGTCACCTCGGGGGGATGCTGGCGGCCGAGCAACACCACCAGCCTGGGCGCATCCGCGCGGCCGAGACGGATCGCTTCGATAGCGCCGCCATCATGCGACCGCCCGAGCGTGAAGACGGCTGCGCCGCTGACCGCGCTCCATCGGGCCAGATCGGCGGCTGTGTCATCGGGCGCGATCACTTCCTGCGCCGAGACGATGCCGTTGCCGGGCGGCAGCGCCATCACCGCCACGGCGCCATCCTCGCGCAGATACACCGACAGATCGCGGCTTTCGCCCTCGCCCACCCACTTGGGATCATAGCGATGCTTGGCGCCGAGATAGCGCAGGGTGACGCTGACCGGAGCGTCGCCCTTGGCCTCGTAGCGGAAGGCATACCACGGGCTGGGATTGATGGGGGGTGCGTGTTCCGGGGTGACGAGCAGCTCGAAGGCGCGCTCCCCGGTGATCGAGCAGGCGCTCGGCGCAGCACCATCGAAATCGAAATGGAGGCTGACCGAGGCGCTGCGGCACGCCGCGACACTGACCCTCGCTTCGGATAGCTCTCCAATCCCCGCTGGCGGCGGCGGCGCCCCCGCACATGCTGCCGCCAGCAGGGAGAGGCCGGCCCATACGTATCGCAATGCGATGCCCATGGGCGAGCGGCCTATCAGAACGTCTTGCGCAGTTCGACCCGGAACACCCGCCCGCGGGGCGAGTGCAGCGCGCTGAAATAGCCGAGCTCCTCGTCGGCCAGCGGCGGATCCTTGTCGAACACGTTGTTGACCCCGAGCCTGATCCGCGTGCCGTCCAGCGCGCCATCCTCGAAGGAATAGGACACGTTGAGGTTGAAGGTCAGGAAATCGTCCACGCGGAAGAAGTTGATGTTGGGATCATCCGAGGTGAACGGCAGGTCGCGGCTGACGCTGGTGTCCCACACCTGACCCACATATTGCGCGAACAGGCCCACATCGACCGGCCCCAGGCCCCAGTTGACCGAGCCGCTGAAGCGCCACTTGGGCCGCCCCTCGATCTCGAGCAGCTCGCCAAGGCCGCCCACCACCACTTCAGCCGGCAGGGCGCCCGCAGCGATCCCGTCGAGCAGCTGCTGCCCGGCCGCGCCTGCCGATTGCACGAAGCTGTCGAGCCGCGCCGCGTTGAAGCGCAGGCGGATGTCGCCGGCGCCGAAATCGGGCACGTCGTAGAACAGCCCGAAGTCCCAGCCCTTCGACACGCGGCTGTCGAGGTTGAGGTAGGGATCGTTGACGAACAGGATCTCGCCCGCGGCGGCAAGTCCGGTGCCTGCGAACAGAGCGATCTGTTCGGCCGAGGGCGTATCGCGCACCACCGCAGGGTTGCTGCTGCCCGCCTGACGCAGCAGCAGATCGAGCGCGATCGCGTTGTCATCGCCGAAGGTGCCGACAAGGCCGGTCTGCTTCACGCGCCAGTAGTCCACGGTCAGTGTCAGGCCGGGGATGAATTCGGGTTCGAGCACCACGCCAAGGTTGATGCTTTCGCTGTCCTCGGGCTCGAGCTGGTCGGTGCCCGAACGGAAGCTGATCACCCCTTCGCCCGGACACACGCCGAGGCTCGAAAGCTGGCCCTTGAGCACCTGCGCCTGACAGATCACGAAGTCGTCGCGGGTGTTCGAGCGGGTGGTGCCCTCGTCATTGACCTGCACGAGGTTGGGGGCGCGGAAGCCCTGCGACCAGGCGCCGCGCAAGGTCACGCCGCGGAACACCGTCCACGATGCGGCCGCGCGCGGGACGATCGCGGTCTGGTCGATGTCGTCGAAATGCTCGATCCGCCCGGCCAGCTGGAGGTTGAGCGCCTCGACCAGCGGGATATCCATGTCCTCGCTGACCAGCGGCACGAAGGTCTCGGCAAAGCCAGACCACACATTGCGCACACCGCTGGTGTCGGGCGAGGGGCTGGTGCCGACGACATCGCTGCCGAAGGTCACACCGGGGATCACGCTGTCGGTCCAGGTGATGGTGCCGTCGAGCCGCGGGTCGCGGTCATCGAAGAAGGTCTCGCGCCGCCACTCGATCCCGGCCGCGATCCCGACATCGCCGCCCGGCAGGGTGAAGAGGGTGGAATTGGAGACCTTGAAGTCGGCCAGCGCCAGAGTGGTGCCGCCCTTGCGGAACACGCTGATGCGGAAGGGGTCGATGCTGCTCGCCGGATTGGGGGTGCAATCGCCATTGCCCGGATCGCCGGTGACGCAGCCGCCGTTGAACGGGTTGTAGGCATCCGGCGTCGACTTGTTGATCGCCTGCTGCAGCAGCGTCAGCGAGACGCGGTTGCCTTCAAGGTCGGTAGTCTTGGCTTCGGAATAGACGAAGCCCGTGTCAAAATCCCACGATCCGAAATTGCCGCGCAGGCCGGCAACGAGGCGGTAGGAATCCTTGTCGACATTGACCGAACGGTTGCCGGCATCGACGAAGCGATAGCGCTCCATGATCACGTCCGCGCCGGTGGTGGGGATGGTCGTGCCGGGGATGCGGTTGGGGTTGGCCGCGCCGCCGGGGAAGGTCACCGGGCCGAAGGGGTTGTAATAGGCATTGCGGCTGATCCCCACCGGCACCGCGCTGAGGATCGCGGCCGGGGTGATGAAGCGCTCGCTTTCGGAACGGTAGTAGCTGCCTTCGAAATAGGCCTCGAGATCATTGGTGAACTCGTAGCTGAGCAGGCCCATCACATTGTAGCGGGTCTTCTCCGAGATCAGCGTGCCGCCGAAATTGGTGTTGTAACGCACCGCCACGTCGGGCGTGATCCCGGGGCGGGCGCACAGCCCGTTGCCAAGGTCGATCCGGCAACCCGGCAGGCTGCTGGGCTGGAGGTAGAAATCGTCATCCGCGAGCGGCGTGCGGTTGGTCGGCGCCTGGATGTCGAACTGGCCGAAGGGGCCGAAGGTGTTGCGGTTGTTGAACTGGGTGTCGCCTTCGAACGGCGTGCCCACCACCAGCGCCGAGCGATCATCGTCGGCGGAATAGGCACGCTCGGAGGTCGGCAGGCCGGTCTCGTGGAAATAGCCGCCATAGACGGTGAGGTTGGCCTTCCCCCCGGCAAAGTCGAAGCCATAACCGCCCGCGACCGAGTAGGTGTCGAGGCTGGTGCCTTCCGAGGTTCGGAACTCGCCTTCAATGAAGCCGCCCTTGCGGTTGCCGCGCAGCACGGTGTTGACCACGCCCGCCACCGCATCCGCACCGTAGATCGCCGAGGCGCCGTCGCGCAGCACTTCGAGGCGGCGCACAGCGCCCGGCGCGATCTCGTTGGTGTCGGGGCTGACGACGGGGACCAGCAGTTCGGTCTGGAAGCCGGGGTTCAGCACCATGCGGCGGCCGTTGATCAGCAGCAGGGTGTTGCCGGTGCCAAGATCGCGCAGGTTGATCGAGGCGGCATCGCCGCGTGCATTGTTGACGGTGGTGTCGTTCTGTTCGTTGAAGGCGACGCCGCCCGCCTGCGGGATGGCGCGGAACAGCTCATCGCCTGAGGTTGCGGCGATATTGGCGATGTCGACCTCGTCCACCACGGTGACGGGCAGCACGTCATTGATCTTGGCGCCCTGGATCTGGGTGCCGGTGACGATGATCTCGCGGCTGACGTCTTCCTCGACCTCGGCCGGAGGCGGCGTGTCGGCCTGCTGCGCCAAGGCGGGCGCGGCGACACTCACGGCGGCGATCATGCTGCCGGTGCACATCAGGGCAAGCCTGCTCAGGAATGTGGTGGACATGGTTATTCTCCCCGTTTTTCGATTATTTGCAATGATTGTGCCCAATGGGTGAAGAGCCCGGGCCACTGGCTGATGACTTGTTCGGGCTTACCCAGCCCCCAACCATGGCCACCGTCGCGGAACAGGTGGAGCTCCGCGCTCGCCCCGGCGGCCACCAGGGTCTGGAACAACAGGATGCCGTGCCCCGGCGGCGTGGTCGGATCGTCGGCGGCAGCGAAGATGATCGTCGGCGGCGCGTCCTTGCTGGCGTAAGTATCGAGCGACCACGCGATCTCGGCCTTCTCGCTGGCCTTCTCGCCCACGATCTCGCGCCGGGTGCGGGTGGTGTCGTAAGGCTTGCGCAGGGTGACGACCGGGAACAGGAGCACCGCGAAGTCGGGCCGGGCCGAGACCTGCTCGAAGCGGTCCTTGCCCTCATACAGCGCGCGGCCCGGCTGGTAGGCGGTGAAGCCCGCCAGATGCCCGCCTGCGGAAAAGCCCATGATCCCGATCCGATCGGGCTTTACGCCGAATTCGCCCGCGCGGGTGCGGATGATCTTCATCGCCCGCTGCGCGTCCATGAACGGGGCGGCGGCGTCCCACCCGTCATTGGGCAGGCGGTAGATCAGCTCGAACACGGTGAAGCCCTGAGCGGCGAGCCACTCGGCCGCAGGGGTGCTTTCCTTCTTGAGCTGGATGCGGAAATAGCCGCCCCCACCCGCCACCAGCACCGCTGCGCCATTGGGCGTGACCGGGCGATAGACGCGCATCCGCGGCACCGCGACATTGGAGACCGCGCCCAGCCCCGCGCCCTCGCTGCCGATCTTTTCCGGCCCTTCGACCTTGCCATTGCCCGGCGGGGTGCCCGGCCACAGACGGATTTCCTCGCGCGGAGTTGCCTCGGCCGCGACCGCCGGGACAGGCAGCAACGCGGCGACAAGCGCGAGAAGCAGGCGGCGGATCACGGCGCCTTCTCCAGCACCTTGGCGATGGTCTCGCTCACCGGACCGCTGCGTTCGTGGCGCTCGATGTCCTCGGGCGGCAGCGGCAGCGGCGTGCCCGCCAGCGCGGCGGCGAGACGCTCATGGTCAAGCGCGCCTTCCCAGCGCGCAACGATGATCGTCGCCACGGCATTGCCGATGAAGTTGGTGAGCGCGCGGCATTCGGACATGAAGCGGTCGATCCCGAGGATCAGCGCCATCCCCGCAACCGGCACGCCGGGCACCACCGAAAGCGTCGCGGCCAGAATCACGAAGCCCGATCCGGTCACGCCCGCCGCGCCCTTCGAGCTGATCATGGCGACCAGCACCAGCGTCAGCTGTTCGGTGATCGAAAGCTCCACGCCCACGGCCTGCGCGATGAACAGCGCGGCGAGCGTCATGTAGATGTTGGTGCCATCGAGGTTGAAGGAATAGCCCGTCGGCACCACCAGCCCGACGACGGCCTTGCGGCATCCGGCGGCTTCCATCTTCTCCATCAGGCTCGGCAGGGCAGCTTCGGAGGAGGAGGTGCCCAGCACCAGCAGCAGTTCCTCGCGCAGATAGCGGATCAGCGCGAAGATCGAGAAGCCGCCCGCCCAGCCGACCAGCCCCAGCACCACCAGTACGAAGAATAGCGAGGTGAGGTAGAAGGTGGCGACCAGCGCGGCGAGACTGGCGAGGCTGCCGATGCCGAACTCGCCGATAGTGAAGGCCATCGCCCCGAAAGCGCCGATGGGCGCGAGCTTCATCAGCATGCCCACCAGCTTGAACACCACCGCCCCGAAGGAGGCGAGCACGTCGGTCACAAGGTCGCTCGCCGGACGCGTCGCGGCGATGGCGATGCCGGTGAGGATCGCGACCAGCAGCACCTGCAGAATCTGGCCATCCGTGACCGCGCTGAACAGGGTGTCGGGAATGATGCCGAGCAGGAAGCCGGTGATGCTCGTCGCCTCGGCCTTGTCGGCATAGTCGGCGACTGCGGCGGTATCGAGAGTGGCGGGGTCGATGTTCAGCCCCTCGCCCGGACGCACCACATTGGCGACCACCAGCCCGATCACCAGCGCGAGGGTGGAGAAGGTCAGGAAATAGGCGAAGGCCTTGCCCGCGACGCTGCCGACCGCCTTCAGATCGCTCATCCCGGCAATGCCGGTGGCGACCGTGACAAAGATGACCGGCGCGATGATCATCTTGACCAGCTTGATGAAGCCATCGCCCAAGGGCTTGAGGCTTGCGCCGAATTCGGGCGCGAAATGGCCGACGAGCGCGCCGAGCGCGATCGCCGTTAGCACCTGCACATAGAGCAGGCGGTAGAACGGCTTGCGCACCGGCGCGCCTGCCGCTTCCCCGATCGTGATCGAACCCGCACCCATTGGCGCCTGCGTCCCCCAGGTTAAAACCTCTCACACTCGAGGATCGGGCCGGGCGCGCGCATCTGCAAGCGCTTCATGCTCCGCCGGGCGTGACCGCAAATTCAAGCCTTTAATCAGATCGCCTCGGCGATTTGTGCGGAAATCCGCACAAAATCCTTGCGCCCTGTGCGGAAAGGCGCACAAGCCGCCGGGGGACAGCATGGGGGAAAGTCACGAGTTTGCGTAGCGGTTTCAGCCTTGGCCAACCCGGGCACGGCCGGCTCGGGCGGTGGTATCTGATCGCGCTCGCAGGCGTTGCGACCGTATTGCTTTCCGCGCTGGCGATGCTCGGGCTTGAGCGCGCGGCCCGGGTCAGCGCGCTGGAGGAGACCCGCGCGTCGGCGACCAGTCAGGCGGCGATCCTTGCCGCCGGCCTCGAAAGCGAACTCAACAAGTTCAGCCTCGTGCCGCGCGTGCTCGCGGTCGATCCCGAGGTCGCGGGCCTGCTCGGCGGTCAGACGGGCGGGCGCGATGTCCTCAACCGGCGGCTGGCGGCGCTGGCGCGGCAGACCAATGCTGCCGCGATCTATCTGATGGACGCGCGCGGGGCCACGCTGGCGGCCAGCAACTGGGATCGGCCGGACAGCTTCATCGGGGCCAATTACGGCTTTCGCGACTATTTCCGCGGTGCGCTGGCGGGCGGGACGGCGAGCGAATTTGCACTCGGCACAGTCAGCCGCCGCCCGGGCCTCTACCTGTCCGAGAGGGTCGGCCCCGCCGACGCCCCGCGCGGCGTGGTCGCGGTCAAGGTCGAATTCGACAGTCTCGAGGCCAAGTGGCGCAGTGCCGAAGACGGGGTGTTCGTGACCGATGCGGGCGGGATCGTGTTGCTGGCGAGCGACCCGCAATGGCGGTTTCGCGCGGCGGCAAGCGCGACCGGGGCTGCGCGCCCGCGCGATCCGGCGCGCGATGCGATGCAGTTCGGGGTGGCCGAGCCGCGCCCGATCGAGCTTCCCGCCAGTCGCGGCGGCGCCCAGCCGCTCACCATGATCGAGAAGATCCAGCCGATCGCACCGGTCGGCTGGGAGCTTCACCTGCTCGCCGATCCCGCCCCGCGCCTGTCGGTCGCGATTGCCAATGCGCGGCTCGCAGGGGTGATCATGCTGGTGCTGGCGGGCCTGGCAGGCGCGGGCGCTTGGCTGTGGCAGCGCCAGCGCCTCGCCCGCGCGGCGGCTGACGTGGCCGCGCAGACCGCGACCTTGCGCGAACAGCTGCAACAGGCCAACCGCCTCGCCACCCTCGGCCAGATCACCGCCGGGCTGGGGCACGAGATCCGCCAGCCGCTTGCCGCGATGCGCGCCTATGCCGAGAACGGCCTGCGCCTGCTCGAGGGCGATCGCCGCGCCGAGGCTGCGACCAATTTCGACAGGATCGCCCAGCTCGCCGGGCGGATCGGCGAGATCACCGCCGAACAGCTCCACTTCAGCCGCCGCTCGCCCGAGGCGCCGCGCGAGATCCGGCTTGGCGAGGTGATCGACGGATCGCTGCTGCTGCTGCGCGATCAGCTGCGCCAGCACAGCCTGACGCTGGAATTGCCCGCCGCCGAGGCCGCCGCCACCACTGTGCGCGCCCGCCATGTCCAGCTTGAACAGGTGCTGGTCAACCTGCTCCAGAACGCCGTCCAGGCATGCCCACCCGAGGGGAAGATCACGCTGGCGATCACGGCCGCGGGCGGGACCGTGCGGCTCAGCGTCTCTGACACCGGGCCGGGGGTGCCGCCCGCGCTGGTCGACACGCTGTTCCAGCCCTTCGTCACCGCGCGCGAGGACGGGATCGGCCTTGGCCTTGCCATCGCGCGCGACATCATGCGCCAGCTCGGCGGCGACCTGATCCACGAGGACTCCGCCGCAGGTGCGCGGTTCACCATGGTGATGCCCGCCGCATGACCGCCCCTGCCCCCGCCCCGCCGCTGCTGGTCGCCTTGGTCGAGGATGACCCGATCCTGCGCGATGCCACGCACCAGACCCTGTCGCTTGAAGGCGCCGAAGTGGTCGCCTTTGCCGAGCCGCGCGCCGCGCTCGGCTGGCTCACCGCCGATTTTCCCGGCGTGGTGGTGAGCGACGTGCGGATGCCGGGGATCGACGGGATCGCCTTCTTCGCCGAATTGAAGCGGATCGATCCCGAACTCCCGGTGATCCTCACCACCGGCCACGGCGACATTGCCATGGCGGTGGCGGCGATGAAGAACGGTGCCGCCGATTTCCTGACCAAGCCCTATCCCACCGCCGATCTCATCCGCGCGGTTCGCGCCAGCAGCCAGCGGCGCGCGCTGGCTCTGGAAAACCGCCGGTTGCGCGAGGAGGCCGGGCACTCGCTCGGCCATGCCATCCCCGGCATCTCGGCCGCGGCCGAGCGCCTGCGCTCGGTGATCGAAGGTGTGGCGCGTTCGGAGATCGATGTGGTGCTGACCGGCCCCGCCGGTACCGGCAAGAGCTACGGGGCGCGGCTGATCCATGATCTGAGCCCGCGCCGCAGCCGTCCGTTTGTCGCGGTCGATGCGGGCGTTCTGGCCCATGCCGATGCCGAATGGCTATTGTTCGGGCGCGAGCCTTCGGCGGGCCTGTCTCGCACCGGCCTGATCGAGCGCGCCAATGGCGGCACGCTGTTCCTCGACGGGATTGCCGCGGCAAACGACGTGCTGGTCACGCGGCTCGCCGCGCTGGTGGAAAAGCGCGAGGTGTGGCCGATCGGCGCGGCCCGGGCGCGGCCGCTCAACCTTCGCATCATCCTCGCCCGCCAGACCGACGGCAGCGAGGCCGAGGCGCGCGATCCGGTGTGGCACCGGCTGGGCGCGGTGCAGATCGCCTTCCCGCCGCTGGCTGAACGCCGCGAGGACGTGCCCGAGATCTTCCGCCTGTTCGTGGTCGCCCGGGCGCGCGAATACGGCCTGCCCGCTCCCACCATCGGCGCGGCCGAGTGGCACCATGTGCAAACCCATGACTGGCCCGGCAATCTTCACGAACTGGGCGGCTTTGCCCGCGCCTTCGTGCTGGGCCTGACGCAAACCGGCACCGGCGCTACCCCTGCAATCGCCGGTACGGCGCGCCCGCTCCACCAGATCGTCGCCGAGTTCGAGCGCACCGTGCTCGAGGATGCACTGCGCCAGTGTCGCGGCGATGTGGCCGCGGTCCAGAAGATGCTGCAGACCCCGCGCAAGACCCTCTACGACAAGCTGGCAAAGCATGCGTTGAAGCCGGCGCGCTATCGCTGATTAGCCCGGCCCCCGCGCGGCGGGCCGCCCTACTTGATCAGCCGGATGCGGGGCTTGCCGCCGGAGACCTCGGCCGCCCATACGCGGTTGTTGCCAGTGGTCAGCACGTAAACCGGAACACCGGCCGCCCAGACCGAAAAGACGTGGATCTCGGTCGGCACGGGGTCGAGCAGGTGAGTGATGGTCAGGGCCTGGGGGCGCCCTCCGTCAGGAGCCGCGACTGACATCACCAGACACGATTTCGCGAAGCTGCGGCGGTCCTTGATCTTGCCGTCCACGATCTCGAAGCGGTGGTGGCCGCCGAAGGGAACCTCGCCATTCGCCACCTGCGGGGTGAGCAGATAGGCATAGATGCCGCCATCGGGCTTGCCGCTCGGGAAGACCACGGTGTTGAAGGCGCCTGTCGTGCAGCGATCGGCCTTCTGCCTGCGGGCGAGTTCGTTCGCCTGCACGAGCGCGACCTCGCCCGCCGTCAGCGTCCGCTCGCCTGTGGCATAGGCGGTGCGGCGGATCACCTTGCGGCCATCATAGACCCCGGCCCACACCGCCTCGAAGCCTCCGTCCTTGACCGGGCGGTAGAACACAGTCTCCCACCCGTCCTCAATGTCGTTGACGATCCATCCCGCGACGCCGAGCTTCCGGGCGTTGGGCAGGTCCTCGAGCATCGCGTCGGTGCCATGCCATGCGGCCTGATCGTAGGAATAGACGAGCCAGCCCAGATCGACCGCCTGCTGCACCCCAGCCACCTCGGCAGCGGTCATCTCCGGCGCGGGGGCGACAGCCTCTTGCGCAGCGAGCGGCGCGGCGGCCATCGCATAGCCGCAGACGAGAATGGCCAAAGCCTTGAAGCAGTTCACGATTGCGTCCCTCCCGTCCCCCGAGCGGGACCCGGGCGAGACTATCGCGTCACTCGCTTTTGGGGAAGAAGAACTCGCGCAGATGCTCGCCGATGCGCGCCGGGCGCAGGGTTTCGGCATCGATGCAGCACCAGCTCGATTGCACCTCGGCCAGCACTTCCTCGCCGCGCTTGATCAGCGTCGAGTAGAACGCGCGCGCGCCGTTGAAACGTTCGAGCACGGTCTGCGCGATCACGTCATCCTCGAGGAAGGCGGGCTTGCGATAGGTGATCTCGTGCTTCAGCGCGACCCAGGCCTTGCTCGCCACGTCATCGGCCGGAGCGATCCCGCGCCAGTGCGCCAGCACCGCGTCCTGCACCCAGTTGAGGTAGCGCGCGTTGTTGACGTGGCCCATGAAGTCGATGTCCTCCGCCGCCACGGTGATCGGGTGGAAAAACGGGCGCGCGGGGGATTCGGTTGCTGACATGTTTGTAAGCTAGCGCAAGATTAAGACAAACTCCACCGCGCAAGGCCGGTAAATTGCCGCAGTCTTGCCACGGCTCGGCAATCGTGACTATTGGGCCGCTCCCAGCCCCCCAACCGACGGACCCGAAACATGGCCAGCCGCCCCCGCACCCTCTACGAAAAGATCTGGGACGCGCATGTCGTCGAGACCCGCGATGACGGGACGGCGCTGATCTATATCGACCGCCATCTGGTGCACGAAGTGACGAGCCCGCAGGCCTTCGAGGCGCTCAAGCTGGCGGGCCGCCCGGTGCGCCGGCCCGAGCTGACGCTGGCCGTGCCCGATCACAACCTGCCGACCACCGCGCGGATCGACGGCGCGGGCCAGCCCGTGCCCATCGCCGACCCGGAAAGCGCAGCCCAGCTTGCCGCGCTCGAGGTCAACGCCCCGGCTTATGGCATCCGCTATATCCCCGCGACCGCCAAGGAGCAGGGGATCGTCCATGTCGTGGGGCCGGAGCAGGGCTTCTCGCTCCCCGGCACCACCATCGTCTGCGGGGATTCGCACACCGCCTGCCACGGGGGCCTCGGGGCGCTTGCCTTCGGAATAGGCACCAGTGAAGTCGAACACGTATTGGCGACCCAGACCCTGCTGCTTCAGCAATCACGGCCGATGGAAGTGCGGGTGGACGGCGATCTCGGCCCCGGCGTCAGCGCCAAGGATCTGATCCTCCACATCATCGGCAAGATCGGCGCGGCGGGCGGTTCGGGCTACGTGATCGAATATCGCGGCAAGGTGTTCGAGCGCATGACGCTCGAGGAGCGCCTCACGGTCTGCAACATGAGCATCGAAGCGGGCGCGCGCGCTGGCCTGATCGCACCCGACGACGTCACCTTCGCCTATCTCAAGGGCCGCCCCATGGCACCCAAGGGTGCGGAGTGGGATGCGGCGGTCGCCTATTGGCGCACGCTCCACAGTGATGAAGGCGCGGTCTTCGCCAAGAGCGTGCGCCTTGATGCCTCGAAAGTCGAGCCCAGCGTGACCTGGGGCACCTCGCCCGAGGACGTCGTGCCGATCGGCGGCCGCGTCCCCGCGCCCGAGGACTTCGCCGACGAGAGCAAGCGCGTCGCCGCGCAGAAATCGCTCGACTACATGGGCCTCACCCCCGGCACCCCGATGACCGAAGTTCCGATCCAGAACGTCTTCATCGGCTCCTGCACCAACAGCCGCATCGAGGACCTGCGCGCCGCCGCCGCAATCCTCAAGGGGCGCCGCAAGGCAGACAATGTGCACTGGGCGATTGTCGTCCCCGGCTCGGGCCTCGTGAAGGCGCAGGCCGAGGAAGAAGGCCTCGACCGCGTGTTCCTCGACGCCGGTTTCGAATGGCGCGAGCCGGGCTGTTCGGCGTGTCTCGGCATGAACCCCGACAAGGTGCCCGCAGGCGAGCGCTGCGCCTCGACCAGCAACCGCAATTTTGTGGGACGGCAGGGCCCGGGCGCACGCACGCACCTTGTCTCGCCCGCGATGGCGGCGGCGGCGGCGGTGACGGGGCGGTTGGCGGACGTGCGGGAGTTGGCAAGGTAGAACGCGGCATGAAACCCATCGCACGGATCATTCTGGCGGCGCTCGCCGCTACCACACTCACCGGCCAGAGCGCCCCGCCTGCGCCTGCCGCGCCGCTCGCGATCATGCGGCTCGATTGCGGCACATTCGTCGCCAATGATCTCGACGGGTTTTCCGACACCGGATCGATGAAGGGCCTCGCCAAGCCGCTGACCGGCAGCTGTTACCTGATCCGCCACGGTGAGGACTATCTCCTCTGGGACACCGGCATCGACGCCAGCGCCAAGGGCAAGCCGCTCGATCGCAACGCCGGTTTCGACTTCACACTCGACAAGACGCTGGTCGAACAGCTCGCCGAGCTCGGCATTGGGCCCGAAAAGATCGGGCGCGTCGGGATCAGCCATTACCACTTCGATCACAGCGGGCAGGCGGCGAGCTTCCCGCAGGCGACTTTGCTGATCGGCAAGGGCGATTTCGAAGCGCTCAAGGCCGGAGCGCCCGGCACCGACGCGCGCCCACTGGCACACTGGGTGAGCGGGCCGGGCAAAGTCGAGGCGGTCAGCGGCGACAAGGACGTTTTCGGCGATGGCCGGGTGGTGATGCTCGACCTGCCGGGCCATACGCCGGGCCACCACGGGCTGCTGGTTCGGCTGTCCGGGGGGCGCACTCTGCTGCTGACCGGAGACCTTGCGCATTTCCGCGAGAACTATGACAGCGACGGCGTGCCGCGTTTCAATACGGACCGGGCCGACACCCTCGCCTCGCTTGACCGGTTCAAGAAGATCGCAGGGGTCGAGGGCGCGACGGTGATCGTCCAGCATGACGCGCGCGACATCGGCAAGCTGCCGCCCTTCGGCCAGTGGGCGCAGTGACTTGCGGGCTGGCAGCGCCGGACGCCCGCGGCGGGCATTTCGCCGCCGCCCCGGCAAGGCCGTGACCTCAACCCCTTGAAACCCGCCGCCGCGAGGCGCATGGAATGTCCATGACTGACGAAACCCCCAAGAAATCGAACACCGCCCGCAACGCCGCGATTGCCGCTGCGGGTGCCATCGGATCGGCGGCCGTGGCCGCAGCGCTGCTCTATGCGGGCAAGCGCAAGAAGAAGCCGAACGAGCCGACCCAGCCCGGCCCGATCCCCTCGGGCGAGCCGCCCCAGACTGACTGATAGGACCACAATGCAGCCGCTCACCAGCGTCGAAGGCCGCGCCATTCCGCTCGGCCTCAAGAATGTCGACACCGACATCATCATCTCCGCCAAGTGGCTGAAGACCGTCAGCCGCGAGGGGCTGGGCGCGGGCGCGTTCGAGAGCTTGCGCGCCGAACCCGGCAATGTCTTCGACGATCCCGCCTACAAGGGCGCGCCGATCCTGATCGCGGGCGACAACTACGGGTGCGGATCGAGCCGCGAGCACGCGGCCTGGGCGATGCTCGACCTCGGCATCCGCGTGGTCATCGCGCCGAGCTTTTCCGACATCCATTCGGGCAACGCGGTGAAGAACGGCATCCTGCCCGTGGTGCTGCCGCAGGAGGCGGTCGACCGGCTGCTGGAAGTGGCGCGTGAGGGGCTCGCAATCGCCGTCGATCTCGAGGCGCAGACCGTCACCACCCCCTATCAGGACCGGTTCACCTTCGAGATCGATCCGTTCCGCAAGCACTGCCTCTTGAACGGCCTCGACGAAGTGGGGCTGACCATGGCGCGCGGCGAGGCGATCGGCGGGTTCGAAGCAGGGCGCACCGCCGCCCAGCCGTGGCTGATGCGCGGCACTGCCGCCGCCTAAAGATTCAAAGAACAGGGAGAGGACATCATGAAAGCCATTCGCACCCACCAGACCGGCGGGCCGGAAACGCTGACCTTGGACGAGGTCGATACCCCCGTCCCCGGCAAGGGCGAGGTGCTCGTCGCGGTCAAGGCCTGCGCGATCAACTATCCCGACGGTCTCATCATCCGCGACATGTACCAGTTCAAACCGCAGCGCCCCTTCTCGCCCGGCGGCGAGATCAGCGGCGTGATCGAAGCGCTCGGCGAAGGTGTCGAGGGCTTTGCGGTCGGTGACCGGGTGCTCGCCGGGATCGGCAATGGCGGTCTGGTCGAGAAGGTCGTCGTGCCCGCGGGCCGGATGTTCAAGGTGCCCGATGGCGTGCCCTTCGAAAAGGCCGCTTCGCTGCTGATGACCTATGGCACCACCATTCACGGCCTCAAGGACCGCGGGCATATCAAGGCGGGCGACACCGTGCTGATCCTCGGCGCGGCGGGCGGCGTCGGGCTCTCCGCCGTGGAACTCGCCAAGGCGTTCGGCGCGCGCGTCGTCGCTGCCGTCTCGTCAGAAGCCAAGGGCGAAGTCGCCCGCAAGGCCGGGGCCGACGAAGTGGTGATCTACCCGCGCGAAGCGATGGACAAGGACGCGTCCAAGGCGCTCGCCGAGGCCTTCAAGAAGGCCTGCGGGCCCGAGGGCGCGAACATCGTCTATGACATCGTCGGCGGACAATATTCCGAGCCCGCCCTGCGCGCCATCGCCTGGGAAGGCCGCTTCCTGGTGGTCGGCTTCCCGGCCGGGATCGCCAAGATGCCGCTCAATCTCACCCTGCTCAAAAGCTGCGACATCTGCGGCGTGTTCTGGGGCGCCTTCACCGCGCGCGATCCCAAGGGCTTCCACGCGCAGGTCATGGAATTGTTCGACCTGATGAAGGCCGGCAAGATCGACCCGCTGGTCTCCGAAACCTTCCCCCTTGCTCGCGCCGGCGATGCCATCGCCAAGCTCGAAGCGCGCGAGGCGGTCGGCAAGCTTGTGGTGACAATGGATTAGGCCGCGATTGTGCGGCGCACGCGGCTTCCCGCTTGAAGCGGCGTGCGCCCGCCTCTATCGCTGGCCCCGGATCCTATCCGGAGGGACACACATCACATGACCGATTTCAAGGATCGCGAGCGCGCCGAGGAAGCCCATTTCGCGCTTGAGGGCGAGACCGCCTTCCGCATCGCCGCGCGGCGCAACAAGCTGCTCGGCGAATGGGCAGCCGGCCTGATGAAGCTCACCCCCGAAGAGACCGATGCCTATCGCAAGGCGGTGGTGCAGGCCGATTTCGAGGAATCCGGTGACGAGGACGTGGTGCGCAAGCTGCTCGGCGATCTCACCGCCGCGCAAGCCGACGTTACCGAGGCCGACATCCGCGCCAAGCTCGAGGAAATGACCATAGAGTCGCGCCGGCAGTTGCTCGGCGGGGTCTGACGCCATGCCGATGAGCGCACGCGAGATCGAGGACGCGATTCTGACCGCCCTGCCCGGGGCCGAGGTCGAGCTCAAAGACCTTGCGGGCGACGATGACCACTGGGCGGCGACCGTCACCGCCCCGCAATTCGCAGGGCTGAGCCGCGTGGCGCAGCACAAGCTGGTCTATGCCGCGCTTGGCGGCCGGATGGGCGGTGTGCTGCATGCCTTGCAAGTCACGACCGTGGTTCCCAAGTAACCGTCATTCAACGCAACACCTGCCAAGGCCGCACACCCCATGTCCGACGTCAACGCGCGCATTTCCGATCTCGTCACCAGCAACGACGTGGTGCTGTTCATGAAGGGCACGCCGCTCTTCCCGCAATGCGGCTTTTCCAGCCGCGCGATCGCGATCCTCGAGCATTGCGGAGTCGCATACGAGAGCGTCGACGTGCTGCAGGACATGGAAATCCGTCAGGGCATCAAGAGCTTCTCCGACTGGCCGACGATCCCGCAGCTCTACGTGAAGGGCGAGTTCGTGGGCGGCAGCGACATCATGATGGAGATGTTCGAGGCGGGCGAGCTGAAGGCGCTGCTGGATGAAAGCGGCGTGAAGACTGCCTGATTTGATTTTGGTTTTCCGCACCCGCCTCCGCGGGTGCGGTCCTCGCTAGACGCGCAGCAAGCTGCGCCCGCTGCGGGCGGCCGTTCGGCCTTGCGGTCGCTAGCGCGACCGAAACCAGCGCTAGCAATCTCGAACGCGGTGAAACGGCCCAAAGGGCCGCAAGCGCGAACGCGCGCCCGAAGGGGGGGCCGCAGGGGCCGGGCCCCCGAAGGAAAGCCAAGCGGGCCGGACGGCCCGCGCCGGCGCCTGAGGCGCAACAAAAAAGCGCTCCGCAGGACCAGTGCGGAGCGCTCTTTCATTTTCGGGGAGGCGCAACCCGGAGACCAGGAAGGGTCGCACCTCTCGTCGAAGACCATTGGGACCGCACCATTCAATGCACACCCCGTGCCAAACTCAAAAATGCACGGAAATCCACCGTTTTTTCGAAAGCGCTGTCACATCCTTAACCGCGAGTTGTAAAGCGCCCCGACACCCCTCCCCCCGGCTGTGCATTGCGCTGCGGCAGCAATTGGCCTTGGGTCTTGGCAAGGACGCGCCTTGCGGCCATCCTTTGCCGTGATGACCACCGAATCCGCCCGAGAAGGCATTCCCGCCGCCACCATCATCATCTTCCGCAACGCGCCCGATAGCGGCGCTCCGGAGGTGCTGATGACTGTGCGCTCGCGCAACATGACCTTTGCAGGCGGGATGGCGGTGTTTCCCGGCGGGCGGGTCGATCCCGCCGACTATGCGCTCGGCGAGGCGGTCGCGGCCGCCCACGGCCTCACGCCCGATGAAGCCGCGCACCAGATCGCCGCGGTGCGCGAGACGCTCGAGGAGACCGGCCTTGCGCTCGGCCTGTCGGGCGAGATCAACGCCGCCAGCGCCGACGCCGCGCGAAAAATGCTCAGCGAATGCGCCGCGCTCGCGCCGGTGCTCGAGGCGTTCGGCTGGCAGCTCGACCTGGCTCAGATCACGCCCTTTGCCCGCTGGTTTCCCAAGAACGAGGCGATCGCACGGGTCTATGACACGCGCTTCTACCTCGCCGACCTCGGCACCGGGGCGGTCGACGTATCGATCGACCACGCCGAAAACACCCACCTGTTCTGGACCACGGCGCAGGGCGCGCTCGACGCGGCCGAGCGCGGCGAGATCAAACTGATCTTCCCCACCCGCCGCAATCTCGAACGCCTCGCCCTGTTCGCCAGCTTCGCCGAAGCCCGTGCGCAGGCCGAGGCGATCCCGGTGCGCACGATCATGCCGCAGGTGGTCGAGCAGGACGGCAAGCCGTGGCTGACGATCCTCGCCGATGCGGGCTATCCGGTAACGGGCGAGCTGCTGGAGACAGTCGCGCGCGGATAGGCGGCGGAAAATCTGCCCTGCGATTCGTTGATCGGATAAATGGTATCGCTACCATAGTGATCCGCGCGACCTGTATTCGTATTTTTCCCGCTATAAATTCATATAATACAGTGTATTGAAATTCACGCGTCGATGCAGGCCGCACACGCCTTCGCCATCGGATTGACTTCCGCGCGCAGATTTTACAACATTCATGTTAGCGTTAGCAAAACGCTGGGTACGGCGGGTATGGCCGCCGCGGGAGAGGGACATGATGGGCCACCGGGCCTCCACACGCGCTTGCCTTGCGGCAGGCCTGCTCGCTGCCGCGAGCCTTGCCACCGTGGCAATCGCGGAAACGCCCCCTGCCCCGGCTCCGGGCACTGCCCATCCCGAGCAGTGGCCAGCCTACACCTACCCCGTGCCCACCCGCGCCGATCACGAAAAGATGATCGCGGACCTGATCGCGCGCATGACCATCGAGGAGAAGGTCGGGCAATTGGTGCAGGCGGACCTGTGCTGCGTGACCCCTGAGGACTTCCGCAAATACAAGCTCGGCTCGCTGCTGGTCGGCGGCAATTCCGGCCCCAATGGCAATGACCTTTCGCCTGCCCCGGACTGGCTGAAAGCGGCCGACGACTTCTACCTCGCCTCGGTCGACACATCCGACGGCGGGGTCGGCATCCCGATGATCTGGGGCACCGACGCGGTCCACGGCCATTCGAACATCATCGGCGCGACGCTGTTTCCGCACAATATCGGCCTCGGCGCGATGCGCGATCCGGCGCTGATCGAGAAAATCGGCGCAGTCACCGCCAAGGAAATCCGCGTCACGGGGCAGGAATGGACCTTCGCGCCCACGGTTGCCGTGCCGCAGGATTTCCGCTGGGGCCGCGCTTACGAGGGCTATTCCTCCGACCCCGATCTGGTTGCCTCCTATGTCGGCGCGATGGTGCGCGGGCTGCAAGGTCCGCCGACCGGCGACAACCTGCTTGCCGGGCCTTACGTGATCGCTTCGACCAAGCACTTCCTTGCCGATGGCGGCACCGACAACGGGGTCGATCAGGGCGACAGCTCAATCAGCGAAGCGGCGCTACGCGACATTCACGGCAAGCCCTATGGCCCCGCGATCGCCGAGGGCGTTGCCACCGTAATGGTCAGCTTCTCGAGCTGGCAGGGCGTCAAGATGACCGGCAACCACTCGCTGGTGACCGGCGTGCTCAAGGAGCAGATGGATTTCGGCGGCTTCGTGGTTTCGGACTGGAACGCCCACGGTCAGGTCGCGGGCTGCACCAACGAGGCCTGCCCGCAGGCGCTGATGGCAGGCGTCGACATGTATATGGCGCCCGACACGTGGAAGCCCATCTACAACGACCTCCTTGCCCGCGCCAAGGCGGGCACGATCCCGATGGCCCGCATCGACGAGGGCGTGGCGCGGATTCTGCGTGTGAAGGCGCGACTCGGGCTGTTCGGGGCGGGCAAGCCTTCCGACCGGCCCTACTCCGGCCAATGGGACCTGCTCGGTGCGCCCGAGCACCGTGCCGTGGCGCGCGAGGCGGTTAGGAAGTCGCTGGTGCTGCTCAAGAACCAGGGCGTTCTGCCGATTGCGCCGGGCGGACGCCTGCTGGTCGCGGGCGACGGCGCGGATGATATCGCGCGCCAGGCCGGCGGCTGGACGCTGAGTTGGCAGGGGACGGGGCTCAACAACGGCCACTTCCCCGGCGCGACCTCGGTCTGGGGCGGGCTCAAGCAGGCGGTCGAGGCCGGTGGCGGCAGCGCGGAGCTCTCGCCCGATGGCAGCTACACCGACAAGCCCGATGCCGCAGTGGTGGTGTTCGGCGAGACGCCCTATGCCGAGTTTCAGGGTGACCGCGCGGCTTTGCTGCTCGACCCCGAGCACACCGGGCCCTTCGCGACGATGAAGAAGCTCAAGGCGCAAGGCATTCCGGTGGTCGCGGTGATGATCACGGGCCGGCCGCTCTATGCCAACCCCGCGCTCA
>CAMCUB010000008.1 GCA_945878845.1 Erythrobacter sanguineus | reverse complement strand
TAGAGCGGCACGCTCTCGGGAATCGCGAAGCGGAAGCCCGTGGTCAGATTGTCGATCACCGCGACCGGCCATCCCGCATCACGCAGGGCAAGCACCGCGTGGCTGCCGATATAGCCGGCCCCGCCGGTCACGAGCACTGAAGGTTTGCTTTGCGTCATCATGGCGGCCCCCTAGCACAAAATCGCTTAGAGAAATCTCAACCTCAAGCACACACATCGCGGACTGTGCACGTTCAGGTGCACAGCCTATAAGTGGCAGGTCACAAAAGGAACTTGCGCCATGTTGCCCTTCCGCCTGCTCGCCCCCCTCGGTGCCGCCGCCCTTGCCCTGTCTGCTTGCGCGACCACGCCCTATACCGGCCCGGTCGAGGTCACCCGCTTCGTCGCGCCGTCCGCGAGCGAACTCGGCCGCGGCACGATCGCGATCACCTTTCCCGAGGACATCGCCAATCTCGCCGCCCGCAATGCCATTGCTGAGGCGGTGCGGGCTGAGCTGACCAAGGCGGGCTACACCGTCGTCCCCGAAGGCGTCCCCGCCGACCAGACCGCCGCGATCCGCTCCGCCCGCACGCCGATTGTTGCCGCGCCTGTCGAGCGGCAAGGCCCGGTCAGCGTCGGCGTCGGCGGGAGTGCGGGGAGCTTCGGCTCAGGGCTCGGGCTCGGGGTCGGGATCAATCTCGGCGGCGGGCGCGAGGGGCCGGCTGCCAACACCGCGCTCGAACTGCGCATCACCCGGACCGGGGGCGAAACCCTGTGGGAAGGCCGCGCGCAGGTGGCAACGGGGGTGAAATCGCCCTATGCGCAGGTCGCCACCAGTGCGCGCACGCTCGCAGCCGGGTTGTTCAAGGACTTTCCCGGTGGCAATGGCGAGACCGTGACGATCGACGCCAAGAAGCTGCAAGGAACCAAATGACCTCTCTGTTTATCGATGCCGGGTTCGACAGCGGCAATATCGACGTGCTCAGGATTGCCGGGAACACCGCGCGCCTCGCGATCCGGCGCGACAATGAATCCGAGTTCTTCCAGTGGTTCCACTTCCGCGTTTCCGCCCCTGCGGGCGAGGACGTGGTGCTGAAGCTCACCGGCCTTGCGGCGAGCGCCTATCCGGGCGGCTGGCCCGATTACAACGCCTGCGTCAGCGAAGACCGCGATTACTGGGAGCGCGCGGCGAGCACCTATGACAAGGACGAGGACGGGGGCACGCTCACCATCCGCTACCTGCCCGCGGGCGGCGTGTTCTGGGTCGCCTATTTCGCGCCCTATTCGATGGAGCGCCACCACGATCTGATCGCCGAGGCCGCCTCGACCGAGGGCGTCGATTACGTCCGGCTCGGCACCACACTGGATGGCCAGCCGATCGATTGCCTCGAAATGGGCGAAGGCGAGACACAGGTGTGGCTCTACGCCCGCCAGCACCCGGGCGAGACGCAGGCCGAGTGGTGGATGGAGGGCGCGCTGGAGTGCCTGGTCGACCCGGCCGATCCGGTGTCGCGCGCCTTGCGGGCCAAGTGCCGGTTGCACATCGTGCCCAATTGCAACCCCGATGGTTCGCGGCGCGGGCATCTTCGTACCAATGCGGTTGGCACCAATCTCAATCGCGAATGGGCCGAGCCGACCCCCGAACGCTCGCCCGAAGTGCTCGCGATCCGCAACCGCATGGATGAAACCGGCGTCGACTTCGCGATGGACGTCCATGCCGACGAGGCGATCCCCGCCGTGTTCCTCGCCGGGTTCGAGGGCATTCCTTCGTGGAAAGAGAGCCAAGGCGAGGGTTACTACCGCTATCAGGCGATCCTCGACCGCCGCACGCCCGACTTCCAGACCAAGCTCGGCTACCCCAAGGCCTCGCCGGGCCGCGCGAACCTCACCATGAGCACCAACCAGCTCGCCGAACGCTTCGGCGCGGTCGCGATGACGCTGGAGATGCCCTACAAGGACCTCGCCGACTTCCCCGAGCCCGAACAGGGCTGGTCGCCAGAGCGCTGCAAGCTCTTGGGCCGCGAGTGTCTGGCGGCGCTGGTCGAGTGGCTGGAGGCGCGGGACGCCTAACCCGCCACCGCGCGCGCCAGCCGGTCAAGCATGCCGCGTACGATAGGGCGATGTGCGATGCCGACCGGCACCATATAGGCGCGGCCGAACAGGTTGTGGGTGACCACTGACGCCGTGATCGTCAGCTGCGGCCCCTCTGACGATACGCAGGTCATCACATCGAGGTGTCGGTCGCGCGCCGTCAGGACGAGCGTGTCGGGCGCAAGCTCCTCGACCAGAAAGAAATCGAGGTAGTCCCCGGCTGCCACCTGCGTGACGCGCGCGCCGGTGAACCCGCAGATGCGCTTGACCCCGAACCGCGCGGAGATCGCATCGCGCACCGCGAATGCGGCACGCAGCACCGGCTGGGGATGGGCCATGATGATGTTCCACGCCTCAAGCGGAGCGACCGGGCAGGCCAGCGTCACCGACTGGCTATCGTAATAGTCGAGCGTGTCGCGTGGGCCGAGAGTCCGGATCATCGCGCGCACCCTAGTCCCGATGCCTAGCCAAGGTGCGAAGGCCCGAAGGCGTGGGGCAGCAGCGCGGACAGCGCGACGCGGCGCACGCCCTCGGCGCTGACGCACAGCACCAGCGGGTCGGTGTCGCCCAATGCAGCGACCTCGTTGAGCACCTGACGGCAGCGGCCGCAGGGGGTGATAGGCTCCTTGTCGGCCTTGAGGCCCACCACCGCGACCGCCGTGAGGCCCCCGCGCCGTCCGGCCTCGAACGCCTTGGCGACCGCGACGGTCTCGGCGCAGAGCGACAGGCCGTAGCTCGCGTTCTCGACATTGCAGCCGGTGACGACCGCGCCGTCATCGAACAGCAGCGCCGCGCCGACGGGGTAGTCGGAATAGGGCGCGTAGGCCCCGCGCGCCGCCGCAAAGGCCGCGTCGATCAGGGCCTGTTCCTGTGCGCTCTCGAGCATCACTTCTGCACCACCACCCATTCGACCGGCTCCGTGCCCGCCTCGGTCACGCGCGCCGAGTTGGCGCTCCATAGCAGCCAGGGCCGCCCGGCATAGTCCGGCCGCGCCCGGTCGCGCGCCAGCCACAGGTCGCGGGCGAGCGCGCTGGCGGTGCGGTGCCGGGCCTCGAAGGCGGGGGCGAGCTTGAGGATCACGGGCTTGCCAGCGTGAAGCTCGATCTGGTTGATGAGCGTCATCAGCTCGCTCTCGACCGCGGCGTCGCTGACCTTGGGATCGCAGGCATCGGCGAGGCCTTCGAGCGCGATGGCGGGCGGGAGCAGGCCCGAATCGCGCGGCACCATCTGGGCGAAGACCCCGCTCTGCGCGTCGGCGCCAAGGCAGGGGTCGAAGGGCAGGACAACGCCGACCTTGAGCCCGGCCTTGCGGGCGGAGGCAAAGCGGTCGGCGAAGCCGCCGGGCGCCTCGGCCGCGGGCCCTTGCGCAAGGGGCAAGTAGATGAACGTCGCGCCGATCGCCTTCAGCGTCTCGAACCGCATCGGCGAAGGGCCAGCGGGGACGAGCGCGCCCTGCTCGGGGTAGAGCTCAGGGTCGGGCCGCCAGCCGCGCATGTCCCACCAAAGCCATGCGGCAAAGGCGAGACCGAACAGCACCAGCAGCGCCGCCAGCCGCAGCAGCCAGCGCCGGGGCGCACGGCCCGCGCGGCGTTTGGGCCGCGCCTTGGCTCCCTGGGCCATGCCCCTCAGCCCTTGATGTGCAGCACGCAGATCAGCGTGAACAGCCGCCGCGCGGTGGCGAAATCGGTCTCGACCTTGCCCTCGAGCCGCTCGAGCAGCAGTTCGGCGGCGCTGTTGTGAATGCCGCGCCGCGCCATGTCGATCGTCTCGATCTCGGTCGGAGTCGCCTTGCGGATCGCCTGATAATACGAATCGCAGATCGCGAAGTACTCGCGGATCGGGCGGCGGAAGCGGGCCATGCCGATCAGCAGCGTCTCGAGCAGCTGCTCGCCGGTGTCCTTGATGTCCATCGCCAGCCGCCCGTCGGTGACGGACAGGTGCAGGTGATAGGGCCCGCTCGACCCGCGCTCCGCCGAGCGCACGGGCTTGAAGGTGTTTTCCTCGATCAGGTCATAGATCGCGACCCGCCGCTCCTGCTCGACGTCGGCATTGCGCCACAGGATCGTCGCCTCGTCGAGCGTCACCTGGGCAATGCGCTGCGCCCCCGCACCGCCGGGCGCGTGGGAGGGAGGCAGGGAATCGGACGGCGTATCGGCCATGGTTCACCGCCTTCGCAGATCGAAGGGGGCGACTTCAAGCACTTCGACGCACTCTCCCCACTATCCACAGCATGCGAGAAAAATATTGGCGCCTTTCGCCCTTGCACGAAGCAGCGGGCGGTGCGCATCAGGGCCGGATGGCCGAACCCGAAAAAGTCACCCCGATCAAACCCCAAGACCCCTCCGGCGAGCTGCCGGTGAAGAAGCTGCCCGCCAATCTTGACGCGGAAGCCGCCTTCCTTGGCGCGGTGCTGATCGACAACCGGGTGATCGAGGAGTTGCCGGTCCCGATCCGGCCCGACCACTTCTTCGAAGCCCTGCACGCCCGCATCTACGAGCGCGTGCTGGCGCTGCTCGAGCGCAACGCCACCGCCTCGCCGGTCACGCTGCGCCCGTTCTTCGAGGCAGACGAGGCGCTGCGCGAGTTGGGCGGCACGTCCTATCTGGCGCAGCTCACTGCGAGCGGCGCCGGCCTGCTGGTGCCGCGCGAACTGGCCCAGCAGATCTACGACCTCGCCCTGCTGCGCGAGTTGGTGAGTGTCGGTCGCGGGCTGGTCGAAGGCGCGCTCGACACCTCGCAAGACACCTCGCCGCTGGACCGCATCGCACAGGCCGAGGCCGACCTGTTCAAGGTCGCCGAGGGCGCGGCGACGGGGCGCGAGGCGGCGACCTTCCGCGAAGCCGCGATGGCAGCGATCAAGATGGCCGAGGCCGCGATGAACTCGGGCGGCGGGTTGTCGGGCAAGACCACCGGCCTTGCCACCATCGACCAGAAGACCTCGGGCCTGCATAATTCCGACCTCGTGATCCTCGCCGGACGCCCCGGCATGGGCAAGACCTCGCTCGCCACGAACATCGCGTTCAACTGCGCCGAGGCCCACCTCAACTGGCAGCGCGAGGGCGGCGAGTTCAACTATGGCGCGCCGGTCGCCTTCTTCAGCTTGGAAATGAGCAGCGACCAGCTGGCGACGCGTATCCTTGCCGAGCAGGCGGAGATCTCGTCGGAAGCGCTGCGCAGCGGTAAACTCACCCGCGAGGATTTCCAGAAGCTGTCCTATGCCAGCCAGCGCCTTGCCGAACTGCCGCTCTATATCGACGATACGCCCGCGCTCACCATCGGGAGCTTGCGCACCCGCGCGCGGCGGATGAAGCGGCGGCACGACATTGGCCTCATCATCGTCGACTACCTGCAGCTGCTGCAAGGCTCGGGGCGCGCCAACGACAACCGCGTCAATGAAATCTCGGAGATCAGCCGCGGATTGAAGACGCTGGCGAAGGAATTGCAGGTCCCGGTGATCGCCCTGTCGCAGCTCAGCCGCGCGGTCGAAAGCCGCGAGGACAAGCGCCCGATGCTCTCCGACCTCAGAGAATCCGGCTCGATCGAGCAGGACGCCGACATGGTTTGGTTCATCTTCCGCGGCGATTACTACCACCTGCTGGTCAAGCCCGACACGCCCGACGCCTCCTCGGCGCCCGACGTGCAGGAGAAATACCGTCAGTGGGAAGAGAAGTTCGAAGGTCTGGTGGGCCGCGCGACGCTGATCGTTGCCAAGCAGCGCCACGGCTCGACCGGCAACGTGCCGCTGCACTTCCAGAGCGACATCACCAAGTTCACCTCGCCCAACTTCAAGGACTATTCAGACTGGGGGCAGGAGTAGCGAGGGGGGCGGGTTTTTCGATACCACCCTCCAGCCACGAATGGTCGGAGATCGGTGTGTATCGGAAGCGATGCCGCATTTGATATGACGTTACGTCGCCCTTGTATTGGGACCTCGCGATAACCATCTTCAATGCACGCCATTGCGCTGCATTCAGCGCTATTCTGCCGGGCGCTGTCTCTACACAATCAGAACTTCATTTGATTGGCTTTCCTGAGACAGGAAAATCAATCGTCGTGCGCGGGCCATAGGCAGCCGTGTGCGGACGACCGATGAAGGTGCGCCCCATGATTGGCTATTTCCTCCTCGTTCACCGCTACCCTGAGCAGTTCAAGCGCCTGTTCAAGGCAATTTACGCACCCGGCAACCAGTATGTGATCCATATCGACAAGAGTTCCGGTGCGGTTCTGGCCGATGAAATCATAGCCTTCCTGGAGCCCTATCAAGGCGTGGCGGTGCTCGAATCGCGAGACGCGCTGTGGGGTGGGTACAGCTTGGTGGATGCAGAATTGCGGGGCATGGCGCGCCTGCTCGAGATGGATGCCATCTGGTCGCATTACATCAACCTGTCGGGCCAGGATTTCCCGCTCAAGAGCCAAGACTATATCCGCCAGTTTTTCGCAGCCAATCCCGGCAAGCAGTTCATTCGCGTCCTGAATCAGGCTATCGAACGCCCGGACACAATGAACCGGATCAGCCATTTGTTCGTCGAGGAGGGCGGCAAATTGACTGCAACCGGCGTAGCGCGGCCGTTCCTGACGGGCGACACCCCATTTATCGGGACCCAATGGAAAGCCGTTACGCGCAGTTTTTGCGAGTTCGTCTGCCACGATCCCAGCGTCGAACGGTTCAAGCAGTTTTATCGCAATAGCTTCATTGCCGATGAATCGTTCTTCCAAACCGTGATCATGAACAGCGGCGATCAGGGCATCATCATGAATGATGATCTCAGGATGATCGACTGGGTGCCCGATGGTGACATCAAGCTGCGCCCGCGCAATTACATCAGCGGCGATCTGGAGCATCTGGTAAGAAGTAGCGACTTGTTTGCCCGCAAGTTCGACGCCGAGGAAAACGACGAAGTGCTGGTATCGCTGGAGCGCCACCTCAAGACGTCAAGGGGATGCGTGTATCGCAACCCGCACGCAGGCACGGCTGCGGTACCAGCCACGCCCGATCCACTCTTGGAGGCGGCATGATCGACCTTCGCAAAAGTCCGCTCCGGGGCCGATAGCCGAGCGGCAGCTCTTTGGCAGGCGAACAGCGGTTCGCCGCCAATTCCGTCTGCATGACGCACGGCGGAATATACTTTTGAAAATTGAACTGAATGAGCGAGTTCCCAAACCGGACACCCTGTCCGCTTTGTCCGCTTGTGCGGCGCGCGCCGTCAGGCGCTAAGCGCGACCTGCTCTGCGGGGGCATCGGCCGCAGCCCCTCCATCGCGCGTCTCGGCCTTGGCCTGATAGAGCGCGCGGTCGGCGAAATCGAACAGGGCTTCGGCGTCCGCGCCATCGGTCGGCCATTGCGCCACGCCGGCGCTGGCGCCGACGCTGACGGCCACGCCCTCGATCATATGCGGGCGCACCAGCGCGATCGGCAGGCGCTCGGCGAGCGGCATATCATGGAGGCGTGAATGCGGCGGGATCAGCACCGCGAACTCGTCGCCGCCCTGGCGCACCACGAGGCCATCATCGCCGACCACCTCGCGAAGCCGCTCGGCCACCCCGCAAAGCAGGCGGTCGCCGAAGGCATGGCCGTAGCGGTCGTTGACCGGCTTGAACCCGCCGAGATCGAGCAGCGCAAGCCGGAACGGCGGCGCGCCCTCGCCCTTGGCGAGCAGGCCGGCGATCCGCTCGTCGAGCGCGCGGCGGTTGGCAAGGCCGGTGAGCGGGTCGGTATGGGCAAGGTCGCGGGTCTGGTGCTGCAATTGCAGCAGATCGACCAGCATCGCGTGGCCCTGAAGGATGAAGCGCACGAGGATCAGCGTCGCCAGCACCAGAGAGGTCGCCGCGGCGATCTCCGCCGGGCGGCCCGACAGCAGCATCAGCGCCGAAATCGGCACCACGCCGATGACGAGGTTGAGGATCGCGGCAAAGCGGATCGCCGAGAGGCAGTACGCGGTCGCCAGCGCGCCCATGGCGATGATCATCGCGAAGGCGGCGTGGGCCTCAGGCGGAGAGGCGAACCAGTTGAGCACCGCCCAGCTGCTGCACATCACGCCGACCCAGCCCGTCACGCTCGCGGTCTTCTTCACGATCAGCTGCGCGCGGCGCAGGCCGAGCGGGCGGCGGCGGCTGATCGCGTTCTCGATCAGGCCGAGCACGCACAGCACCGCCAAGAGCGCGGGCATGCCGAACTTGATCGCCCAGTGGAGATTGGCCGCCCCCGCCCAGGCCGCGGTCGGCGTGGTGGCGAGCAGCATCATGTACATCACGTTGGTCTGCGTCTCGACCCGCCGCGCGCGCAGAATGGTGAACTGGTCGCGGATCGCCTCCGGGATCGGCGGCATCACCTTCAGTCGCAAATTGTCGAGCATTCCCCGCATGGTGGAATGTCTAAGGGGCAACCCGTAAAAGCCGCGTTAACGATAGTAAGTCCGTCCAGTTAACAGGTTAAACCGTCCCCGCCTTGCTGATACGGTAGTCCGCAAGGCTCAGCCAATAGGCGATCTGCCAGCGCATCCGGTTGAGGAAGGTGCTGTTGCGGGCATACCAGGCCGGGGTGATCGGCTCGCTGCCCTCGGCCATGTGGTCGACCAGCTTGCGCAGCGCGGCCGCGACCGCGGGGTCATCGATGCGCACCATCAGCTCGACATTGATGCGGAAGCTCCGCTTGTCGAGATTGGCGCTGCCGACATAGGCGATGTCGTCGACCACGATGAGTTTCATGTGGAGCTTGCAGACCCCGAACTCGAAGATCTTCACCCGCGCGCGCAAAAGCTTGCCGTAGAGCAGCCGCGCCATGTCGATCGCGGCCCCGATGTCGGACTTGCCGGCCATGACCATGCGCGCGCTCCCGCGGCGGCCGATGCGGGCGAACAGGCGGCGGAAGCTGCGCGGCGGGGAGAAATAGGCCGAGACCGAATCGAGCCGCGTGGCGGTAACGAGATCCTTGCGCAGCACCCAGGCCCAGTGCCCTTGCCTCACCAGCGGTCCGCCGACCAGCAGGCGCACCGGGCCGTCCCCGCCGTCCCACTGCTTGACGATATCGCGCAAGGCACGCAGCTGCCGGGTGCGGCCTTGCGCCTCGTGTCCGACCCACTTCTGGAGCAGGCCGAACCAGCGGGTGAACTGTTCGACCACCGGGCCCTCGATCTGCACCATCAGGTCGCACCAGCCGTTCTCGGCGGGAATCGCGAAGTAGTGGTCCGAGATATTGGCGCCGCCGGTCATCACGCAGGCCTCGTCGGCGATGGTCATCTTCTGGTGGTTGCGCGTGAAGTAGCGCAGGCCCCATTGCGGCGAGAAGATCGCGAAGGTGCCCCCCGCCTCGACCAGCGGATCGAAAAACTCTGCGCCTGCGTCATTGCCGAAATCATCGACGATGAGGTCGACCTTGACCCCGCGCCCCGCCGCCGCGACCAGCGCGTCGCGGACCATGGTGCCCGAGTTGTCGCTGTCGAACAGATAGTAGAACACCTTGAGGCTTGTCTGCGCGCTCTCGATCAGTGCGATAAGCGCCTTCAGCCGGTCCGGTCCGTGGGGGTAGAAGGTGAAACCATGCCCCGCCGCGGTCAGGCTGAAGGGATCGGGGTCGCGGTAATCGGGCGGGCTGCCGCGCGATTCGGCAGGAGCGGGTGCGGGGGCGGAAGCCATGGTGTTTGCTCTAGCCCAGCGATGGGACGGCATGACAGCCTCGCGCGGTGAACGGGGGCAGGTTTGCGGGGATGCACCGACTGTCCCGTCCCCGGTCTTGACCGCAATCCATACGCGGGGGATAGACAATGCCTCATGCTGTCGCAGAAGACCCGCTACGCGATCCGCGCCATGCAGCACCTGGCCGATCACTATGGCGAGGGGCCAGTGCAGCTTGCCGCCATCGCCGAGACGCAGAATATCCCGGCCAAGTTCCTGACCGTGATCCTGTCCGAGCTGAGCCGTTCGGGCCTAGTCGAATCGCTGCGTGGGCGCGACGGCGGCTATTGGCTCGCCATCCCGCCGATCGACATTACCTATGGCGACCTCATGCGGCACATGCGCGGCAGCCTTGCGTTGGTGCCCTGTGCGAGCCGCTATGCTCACGAGAAATGCAAGAACTGCCTCGAGGAAGGCGAGTGCCGCACCCGTGCACTGATGCTCGATGTGCGCGACCGGACGGCGCAAATTCTTGACGGCATTCGACTTTCCGATCCGATCGCGCCGGTACCGCCGTTCGACGGCGATACGGTCTGATATCAGGGCCGTTAACGGCTCGGCGCATAAAGCCCACCTTTTGCCGGTTCGCAGAAAAAATGCGCCAATCACCCTATTGTCAAGCAATTCGCTTGAGTTTAATTCCTGCGCCGCGGACACCTTCCGCGCAAGGAAAGGCCCATCCATGGACCACAGCGAGAAAGGCTCTGCTTCGGGGAGCATTCTGCCCGAAGCTCTGGCGCTGGTCGGCGAGGCGCTCTCGCGTCTGCGCTACGGCGCGATCCAGCTGACCGTGCATGACGGCAAAGTCATGCAGATCGACGTTACCGAAAGGAAGCGGCTGACCGACTGAACGGCCAGACGTGACCCTCTCCTCTCACACCAAAAAACAGGGACCCGCAGACCGGACCGCCGGATGCATACCCGCTTGCAAAGGCGTTCATCATGCATCCGCTTTCGATCCGCAGCAGCCTGCTGCTCTCTGCCGTGCTGCCCGCGGCCGCGCTGGCCGCGCTCGGCGCAACACCCGTTTCCGCGCAGGACCAGGCGCCTGCCGACACCACCGCCGAGGAGCCGGACAGCAATGACATCATCGTCACCGCCCGCCGCCGCTCCGAAAGCGCGCAGGACATTCCGCTCGCCGTGTCGGTGCTGGGCGCGCAGCAGCTTGACGAGACGGGGGCCTTCAACGTGAACCGCCTCCAGCAGCTTGCGCCGACCTTGCAGTTCTATTCCTCCAACCCGCGCAACACCGCGGTCAATATCCGCGGGCTGGGCGTGCCCTTCGGCCTCACCAGCGACGGTTTCGAGCAGGGCGTCGGCATCTATGTCGACGACGTCTATTATTCGCGCGTCGCCTCGGCGACCTTCGACTTCCTCGATGTGTCGCAGATCGAAGTGCTGCGCGGGCCGCAGGGCACGCTCTACGGCAAGAACACCACCGCGGGCGCGATCAACATCCAGACCAACCAGCCGACCTTCGACTTCGAGGGCCGCGCCGAGGTCAGCATCGGCAATTACAACTTCCAGCAGGCGCGCCTTGCGGTGTCAGGCCCGCTGTCGGAGAAGGTCGCCGCGCGGGTTGCCTTTTCCGGCACCAGCCGCAACGGCACGATCCGCAACGTTTCCACCGGCGAGAACACCCAGAGTCTCGACAATATCGGCCTGCGCGCCCAGCTTCTGTGGGAGCCGACCGACAGCCTCAAGGTCAAGCTGGTGGGCGATTACAACAAGCAGGACGCGGTGTGCTGCGGCTCGGTGTTCGTCGGCACCGGGGCGACCCAGCGGCCGTTGAACCGCCAGTTCGCAGCCCTCGCAGCGGCGCAGAACTACGCCCCGCCCTCGACCAACCCGTTCGACCGGCTGACCGACCTCGATTCCAATCTCAACGCGGGCAATGTCATCGCCGGGCTGGCGCTGAAGTTGACATGGGACGTGGGGCCGGGGACCTTCACCTCGGTCACCGCGTGGCGGACCTGGGACTGGAAGCCCGAGAATGACCGCGACTTCACCGGGCTTTCGATTGTCGCGCTGTCGCAGAACCCCTCGCAGCAGGACCAGTACACGCAGGAATTCCGCTACGCCTATTCGGGCGAGAAGTTCGACTTCGTGCTCGGCGCCTTTGCCTTCGACCAGCGGATCGACACGCAGGGGACCGAACAGCACGGCATCAATTCGAGCCGCTGGACGATCGCGCCCACCAACGTGCTGTCAAACGATCCGAGCGTGCTCAACGGGCTGACCGCGCGCAACACCCAGTTCCTCAAGAGCACCAGCGCCGCGCTGTTCGGCCAGCTGAGCTGGAAGGTGACCGAGGCTTTCACCATCCAGCCGGGGGCGCGGCTGAACTATGACAAGAAGTCGGGCTTCTATCAGCGCCGGGTGTTCACCGGCACGGGCGTGGAACTGACCGGCACCGAGACCGATGCCCGCAGCCGCGCGCAGCTGGCGGTCTTCACGCCGCAGGTCAGCGCGCCGTCCGACACCGACTGGAACCTCACCTACGACCTGACGGCCAGCTACGAGTTTGCGCCCGATGTGCTCGGCTATGCGACCTATGCGCGCAGCTTCAAGACCATCGGGATCAACCAGAACGGCTTGCCGACCGATGCCAATGGCGTGCCGATCGCGGCCGCGGGCACGATCCGGCCGGAGAAGGTCGATCACTTCGAAGTCGGCCTCAAGAGCCAGTTCTGGGATCGCAAGGCAACCCTCAACCTCGCCGCCTATCGCACCGAAATCAGCGACTACCAGGCGACCGTCAACAACGGCCAGTTCGGGGTGCTGCGTGGGTTCCTGGCCAATGCGGACAAGGTGCGTTCGCAAGGTGTAGAGGCAGACTTCTCGATCCGCCCGAGCGACCGCTTCAACGCCTATGCCAGCGGGGCCTATACCGACGCCAAATATGTGCGCTTCGTCGATGCGCCCTGCCCGCCCGAGCTGTCGGGCGGCACCACGGTCGGCGCGGGACAGACCCCGTCCGCGCCTGGCACGCCGGGCGGCCTCAGCCCGGCCAATTGCGACATCTCCAGCCAGCGCCTGCCGGGCGTGTCCAAGTGGGCGGTCTCGTTCGGGGCGGAGGGCAATGTGCCTGCAACATTTCTTGGCAAGGACGGCGAGGTCTACCTCGGCTATGACGGCACCTACCGCTCGAGCTTCTCGTCCAACCCCTCGCCCTCGGCCTACACGAATATCGACGGCTACAGCCTCTCCAACTTCCGTCTCGGCTTCCGCACCGATGATGGGCTCAACCTTTTCGCCTGGGTGCGGAACGCCTTTGACGAGGACTATTTCGAGCAGCTCTTCGTCGGCCCGGGCAACACCGGGCTGATCGCAGGCCTGCCCGGCGATCCGCGCACCTGGGGCGCGACCGCCGCCGTCACTTTCTGATTGACCTGCCCCTTCCACCTCGCAGAGAGGACCGCCTCATGCCGGATTTGACCCAGCTCTTCTTCGATCTCCTGCCCTTCATCGCCATCGGCTTTACCGCACAGATGATCGACGGAGCGCTGGGCATGGCCTTCGGGGTGATCACCCAAACAATGCTTGTCAGTGTGATGGGGCTACCTCCGGCAGTGGCCTCGGCCAGCGTCCACGGGGTCGAGATGTTCACCACTGCAGCATCGGGCACCAGCCATATCGCGCACAAGAACATCGATTGGGCCTTGTTCAAGCGGCTGGCACCGTTCGGCATCATCGGCGGAGTTGCGGGAGCAACGGTGCTGTCGAACATCGATGCGTCGGTGGCACGGCCTTTCGTGATGCTCTATCTGACCGGGATCGGGATCTACCTGCTGGTCAAGGCCATCCGGCAGCTCGAACCCCATGTATCCGATCCGAAATACACCGCGCCGCTGGCGGTGACAGGGGGGTTCCTTGATGCGGCTGGCGGGGGTGGCTGGGGGCCGGTGGTGACTTCCAACCTCCTCGTGCAGGGCGGTGATCCACGCAAGGTGATCGGCACCGTCAATACAACGGAATTCCTCGTGACGACATCGATCACGATCGCCTTCGTAGTATCGCTCGGCAGCGAGATTTTCTCGCAATACGCCAACATCGCCGCCGGGCTTATCATCGGCGGCGTGATTGCCGCGCCGTTTGGTGCGCGGATCGCCGCCAAGGTGCCGTTCCGCACGCTGCTGCTCGCGGTGTCGCTAGTGCTGATCGTAACCAGTGCCTACAACGTCTACAAGGCGTGGCCGATCTTCTGACGCCCGGCGCGGCGCCGGGGGATAGCTGATGGACACCGAACTGCTGCTCATCTGCGCGCTGACGGGGGTGATCAATCTCATCGGCGCGCTCGCCTATGCTGCGCGGATCGCGGGGGTGCGGACGGGGCGCATCGCGCTCAGCTTCGCGCTGTTCAATGTGCTGTTGCTGGTCAGCCGCACCTCGAACGGCTTTCTCGGCCCCTTCCTCGCCAAGCGGATCGAGACAGCGCTGGCGACCGGAGATGGCTCCATGCTGATCTGGGACCTCAGGCTGGTGCTGCTCGCCGCCGCAATCTCCGTAGCGCTCGGCATCGTGCTGGTGCCGACCGGGCAGCGGGTGTTCGCTGCCGCCATTACCTATTTCCAGACCAATCGCTCGACCACCCGGCTGATCCTCGCCAGCATGACGCCTGCGGGCCTTGCAACCTTGCGGGATTCTGTCGCGGTCCCCTCGGGCCAGACCTTAAAGTCGCTACAGGGCGAGCGGGGGGTGAGCTGGAGCGTGCTGATCGCCAATGCGCTGGCGCAGGCGCTGCTCGCGGTGGGCGTGATCGCCTCGCTCTATGCGGGCTATCTGGTGCCCGAATTCCGCGTCACCGCCTCGCAGATGACCGCGATCGTCAACGGCTTTGCGACGATCCTGCTGTTCGCCCTGATCGACCCGCAGATCTCCGCGCTGACCGACGATGTGGTCGATGGCAGTGTCTCGGAGGCGACCTTCCGCCGAGCGATGATCTGGGTGTCGCTGAGCCGGTTGGCGGGCACGCTGCTGGCGCAGCTCATGCTGGTGCCCGCAGCCGTCGTGATCGCATGGGCGGCGGGCTGGCTCTAGCCTATCAGGCTAAGCGCAAGCCCCCCCGCCGCACACACCGCCAGCAGCCGCAGCACGCCCCACTTGGCCCCGAAGGCGAGCGCGAAGGCCAGCGCCGCCAGCAGCCCCGCGCGCCAGTCGAAGCTGGCAAGCTCGGGCCATGACAGGGTGAGCGGCCCCGCCTCGATCTCGCCAACGCGGGCGAACAGCACGTGGAGCGCGAACCACACGGTGAGGTTGGCGATAACCCCCACCACCGCCGCGGTCACCGCCGCAAGCCCACCCTTGAGCCACACGGCGTTACCCAGCCGGTCGATCCACGGCGCGAAGGCGAAGATCCACAGGAAGCACGGCGCGAAGGTCACCCAGGTCGTCAGCCCCGCCCCCAACAATCCCGCGACGAGCGGCGAGAACGGCTCAGGCGCGCGGAAGGCGGCGAGGTAGCCGACGAACTGCGTCACCAGGATCAGCGGCCCCGGCGTCGTCTCGGCGAGGCCCAGCCCGTCGGCCATCTCGCCCGCTTGAAGCCACCCGAAGCCCTGCACCGCCTCCTGCGCCATGTAGGCCAACACCGCATAGGCGCCGCCGAAGGTCACGATCGCCAGCTGCGAGAAGAACGCGCCGATCTGCCACAAGACGTGGTCCTGCCCCAAGGTAGCGGCAATCAGCACCATCGGCGCAGCCCAGATCGCGCCCCACACCAGCACCGACAGGATCGTGGTGCGCCACGGGTTGGCGGGCAGCGTGCCGCCGCCCTTCGCGGGCTTGAGCGCCAAGAGGTCAGGCCGCGTTCGGGCGATGATCATGCCGATCACCCCCGATCCGAGCACGATCAGCGGGAAGGGCAGGCCGAACAGGAACAGCCCCGCAAAGGCCGCCGCCGCCAGCCCCCGCTTCACTCCCGTGTCGAGCGCACGCCCGGCGATCCGCAGCAAGGCCTGCACCACGATCGCCAGCACCGCGGCTTTCACCCCCAGAAACAGCGCCGCCACCCAGCCAAGGTTCGCGGCGAGCGCATAGAACACCGACAGCGCGAGGATGATGCAGGCCCCCGGGATGACAAACAGCAGCCCCGCCGCCAGCCCCCCGCGCACGCCAGCCAAGCGCCAGCCGATCCACGTCGCCAGCTGCTGCGCCTCGGGCCCCGGGAGCAGGTGGCAGAAATTGAGCGCGTGGAGAAAGTCCTCCTCCGCCACCCAGCGCCGCTCCTCCACCAGCTCGCGGTGCATCAGCGCGATCTGCCCCGCAGGCCCGCCGAAGCTCAGGAACCCGATGCGGGTGAAGGCGGAGAGAAGTTCGGAGAACGTGGGAGCGGGGGCGGTCACATCCGCGCCCGATGCAGCATTCGGTACGTCCAGTTCGGCCATGCCTACCTCGAAAATGGCCCCGCCGCGCGGATAGCCGCACGGCCGGGGAATGACGAGGCAACGCTTGGGCCTGTCTCAGCCTGGACGGGAGGTTGCTCGGCCCCGTGTAGCGGGTGCTAACGGGGACTGCTGCTGCGTGCAAGGGGGCTGCGAAGCGCGGCGTTCAGCCCGTTCCGATCCGCGCCGCGATGCGCGTGCCGATCCACCATTCTGCCACCAGCGCAACCGCTGCGGCGGGCACAAACCACAAGGGGTGGGGAAAGGCGAAAAGGTTGATGAGGGCGAGCCCGCCCAGCACGATTGGCACGGCGATGCTAAGCCCTCGCCCCGCCACCGCCGCGCACACTGCCGTGCCCGCCAGCGCGCCGAGGCCATAGCCAGCGACAACCAGCGCGAACACCGCCTCCCCCGTCGCAAGGCCGTGCCCCGCCGTCTCCACCCCGGCAATCACCAGCCCGGCCGCAAACACGCCGCCCAGCACGCCTGCAATCTTGCGCAACATCGTCATCGCCTGATCTCCTTGCCCACCCCTTTAGCGCAGCGCCGCGGCGCGAGGATTGAACAAAGCGGTCAGCTCAGCGGAAAAAGGTGCGGCGGCAGGCTTGGCCCACGCCGCTGGAGCGCGGCCGGCGTCGCGCCCGTCAGCGCGGCGACATCGCGGGTGAGGTGCGCCTGATCGGCATAGCCCATCTCTTGCGCGAGATCGGCGAGCGACTGCTCCGCCCCGCCCGCGCCAGAACGGCGCAGCACCGCATCGAGCCGGTGGAGCCGCAGCCAGCGCTTGGGACTGAGCCCCGCCGCGCGGGCGAAGTTACGGCGCAGAGTGCGCGGGTGCACCCCCAGCGCCTCGGCCAGAGAGCCCGCGCGCGCAGCATCTGCGAGCGCACCGAAATCGGGCCGCTCGCCGCCAAGCGCGCTCTGATCGGCGAGCCAGCGCCCGAACAGCGCAAAGCGCACCGCATCACTGCCAGCCGCGCGCAAGGCGCCCACCAGTGCGCACGCCTCGTCGGCGTCCCAGAGCTCGGCGAGGCGGCGGCGTGCCGTCGCCGGGCGGCAGCGGACCGAGCAGCGCCAGCGCCGCCCACGGCTCGAGCCGCGCGCCGATGAGATGGCCGCGCCCGACCGCGCGGGCGTAGCGAGAGCCGGACTGGATCGGCGTTACCCAGGCATCGCAATAGAGATGCTCAGCCCCCTCCAGCGCGGGCCGCCACCAGTGGACGCCGGACAGGCTGACGACCACCTCGACATAGGGCTTGGGCAGGCCCGCATGAAGCCGGCCGTCATCTTCCAGCTGCCACAACTCGAACACACCTTGCGTGATCGCGGCAGGCGGGGCGGCGGTGATGAAGCGGGTCTGCGGCAGCGCGGGCACGGCGCCGAGCCTACACGATCGCCGCGCCCGCGAGAAGAGGCGTGCCCCCCCTTTTCCTTGACTTCGCGCCCCCCCGCCCCTAGCTGGCGCGCTTCCCTAGTTTCGCGATTCTCGAAAAGGCCCAAGCATGGCACGCGTGACCGTTGAAGATTGCGTCGACAAGATTCCCAACCGCTTTGATCTGGTGCTGCTCGCGGCCCAGCGCGCGCGCGAGATTTCGGGCGGGAGCGAGCTGACCATTGATCGCGATCGCGACAAGAACCCGGTCGTGGCGCTCCGGGAAATCGCCGAGCAGACCGTGACCCCCGCAGGCCTGCATGAATCGCTGGTCGTGGGCCTCCAAAAGATCCTCCCCGATGACGAGGACGAGGCCGATGAGATCGGTTCGCTCAGCCAGTCGGCCGAAGCGCTGCGGATCACCGCATCGGCACCCGCGCGCACCTCGTCGCTGGGCGGCGATTACGACGGCTGATCGTCGCTGCGCGAGGGGCCTCCCCTCGGCACCGCACCGCAACCCATGCAAGGGGTCGGCCACGCCGGCCCCTTTTGCTTTGGCGGGTCTGCCGGTCCTTTCGCGCGTCTCGCTTGACCACAGTTTGACTGATGCGCGCGCGCGCTTGCCATTGGCGGCGGCGGCGCTATCCCTTATCCCTGTAATCAAACTGTAACACGGGCGGGACGCATGGCATCGATCGCGGTCTACAGCGTCAAGGGCGGGGTCGGAAAGACCACGCTCTCGGTCAATCTGGCGTGGTGTGCGAGCGCCATTTCGCGCCGCAAGACGCTGCTGTGGGACCTCGACGCCTCGAACGGATCGGGCTTCCTGCTGGGGATCGACCCCAAGAAAAAGCGCAGCGCCGACAGCATGTTCGACGAGGGCAGCGATCCCGAAAAGCTGATCCAGGCGACCGCCTATAGCGGCCTCGATTTGCTGCCGGCGGACGAGAGCATCCGGTCGCTGGACCGCCAGCTCGACAAGATGGGCAAGAAGAAGCGGTTGGCCAAGCTCACCGAGACGCTGGGCAAGAGCTATGACCGGATCATCTTCGATTGTCCGCCGGTGCTCAACGAACTCTCCGCGCAGGTGATCCGTGCGGCCGATCTGGTAATCGTTCCGCTGCCGCCCTCGCCGCTCTCGGCCCGCGCCTTCGAGGTGGTGGTCGAGGAGGTGCGCGGGATCGGCAAGGGGCACCCGCCGATCCTGCCGGTGCTCTCGATGCTCGATCTCAGGCGCTCGCTCCACAAGACCGCGCGCGAGGCGAACCCGACCTGGCCGGCGATCCCGCTGGCGAGCGCGGTGGAGCAATGCGCGACGATGCGCCAGCCGGTCGGCGCCTTTGCCCCGCGCTCGCCCGCGGCGCGCGCGATCGCGCAGCTGTGGACGGCGATCGAGCGCAAGCTCGCAAGCAAGTAACGCGCCTCTGGCAGGGGGCAAATAGCGGCTTTCTCGCCCCTCGGCTTTGCGCCTATAAGCGCCCCAAGACAGGGGCGTAAGTGATGAGCGATTTCGGCGAGGGTATCGGGACGGCAATCGAAGGCGGGCTGCTCGGCCGCACGCTCGATCGTCCGCAAGCCGATGCGGCGGGGCACACCCACGCGGGGCCGACCACCTGCGCCAATTGCCAGACCGTGTTCTCAGGCAATTTCTGCCCCGAATGCGGCCAGAAGGGCCATATCCACCGCAGCCTTGCCGCGATCGGGCATGACATCATGCACGGGGTGCTGCACCTCGACGGCAAGCTGTGGGAGACGCTCCCGCTGCTGACCTTCAAGCCCGGCCAAGTGACCCGCCGCTACATTGCGGGCGAGCGGGCGAAGTTCGTCAGCCCGATGGCAATGTTCCTGTTCACCGTCTTCGCGATGTTCGCGGTGTTCCAGATGGTCGGGATTTCGGCGCCGAGCGATTTCGGCAAGGGCTTCTCCAGCGGCTACTCCGATGCCACGTCGGGCGCTTCGGTGGTCAAGACCGAGGTGCAGAAGCAGGTCACCGATCTCCAGAAGGAACGCGACAGCCTGTCCAAGGGCGATCCGCGGCGCGGCGAGATCGACAACGAGTTGACCGGGCTCAACAAGGTGCTCGAATCCCAGCCCAGAAGAGCGGTCGAAATCGACACCAGCGATATCGATGTGACCGGCACGGGGATCGAGTTCCTCGACGAGGGCATCATCAAGAAGTGGCAGAAGAACCCCAGCCTGATGCTCTACAAGCTGCAATCGAACGGCTACAAGTTCAGCTGGCTCCTGATCCCGCTCTCGCTGCCGTTCCTGTGGCTGATGTTCGCGTGGCGGCGGCAGTACAAGGCCTATGACCACGCGATCTTCATCACCTATTCGCTGAGCTTCATGTCCTTGCTGTTCATCGTCATGTCGATCCTCAGCACGATTCCCGACGGCGGTGACTGGGCCGCGCTGCTGTTCATCATCGCAGCGCCGCTTCACCTCTACAAGCAGCTGCGCCATGCCTACGGCCTCAGCCGCTTCTCGGCGTTCTGGCGGTGGTGCGTGCTGCTGTTCTGCACCCAGATCGTGCTGGTCTTGTTCCTTCAGGTGCTGCTGCTGCTGGGCGCCTTCTGAGCGCGCGGGCGTAAGCTTTGTCCCCCGCCCTGTCCCGCGGCGGGAACGCGGTGGCGGTGGCCTTGCCGGTCAGCCAGCCAAGGCGCAGGTTCACGCGCAGGAGTGCGTGATGGCAGTGATAGCGGTCTACAGCGCGAAGGGCGGTGTCGGTAAGACGACCTTGGCCACCAATCTTGCCTGGTGCAGCGCGCAGGACCCTGCGCGCCGGACGCTGCTGTGGGATCTCGATCCCGCCGACGGCGCGGGGTTCATGTTCGCGCTCGATGCGCCCCGCAAGCGGCAGGCGCGCAGCCTGTTTGCGGGCGACATCCCCGCCCACACCCTGATCCAGCCCAGCAGCTTTGCCGGGCTCGACCTGCTCCCGGCCGACAGCTCCTTGCGCGAACTGGATGCGATGCTGCTCAGGATGGGCCAGCGGAACCGGCTGGCGACGCTCTGCAAGCAGATCGAGCGCAGCTATGGCCGGTTGATCCTCGATTGCCCGCCGATGCTCAATGAACTGAGCGCGCAGGTGATGCGGGCCGCCACCCTCGTGATCGTGCCGCTGCCGCCCTCGCCGCTCTCGGCGCGGGCGTTCGAGTTTGTGGTCGAGGAAATCCGCCGCAACACCAAACGCCCGCCGCCGATCCTGCCAGTGCTCTCGATGATCGACCGGCGGCGCACGCTGCACCTTGAGGCTTTGGCGGCGAACCCGGGCTGGCCGGCAATCCCGATGGTGAGCGCGGTCGAACAATGCGCGGTGCATCGCCGCCCGATCGGAGCCTTCGCCCCGCGCTCGCCCGCAGCAATGTCCTTCATGCGGCTTTGGGACGGGATCGAGCGCAAGCTGGCGCAGCTTGCCGCGCGGGATAGAGCCGCGCTGGCCTGATCAGCGGCAGGGGAAGCGGTGGGCCAGAAACCGCTCCATCACCTCAGCCATGCTGTCCCCATATTCGCTCGGAGCGCGGGTGTAGAGCCACGTGCCGATCTCGTCCGAGGTGAACTGGACCGAACCCGGCGGCGGCAGGCAGGTGGTGCCCTGCGGCTGGCTGGCGGCCTCCTTCGCCTCCACCGCCGCGCGCGCCATGCGCAGGGCTGCAACAATGTCGCGCTGCAAGGCATCGAGCTGCGCGGTGCGTTCGGGTGTCGGCGCGAGCCGTCCCATGGCCTGATCGCGGGCGATCCACTCCCCTAGCGTCACGGATGATGACGCCTCGGCCGATTGCGCCGCCGACGGGGCGGCAAGCGGCACGAGAGCCGCCGCCATGGCGAGCAAGCGCAGTGCAAGGATCATGTCCCACCTCCGCGCGCCGCCTTGCGGCCGGGCGGCTGAACGCGCGCTGAAATCGCCAAGCAAAGGGCGCCCGGATCGCTCCCGACGCCCTCCTTGGTGATTGCTGCGAGAATGCTCAGGCGCGAGCCTCAGGCGCCTTGGGTCGCCTCGTCGCCGCCTTCCTTGGCGCCGCCGAAACGCTTGCCCGAGCGCGGGACCGCTGAGCCGCGCACAGGCGCTGCCAGCACCGGCCCGCGCGGGGCGTCGGGACGATCGATCTTGCCGGTCTCGAGCAGCGCGTTGATCTCCTCGCCCGACAGCGTCTCGTATTCGAGCAGCGCCTGGGCGAGCAGGTGGAGCTGGTCCTCGTGGGTCTTGAGGATATCGGTCGCCCGGGCATGCGCGCCCTCGACCAGGCTCTTGATCTCGTTGTCGATCAGCTCGTTGGTCGAGCCCGAGCGGAAGGTCCGCTGCGCCTGACCCATGCCGAGATAGCCTTCGGACTGCTCTTCGTACTGGAGCGGGCCGAGCTTGTCCGACATGCCCCACTGGGTGACCATGTTGCGTGCGAGGCTCGTGGCATACTGGATGTCCGAAGACGCGCCCGAGCTGACCTTGTTGTGGCCGAAGATGATCTCCTCCGCCACGCGCCCGCCCATGGCGACGGAGAGGTTCGCGTGCATCTTGTCGCGGTGGTAGGAATAGCTGTCACGCTCCGGCAGGCGCATCACCATGCCCAGCGCGCGGCCGCGCGGGATGATGGTGGCCTTGTGGATCGGATCGGACGCGTCCTCGTGCACCGAGACGATCGCATGGCCGGCCTCGTGATAGGCGGTCATCTTCTTCTCGTCGTCGGTCATCACCATGCTGCGGCGCTCGGCGCCCATCATGACCTTGTCCTTGGCGTCCTCGAACTCCTGCATCGCTACCAGTCGCTTGTTGCGACGCGCGGCGAGCAGGGCAGCTTCGTTGACGAGGTTGGCAAGGTCCGCGCCCGAGAAGCCCGGGGTGCCGCGCGCGATCACGCGCGGGTTCACGTCGGGGGCCAGCGGCACCTTCTTCATGTGCACGCCGAGGATCTTCTCGCGCCCGTCGATATCGGGGATCGGCACCACGACCTGACGGTCAAACCGGCCCGGACGCAGCAGCGCCGGATCGAGCACGTCGGGACGGTTGGTCGCGGCGATGATGATGATGCCTTCGTTGGCTTCAAAGCCGTCCATCTCAACGAGGAGCTGGTTCAGCGTCTGCTCGCGCTCGTCGTTCGAATTGCCGAGGCCATGGCCGCGCGAACGGCCGACCGCGTCGATTTCGTCGATGAAGACAATGCAGGGCGCATTCTTCTTGGCCTGTTCGAACATGTCGCGCACGCGGCTCGCGCCGACGCCGACGAACATCTCGACGAAGTCCGAGCCCGAGATGGTGAAGAAGGGCACGCCCGCCTCACCCGCGATGGCGCGGGCGAGCAGGGTCTTGCCGGTGCCGGGCGAGCCGACCAGCAGCGCGCCCTTGGGGATCTGGCCGCCAAGCTTGGAGAAGCGCTGCGGATCGCGCAGGAATTCGACGATCTCCTGCAATTCCTCGCGCGCTTCATCAATGCCAGCGACGTCGTCGAAGGTGACCTTGCCCGAACGCTCGGTCAGCAGCTTGGCCTTGGACTTTCCGAAGCCCATCGCGCCGCCGCCGCCGCCTTTCTGCATCTGACGCAGCGCGAAGAAGGCGATCCCGAGGATCAGCACGAAGGGCAGCGAGTTGAGCAGGATGAACAGCAGGATGTTCTGGCTTTCGCGCTGCTTGCCGGTGAAGCGCACGCCGTTTTCTTCCATCAGCTTGGTGATCTCGACATCATTCGGCACCGGCACGGTGGTGAAGCTGTCGCCGTTCTTGAGCGTGCCGGTGATGACATCGGTGCCCATCTGCACGTCCTGCACCTCGCCTTGCGAGACCGCGGCGCGGAAGTCGGAATAGCGCATCGCGCTACCGTTCGATTGGCCAGCGCCGCTGAACATCGTCACCACGAGCAGCAGGGCAAGGAAAATCCCGCCCCAGATCATCAGCTGCTTGATCCAGGGATTGGGGCCGTCGCCTTGCGGCTGGGGATCGTTCTGCTGACTCATGCTCGGGGAATCCTTTCGTCAGCTTCGCAATGTAGGAGCGCCTGAGTGAATGGCAAGATAATGCGCGGGCCCGCGCGTGATGCTAATTTTCGAACACAGGGATGCGGATTATCGATCTTGCGGCGCGGCATAGGCGGCAAGGAACACCTCGACCGCGCCCGAGATGCGCCGGTCGCGCTCGGCTGCGCACAGGTCCGCGCCGAAGCGGCGTTCGAGATCGGCCATGCCCTTGCACATCGAGACGAATTGCTCGGCGGCAAGACCCGGATCGGGGATCGCCAGCGCGCCCAGCTCGCATTCGTGCGCCAACCAGGCGCCGAAGCCCTGCTTCATGCGCCACGGGCCAGCCTCGAGAAAGGCAAGGCCGATCGCGGGGTCGTTCTCGGTCTCGGCGGCGATGCGCCGCTCGAACTGGATCATTTCCGGGCGGAACAGGAAAGCGAAGATCGCCTCGCCGATCGCGGTCAGGCGTTCGCGGATCGTGCCCTGCGGCATGGCGTCGAGCGAGAAATGGCCGCGCATCTTCTCGCATTCGCATTCGACCGCGGCGGCAAACAGCGCGCGCTTGTCGCCGAACTGGTTGTAGATCGTGACCTTGGAGACGCCCGCATCGGCCGCGATCTGCTCGATCGCGGAAGCCGCATAGCCGTGGTGGAAGAAATGATGCGCGGCGGTGTCGATGATCGCCGCGCGTTTGGCAGCGTCGAGCGGGCGCCCGGCCCGCTTGCTAGCCGGATCGCGGCGGACAGGTTTTTTTTCAAGACTGGCTGAAAGCCCGATTGACAAAGTGAACGGCTCCGTTCAGTTAAACGCGACCGTTCAATAATACGCCGAGTCTCTCCCTCGCGCAACCCCACTCGCTGATAAAGGTTCCTGCGAACGTGCTCTGGATCGCCATCAGAATGCTCACCGGGGACGCCCAGAAGTTCTATGGGCTCTTGTTCGGCATCGGTTTCTCGACCCTGCTCATCACCCAGCAGATGACGATCTTCGTCAACCTCGTCGAACGCGGCGCCAGCGGCGTCTACAACGCGCCCGAGGCCGAAGTGTGGGTGATGGACCCGGTCAGCCGCACCACCGATGTCAGCTATGCCATGCCTGGCACCGCGCTCGACAAGGTGCGCTCGGTGCCTGGGGTGGAGTGGGCGGTGCCGCACCTGCGAGCCCAGGCCAATGTCCGCACCAAGGACGGCGATCTTGAGGGCGTCGGGATCGTCGGGGTCGACGATGCGACACTGATCGGCCTGCCCAAGCGCATGGCCAGCGGCGACAGGAATGTGCTGTTCGCGCCCGACACGGTGGTGATCGACGATGTTGGCGTGACCCGCCTGTTCTCCAACGGCGCCAGCCCGCTCGGCGAGCGGCTCGAGCTGAATGACCAGCGCGCTGTGATCCGCGGCGTCGCCGATGCGATCCCCAGCTTCACCAGCACCGTGGTGCTCTACACCCGCTATTCGAGCGCGCTCAATTTCGTCCCCGGCACCCGCAACCGCCTTTCCTTCGTGCTGGTCGGCGTCAGCGACGGCCTGACCCCGGAAGAGGTCGCCGCGCGGATCGAGAAGGAGACCGGGCTGAAGGCCGAAACCCGCGCCGAATTCGCCCGCGCCGGGGTCAATTTCATCATCGAGAACACCGGCATTCCGGTGAACTTCGGGATCACCGTGTTCCTCGGCTTCGTCGTCGGGGTGGCGATCGTGGGCCTCACCTTCAGCCTGTTCCTGCGCGACAATATCAAGCAGTTCGGCGCGCTGAAAGCGATCGGGGTCACCAACGCCAAGATCGTGCAGATGGTGGCGGTGCAAGCGGGCCTTGTCGGCATGATCGGCTACGGCCTCGGCGTGGTCGGCACCGTCGCCTTCATCCGCGGCTTCGGCGCCAACCCCTTCTTCAAAGGCTTCTACATCCCCTGGCAAATTCCGCTGATCAGCCTCGTCGCGGTCGTGGTGATCCTTGCCATCACCGGGCTGATCGCGATCCGCTCGGTGCTCAGGACCGAACCGGCGGCGGTGTTCCGGTGAGCGAGGGTCAGATCATGGAACAGGCAACCACCCCCGGCTGCGCTCCCGAGGCGGCGATCTGCGCGCGCGGCATTACCCGCGATTTCGAGGCGGGGCAGACCACCATCCGCGTGCTCCACGGGATCGACACCGACATCCAGTCGGGCGAGCTCACCTATGTCGTGGGCGAGAGCGGGTCGGGCAAGACGACCCTCATCTCGATCATGTGCGGCATCCTCTACCCGACCGAGGGCGAGGTGAAGGTGTTCGGCACCGACATCTACAAGCTGACCGACACCCAGCTGGTCAAGTTCCGCCTACAGAACATCGGCTTCATCTTCCAGCAATACAATCTCATCCCCTCGATCGACGCCGCCGCCAACGCCGCGGTTCCGCTGATCGCGCAAGGCGTGCCGATCAAGGAAGCGCGCGAGCGGGCCAAGGTGCTGCTCGACAAGCTCAACATCGGCAATCAGGCCGACAAGCTGCCGCGCCAGCTTTCGGGGGGGCAGCAGCAGCGCGTCGCCATCGCCCGCGCGCTGGTGCACGAGCCGCGCCTCGTCGTCTGCGACGAGCCGACCGCTGCGCTCGACGCCCGATCGGGCCGCCGCGTCATGGACCTGCTGCGCGAGGTCGCGGTCGCCCCCGACCGCGCCTGCATCATCGTCACCCACGACAACCGCATCTTCGATCTGGCCGACCGGATCATCGTGCTCGAGGACGGGCGCATCACCCATGACGGGAAGGAGATGCCCGATGACCACTGACACCTTCCTCCTCACCCTCTCCCCCCCCCGCCTCTCTCCCAACAAACCCCCCGAGGACGCCATGCTCCGCAATCTTAGCTTTGCCCGCCAGATCCTGCCCGCGCTGGCGCTGATCGGCCTCGCGGTCGCCGCATGGCTGATCCTGGTCGGCCTGCCCGACCGCTCGACCGCCGAGCCCTCCGAACAGCCCCCCAAGGCGGTCGGCGACCTTGCCGGCAAGGCGCGGGTCGCTGGCTCGGGCATCGTTGAGCCGGCGAGCGAGATCATCGACATCGGCTCGGCGCTGTCGGGCCTTGTCACCGACGTCCGCGTGCGCCCGGGTGACCGCGTCGCGAAGGGCGACGTGCTGTTCACGGTCGATGCCCGCGCCGCGCAGGCGAGCCTTGCGCAATCCACCGCCGCCATCAGCGAGGCCCGCGCCTCGATCGCCGAGGCCGCCGCCGCGCAGTCCACCGCGCGCCAGCAGCTCGCGCTCTACCGCAACCTCTCCGATCCCGCCGCGGTCAGCCGCGCCGAAGTGATCCGCGCCGAGGGCGAGGAGGCCGCCGCCACCACCCGTCTCAAGCTCGCCCGCGCGCGGCTTGCCTCGGCCGAGGCCGCCGCCGCCGCCGCGCGCACCGAGATCGGGCGCCTCGTGGTCCGCGCGCCGATCGCGGGCGAGATCCTCGCGGTCAATATCCGCAGCGGCGAGTTCGTCTCCACTCAGGGTGGCGGCAACAGCACCCCCTTCATCCAGATGGGCGAGACCAACCCGCTCCACGTGCGCGTCGATATCGACGAGAACGAAATCGCCCGCGTCGCGCTGGGCGAGGCGGCAGTCATCTCCCCGCGCGGCGCGGCCGAGCTCCACGTCAAGGCCACCTTCGTGCGCGCCGAGCCGCAGGTGGTGCCCAAGCGCTCGCTCACCAACAGCGCTGCCGAACGCGTCGACGTGCGCGTGCTCCAGCTGATCTATGCCCTGCCCCCGTCCGATGCCTTCCGCGTCGGCCAGCAGATCGACGCCTTCATCCCGGCCAAGGCGGGTGCGCCCGCCAAGACGGAGGGCTGAGGCGATGCGCCGCCTGCCTTTGATCGGGGCCGCGCTCGCCCCGCTGACGCTCGCCGCCTGCGCGAGCGTGCCCGAGGTCGCCACGCCTACGCCGGATCTGCCGCGGGCCTTCTTCTTTGCGCCGGAAAGCGGCACGGGCACAGCGCTCGCCGCGCTGATGCCGACGGGCGATCCGGCCTATGCCGCGCTCTCGCAGGCTGCGCTGGCCAATGCCCCCAACCTCGCTGAGGCCGCCGCGCGGATCGATGCGGCGCGCGCTGGGGCCCGGGGCGCAGGCGCTGAGCGCCTGCCGAACATCTCCGCCGATGCCGATGTCACCCGCAACCGCATCAACCCGGCGCAGTTCGGGCAGGCAGGCCAGCAGGGCTTCATCCCGCGCGAGCAGACTTCCTACGGCGCCAACATCACTGCCAGCTGGGACCCGGACATCTTCGGACGGCTGAAAGCGCAGGAACGCGCCGCACTCGCCCGGATCGATGGTGCCACCGCGCAGGCGCAAGGCGTGCGTCTCGCGCTGCTCGCCGAGATCGCGGCGAGCATCACCGACTGGCGCGTGCTCGACGCGCGCGCTGCAGCGATCGAGGCCGATGGCGCCGCCGCGCGCCAGCTCGTGAGCCTCGCCAAGGTGCGTGAAGACGCAGGCATTGCCCCCGGCTTCGACCGCGTGCGCGCCGAGGCGACTGCGAGCGGATCGGCCACACGCCTCGCCGCGCTGACCAGCGACCGGGCGCGGATCATCGGCAGGCTGGTGACGCTGACCGCACAGGACGCCTCAGCCGTGCGCGCCGCGCTCGCCGCGCCTGCCCCGGCGCTCGCGCCTGCGGCGGCTCCGGCGAGCCTGCCCTCCGATCTCCTCGCCAACCGGCCTGACGTGGCCGCCGCTGCGGCTGAACTCGCCGCGACCGATGCCGACCTTGCCGCCGCCGCGCGGGCGCGGTTCCCGCGCATCACGCTGTCGGGGGTGATCGGCTTGCTCTCGTTCCGGCCGGCGGACTTCTTCGACGATTCGGTGGTCGGTACGCTGGCCGGCGGGATTGCCGGGCCGCTGCTCGATTTCGGACGGGTGGGCGCGCAGATCGATGGCGCTGCGGCGGAAAAGCGCGCTGCCTTCGCGGCCTATCGCGGGGCGGTCTATCAGGCGCTGGGCGATGCGGAGAGCGCCTATGGCGTGGTCACCGCCGCCGATGCCGAGGCCGCCCTCGCGGTCACCCAGCGCGATCAGCTGAACCGTGCCGCCGCGATTGCCGAGACCCGCTACCGCGCAGGTCTGGCGAGCTTCCTCGAAGTGCTCGAGGCGCGCCGCGCGGCGGATTCGAGCGGCGAGGCAGCGGCTGCCGCGCTCGGCCGGGCGGCGCGTGCGCGGATCGTGCTATGGCAGGCGCTGGGCGGCGAGGTGATGGCGGCGCAGTAGATTTTCCTACACGTCGGCGATCAGCTATAGGGCGGCGTTCTTTCGCATCGTCAGTCCTCGCTCTTGCGCACCAACACCAGCGCGACCTGCGTTGGTCCCGCCGCGAAAAATCTTCGTCCGCCTCGCCTCATCTCAATCAACAAACTGATTTGTTATGATTTTTTGGATGTAGGGAAGGTGACGCCGTGTCACCTTTGTAACGCCTAAATCTTGCGCTGGATCAGCGCCGAACGCTCGCAGCGGCACACCACTTCATCGCGTTGATTGTGCATCTCGTGCACCCAGGTCACGATCCCGGCATCGGGGCGCGACTTGCTTTCCCGCAGTTCCTTGACCTCGGATGACGCCCGCAGCGTGTCGCCGATAAACACCGGCTTGGGTGTCACCACCTTGTCGAATCCGAGGTTGGCGACCAGCGTGCCCAAGGTCGTCTCGCCCACCGACAGCCCGACGAGAAGGCTGAAGGTGAAGGTGGAATTGACCAGAATTTGCCCGAAGCCGCTCGCCTTCGCCGCCTCCACGTCGATGTGCAGCGGCTGGGGGTTGTGCGTCATGGTCGAGAACAGCAGGTTGTCGGTCTCGGTCACGGTGCGGCGGATCGGGTGTTCGATCCGCTCGCCGACCTGCCATTCGTCGAAGAACTTGCCCGCCATCAGGCCGCACCCTGCCAGCTGGCGACTACATCCGCGCCGTCGTCAGCGCTGGAGCGGACGGCGCCCGGGGTGCGGCTGAAGCGCGGTGCGGGGGCGGTGTGCCAGATGCCGTCATGCTCGACGTAAGCCCCGCGTGCCTGCATGTGCGGATGTGTCCGCGCCTCTTCGATCCCGAGCACGGGGGCAAAGCAGGCGTCGGTGCCCTCGAGCAGCTCGCACCACTCGGCCTGTGTCTTGGTGGCGAAAAGCGCCGCAAGCTTCTCGGCATAGTCGTCCCAGTTGGCGGGGTTCATCTGCGCCTGCGCCAATTCCTCCGGAGCGCCCGTTCGCGCCAGCATCTCGGCGTAGAACTGGGGCTCGATCGAGCCCAAGGAGATCTCCTTGCCGTCAGCGCAGGTGAAGCAGCGGTAGAAATGCGCCGCCCCGCCGAGCATCCCTTTGCCCCGCTCGGTGGAAAGGTGCGGCATATGGCGCACGCCGAAGAAGAAGCTCATCAAGCTGGTCGCCCCGTCGACGATCGCCGCGTCGACCACCTGACCCTTGCCCGACTTCTCGCGTTCGTAGAGCGCGGCCATGATTCCGAAGGCGCAATACATCGACCCGCCGCCGAAATCGCCGACGAGGTTTTGCGGCGGGGTCGCGGTCTCGCCCGGTTTGCCGACGGCGGCGAGCGCGCCGGTGATCGCGATGTAGTTGATGTCATGCCCGGCGGCCTGGGCGAGCGGGCCTTCCTGTCCCCAGCCGGTCATGCGGGCATAGACCAGTCGTGGGTTGAGGCCAAGCAGCGCGTCCGGTCCCAGACCCAGCCGCTCCATCACGCCGGGGCGGAAGCCTTCGATCAGCACGTCGGCATGCGCGGCGGCGCCCAGCACAGCCTCGCGGCCCGCCTCGCTCTTGAGGTCCACCGCGAGCCGGTGCCGCGCACGCTCGACCACCGGATTGCTGGCTTTCGCGCCCGGCCGGTCGATCCGCACCACCTCGGCGCCAAGGTCGGCCAGCAGCATCGCGACATGCGGCCCCGGGCCAATGCCGGCAAATTCGAGGACGCGAAGGCCGGAAAGCGGCCCGGTTGGCTGGCTCATATGTCTCTCCCTTTGCGCCAAGCCTTAAGCGCGCCGCCCTTGCTAGGGCAAGCCTCGCCATAGATAGGCAAAGGCAAAATTGCTTGTCTCGCATCCCCCAGCCTTTACCTGCACGACCATGCGTTCCTTGACCCATCTCGAACGGCTCGAAGCCGAGAGCATCCACATCCTGCGCGAAGTCGTGGCCGAGGCCGACAAGCCGGTGATGCTCTACTCGATCGGCAAGGATTCGGCGGTGATGCTGCATTTGGCCAAGAAGGCGTTCTATCCCGCCCCGCCGCCCTTCCCGCTGCTGCATGTCGACACCACCTGGAAGTTCAAGGACATGTATGCCTTGCGCGAAAAGGCTGCGCGCGATGCCGGGATGGAGCTGTTCGTTCACCGGAACCCCGAGGCCGCAGAGCGCGGGATCAACCCTTTCGCGCACGGGCCGCTCCACACCGATATGTGGAAGACCGAGGGTCTGAAGCAGGCGCTCGACCTCCACGGCTTCGATGTCGCATTCGGAGGCGCGCGGCGCGACGAGGAAAAGAGCCGCGCCAAGGAGCGCGTGTTCAGCTTCCGCACGGCGAGCCACGCCTGGGACCCCAAGAACCAGCGCCCCGAGCTCTGGAACCTCTACAACGCCCGCAAGAAAAAGGGCGAGAGCATCCGCGTCTTCCCGATCTCGAACTGGACCGAGCTCGACATCTGGCAGTACATCATGAACGAAGGCATCGAGATCGTCCCGCTCTACTTCGCGGCGGAGCGTCCGACCTACGAATATGAAGGCGGGCTGTTCATGGCCGATGATCTGCCCCGGCTGGAAGCGGCGATGGGCAAGACGCCCGAGATCACCATGCGCTCGATCCGGTTCCGTACGCTGGGCTGCTTCCCCCTCACCGGCGCGGTCGAAAGCACGGCGGCGACGCTGTCAGAGGTGGTGCAGGAAATGCTGCTCACCACCACCAGCGAGCGCCAGGGCCGCGTGATCGACAAGGACGGCGGTGACGCCAGCATGGAGAAGAAGAAGCAGGAGGGCTACTTCTGATGGACACGCCCTCCAGCTTCCAAACCGACGCCCTTATCGCCGAGGACATCGACGCCTACCTCGAAGCGCATCAGAACAAGAGCCTGCTGCGCTTCATCACCTGCGGCAGCGTCGATGATGGCAAGTCGACCCTGATCGGGCGGCTGCTTTACGACAGCAAGATGATCTTCGAGGACCAGCTCGCCGCTCTCGAAAGCGACAGCAAGCGCCACGGCACGCAAGGACAGGAAATCGACTTTGCGCTGCTGGTCGATGGCCTCGCCGCCGAACGCGAGCAGGGGATTACCATCGACGTCGCCTACCGCTTCTTCGCAACCGAAAAGCGCAAGTTCATCGTCGCCGACACGCCAGGCCACGAGCAATACACCCGCAACATGGTGACCGGCGCATCGACCGCCGACCTTGCCGTGATCCTGATCGATGCGCGCAAGGGTGTGCTCCAACAGACGCGGCGGCACTCCTACCTCGTCCACCTGCTCGGCATCCGTCATGTGGTGCTGGCGGTGAACAAGATGGATCTGGTGGGCTACGACCGGCAGGTCTTCGACGCCATTGTAACGGATTACAGCCGGTTTGCCGCAAGCATCGGGATCGAGCAGTTCACCGCCATCCCGATCTCGGGCTTCAAGGGCGACAACATCACCGTTGCGCCCTCGGCCAACACTCCGTGGTATGAAGGCCCGGCGCTGATCGAGCATCTCGAGGGCGTCGAAGTCGATGCGGCGGCCGCGCAAGAGCAACCGTTCCGGATGCCGGTGCAGTGGGTCAACCGCCCCAATCTCGACTTCCGCGGCTTTGCCGGCCAGATCGCCAGCGGCACCATCCACCCGGGTGATGCGGTGCGGATCGTGCCCTCGGGCAAGACCAGCACGGTCAAGACCATCACCACTTTCGACGGTGATCTGGAAGAAGCGGTCGCGGGCCAATCGGTCACGCTCACGCTGGCGGACGAGGTCGATTGCTCGCGCGGCGATCTGATCGCGGCCGCAGGCGATCCGCCGCAGGCCTCGGACCAGTTCCGCGCCACGCTGGTGTGGATGGACGAAGAGGCGATGAAGCCGGGCCGCGGATATTGGCTCAAGCTCGGCACGCAGATGGTCACCGCGACCGTCCAGCAACCCGAATACGAGATCGATATCAACAGCCTCGAGCATCTGGCGGCCAAGACGCTCGGCCTCAACGGCATCGGCGTTGCCGAATTCGCCACCGACCGCCCGATCGCCTTCGAGCCCTATGCGACCAACCGCCAGCTTGGCGGGTTCATCCTCATCGACAAGTTCACGAACGCGACCGTCGCGGCCGGGATGATCGAGTTCAACCTGCGCCGCGCGGACAATGTCCACTGGCAGCCGGTCAGCGTTGCCCGCGATGACCATGCGGGGATGAAGAACCAGAAGCCCCGCGTGCTATGGTTCACGGGGCTTTCGGGCAGCGGCAAATCGACCATCGCCAACGAGGTTGAAAAGCAGCTGTTCGTGATGAACCGCCACACCTTCCTGCTCGATGGCGACAATGTCCGCCACGGCCTCAACCGCGATCTGGGCTTCACCGAAGCCGACCGGATCGAGAACATCCGCCGCGTGGGCGAGGTCGCCAAGCTGATGGCGGATGCGGGACTGATCGTGCTCACCGCCTTCATCAGCCCGTTCCGTGCCGAGCGCGAGATGGTCCGCAAGATGCTGCCCGAAGGCGAGTTCATCGAGATCTTCGTCGACACCCCGCTGAGCGTGGCCGAGGCGCGCGACGTGAAGGGCCTCTACAAAAAGGCGCGCGAGGGCAAACTCAAGAACTTCACCGGGATCGACAGTCCCTACGAGCCGCCCGAGAATCCGGAGATCCGCGTCAACACCGTGGACATGACCACGGAAGAAGCGGCGCGCTTCATCATCCAGCAGATCCTGCCGCTCAAATGACGCTGGCAGCGATGACCGACGCCGCGCTCGCCGCGCACCTTGCCGCCGAGGCCGGGCGGTTGCTTATCGACGTGCGCGAGAATTCGGGCCTAGCGGGTAAGGCGCTCGCTCGCGCTGGTCGGTGATGGCGGGACCTGGCGCCCGTTCAGCGTCGATCCGTTGCGCACCCTGCTCGCCCTCACCGCACTGATCACCCCCATGGCGGTCCTGTGGGCGGGCTGGAGCCTCGCGCGCGAGCGGCTGATTGATATGGGCTGGCTGGTGGTCGGCTTCGGCCTGTTCACCATTCTGCTCGGCGCAGCCCAGCTTGGCGCACCGACGGAGAGCGCGACGCTTTACGGCTCGCGCGATCCCGGAGCGATCCTGCTGGGCACCTTCGCCAACCGCAATTCGACAGGCCTGTTCCTGACCTTCGCTCTGGGTCTTGTCGCGGTCCTGCCTGCCCCGCGCCCGCATCCGGCGCTGCTGCCGGCGCGGCTCGCCGTCGGTGCGATGTTGCTGCTCGGGGTGGTTCTGACCCAGTCGCGCACCTCTCTCGTGCTGTCGCTGCTGCCGCTGTTGCTGGCCGCAGCAAGGGCCGCAGCCTGGGGTCTGGGCAAGGGTGAGGGGCAGCGCGGAAAGAGCAGCGTGATCATCGTCGCTGGCACAGCCGCGCTGCTCGCGGCGGGCCTCGGCACGGTGCTGGTCACTGCCCCCGGCCGGGTCAGCGATACGCTCGAGCGATTCGAAGCGAAGGACGATCCGCGCCGTTTCATCTGGGACGACGCCACCTTCATTGCCGGACGATACTGGCCGCTGGGCGCCGGGATTGGGAGCTTCGACGAGATCTACCAGGTCGACGAATCGCTCGAGAACCTGTCCTTGCGCAAGCCGGGGCGCGCGCATAATGATTTTCTCGAACTCGCCATCGAGGCCGGCGCGCCGGGACTTGGCCTCGCAGCCTTGTGGTTAGTACTGGTCGGCTGGTTGAGCTGGGCGGCACGGCATTCGCCGCAGCGCTGGATTGCCTGGTCGGGCAGCACCTTCCTCCTTGCCATCGCCTTGCAATCCATCACCGATTACCCGCTGCGCAATCAGACGATCCTCGCGCTGGCGGGGTTCGCGTTGCTGGTGCTGGCGCGCACCTCCATTGAACAACGGAGCGCCCGCGCATGATCGGGCGCATCGCATGGTTCGCCGCCCTGATCGCGGTCGCGCTGGTCACGACCGCGTTGCAGATCGACAAGCAGGCCGAGGCCACCCCCGCCCTCGCCCGGATCGTGCCCGAGCCTTTGCGCAATTACGCCCAGATACGGGTCACCGCAGCCGCGCTCGAGAGCGGCGATCCGCAAACCGCGCTTGCGGAGGCCGAGCGGCTCGTCCGCCGGCGGCCCCTGCCCGCGGAAAATCTCACGCTGCTGGCTGTCGGTCAGGCCAAGGCGGGTCAGGACGCCAAGGCCGCCGAGACGATCCAGGTCGCCGCCAGACGCGGCTGGCGCGAGCCGCTGGCGCAGGCCGCGATGCTGCGCTTGGCGCTCGCCAACGCCGACCGGCCCGAGGCCGCGCGCCGCTATGCCGCGCTGTTCCTGCGCGATGCCACCCCCGATGCGCTGCTGCTCGAGCTTGGCCCGGCGGTTCTCGATGGACCGGAGACTGAGGCGGCGGCGGCACGCGACACGATCATTGCCGTCGTGGTCGGGGGCGATCGCTGGCACGCCGCCTTCCTGCACCGCGGCGCGCGGGTGATGCCGCCCGCTGCCTTCGCCGCCATCGCGCAAGGTAGCATCGCCCGCGGGGTGCGGTTCGATTGCGCCATGCTCAAGACCAGCCTCGGTCCGCTTGCGCGCCGCGATGCCGAAGCCGCGGCCCGCCTGCGCGCGGCCGCGCGCAGGCAATGTCCGCCGCTCGGCGGCTAGAGCGTGCGGATGATGCCCGAAAAGTCGGTCCCGGCGTTCTCGGCGGCGAAGGCCTCGTAGATCGCGCGGGCGTGCTCGCCCAGTTCGACCTTGGCCCTAGCGCCCGCCGCCGCTTCCATCGCCAGCTTCAGGTCCTTGAGCATCAGCCCGGCAGCAAATCCGCCCTGATAGCCGTTGTCGGCAGGCGTCACCGGGCCGACGCCGGGGACAGGACAATAGGACGTCATCGACCAGCACTGGCCGCTCGAAACGCTGGAAATGTCGTAGAACGTCTGCGCGTCGAGCCCGAGCTTCTCCGCCATGGCGAAGGCCTCGCAGGTGCCGATCATGTGGATCGCGAGCAGCATGTTGTTGCAGATCTTGGCCGCCTGACCGTTGCCGGCTGCGCCCGCATGGATCACGGCCTTGCCCATCGCAGCGAGGATTGGCTGGGCGCGGACAAACGCCTCGTCCGACCCACCGACCATGAAGGTCAGCGTGCCACCATTCGCGGCGGCAATCCCGCCCGAGACCGGGGCGTCGACCATCTGGTAGCCATGGGCCTCGGTCACCGAGATCACTTCACGCGCGGTGGCGACGTCGATGGTCGAGCAGTCGAGCAGGATCGCGCCTTCGGGGGCGTGGCCGATGACATCGTCCCAATAGACCGCTTTGACGATGGCGCCGTTGGGCAGCATCGAGACCACGGCCTCGGCGCCTTGGCAGGCTTCCTTGGCGGTGCTGAACGTCGTGCACCCGGCCTCGCGCGCAGCGGCAAGCGCGGGTTCGCTGAGATCGAAGGCGCGGACGTCGTGGCCTGCCTTCACAAGGTTCGCGGCCATCCCGCCACCCATGTTGCCGAGGCCGATAAAGGCGATTTTCATTTGTCTCCCCTCCCGAGGTAGCGGACTTAGCGCCCCTTCCACTGCCCTTCGCGCTTCTCGATGAACGCCGCCATGCCCTCAGCCTTGTCCTCGCTCGCGGTGAGGATCTGGAAGATCCGGCGCTCGACGATCAGGCCCTGGTCGAGCGTCATCTCGAAGGCGGAGTTGACCATCTCCTTGTTGGCGATGGTCGCCATCGGCGGCATGGCGGCGATGGCCGCGGCGGTCTTGAGCGTTTCGGCGATCAGCTCCTCATGCGGCACCACGCGCGCGACGAGGTTGCTGCGCTCGGCCTCTTCGGCACCCATCATCCGGCCGGTAAGGCACATTTCCATCGACTTCGACTTGCCGATCGCGCGGGTCAGCCGCTGCGATCCGCCCATGCCCGGCGCGACGCCAAGCTTGATTTCTGGCTGGCCGAACTTCGCCTTGTCGCTCGCGATGATGAAGTCCGCCATCATGGCAAGCTCGCACCCGCCGCCCAGCGCAAATCCGTTGACCGCCGCAATCCACGGCTTGCGCGTCTTCTTGACGATCTCGCTCGTCCAGGGGCTGAAGAAATCGTCGAGGTAGAAGTCGGCCGCAGCCTTGTCGGACATCTCCTTGATGTCCGCGCCTGCCGCAAAGGCCTTGTCGCCGCTGCCGGTGAGGATAGCGCACAGCTGACTCGCGTCGGCCTGATAGGCGGCGAAGGCGTCGATCAGCTCGGCGAGCACCTGCGAATTCAATGCGTTCAATGCCTGCGGACGGTTGATCGTCAGCAGCGTGACGCCCTTGGTGCCCCGGGCATCGGTTTCAACGGTGATGGTTTCGTAGGTCATGGTCTTCCCTCGTTCGTCATCGCGAGGAACCGCAGGTGACGCGGCGATCCATGGCGATGGTCCATGGGTTGCTTCGCTTCGCTCGCAATGACGAAGCGAGCAACCCGCAATTTGTTAGGCGAGCGGCACCCACTCCTCGCCTTCGGGCAGAGGCGCGAAGATCGCATCGATGAGGTCTTCGCCGACCTCCTCGGGGGTGGCCGGGTCCCACTTGGGATCATTGGTCTTGTCGATGATCACCGCGCGCACCCCTTCGGCGAAGTCGGGGCGGGTGAGGACGCGCGACGCGATGCGGTATTCCATCCGCATGTTGTCGGCAAAATCGGTCAGCTTCGCACTCTCCGCCAACTGCCGCAGCGCGACCTTGCATGTCTGCGGGCTCTTGGTGCCGAGCGTGTCGCGCTCCTTCACCGCCCAGTCGTCCCCGGCATCGGACGCCGCCTCCAGGCTGGCGAGGATGTCCTCGTAGCGATCCGAGGCGAAGTGCTTGGCGATCTTGTCGGCATTGACCTCGATCCGCGCCTTGGGCGGCGTGCCGACCGGTTCGCTGAGCACGCCGGCGATGCGGTCGGGGTGATCGTGAATGCGCGCCTTGATATCCTCAAGCATGTCATGCGGCACATAATGCGTCGCGAGCCCGGTCCACAGGCACTCCGCCCCGTCGAGCCGCGCGCCGGTCAGCGCCAGGAACTGGCCGAGCCGCTGGCCGAGGCGCGACAGATACCAGCCGCCGCCGACATCGGGAAACAGGCCGATCCCGGTCTCGGGCATGGCGAAGCGGGTGTTCTCGGTCGCCACGCGGTACTTTGCCGGCTGCGAGATGCCCACGCCCCCGCCCATCGTGATGCCGTCCATGAAGGCGACGATCGGCTTGGCGTAGCTGAACATCTGGTGGTTGAGCTGGTATTCGTCGTGGAAGAACTTGCGGCCCGACACGCCGCCATCGTTCAGCGCCGAATCGCGCAGGAAGGCGATGTCCCCGCCCGCGCAGAAGCCGCGGCCCTCATCATGGTCGAGGATCACCGCCTTGATCGCGTCATCCGCCGCCCATTCGCTGAGCGCGGCGCTCATCGCGTGGCACATCGGCAGCGTCAGGGCGTGGAGCGCCTTGGGCCGGTTGAGGCTGATATGGCCAATCGGGCCATTCACGCGGATCAGAACGTCGTCAGTCATTGCGCCCCAGTTCTTTCGGTTCGATCAGGTCCCAGCGATTGCCGAAAGGGTCGCTGAACACCGCCACCGTGCCATAGCTTTCGTGACGCGGTTCTTCATGGAAATTCACGCCAGCTTCGACGAGCCGTGCATGGGCTCCTGCGAAATCGTCCGTGTGAGCGAAAAAACCCACCCGGCCGCCGGTCTGGTTGCCGATCGCGGCGGTCTGCGCAGGCGTCGCGGCCTTGGCGATGAGCAAGCGTCCGCCCTCCCTGCCGCCGACCACCACCCAGCGCTTGCCCGCGCCCATATCGGTGTCCTCGATAAGGTCGAAGCCCAGCGCGTCGACACAAAAGGCGATCCCCGCATCGTAATCGGGCACCACCAATGTCGTCAGGGCAAGCCTTGTGGCCATCACTGCCGCAGCAGATCCCGGCCCACCACCATGCGCATCACCTGGTTGGTGCCTTCGAGGATCGAGTGCACGCGCAGGTCGCGCCAGAAGCGTTCGATCGGATAGTCCTGCAGGTAGCCATAGCCGCCGAACAGCTGGAGCGCCTTGTCGACGATGGCGCTGCCATTGTCGGTCGCCAGCCGCTTGGCCATCGCGGAGAAGCGCGTCTTGTCGGGCGCGTTGTCGGTGACCTTGGCGGCGGCGAGATAGAGCAACGCGCGCGCGGCTTCCAGATCGGTCGCCATGTCGGCGAGCATGAACTGGGTGTTCTGGAAATCGGCCACCGCCTGGCCGAACTGCTTGCGGTCCTTGGTATACTGGATCGCCTCGTCGAGGCACCTTTGTGCGCCCCCCAGCGAGCAGGCGCCGATGTTCAGACGACCACCGTCCAAACCCATCATCGCGATCCGGAACCCTTCGCCCTCGCCGCCGAGCAGGTTTTCGGCCGGAACGCGCACGTCATCGAGGATCAGCTGCGCGGTCGGCTGCGAGTGCCAGCCGAGCTTCTTCTCCTGCGCGCCGAAGCTGACGCCGGGCATGTCCTTTTCAAGCACCACGCAGGAAATGCCCTTGGGCCCATCCTCACCGGTGCGGACCATCACGACATAGATCTCGTTCGCGCCCGCGCCGGAGATGAACTGCTTGGTGCCGTTGAGGACGTAGTGATCGCCGTCACGGCGCGCGGTGGTTTTGAGCGCCGCCGCGTCCGAGCCCGAGCCCGGCTCGGTCAGGCAGTAGCTGGCGATATTGTCCATGGTGACGAGGCTGGGCAGATACTTCGCCTTGACCGCCTCTCCGCCGAAGCGGTCGATCATCCAGGCGGCCATGTTGTGGATCGAGATGAAGGCGCTGGTCGAGGGGCAGCCATAGGCCATCGCCTCCATGATCAGCGCCGCCTCGAGCCGCCCGAGCCCGATCCCGCCCGATTGTTCGGAGACATAGATCGCCCCGAAGCCCAGCTCCGCGCTCTTGCGGATCGTGTCGCGCGGGAAGATGTGCTTTTCGTCCCACTCGGCCGCGAAGGGCGCAATGGCGTCGGCGGTAAATCGCTGGGCAACCTCGCGGATTGCCAGTTGATCGTCGGTGAGTTGGAATTGTCCGTGCATGGCGAGTGCTCTAGCGGCGTTGCGTGGCCGGGAAAAGAGCGGGCGGTGCCGGGGGTCAGCGGAATTTTGCTAGGCGCGTTTGATATGCATCACATCCCTCGCGCGCAGGCACGCGTAACGAGACAAATGATAGGACAAATGCGCACACTGATTTTCATCTACAACGCCAAGGGCGGCCTGCTCGGCGCCGCGGGCGATGCGGTGCACAAGCTGGTGAGCCCGGCGACCTACCCCTGCTCGCTGTGTGCGCTGACATATGGCGCAGTATCGAAGCGGCCCGCATGGCGCGCGTTCCTCGCAAGGGTCGGGCTGCCGACCCTGTTCCTCTATCGCGACGAGTTCCGGGCACGGCTCGATACCCGCGATCTGCCGCTGCCCGCGATCCTGCTGGGCGGCGCAGGGCCGGTGCCCGAGGTGCTGGTGAGCGCCTCGGAACTGAACGGGCTGGCCGATCTCGATGCGCTGATCGCCTTGCTCGACGCGCGCGTGGCGCGGGTCAGCCGCTGACCGGCTCGAGAGTGCAGGCATCCGCCTTGCCCGCCTCGCTGGCGGCGGCGAAGCGCTCTGCCGTGGGCGCGAGGCGGCGGATCAGGATCACACCCTTGGCACTCGGGCTGACGATCGCACCTGCTTGCGGAGCGCTCCCCGGCGGGAGCAGGCGCACCGCGATCTGACGCCCGGTGCCGCGCAGGGTGGCGAAATTGTCGGTGCGAGCGTCGAAGAAGGCGAGCGACTGGTAATCGGGCCAAGCGCCCATCCTTACCGAAAGCCGCGCGCCCGCATCGCCAAGGTCATAGCGGCACAGCGCATAATAGAGATCGGGCGAAGAGCGCACCACCGTCTGCGTCTGCGGCGTCACCCGCTGCGGCGTGGTGAAGGCGTGGAGCGCCACGCCCCTTGCGGCGAGCGCTGTCATCGCGCGGTCCATGATCACCGCAGGGGCGAAGTGGAGTGCGAGTGCGTGCGCTGCCACGGCGGTGGCCAGCAGCGCGGCAAGAGGTCCGGCCCAGCGCTTCATTGTTCGCCCTCACAGTTGACGCGCTCAATCCGGGGCAGCGTGAGCGCGGCGTTCGGGTTCGCAAGCAGCGCGGCGCTCGGCATATAGAGCCTGAGCGTCAGGTCGAAGTTTTTCGCGCCCCGGCTGGAAATCCACATGCCGCCGTCCATCGGCCGCTGCGGCGCGATCACCGCGGACCAAGCGCCGCCGCCGGCCCGCTCGGCATTGATGCTTAGTGCGCCGTCGGTGTTGGCCGGGAGCAAGCTGGCTGCGTCGTAGAGCGTCACCGACCACCAGCCTGCGGGCATCTGGCCACCCGATAGATTGTAGGTACACCCCTCGCGCAAAGGCGCGCCGGTATCGTCGGTCGCGCGGGTGAAGTACACCGCCTCGGTCTTGGCGAGCGCCAGCAAGCCGTGCCGGGCGACACGCGCGCGGACGTAGGGATCGGCGGCCTTGGATCCGATCGCGAAATCGGTGCGCCAGCCGCCGACATCGACATTGCCGAATGCCATGTTGCTGCGCGCCGGCCACAGCCCCGCCAGCCACAGGGCGCTGCCGAGCCCGAGCGCGAGCCCGAGAATGACCGCCGCCAGATAGGCCCCCGCGCGCTTCATCATTCCGGGATCACCGCTTCGGCCTCGATCTCGACGCGCCATTCGGGACGGCACAGCCAGGCGACGCCCGCCATGGTCGCGGCAGGCTTGGCCTCGGCGAAGAACTTGGCATGGACCGCGCCGACCGCGTCCTGATCGGCCGGGTCGGTGAGCAGCATCCGGGTGCGCACCACGTCCGCCGCCGAGCCGCCCAGTTCCTCGATCGCGGCGACGATGATCGTGCAGCAGCGCTCCGCCTGCGCGGCCGCGTCGCCCACCCCCTGCAAATCGCGCGTGGTGGAGCCGTCGGGCTCGACCGGGCCTGTCCCTGCGACGATGATGCGATTGCCCTCCCGCACCGCGCGCGCAAAGCCGAAGGTCGCCTCGAAGGGCGAGCCGGAGGTGGTCCGCTGACGCTCTGTATTCTTCAGTGTCATCCGCAGGTGATGCCCGTGATCTTCATCGCCTCGTCATAGCGGACGTTCACGCGGTCCTCGCGGTAATCCATCGTCCAGGCGCGATTGGGCGGACCCCACCGGAGCGTGCGCGCGCCGCTGTCCTTGAGGATCGCCGTCCCCTTCGCCTGAGTCGCTTGCTGGCCGATGTGATTCTGCACGGCTTCCGCCTTGCAGGTCATCGCCGCGGGGGCCTCGGGCATCGCCGCCGCAGAATCGGGCGCACTGCCGGTGGTGGCGCAGCCCGCCAGCCCCGCTGCCGCGACGCCTGCGATGATGATGTGTTTCATCCCGTCCTCCTCCGCCGCGCCGCTTGGGCGGCGTCTTGCGTGAGGCAGCCTAACAGGCAGATGCGGGGTTGAGAAGCCGGGCCTTCGCGCGCCTCAGGCAACCCGCAGGCGCACCGGCTGGCGTTCTGAGTCCTCGGCAGCGGCATCGGTCTCCGCCGCCAGCGCCGCCAGATCCGCCGCCGTCAGCGGCCGCCCGACGAAATAGCCTTGCGCATAGTCGCAGCCGATCTGCCCGAGGAATTCGAGGCACGCACTCTCCTCGATCCCCTCGGCCACGACCTTGAGGCCGAGTTCGTGGGCGAGCTGCACGGTCGATCGCACCAGCATCGCATCGCCCTTGTCGACATGGGCCTGCGCCACGAACATGCGGTCGATCTTCAGCTCGGACAGGGGCAACAGCTTGAGGTAGTTGAGCGCCGACTGGCCAGTGCCATAATCGTCCATCGAGATGCGGATGCCGGCCGCGCGGAAGCGTTCGAGCGCGGCGATGGCGAGGCCCACATCCTCGAACTGCGCGCTTTCGGTAACCTCGAAGGTGACCAGGCCCGCAGCGAGCCCGCCCTTCGCAACCAGCGCCAGAGCGCGGGTCTCGAAGCTCTCCGCGGTCAGCAGCGCGGCCGAGATATTGACCGCCACGCCGATATGGAGCCCGCGCGCGCGCCAGCCTTGCGCGTCGATCAGCGCCTGCGCGATCACCGCCAGCGTCAGATCGTCGAGACGGCCACGTTCTTCGAACAGCGGGATGAAGAAGTCAGGGGGCAGGAACCCGCGCTCGGGGTGGTTCCAGCGCACCAGCGCCTCGACCGCGTCGATCCGGCGCGTCACGAGGTTGAGCTTGGGCTGATAGAGCACGGTGATGCCGCCGTTCTTCAGCGCATCGTCAAGATCCCCGAGCAGCGAAAGCTCGCGGCTGATGGCCTCGCCCGCCTCGATGGTGTGGAGCCGCCAGAACTTGCCGGCGCGCTTGGCCTGGCTCGCGGCATGGGCGGCGAGCCAGGCGGGATCGGCCATGTCGGCATCGGCGACCCCGAAGGTCAGCGACACGCCAATCCGCCTGCCGCCAAGCTCGAAGGGGCTGCGCATCAGCGCGCGCAGGCCATTGAGCTGGGATTCGAGCTCGTCGATCGGCAGCGGCGAGAGCCACACCAGCGTGCGATCCTCGCTGCGGTAAATGGCGGGCACGCCGCTGGCGACGCGGAGGCGTTCGGCGATGCGGCGGAGCAGCACGCCGAGGCTGTCGCTCTCGAGCGCGAGCTTGAGCGCGTCGAAATCGTCGATCTGCGCGGCGATGACGAAGCGATCAGCCGGGCTCGCAGGCCGGGCTGCGAGAGCGAGACGGTTGGGCAGGCCCGAAGCGGGATCGATCCGCCGCCGCTGCTCGGCAAAGCGATGGGCGAGCACGAGGTAACGGACCGCGCCTGCCGCCGCCACCAGAAGGAGCGCGGGGACGATCTCGAACCACAGCGACAGGCCGAGCCGCATGCCCAGCCAGCCTGCGGCCAGCACCAGCGCGGCAAGGCCGGTGCGCACCACCACCGCGCGGCGGCGTCCGGCGGCAAGGATGGCCAGCGCGGGCAAGCAGGCCAGCAGCAGCGGCAGCGACCATGATCCGTAGACCGGCACGCCGCCACGCAGCGTCTCGGCCCCCAGAGCCTGGATGATGACGCCCGGGATCACCCCGTGCTGCGGCACCGCATAGCGATCGCCCAGTTCGATGGCGGTCGCGCCGATGATCACGTCCTTGCCGGCGAGGCTGCCGCGCGGGAACATCCTGCTCTCAATGGCGACGAAGCTGTGGCGGGGCACGCTGGCAGGGTCGATCGCGAAATCGACCGGGAAGTCGGCCCCCACGGTCCCGTTGCGCCCGGCGACGGTCGCGGCGAGCGAAGGGCGCGCGGTGCCGCTCGTCACCGTGCCGAAGGGCAGGCGCCGAACATAGCCGTCGGGATCGGGCGCGACCGAGACCGAGGCGAGCTGGGCGTGTTCACGCAGCACGGGAATGGGGAGCGAATCGAGCTGGCGGCGGTCGCCGAAGCCGGCGGCCTGCGCGAAGGTCGGCAGGGCGACCGGGGCCCGTGCCTGAGCGATGGCGGCGCCGAAGGCGGCATCGCCTGCCGGATCGGCGCTGCTCGAGAAGTCGATATCGAAGCTGACCGAGCGCACGCCTGCGGCATCGAGATTGCGCACCACGCGCGCAAAATGGTCGCGCGGCCAGGGCCAGCGGCGGATCGCGGCCATGCTGGCGGCGTCCATCTCGACCACATGAACCTGCCCGCTCGCCTCGCGACCGAACAGTGCGAAGGTGAGTTCGCCGAGGCGGTTTTCGGTGCTGCGGAAGGCGCCGCTCAGCGCGGCGACCGATACCAGCAGCGCGAGCGCGACGATCATCAGCGCGGCGGTGCGCCAGCTATCCGATCGCAAGTCGTGGCGGTAGCGGCCCAAGGAGAGGCGCAGGAAGCTCATGGCAGGAGGCGCAGATCCGCTCAGGCGCGCACCGAGACGGTGCCGGAGATGACATCGCCGCCGAGCGCCAGACCCCCGCGCCCGCTGCCGCCGCCGTTGCCGTTACCGTTACCGTTCCCGTTCCCGTTGCCGTTGCCGTTGCCGTTCCCGTTGCCGTTGCCGTTGCCGTTGCCGTCGTCGTCGCCTTCATCAGCGTCATCATCAGCGCCGTTGTCGTCGCCTTTGCCATCGTCGCCCTCGTCAGCGTCATCACCGTCGTCGGAGTCGTTGCCGTTCCCGCCGCCGTTGCCGTTGCCCTTGCCGCCGTCGTCGTCATCGCCTTCATCGGCATCATCATCGTCGTCGGACCCGTTGCCGCCGCCGTTGCCGTTGCCCTTGCCGCCGTCGTCGTCGCCTTCGTCAGCGTCATCATCGGAACCGTTGCCGTTGCCGTTGCCGTCGTCGGCCCCTTCGCCGACCGAGACGCAGGTGTCGCCGACGCAGACCTCGCCGTCATCGGGCATGCCGCCATTGCCGCCGCCCGAATTGCCGCCCGAGCCTTCGCCCGAATTGCCGCCCCCGTTGCCTCCGGAGTTGCCGCCCCCGTTACCGCCAGCTTTGCCTTCGCCGCGCACATCCGCGACATCCACCGCGGCCAGCACCACGACCTCGCCGCTGGCAAAGCCGTTCGAGACCTGGCCGAGATCCTGCGGGGTGCTGACGATCGCCTGATCGATCCGCGGGCTGGTGTCCTGCAGGCTCGACGCAGGCTGGAGCGAAGCCTCGCTGCGGGCCGGAGCGGGGGTCACAGGCTCCGCACCACCCGTAGCCACCGGCGCAGCCGGGGCCGGGGCCGTAGCCGGAGCCGGCGGGGCCGCGGCGCGCGCGGGCGAATCGACCACGCGGCGCCCCTCGCCCTCGACCACCATGCGCAGCGGATCGGCCGCCGCGATCATCGCTACACTGCCCGGCGTGATCAGCTCGGTCGCGCCGCCATCGAGCGTCGCGGTCTCCACCGCGCCCTCGGTGACTTGCAGGCTCGCGCCTTCATTGGTCACGGTGATCACGAAAGTCGTCCCCTTCACCACCGCCGCCAGATAGGGCGTCTCCACCCCGAAATGCGGCTTGGGCTGCTTGCCGATGTTGAACAGCGCGCTGCCGTAATCCTGAAGGATCTGGACGATCCCGCGGGTCCGCTCGGCCGGTGCGATGCGCAGCTGGGCGTTCTGCCGCAGCGTCACGAATTCCTTGCCCCGCACCAGCACCGCCGAAGCGCGCGCCGCCGTGCGCAGCGTGGCGCCCGCGGCAAGCTGGGTCCCGACCTTCGCGGAGCGCTGGCCCTGCGCGTCGATCACGGTAACGACCCCCTTCGCCTCGGACACGGTCCAGGGCCCGCTCTGCGCAAGCGCAGGAACACCGCTGAAAAGCAGCAGCAAAATAGGCAGAATCAGTCGTTGCATAAGACGCATAGAGGTTCTCCGGTTATGCGAGTTAGCAGATGACCTGCGGATTTCGTGTTTAGGGACATGGTTAAGAAATTGTGCGGCTGAGACTTGATTAACCTTTGGAAGGTAGAGGGATGGCTCGTTTCCAGTTGTCGAGGGCAAAGCTATTCCGCGGGCGGTTAAGCTATTGGGATGCATGATGACGGCGCTGGCGGCTAACCCGTTGGCGGCGCAGGACGCGCTCGACCGGACCAATCCCCAGACTCAGGCTAACCGTGACGAACAGGCCCTGCCCACCGCCGATCAGGTGCGGATCGAGGTGCTGCCAGTGCTCGACACCCCGCTCACGCCCTCGGGCGGCCCGGTGCTCGATGTCGGCGCGATCGTCGTCGACGGGCTTGTGGCGATGCGCCAATCCGATTTCTCGCCCGTGGTCGAACCTTTTGCCGGACGCCCGCTGGACCGCGCCGAACTCGGCCGCCTGACCGACGCGATCGCCGCCCGCGCGCGCGACGCAGGCTATGTCCTTGCCACCGCCTGGATTCCCGAACAGCCGCTCATCGGCGGGATGCTGCGGGTGCGGATCGAGGAGGGGCGGATCGACGGGGTGCGGATCGAAGGCTCCGACGATCCCGCCATCCGCCGCCAGCTCCAACGCCTGGTGGGTGGCCGCCCGGTCACCCTCGCCGCACTCCAGCGCGAGGTGCTGTTGGCCGACGATCTGCCGGGGGTGTGGATCCGCTCGACCCGCTTCGATCGCGAGGGCGAGCGCCGCATCCTGGTGGTCGATGCCCGGCGCAGCGATTTCGGCGGCAGCGTGCTCGCTACCACCGACGGCAGCAAGCCGCTGGGGCCGATCAGGGCGCGGATCGATCTTGATGCCAACGGCCTGATCTCAGCCCGCGACCGCGTCGACCTCAGTTTCTCGGCCACCCCGCTCGAGCCGGACGAACTCGCCTTCTTCAGCGCGCGCTACACCGTGGTCATCAACGACCGCGGCACCACCGTGGGCGCCTTCGGCTCCTATTCGCGCACCGAACCCGGCGCCTATCTCGCCAACCGCGAGCTGCTCGGCGAATCAAGGCAGGGCGGCCTCCGCATCCGCCACCCGCTGATGCGCGCCCAGCAGCGCAGCCTGTGGCTCGAGACCAGCGCCGAATTGCAGAATCTGACGCAGGACAGCGTCGGCACGCTGGCCCGCCACGACCGGATCGCGCTGGTGCGGCTCGGGTTCTACGGCTTCGCTCCGCTTGCCGGCGGCAACCTGCAGGGCCGCGCGACGGTGAGTCAGGGCATCCCGACCTTCGGGGCAACGCCGACCGGCAGCCCGCTCGCCTCGCGCATCGAAGCCGAGCCCGATTTCACCACGCTCGGCTGGTGGCTCAGCTGGCGGCGCGGGATCGCCCCGCGCGTTAGCCTGCAGCTGACGAGCGTCGGCCAGCTATCCACCGCCCCGGTGCTGATCGGCGAGAGCTTCTCGCTGGGCGGCACGCAATTCCTGCGCGGCTACGACGTCGCGCAGGCGGTGGGCGACGAGGGCGCGGCGGGCCTCGCCGAACTGCGCTATGACTGGCCGCGCGCGCTGGGCGCAGTGCGCAATGTCCAGCTCTATGCCTTCGCCGACGCGGGAACGGTGTCGAACCTTGCCGCCGGGCGCGGGGGCGAGACGCTGGTATCGAGCGGCGCGGGGCTGCGGACCGACATCACCCGCGACCTCGACCTCGATTTCGAGATCGCGGTGCCGCTTGCCGAGGACCGCTACGATACCGGCGACAAGACGCCGCGCATCAACATGAGGGTCAGCCAGTCGTTCTGAGACGAGGCAGCCGGTTGCGGCTGCCAGGACCTCAGTCCTTGTGCTTGTCGAGCTCGTCGCCGGTCACGGTCACCACGTGGAGCAGGTTGGTCGCTCCCGGCGTTCCGAACGGCACCCCGGCCAGCACGATCAGCTTGGCGCCCGCGCTCGCGACCTTGTGGCGCAGCGCCATGCGCTTGCCCTTTCCGATCATCTCTTCAAAGCTGCCGATGTCTTTGGTCGCCACCGCATGCGCGCCCCACAGCAGCCCGACCTTGCGCGCGGTGCGGATCGAGGGGGTGAGCACCAGCATCGGCGTCGCGGGCCGCTCGCGCGCCACCCGCCGCGCGGTCGATCCGCTGGTGGTGAAGACCGTGATCGCGCTGATCGGCACGGTGTCGGCAATGGTCATGCAGGCATGCGCCAGCGCGTCGGAGGTGGTCGCATCGGGCGGCGTCTCGAGGAAGCGCACGCGCGCCTTGTAACCCTCGTCGCGTTCCACCTGCACCGCGATCTTGTCCATCATCGCGACCGATTCTTCCGGCCACGCTCCGGCCGCACTCTCGGCCGAGAGCATCACCGCGTCCGCCCCGTCATAGACCGCATTGGCGACGTCCGAGACTTCGGCGCGGGTCGGCGTCGGGGCCTCGATCATGCTTTCGAGCATCTGCGTCGCCACGATCACCGGCTTGCCCGCGCGGCGCGCCGCATTGACGATCTGCTTCTGGAGCGGCGGCACCTCATAGGGTTCGAGCTCGACCCCCAGATCACCGCGCGCGACCATGATGCCGTCGGCCTGTTCGATGATCGCATCGAGCCGGTCGACCGCCTTGGGCTTCTCGATCTTGGCGCAGATCGCCGTGCCATGGGTGCCGATCAGCTTGCGCGCCTCGGCAATGTCCTCGGGCCGCTGCACGAAGGAGAGCGCGATCCAGTCCGCCCCCTGATCGGTGGCAAAGGCAAGATCGCGGCGGTCTTTCTCGGTGAGCGCCGGGATCGGCACTTCGGCATCGGGGACGTTAACGCCCTTGCGGTCGGAGATCACCCCGCCAACCTCGGCGCTGCACAGGATGCGATTATTGTCCGCCTCGAGCACCTTCAGGCGGATCTTGCCGTCATTGATCAGCAGGCGCTGCCCGCGCTCCATGATGCCGAACAGCTCGGAGTGCGGCAGATAGACGCGATTGTGATCGCCGGGCGTCTCGTCCCGGTCGAGCACGAAGTGGCCCGAATGGCGGATCACCGCCTGCCCCTCGGCAAAGGTGCCGACGCGAAGCTTGGGCCCCTGCAGGTCGGCAAGGATCGCGATCGGCCGCGCGAACTGCTTTTCCAGCGCGCGGATCGCGGCGACCACCGGCTCGTGATCGGCGTGGGTGCCGTGGCTCATGTTGAGGCGGAAGGCGTCTGCGCCGGCGCGCACCAGCCGCTCGAGCATCTCGGGCGAGCGGCTTGCGGGGCCGATGGTGGCGAGAATCTTGACCTTGCGGCCGCGCGGGTCGATCCGTCGTGACATTTATGGGTATCCCTCTTGCCGCGAGCCTATGGCACAGGCGCATTTCAACTCAAGGAAAAGCCGCGATGAATAGCAATGCCGATCCGCTCGATTCGCTGGACGATGCTGAGGCCGCCGCCGCCTTCCGCCGGCTGGTGCGGCACCTGCGGCACCGCCACGATGCGCAGAACATCGAGTTGATGGGCCTCGCGGGCTTCTGCCGCAACTGCCTTGCCGACTGGATCCGCGATGCGGGCTATCCGGGCGACAAGGAAGAAGCGCGCGAAGTGATCCACGGGATGCCCAGCGCGGAGTGGAAAGCGACCCGCCAGACCACCGCCACCGAGGAACAACTCGCCCGCATGGCGGCGAGCGTCGCGAAGAACGCACAGGAATAATTCGCGCGGGCGGTTCAATCGGGCGTTCCGGCTGGCTATCGCACCGGCCAACCGATTCTCACATGTGATGGAGCCCCCAATGGCCGAAACCGCCGACGACCGCCTGCGCCTGCTGATCGAGCGCATCGAACGCCTCGAGGAAGAAAAGAAGGGCATCGCCGACGACATCCGCGATGTCTACATGGAAGCCAAGGCGGTGGGCTATGACCCCAAGATCATGCGCCAGATCGTGCGCCTCCGGAAGATGAAGCCCGACGACCGCAGCGAACAGGACATGCTGCTGGAAACCTACAAGGCCGCGCTGGGGATGGCCTGAGGCGTGCGTCACGCGCGCCAGTCAATCATTGAAACATCTCCGGGCTGTGTTATTTCATTAACACAGCTTTGAAGGAGAGACGGCAATGGCATCCCCCTGGAAAGAAGCGCGCAGCGTCATCGTCAGCACCACCCCGACCCTCGAAGGCCGGCCGATCCAGGACTATCTGGGCATCGTCACCGGCGAAGTGATCGTCGGCGCCAACCTGTTCCGCGATCTGTTCGCCAGCGTGCGCGACATCGTCGGCGGGCGCTCAGGCTCGTATGAGCGCATTCTGGCAGACGCGCGCAATCAGGCGATCGAGGAACTCCAGGCCGAAGCTGCCGCGCGCGGGGCCAATGCGGTGGTCGCGATCGACCTCGATTACGAAGTGATCGGCGACACCGGCTCGATGCTGATGGTCTCAGCGAGCGGGACTGCGGTACGGGTCTGAGCGCTCACCCGAAGCCCGAAGCGGCAGCCAGCACCAGCCCATTATACCCCGCGTGATACGCGATTCCCGCCGCTAGCCCCGCGCGGGTGCGGATGTAGGCCAGCAGCAGGCCGCCGAGCACCTGTGGCATCACCACCAGCACCCCAAGCGGGCTGGCGGGAGCCGCGAAATTGCCGAGGTGGATGAGGCCGAACAAGAGCGCCTGTGCCCACACGATCCAGCCGAAGTGGCGGATAAAGGCGGGCGGCACTGCGCGCATCGGCTCGCGCTCGCGGGTCAGGCCCCAGTGAACGAGGCCCGCCAGCGCCACGCCTGCTCCCGCCCAGCCCAGCGTCCGGGCGTGATCCGGCAGCAGCGACACCCCCGCCAGCATCAGCGCCAGCGCCGCAAAGCCGCAAGCGGCAAAGCGCAATGCGGCGACCCGCCCGGTCAGCCAGCTGCGGAACACCAGCTCCTCGAGCAGCGGGGCGAGCACGAGGAAGGCGAGCGGGCTTGTTGACAGCGTATCGGGGGCGACGACTGGACGAGGCAGCGGGCCGGCAAGCCGGCCTATAAGCCAAAGTTGCACGAAGACGATGGCGCCGAACACAAGGTGGACAGGAACAACCGCCAGCAGCACCAAAACCCGCTCTCTCGCCGAAGCAAGCGGCCGCGCAGCGAAGGTTGGCCATGCGATGAACCAGGCCACATCATCAACCCGCTCGCGCACCGTCAGCGCGCGCACCCTTGCATCGCCCTCACCCCCCGGAGTAAGGCCCGCCTCCAATCTTCCAACATTTTCGGTGAAGTCGTCCAATGGCAGGCCATTCCAAGTTCAAGAACATCATGCATCGCAAGGGCGCGCAGGACAAGAAACGCGCGGCGATGTTCTCCAAGCTCAGCCGCGAGATCACCGTGGCGGCCAAGATGGGCATGCCCGATCCCGACATGAACCCGCGCCTGCGCCTCGCTGTCAACGCGGCGCGCGCGCAGTCGATGCCCAAGGACAATATCCAGCGCGCGATCGACAAGGCCAGCATGGCGGGCGGCGAGGACTACATCGAGATCCGCTATGAAGGCTATGGCCCCGGCGGCGTGGCGCTGATCGTCGAGGCGCTGACCGATAACCGCAACCGCACCGCGACCAACGTGCGCACCGCCTTCAGCAAGAACGGCGGCAACCTCGGTAGCGAAGGCTCGGTTTCGCATGGCTTCGAGCGGCGCGGGCTGATCGAGTATTCGGCCGCTGCGGGCGACGAGGAGAAGGTCCTCGAAGCCGCGATCGAAGCGGGCGCGGATGATGTGGAATCCTCCGAGGACGGCCACACCATCTGGACCGCAGCCGATGCACTTCACGGGGTGGCGGGCGAGCTTGAAAAGGTGCTCGGCCCGGCCGACAACGTGAAGCTGGCGTGGAAGCCGGTGCTCAGCGTCGAGGTCAACGAGGAAGTCGCCGGCACGCTGATGAAGCTGATCGACACGCTCGACGATGACGACGACGTGCAGACCGTCTGGGGGAACTACGAGATCCCTGACGACGTCATGGAGAAGCTGGGTTGACCCTGCTCCCCTCCCGCAGGAGGGAGGGGGAGGAATGCTGATCCTCGGCCTCGACCCCTCGCTGTCGTCGACCGGCTGGGGCGTGATCCGGGCCGAGGGCGCAAGGCTGAGCCACGTTGCGAACGGGCAGATCAAGACCGACGCACAAGCGCCGATGGCCGAGCGGCTGGCGGCGCTTCAGGCGGGGCTAGCCGAGGTGATCGCGCAGCACTGCCCGACCCGTGCGGCGGCGGAGGAAATCTTCGTCAACAGAAACCCGCAATCGACCCTCAAGCTCGCCCAGGCGCGCGGCTCTGTGCTGGCGGCGTGCGGGGCGGCGGGGCTGACGGTCAACGAACACGCCGCGCGGCTCGTCAAGAAGGCGGTCACCGGCACCGGCACGGCGGAAAAGGCGCAGGTCGCCGCGATGGTCAAGGTGCTGCTGCCCGGCGTGGCGATTGCCGGGAGCGATGCGGCCGACGCGCTGGCCGTGGCGATTGCCGATGCGCATCTCGCCCCGCGCGGCTAACCTAACCTACTCGAACACCTCGACCTGATCGTCCTCGAACCCGGTGCCGCGGCGCAGCGCCCATGCGCCCCGCACGCCCTGCACCACCATGACGAGGAAGACGGCGTTCAGCACCAATCCGCCGAACGCCAGCGCATTCATCAGCTTGTTGATGATCTCCAGCACCAGCATCGCCGCCACCGCGCTGCCCCAGAACACGCCCTTGCCCGCCTTCAGCCGGAACCCCGCGATGAGCGCGACCAGCGCCTGAAGGCCGATGACGCCGGCCGTGAGCTGACCCTCTAAAGTGTCGAAGCCCACCATTCCGCCGAAGAACAACGCGCCCAGCACGGTCAGCCCGGCGGTGATGAAACACGCCAGCCCGCCTTGATCGGCGGCGGTTTCCGCGCCGCTGCGTGTTGTCAGGTCCGCATCCCAGAACGCCATTGCCACCCCCGCGATTGATCGCCAAACACGTCCCACTTCGGGCCCCGGCCCGTCAAGACGGCAAATGCAGGCAAACGACGGAATTTCCATGACGATCCACCTCTACGGCATCCCCAATTGCGAGCTAGACAGGATAGTTGTACACTTATTTGCTTAAGTCATTGAAATTAGGCAATAAAATAAAATGACCGTGCAATTGGGTATGCCGTAAAAATTGGGATGATCTTGAGCAACGCACGTTCTAATGCATAAGGTGCAGCGTCTAGAAACGGTCCCCATGCCTACCTCGAAGACAAGTGCAGCAATGAAGCAGGACTGTGGCTATGACATTGACGATGTTCGGAATTCCGAATTGCGACACGATTAAGAAGGCCAAGGATTGGCTGAATTCACAGGGAATAGCTTTCGTCTTCCATGACTACAAAAAGTCAGGCGTGGCCCAGACGATGCTGCAAGATTGGGTTGCGGAGCTTGGATGGGAAGTTCTGCTGAACCGAGCTGGGACGACCTTTCGCGCCTTGCCGGATGAAGACAAGCAGAACATCGATGCAGACAAGGCTGTTGCGCTGATGTTGGCCAACCCCTCGATGATCAAACGGCCCGTGCTCGATCTAGGAGGACGTCGCATCGTTGGCTTCAAGCCCGACATCTACGCGGCTCAGCTACTGACAGCCTGAAAACGAAGCGGGTGTAAGCGCGACAGCAAAGCTCGTTGGCGTCAAATCCGCGTTTGCAGCAGCGATTAAGCTGGTTGTGCAGTTGGGCCGCTAGTTTTGTAGCGGGCAAGGGCTGCGGGCGCTGTACGAAGCTTAAAATCGCAGGGCACAGCGCAAGCAGGCGTGCTCAGCCCTTGGCGGCTGCAATCTCAGCCTTGGTGCGGCGCTGACGGCGACGGGTCAGATGCGGCTTCAACTCGGCATATGTGATGCCATATGTCTTGGCCAACTCGACAATCTGTTTGATGGCATCGGACTGCTCAGCCTGCTTGGCAGCTTCGATCTGCTTTTCCAGCTCGGCCTTTTTTGCCATCAGCTCGGCAAGTTTGCTCATCTTGAGTTCCTTAAGGTGATTGTGATTTTGGACCTGACCATTCCCATTTTATGGTCAGGGGCTGTTATGGGCAACCGAAACAATCCTATGCGAACCTAGCGGTCTTGCGGTCAGCTGGTTCGTTGAACAAAGTTCCGAAATCCCTGATTGGTTGTGGAATGTGTCAGGGCTGGCTCAGGCTCTTCAAGCGGTCCAAAAGGTGCACAGTGCAAGCCTGCTGCGATTTCCCGACGGCGCTCTTGGCCAGCTAGCTTCCGGCTTTCGAGGTAGGCCGGAACCCGATTGGCTTGCGCTTTCGTCATGATTGGGAATACGCCTTTGCCAGCGTATTCGACCATCCTTGCGATGCTTTCCCGATAGGACTTGGCTGCGGTTGCTACGCTGGAGCTGCCCAGCTTGATACCCGCTTGCTCAACAAATTTTGCATCGACTATGTTCGGGTCAGCCTTAATCAGCTGGTGAGCTTGATAGTGCTGGCGGAGAGAATGCAGATTGGGCTTGGTGAACAGCTGATAGAGTGCGCGGCTGATGTTGCGTCCGCCTCGTCCATAATCACCCTCGGGCTGCTGCTGCTGGAGGAAACTGCGAACTTCCGCAATCGCGCGATCCGTATCGCCGAACCTCTCTAATTCAACCACAATCCGGAATGTCTGGTCGCCGTAGCTGCGCTCGTCGGGCGGTACAATACGACTGGCTGCTCCATGTGGTTCGCAGAATAGCTGACGCCCACGGTTCAACCACCAAGCCATGAAGTTGTCCGGCCGAACATCGCCAAAATCGGCATAGAGGGCGCTGCAAGGCTCACCACCGTTGCCATTACAGGTCTGCGTGTAGGCTGCGTTCTCTCTCAGAAACAGCCACCACCAGAAGTACGGGCTGTTTTCCCATGGATGTTTGGTGCCGCGCATGGTCGGTCGCTTTTGCCCGGCGAGTTCGTCTTCGGTCTCAACCGGATTGGCGTATTGAAAGTAAAACCTCACTTCACCGTAATCGGTCATCCTGCCCCCCTTTTCAGCACATCTCTGGCACCTGTGTAGGCGTCGGGCGAGATCATTCTTCGTGAAGGATAGTGCTTTTTGAGAACAGCGCCGCCCCGACTAGGTGGACCATCGTCAGCTCAACCGAAGCTGATGCGTGATCCCAGTGACACGCTCACTTGTAATGTGAGTAACTCAAAATGACTGACCACACCGAAACCGAAAACACCATCACTCTGTCGCCCTCTGTGGCTGCGGAAAAGCACACAACAGCTGCACGCAAGGCCTATATCGCTTCGAAGGCCTCCGCAATGGAGGCAGTCGCGCATGTTTATCTCGTGTATCTCAACACGCTTGCTCCCAATGGCGGGGCGGGCTGGCTGACGCAGCAGATCAAGGCTCGCAACGGCAAGATCGCCGAACACAACAAGGAAATCCCGCAGCGCAAGGACAATGTCGCTGCTCACAAGGCAGAGCTGACTACCAATCCCAAGGCGGTGGCTGACGAGCAGGTTACAAATGACCTCAAAAAGACCGAGAAGGAATGGGAGGCAGAAAAGCGCATCAAGATCGACACGCCGCGCCAAGGTGCCTCGCGTTTCACCACCATTTGTCGCCTCGTGTTGGAGTTCGACTACGAATACCACGCCTCAAACACGTCGCGCTATTGCGCTGTGCTGGAATGGCTCGATGCTAAGTTTCGCAATCAGCTTGTGACCAATGTTGTGCCTCTGGTTGATGCGATCAAAGATGCTGGCGGCTTCGAAAAGGTGCTGTTCATGCAGCGTCACGGCGAACCCCAGGCAGACGGCGAAACTGCTGATGATCGTTCGATCATTGAAACTGCCCTGAAGGACAACATCAAGGCTGCCATTGCGACTGCCAACGTCAAGGCCAGCTTCGCCATGGACCCAAGCTATGCGACTGGTGACAATGTGGTGGTGATGTACGGACGGCACGATAATGGCACGGTCTCTATCATCGGCGAGGTGCCGCTGGAAAACAGCGAAATCGATGGCATGCTGCGCAAGCTGAACGACAAGGTTATGCTGCCGGTTGATAAAGCGGCAGAGTTTGTTTCGCGGACGCTCAGCCTCGGTGAACTGGTCGATACCGGCAAGAAGACCAAGCTCCGTGTGGACAACATCGCCGGTGCGCTGGAAATCGAGGAATACAGCTTGTTCTCGATGGTGCCGGATGCTGCGGGCGCGAAGCTGATGGTTTCGGCGTGTATGGCTCCGACATCCGTTGTCGTTCACGCCAAGCCCGGGCCGGGAATTGCCTCGAACATCGTGCAGACGCAGGATTACCTGTACATGCTCAAGTCGTCTCGCAAGATTGTGGCCGACAAGCTTCACGACCGCACTATGCGTTCACTCTACACGCTGTCGCGCGACCCTGTGCCCGTGCTCAATGATGGTAAGGCTTCGGGAAGCGCAATCAGCTGGTGCCTGAACAACACCGCCTTGGCTAAGGCCGGACGCAAAACTGCCAAGCGCCACCTGTTCTGGAACTACATGACCAAGGGCCGCTATCAGCCGGTCAACGTCGAGGCTTACGAAGAGCAGTTTTCTGTCACGCTGACCAAGGCCGAACTCAGCAAGCTGTTCGTTGAGCACCTTAAGAAGTTCAAGTCCGTGTCGCCAACTAAGAAGGGGGCGCAGCCGATGAAGATCAAGTTCGAAGCGGACAAGCTGACGGTGATCTTCAAGGGGCAGACCGATGGCAAGCTGACCATCACAGCAGCACTGGACAAGGCGTTCGAACTCACGCTGCGGCCCAAGGATGTGTATGGTCTTTTCGCCAAGCTCCACAAGTTCGATGTCTGCGATGTCACGCTGTCGGGAAACATCGCAGGTGTGCTGAAGGCTTCGTTCGCTGACGAAACCGGCGAGTACGATGTCTACGTCCCGACCTGCGACAACGATCTGGTGCTCTCGCCCAAGTACTTCGCAAAGGTCAACGCACCCGTGCCGTCGAATGCCACTGCGGCAGACATCGCATCTGCGCCGATCCATGTCGAAATCGCTGAAGTCGATGCGGAAGCAGTGCCCGCCTAACCACACTTCACCGACTGGGAGGGGCCTCGGTGTCCCTCCCGACAACCCCACAAAATCTAGGAGAATTACCATGGACGCTTCGCGCCCTGACGATACCGCTGTGCCTTCTTTCAGCTTCCTTCCCAACTTGCAGAATGACCCTATCCCACGTGACTGGGCGATCTATACGCCGTCTGTCAGCCCGAGCTACGCAATCGATGCCTATGCCAAGAACTGGCAGCGTCCGTTGCCGCAGGGCATCAACCCCGGCGACTTTGATTTCATCGCCCCCGCCAACCCGCTGTTCCGCTGGAGCCATGTGCTCTATTCTGCGGGGCAGGCGCTGAAGCAAAACAACGGCTGCATCATCACCGAGCGTGATCGCAAATTTGCCCGCGTCATCGGAGATAGCGGTGGGTATCAGATTGCGAATAACAGCAAGACGCTTGACCCGGTCCGTGACCGTCCGCGCATCCTGAACTGGCTGGAAACTCACTGCGATCTGGCAATGACGCTAGACGTGCCGACCGGGCCAACCCGGTTCGAGAACCATCCCTATCGCTACAAGGATTTCGATGCTTGCCTCGACGCCACGCTTGATCATCTCGACTACTTTGCTGCTAATCGCACTCTCGGGAAGGTGCGCTGGTTGAACGTAATTCAGGGCAACAATCCGCACCAAGCTGATCGCTGGTATGAAGCCGTCAAGCATTATCCCTTCGAAGGCTGGGCCATCGCAGGCGTCATGCGTCGCAATATGTATGAGATTTGCCGCCGTGTGATCACCATGGCCAACGATGGGCTGTTGCAGACTAAGAACTGGATCCATGTTCTTGGCACTTCGACCTTGGACATGGCCGTGATGCTGACTGCACTACAGCAGGCGATCAACAAGCACATCAACCCGCACCTGCGTATCTCCTACGATACGGCATCTCCCTTCATCATGCTGCGCAGCAACAAGATTTTCACGCTGCCCCAGATTGATGGTAATGAGATGAAGTTGGCCCAGCTCGTCGCACCTGCTGACCCTGTGTTCTTTGGTTCGAAGGCGCAGTGGCCGTGGCCCAGCGTCCTTGGCCGGCATCTCACTCTGGGTGACATGTGTGTACCGTGCCCGCCGACCAACGGGCGCTACCACGATGCGCAGAGTGACCGTTACCATGCCCACCACAATCTCACGGTGCTCTGCGACGCCGTCGCACTCGCTCACCATGTGTTCGAGGTGGAAATGGCGAACCCGGCTGACGTGGTTCACAGCAAGGTGAAGTCTGCCGTCGATGCCATTCACAAGGTCATCGCGGCCCGCGATCTTAAGGTGCTCAAGCAATACCGGACGCACCTGATGACAGGGCCGAAGATCGACAAGGATACGCACCCGTTGGCCCTCGATACCGGTGACGAAGACCGTGATCTCTCAGGTCTTCGCTAACCCCTCAGCCAACCTCCGCCACGGCAAGCTGCCCGACAGCGGTGACGAGGATCGCGCTTACTGAACCATAACATAAAACCTAGCTGCACGGTCTTTGCCTACGTGCGGCCACCTTGATGGCATGGCGCAATCGTTCCTGCGTCATGCCATCTTTTTATTGATCAGCTCAATCTGCGAACCTTGCCAGCAAACCAGCCAACGTGGCGCTCTCGTTGATCGCTTGGTCAGAAATCAAGGCATAGCGCCACGGCTTGCCATCACCTTCGGCGGCGAACCGGCTGGCGTGTTTGACCCATTCCTTCGCTGCCCGTGCCTTGTCCTGCACAACCGGGTCGGTCATTTGGTTATCGGCCTTGATCTCAACGATCAGCTTTTCCGATGCCGTTTCCACCACGAAATCAGGCTCATAGCGTTTGCCTGATTGATACTCGATGCGGAATTGATTGTAGCCGGGCTTGAGCCAGCGCAGCACGTCTTTCTCAAAGTCGCTGTCGATCAGCACCGCAAAGCGGCGTTCGGGATCGCTGTCGAATTTGTGAAACTGATACGGGCACTTTGCGCCGCCTTGGAACACGAAGCTTGGTGTTGCTGAAAGTGGCGTTGCTGCCTGTGTCATGGGCAGAAGCTTGGAAGCGGCATAGCTGTAGTGCTGCGGCTGCAAGGTGCGGAACGACCGCGTTTTGCTGGCCTGATAGTCCGCTGGCGTCTCGCGGTAATGCTGCTTCATTCGGGCGAAGATGCGCTGTGCCAGCATCTTGCCATGCGCGAGGGCGACGTTCTCAACATCCTGCTCGTTGGGCAGGTAGCTGCGGAGGTGGTCGATCATCTGTCCGGCCAGCTTGTAGAGCAGATCAGCTTGGGTGTCGTAGTCCACCTGCGGGTAATCCATCAGGTGCTTGACCAGATAGTTTTCGACCTGGCTTTCCTTGGGGCCTTCCAACGCCCGCGCGAGTTCACGCTGCGATTGATCGCGCAGATTGCGGATTAGCAGCTTGTCTGAAATCGGCTGCAAACGCACATCATCGACGCCACTCAGGTCGAAATCTTCGAACCAGAAGTTGACCTCCCGGCTTGGCAGAATGACGATTTCGGGGATTTCGATGGTGTTCTCGGCAATGCTCGTCACCACTGCGGCGACGACCTTGGCGAAATCGGTGGGCGCAACGATGCCGTCCAATGTGCCTTGCCGCGCTTGGGTTAGCCGTTGCACGTCCTTGGCGATGCGTTCCTGAACTTCAGGCTTTTGCAAATCGCTGACGCCGCCTTTCAACTCCCGCTCATACTTGTCGCGGATGAGGTCGATGGTCGTTTCAACGGCCTGCCGGTCTTCCTGCGTCGTGAAGAGCGGAGCCTTCGTTTCGGTGCCAGATGAAGCCGATGTGTCGGTGCCAGCGCCGGTCAGGGCCGATACGAACTTTGGCTCAACCTTGATGATCGTTTCTGGCTCGGTCGAAATGTCGCCGCCATTGCCGATCCGGTATTCCTTGATCTGCACGAGGGAGTCTGCGTCCCGTGCCTTCTTGATCACCTCATCGAAACGGTCGTGTGCAATGACAGTGAGGGTATCAACAGCCTCATTTCCAGTGCGTTCGCCATAGGGCAGACGCAAACCGCGTCCCAATGTCTGCTCAGTCAGAATGTCTGAGGCTGAGGCACGCAGAGGAACGATGGTATAGAGGTTGGTAACGTCCCAGCCTTCTTTCAGCTTGTTGACGTGGATGACGATGTCCGTGTCGCCAGCCGTTTCCAGCGTCACGAGGCGCTGCATGGCCTCATCGCTTTCCTCACCTTTCAGGTTCGAGTGAACCTCGATGACGCGGCCCTTGTAGTTGCCCGCAAAGAAGTCATCGCTTTCGATCTGATCGCGCAGGTCTTTGGCGTGTTTCGTGTCCTGCGCCACGACGAGCATGAACGGGTGAACACGCTTGCGGCCTGTTTCGCGGGAATAGAGTTCCAGCTCGTTCTTCACGTGCTCATGATAGTGCACGCCGTCCTCAAGCATGATCCGCTCAAGCGATTGGGCATCGTAGTCCGATGCGCGGAAATCGGCGCGAGTTGCTACGGCTGGCTCTTTCACGAAGCCGTCTGCCATGGCGTTGCCAAGACCGTAGCTGTAAATGACGTTCTTGAAATCCTTGGGGCTTGCGCCAACCGTCTTGGGCGTTGCTGTCAGTTCCAAGCCAATCTTTGGATCAAGCTCAAAGATTGCATTCGCGCCAGCCTTGGCCCGGTAGCGGTGCGCCTCATCCATCAGCATCACAAGGTCAGGCAGCTTGGACAGGTAATCGAAATAGCTGTCGCCAAGCGTTTCACGGAAACTGCGGATTTTGCCGGTTTCCCTGTTGATCTTATCGACGTTGAAGATGTTGATGATGGCTTCCGATCCATAAAGGTCGGAGCCACGGATGCCGCGACCTTCCTGCCATGTGTCGCCGGTCACGATCAACGGTGCCATCTGGGCAAACTGCGAGATGCCTCGAAACACATATTTGGGTGAGGTCGTCTTGGAGAAATCCTCGACCAGCTTGTTGTAGATCGTGGTGTTGGGCGCGAGGACGAAGAAGTTTTTGGAGCGCCCTGTCAGGTACAGATAGGCGATGAATGCGCCCATCAACCGGGTCTTGCCCACGCCCGTTGCCAGCGCGAAGCAGAGCGAGGGAAAGTCGCGTTCGAACGACTGGACTGAAGGGTACTGCACCTGAATTTTCTTAAGCAGCTCAACCAAATCGCTGGGTTCAGCGAAATCCATCTCGGCCAGCACTTCGCCCAAAATGGTCAGGGCATTCTCTTGCGGCGCACGAAGGCTCAGGCGCTGTGCAATCTGACGGCGAATGCGGGTTTCGTTGACAGGCTCAACCATTGCCGTTCTCCCCACCAAAGAGCGGCAAGCCATCGGTCGATGGCGCTTCTTCCGCTGCGTCATCCTCTGCCATCGGCAGGTTCTGGATGTTCAGTGAGTAGTCGTCCCGGCCCCATTCGCACTTTTGCAAAATGGAGGTCGGGATTTTCACCATGGTCAGGTTCTCGAAGGCATCTGCGCCGTCATCATAGGCTTTACAGCAAATGAGAAGAGAGCGGTTTGGGCCTACATCATGCGCGATCTTGGCGCAGGCATCGTAGGTCAGGCTTTGGGTTGTGACATAGATAAAGTCGGTTTCGGTTGATGAGCCGTGCAGCCAATATTCCTGCGGGTTGGGCGATGGCGCATAAGTGAAGCCCATATGCTTGCACATGGCTTCTGCGAGCATCGCCGGATTGTAGTCCTTGGCGATGACCCAGTTGCCGTACTTGTCTTGGCTGAGCAGCGATGGCGCGAGGGTAAAGTAGCGGAAACCGCCGCCGCCTTTCCAATCCACGGCCTTGCTGATGCCGCCTTGGTCCGTACCATCGATGACTTTTTGAAGGCGGGGTAGGACATGGGTGTCGGCATGTTCCCCAATTTCTACCATGATCCAGCGACGGCCCATTTTGTGGGCAACAGCGCCAGTTGTGCCGGAACCGGCGAAGCTGTCTAGCACTAGGTCGCCGGGATTAGAACCAATCTCTATTATGCGGTGCATCAAACGCTCAGGCTTTGGAGTATCAAAGGCATTATCCTTGCCAAATAGCCCATGCATCTCCTTCTTAGCCTCATCCGTATGGCCAGTCTCTTCGTGTGACCACCACGTGTTCGGCACAATTGCTGATGCCTCGCTCAAGAACTGTTTGAACGAAGGAGCTCCATCACCAGATTTCCCAAAATACGCCAACCCGGCATCCACTAGCGCAAGCCATTGGTCTTCCGTACGAGACCAGCAGCGTCCCTCTGGCGGCTTCCTTATTTTTCCTGTCGGGGTCACAATCGGATATTCAAGATTGCGTCGGATATTAGGGGCATCCCAAGGAATTGCACGCCACGGACCACGCGGGTCGTTGTCTGGATTCTTATACTGCTTGTCTTGAGAAGCATTCCTTGTGAGGCGATTACGGACTTTTTTCCAGATCTCTGCGCTTTTAGCATATGTTAGAACTGAGTTGTGCGATAATGAAATTATTGCATCGTTTGATCGAGAGTAGCGGTTTTGCCAAACGACATTTGCGATAAAATTGCGTCGCCCAAACACTTCATCGCACATCACTTTGAAATAATGCGACTCGTTGTCATCAAGCGTGACCCAAAGCGAGCCATCTTCAGCCAGCAGCCGATGAATGCATTCCAGTCGATCACGTATAAGGCTTAGCCAAAGTGAGTGCTCAAGACCGTCATCGTAATGGGTGAACGCAGACCCTGTGTTATATGGGGGATCGATAAAAACGCACTTTATTTTACCCGCATAATCCTGCTCCAACGCTTTAAGCGCGAGCAAGTTATCACCCTTGATGAGCATATTATCGAAGATGTCATCATCTGACCGACGGGCGGCAGCGTGATAGCTCTTCTCAGGGTTCTCAATCAGGATGCGCGGCTCCAGCTTCGGGCGCTCATCCTTGCCGGGCCAAGTCAGTTCAAGTTTGGTTTTCTTAGTCATAATCCGTGATCTAATCGAGAATAGTGCATTAGGCGACAGTCCATCTGACTGTCATCAATGGCACAATGGAAGGCTTTTGATTAAGCTGTTCTGCAAATTCGTCGAGCTTGTCGCTGACTTCCTTGCGAAGCTGCTTGCGGCGCTCAAACTTGGATAGCTTGGTGTCATCGACATCGGCTTCCAGCCTTTTGATCTTGCGGCTGAGCTCAATCTTCTGCTCCATCGAAAGGTCGGCGGAACGCTTCTGGCGTTGCAATTCCTTGATCTCAGCTTCCATCGCATCGACCTGCGCATCAAGCTCAATCTCAATGTCCGCCGCAAAACGGTCCAGCCGTTCTTCCTCCGCCTCGATCCATTCGAAATTTTCACGCTTCACGCGGTCGGAGAAAGACGCGAACCGGTCTGCCTGTATGGCTTTCAACTGCCACTCATCCGGTATCGCATCGGCTGAGTTGCCACTATCGCCGGGAACCATGAACATCTTGTCGGCGATTTCAGAGGCAATCTGCTCCCCGCTATCCGTCACGCAGGCGATCAGCAGCTCTTCTCGCAATGCCGCAGGCGTCGGCATGGTCGCCTTGGCAACCTGCATCCAGCCTGACTGTCCTGACAGCGCATTCACCGCTGTCATCTGACCGGCGTAGGGATATTCCTTGGGTTTGAAATGAATGGCCACGGGCGATGAGGCATGATCCCGCGCCTTTGCAGCCTCGACAATCTGCAACCCTAGCCCGTCCGACACACGGAAGAATTGCCAGTCCTGCTCGTCCGCAACAGGCCATGCAGTGGTGTAGGTTTGGCCGTTGTAGGTGAAATGCTCGTTCGCCGGTTCTGGAAAGGCTGCGCCAGCTAGCTCCGCATGGGCAACCATGAGCAATCGTTGGCGGAATTCAGGGATGCTTGTGGCAAGGGCGCTTTGCCGATGATGCAGCTTCTCAACCACGGCACTGTCCAGCTCTCCCAGAACCTTGGTACGAGCAGCGTCCATGTCGGCATCAATCCGGTCCTTGATGCTCTCGGTCAAGACATTGAACTCAAATTCTGCCTGCTCCTCGGTGCGGCACTCTTGGACGATCCGCAGCACTTCCTTCTCGAAGTCCAAGCCGTTGACCAATGTGCCCAGCACCTCGTCGCTGGCACCGAAAATACCGTCGAACAGGTGGAACTTTTCGCTGAGCAGCTGGTGAATGCGCTGCTCGGTCTGGTTCTTGAGGTTGAGCATGTTGACCACGGTCACGTCGATCAACTGGCCGTATCGGTGACAGCGGCCAATGCGCTGCTCAACCCGCTGCGGGTTCCAAGGCAGGTCGAAATTGATGAGCAGGGAACAGAACTGAAGGTTGATACCTTCTGCACCGCTTTCGGTGGCAATGAGGATGGCCTTCTCGTCGCTTTTGAAAGCTTCAACGATAGCGGCCTTCATGTCGGCGCTTTTGGACCCTGAAATCTTGTCAGTGCCCGCATGCCGTGCCTTCCATGCGGCATAGGTCGCCTTGCTGTCAGCATCGGAGTTTGAGCCGTTCATCAGCACTATCTGGCCACCATAGCCGTGACGGCCCAGCAGGTCGTTCAGGTACATCTGCGTCCGAACGCTCTCCGTGAAGATCACTGCTTTGCGCTTGCCACCCTTGATGGCAATCTCGTCTAGAACGGTAGGAAGCTGGCTGAGCAGCACCTCGCCCTTGGAGTTCTTGCCAATCGAACGGGCCAGCTCCAGGTATGTCTCCAGCTCGGCAACCTCTGCCGCCAGCTTTGCCGGGTCGATAGGCTCGCTGCCGTCGCCGTTACCGTCCTCGTCGGCTTCTTCTGCCAGCTCATCAATGATCTCAATGTCATCGGTCAGGTCCAGCGACGCCCTGCCTTTCGCCTTGAGCCTCTCAATGAGTTTCTCAAGGTAGCTAGCAACCGCGAAGGTCGATGATCCGAGGATTTTACGGACTTGCAGGACGACGAGCTGGTTGGCCTTGTCGCCGTAGGAGATCGTGTCCTTACGTTGCAGGAACTCTGACAGCGCCTCGTAAAGCTGCACTTCGCTAGCCGAAGGATCGAAGGTGAATGTGCGGGCATTGCGCTGCTTGAAATTGATGTGCCCAGCCTGCTGCACCTGTTTGCGCAATGTGCGGTGGCAGATGGGCTTCAAGCGTTCTTTCAGCACCTCAAGAGCCGTGGGCTTGGTGCCGCTAGATGCATACTGCGCCCGGAAAGCGTTTTCCCCGCCGAAGTGGTCGTCGTCGATGATCGAGACGATACCGTAAAGCTCCATCAGGGAGTTTTGCAGTGGTGTGGCTGTGAGCAGGATTTTGAAGTGGTCGCGCAGGGCATCTTTCAGGTCTTTAGCCCGCTGCGATCCACCCTTCTTGTAAACGTTGCGCAGGCGATGGGCTTCGTCGAAAATGACCAAATCCCATTTGACCAGCTCAAGCTCGACGGCCTTTCGGGCGGCGAATTCATAGGAAATGATGACAACGCCTTCTGCGGCCTCGAATGGCCGACGATGGCCTTCCTTGCGCATGGCGTTGTAGGTCGTGGCCTCAATGATCGTGCTGCGCAGGGAAAACTTGTCGAAAAGCTCCTGCTGCCATTGTTTGCGCAGCGATGCAGGCACGATCAGCACGATGCGACGGCGGTGCTCAGCCCAACGCTGCGAGATTACCAACCCAGCTTCGATGGTCTTGCCGAGGCCAACTTCGTCAGCGAGGATCACGCCTTTGGACAGCGGCGACCTTAGCGCAAACAGCGCAGCATCGACCTGATGCGGGTTCATTTCGACGCGGGCAGACGTAAGGGAGCGGGTGAACGCATCCTCGTTCACTCCCGCCAAAGTCAGCTTATGGGCGTGATAGTGGCCCTGAACCTTCGTAAAACTGACCAAAACCGCCCCTCATCACTCATCATGCCAATATGATAGCACGTTGCATGAGATTGTCTCGATCCATAACCGCATAGCTATCAGCGGAAGTGCGCCATTAGACCACTTCCTCATCACCATCTTGATCTGAGCTGCCTTTACTTAATGTGGCTTGCAAATGCCCCATAAGCTTAGCGATCTCAAATATCTCCAATTGGGTGTAAACAGGTGCCGCGATGTCCATCATTGGCTGCGGTTCATTGCGATACCACTTTATAGCTGCCCCATCTTTCTTCCGCTTACCCTTCTGGAAGATATCCCGATATCGGTATGGTGATATGCCAAGAAAGGGTAAAAATGCCACGCAATCACTGCTTTCACTTTCGATCTCGATCTCATGTGCATGAAGCTCTTTGGCTTTGCTCTTAGGATAGGGCTCCATATATACGACACGCTTGATGCCCGCCGCTAAAATGTGTTTGGTGCAATTGTGGCAAGGGAATGTTGTACAATATAGCACTCCGCCGCGAACCGAGCGCCCTAATCTGGCTGCATCACATATAGCGCACATTTCCGCGTGAACGACACGACCATATTCAGTCAGGTCGGTTATCTGTGCGCCAACTAAAGCGCCAACACCCTCTCTCACATCCCCAGCTTCTGGCCGCTTCGTCAACGCATCTACTATCTCCAAAGAGCCGCCGAGATTTTGGGCTTTTTCGGATAACAGGCCATGCTTTTCTAATCGCTCAAGAAAATCTCGAACAACCTCGCGCTTTAAGATATCGTTAGGATCATAGCCAAGTTTAACGTCTCTATGGTCAGGCTCTTCCATATCCCAATACGTGCCGCCAAACGCCTTTGGCACCTCATTGCACCCCTGAGTTATCAACTCTCCATTGTCAGTGAATATAGCAGCTCCAACCTGACGGGAGAGGTCGCTTGATCGAAGGGATGCAGATTTAGCTGCATACATGCCGTATTCTGCTTTAGTTGGGGCAATATCAGTTTTACCAAACAGGGCGTTGATAAATCGGGCAATTTGCTGAGACATCACACTCTTTGACATCCCATCGATAAACACGTCTGCTCTATGGAACGTATCACGAAGATGCTGGCCGTGGTCATCCTCATGCTCATCCATATCTCGGAAAATTAGCTTATCTGCGAGAGCAGATATATCGTGCGCCTTTTTGGTAAGGGGAAGGCTTCTTTGCAGCTTTGTTTCGACGTTCCGCTTACGATGGTCCTGTGGGCCATAGGCAGAAACAAGCACAAACTGTTTGCCATAAACGCTTCGCATTAGCTCAACTTCTTCAGGTCGCTTTAGCTGTCGAACGATGAAGGCTGTGCACGCCAAAGCGGGAACATCCTGCACTGAAGTGCCAGGGCTGGCGCAAGCTAGCCGTTCATTGAAGATGCGCCTTATGACGTATCTCATTAACGTCGCAGGGTCATCACGATCTCGGCATAGCTGACTCGCATGATCCATCTTATAGGTTATGGCGGCATAATAATCTTGCGTTTCGGGCGGTGAGATTGAGGTGGTTTCACCTTCAATTTCAGTCGTAACCCTTATAGGAATCGACTTATAATCTACAGAATCAAGGGCAGATGCTAATGCGTCCGTGATCTCATCTGCTTCAATGCCGATAGGGCCTGCGATGCCGAAAATCAGCTCAGGAAAGCGTTGCACAAGAGTCTCAGTCATCAGCACCCCATTTTGTGGGTATGCGCCGGAGCCTGAGAGCGCTATGCACTAGGCCGACGCAGTGGGAGAAACAGTGTGGTCATGCTCAACGATCAAAGATCACCTGAACGCATTGCTGAGCTCGCGGTGATTGCCCAGCACGTCGCCCGACAAATTGGAGCAGAGTTCGTCTTCAAACCTGAATGGGCTGAGACGATCAGGATGGTTCAGGGACATCGTCACGATGGTATGCTCGAAGCCGAGTTAGAGCCTGCATCCTGAACAAAATCAACTGATACTTGGGCGGCGGGCCGTAATCCCAATTACTTTTACATATTGGCCGCGTTCGCCAACTGCTCGTCCGACACATGACAATACAAAGCGGTTGTCTGAATGCTCGCGTGCCCCATCAGCTGCTGGATCGTGGCCATGCCAATGCCCAGCTCGTTCTTCCTCGTGGCAAACGTGCGTCGTCCTGCGTGACTGCTCGTGTCTATGCCCGCTGCGCGGTAAATCGATTTGAGCCTCGTGCTCAATGTCACCGTGCACATGTGCTTGCCCGTTCGCGAACTGCGGATCAGTGGCGCTGCATCCTGCAAATTTCGTGAGTTACCTAAGAAGCAGGTCAAAATCTTGCGCAGCTCATCCCCGACAAACACTCGCCGGGACCGATTGCCCTTGGTCTGGTGCTTGGCGAGATGAATGACCTCCACGGCCTTGCCATCCAATCCCCGGACATCGCCAATAGTGAGCGCAGCAATTTCCCCGACACGCATTCCACCCATTATGCTCAGCGCCAGCGCAACCCGATCACGCCGCCCGTGGTTCAGCGTTTCAGCAATGCGCAGCACACGCTTCGCTTCGTCCTTGGTGAGCACCTTCGCCTTGGCCATCGATCCCGCCTCTTGATGAACTTTTCTGTTGTGCTCAGCATATTTTCATCGGAAGGGCGTTCCTACCGAAAGGGGATCAGCGAAGACCTATTCGATTTCAATGGCTTAACCGTGGTCGGTGAACTTTTATGTATTTCTTCACCTGGACACGCAGGCTTCCCAGATTACGTAGGCTCGCCTGCATCTTTCCACACATGCATGGCCCGAATGACCTCAGCGGTAGGGTACTCGCGAATATCTTCTTCTGACGAGCCAGCTGCTAGCTGTTGCTCCCAATACCACTCCTGAAACGCGAGGTACTTACCTTGTATGGCTGCCGCTCCAACGGGTGTTGCGCCTGCCTGCGCAATCAGCCAGCTTCTGACGTGCCGCACAGCTCTTTCATAATCACCGCCATGCGCTTGAATGTCCCACCCTGAAATATCTGAAAGGGCACGCTGGTAATCGTATTTGGAATGCTCAAGCACAAGAATGCGCTTCTCATTCATGGGGGCATCGCCGAAACGTCGGCAGCCGAAGTCCACGCCCAGTTCGAACGGCATATTCATTCGCGCGAATTCACCTACGTCTCCTGCCTTGCAGCGGCTGAGGTCGTGAATGCCGAATTTCGAACTACGAATGAGTTGCACGATCCGTTCGAGGCGCGGCTCGGCATTATCTGAGTTCTCAGGTGCCAAGCGAGGGAAAAACCCCAAGTATACGATGCAGAATGCTACCGCCTGCAGGATGGGGGCAAACTCTTCGTCAAACGGACAATTTAGGAAGACCGAGCGGTCAAATGCTGGCTGCAAGATCAACCTTTCGGCGGAAATGGATCATTGCCGAACGAATTGCGCTCACGGATTCGCCCGTCTTTCCCGTGGATGTAGACTTCGGTCTTCTGATTCCGTGCGATGGTGTTGGCTGCTTTCACGGCTTCCTCTTGGGTCCTGTGAATGCTTGTCGCCTTTGTGGCACCTGCCTTTTTAACAGCCCACCCGCCCGAGGCGCTGCGAACAACGTGCTGACCCTTCTTGGACATCGATCTACCTCCGAGGCGTACATAGCACCTGCCAACCTGAAAGGCTAGTTGCGCCCTGTCGGACCCCTTGCTTATAACGCCTTAGCTGAGCCGGAAGATGCCAATCATGCACATATGTCGGCTACGCAATAACGTTCATTAAGATGCTCAAGCAATAAGCCCTCTGCTTCCCCCAATGCACATATCTGCACAACGTCTAACGCTGCGTCACGCTGCTTTTGAAAGCGTATAGAGCGTAGGCAGTTGATGGCACCTGCTATGGAGAAGTCGCGCTTCATGTGTGCTTGGTATGCAAACCAGTTCTGGTTCTTGCCCACGTACTCCCGGCTGAACGCCTGTCGTGTTGTAGTGAGCCCTGCTTGGCGTAAAATGCGATAAGTTTGTTCAATATGCGTCATATGGGTATTTATATAAAATGCGCTGCGAAACGCTTAGGGAATGCGTTTGAAGGCGTGTTTGGCATATGATGCCATGTGTGAGCGTATGTTGGATCAATGTGTGTTCATTGTGGTTCATAGTGTTTGATATGTAGGGAGTGTGTTGTTGTTTATTGTATAACGAGGATAGGCGGTGGAAACGTCCACAACCTACCCTAAGTGCCTAGAATGTTGAGCCATAACGATGTGCCATGATGAATGCCGAAGGAGCGTCGTATGCCTAGCAATTCGACCTCTACCGTTGCCTTAGTGAATGCCTATGGGGATGCCTGAAATTGAGCCTTGATGAGTGCGTTTAAGAGTGCCGTGATAAAAGAGTTTGCCTGAGTGATGCCATGGTGGGTTCTATGCGCTGTGCCCGCTTGCGATCCTTAGCTGCCTTGGTTTTCTGACGAGCTTTGAACTGTTCCCGGATCAAGATCACGTGCACGGGAACCTTGTCCAGCGCCTGCTCAAGCAAATCAGCGTCTATGTGGTTTGCTAAACGTACCATTCGGGCTTCGGCATCGAATGACTTATATGCCTTGGCGTCGAGGTTGTGATGGTCACAGTTTAGGACGTTTGCATCGTCCCGGAAGCGCCACATTTCCTTGGTGACATATTCCGCCACGGCAAGCTTGTCGTGAATGGGCGTGATCCAGTTTTTTGACAGCTCTGCGGTGTCCTCATTGAGCATATTCCATAGCACGTTCAAGATCGCAGAGAATGCCACTGGATCGATCATTGACTGCGCGACAAAGTGCATGTGGATGCACTTCTGGCTCTTTCCGAATTCCAAGAAGCAGAGACGGTTGATGCCGTAGCCATTGTCGGCAGCCTTGCCAAAAAAGACGCGATCCGCTCTATGCCAAAAAGTCGCCATAAGCTTTATCGCGGTCTTATGGCACATGCGATCACCGTCCTTGAACGCAAGCACGCCGGTGATGTCGTATGGTCCCTTGATGATCTTTGTGATCGCGTCCGCTGCGAGTTTCTTGCCCCAATCCATAGCTGCATATTCCTTTGCAACTATTTATGCTTTGGCGGCAAATCCGGCCTATTATCTGGCCGATAAAATCAGGTCAGATTTCCATTTTAACACATTACGTTCAGGGGCAACGTTGAGCTAGCGAAAGGCATATGTGCTGGCAGAAAATCTGCTGTGCAATTTTCAGCACATGCGGAGAACCGTGGCCATGGCCGTTTTGCTCTAACACCACCTCCTATGCGCTGTTTAGCGCGGAAGCTTCCTCGGTCATCGGGCTTGGTGTAGCTAATTCAAACGAATCAAGATCGAAGCTGGAGGCTGTATGCCGTGGACAGATGCAGACAGGCACTATTTTCTCGGCAGTCGGGAAAGCTTTGAAAATCGCTATTGCCGAGACGACGACGAAGGTCAGACGCTGGCAAAGGATCGCATCGTGCAAGGGTACTTGAGCCGGTTGATCTTCAAGCTGACCTGTGTGCTGCCTGCTCTCAGCCACCGCTCGCCCGGTTGGTCTGCAACGCCTGAGACATCTCGCCCGCAGAAGCCCATCGTGGCAATGGGGAGTGTCGCTACTGCAAACTTACAACGGCATAACCGGTGCGGGCTCTGCGAGGTCGATGGTCGCGTCTACTTCTGGGTGGATACCGACAACGAAGTCTTCGATCCTACTGCTACGCAAGGTTGGCTGTGGTGGCGCACTGGCAGCACGGGGAACGACCATCAGTATCGCCATCAAACGCCCATTAGCCCTGACGTTGCCCCAGACCATGTTGTCCTTTTGATCATGGGCCAACTCAATCAGCGGCATGGCGGGGAAGCATTTACGGCGCAGCAGGCAGCACAGCTTTGGCTTCGGGAGCCCGGTGAATTGCCGCCCGCAGCTGTTAACACCCGCCCTAATAGCAACGTCAAAGTACCTCGCGACTAATACTCTGACCCGAGCATGATCGTGAGCACACGGCATGTCACAGCAGGATCGCTGGCGTCGAGTGAGTGCATGAGCAGGTCGGCATCGTAGTAGTCGAACTTCCAGAACACCATTTGCCCCTCATGCTCGATGGCACCAAAATCGTGCTCGCCATATGGATCATTGCTATCGGTGAATGCCGTGAAGGCTTGCACCTTGGCATATAAGCCATCGAGATCGTTGATGGCGGCGATGCCGTTTGTAACAACAATGCGGCAACCAATAAACGAAGTGCGGGCAGCGTCATTGAGCGCTGCTATCTTTGCCGCCGTCATGAGCTGACCCGCGTGTGGTTAAGCACGTTGCCAGCTCCAAAAAGGGCCGCACCAAGTTGCTTAGCTGCAAGGTCATTGTCGGCGATAACAATGGTATGAGTGGTGGTGCCGTTGGGAAGGCGAACCCACAGGCGGAACTGCTTCATTTCCCTGCCTCCCGCTCACGTGCCTGTTCACGCTCTGCGATGACGAATTCGGGCTTTCGCCGTGCCATGAACAGGATGCAGCCTTGGCCAAACTCATCTTCGATGCACTGCCTTGCCCGTTCTTCGCTGAAGGCATCGATGACCACGGTGCAGCTTTGAGTGGGTGAGAGGCGCACCCAGGCTCGGAATTGATCTATGTACGTCATGCCTTCTTCTTTTCAGCAACGGCAGCGATGGCCTTGTCCAGTTCACCGGCTTTGGCGGCAGCGGCAAAGGCAGTGAGCACGGCGGCTACTTCCTCCAGCTTGTTGACGAACACCGCGTTGTTGGTGGCATTGAGCAGCAATGGCCGTGCGCCGTAGCGGCACTGCACATAGTAGCCGCCGTCTTGTGCCACGAACCATGCTCGTACCGCCTTGGCAGATTTGCCTTCAACCTTGGCAGGCACGGTAAAAGTCTCGCCCTTCAATGCCGCGGCCAGTACAAGCTTCTGCACTTCAATGGCGGCAATGATCTTCTCGCGACGCCGCTCAATGGGATCGACTTGCGCAGGCTTGGCCAGCGTCTTGAAGGTAAATTTTGCTAACTGGTTCATGTACTTGGCTCCTTTTTGTTCACTCAAGGAGCGTAGTGTCAGGGCCAATGGCCTTCCTACCGGAAATGGCTGAAAATCAGGCCGTTGAGGCCATTTTCATTGAGACAATCAAGATAATTGGTGTGCCAATGAGATGCCGGATCAGCGTGAATCAGTGGGTTTTCGCACTGAAATTGCGGGGTTCGACGCAGGCCGTGCACGTGGCGAGACAGGCATAGCTGCAATGGTCAGCCTGTGCGTCGTTGCTGGGCCTTGCGCTGTGCTTCGCGATCTCTCGCCATCCGTTGCACGTCTTTTTCCCGTTGGAGCGCCGCCTTGCCCGTTTCGACGTTCCGTTTGAGCGCGGCAACGCGGGCCTCGGCAGGGCTCAAGGGTTTGGTGGGTTTGATCGTGCTGAATTCAAAAAATCTCATATCTACAGTTATTTATGCGCAAATGCGTCACTCGCGGCCTGAAAGGGGAGCGAGGGCATAGTTAACGATTGCTCTGTCGCGTCGAATTCCGCATTGTGGGCTGGCAGACCGGTCAGTCCCGGCTGTGAGGCGTAGGAACCTCAGTAAGTAGCAGCCGGTCAGAGATATTCTGGCCGGGTGGCTGTCGCATATGTCCAAGGTTCTGCCCAAAAGCGGCAGCGCCTTGTGGCTACGCAGGGTTCCTAACACCCGGCTTCGACCGGTGCCTCTTCAACTTGGGGAGGCCATTCGGATCGTACAGACCTCCCCGCATATGCAGGGGGATGATATGCCGATATGCAAGTGTGGTTACAATAAATCGACCACGTATGCGCCGTGTCCAAATTGTAAGCAGCTCGCTGCCATCGAAAAACAGACCAAAGCCCAAAACAAATTTTACAAGGATCAGAAAAGGGCCGCAAAGGGCGCTGGCGGCGGAGGAGTGATCGAGGGCTTTTTCTCGCTGCTTTACCACATGACCGTCCTATCTTGGAAAATTACGGCATTCACTTTTGTGTTTGCGTACAACCTCATCAAGCCCTTTTATGAGCAGAATCCAGTAGCTTTTAAAAAGTGGGCAAAGATTGTTGTCGGCACCAGCCTCGGAATAGTAGTCGCGCTCGCGCTGCTGGGTGGCTATCTGAATGGCTGGAAGTAGCTAAGCGCAGGTCACAGGCTTTCGCTATCGCCTTGGTTTAGACTATCCCCAGCTTGACCACTTGAGCTGGGGCGAGCCTATTTCGATGTATGCCCGCTACCCAAGGCTGCCAAATCTGTCTTGGCTGTCTGTAGGACCCGCAAAACGCAGATTTGACGCCATCTTAAGGCGCTCAAACGGTGCCTAGGTTAGATCAATTTATGCTATCGGACAAAAGGTAGGAGCTTACCAACGCCGAGGCACTGAGAGGTCGTATTTTGACAAGCGCCCCGTGTCAGGTGAAGCGAGAAGAGCTGAACGCTCAAGTGCATCGCGCCTATGTTTTACCATCGTATCAACCCCGTCGTTATCGAACATGATCCAAATGTCTTTGTCATCGCCGAAAACAAAGAAGTTTCCGCCTTCGCCAAGATAGATCGTATCGATAATGCGTTTAAGCGCCGCGTTTACCTTGCTTCGTGCAAGGAAACGCTTGTCCTCGTCCGGATCATTGATTTCAGTCCGTAGAGCCTCTACGATTTCAATTTGGCTTACCTTTGAAGGTTCAGCAGCCTCTGTATCAGCCTTGATTTTTGCATCATCAAGCGCCTTGCTGAGTTCTACAATTTCTGTTTCGAGAGCCACTATGCGAGCTGTAACAGTCTTGCTACCTTCAGCTAAGGCATCAATCAGATGGTCGAGTCTTTTTGATTGCACGTCGATCTGGCGAGTGATTTCAGCGATCTGCTCTCTGTAAATGTTTGCCCGCTTATCACTCGTTTCCTCCTCAACGAGCAGTGCGCCAAGGTTATCCAAAATGCAGCTTTCAACCAATTTGTAGTCGTACAGGGCGTTGTTCGAACACTTATGTTTTCTCCGGGCGTTGTTGCAGCGAAGGCGTTCATAATGCCGCCTTTTGTAGGTCACTCGTTCACCGTTCTTTTTTGTATGGTGAATGTCGTTCGTCCCTTTGTTCTCGTAGGCTGCATTGCCTCCACATGCACCGCAAATTACAAGCCCGGAAAGCAAGTTCGATAGGCGCTTGTATGCATGGCCTCCCGTCCGGCTTTTTGATTTCAAGGCAGTTTGAACCCGATTGAATTTTTCTGCGCTGACAGCTTGCGGGAAATAGTCGCTTGCGAGTGTTTCCCCACCCAGCGTTATGTATTCACCGAGGACAGCTCTCTTGGTGAGCAGGCGATGCACGTACGGCACATGCCAACCTCCCTCGCCATCACGCTTCCGCACAGCCCATACAGGCTCTTTGCGGCTGTTGAGCATTTGAGTGATTATGGCTATGCCGACGCCATCAAGATAAAGATCGAAAATCTCGTTTAGCACCTTAGTCCGGTACGCATTAAGGACGTAAACGCCATCTTTTTTATCGATCCAAGATGGGGCTCTGATCGCTGTCGTAGCTTTGCTGCCTTGGCGGATCTTCTCGTGGCGGTTTGTCCAAGATGATTTTGAGCGTTCACTCTTTTTGAATGACTCTTCGTAGGATAGCTGTCCTTTTATAATGATGGAGAACATTTCCATCATGTCGTTGCCGGTGCTTCCTGCCCTGTAAATTTGGTTGTCGTGGGTTGTCGCAACCGAGACACCACGCTCGTTTAATGACCAAATAAGTTGAGCAGCGATCTTTGGCCCTTCGCGGCTCAGCCTGTCGATATTTTCGACAACCAACACTTTGCCTGAATGCTGCCCGCTTTTTGCTTCCTGCTCAAATTTGTAGAGTTCGGAGCCCTCTGCGCGATGGTAGCCATGGAATGCACTTTTGCCTTGGTCGGCAATTTCCTTTTCAAGCTGCCACCCGTTCTTTGTAATATAGCTTCGGCCTTCGCTAAGCTGGCGTTCAAGCGAGAAACCTTTGGCCTGTTCGGTTGAGCTGAAACGGGCATACAAAATGGCTGATTGAAACATGTAACGTGAAGCCTGTAGAACTTGCGCTTGGAAAACGCAGCGTAACGGAATTTTTTGTGTGTACAACTATACCGGTGAGCGACACGGTCAAGAAGGCGCGCGTGTGGCTTAATGCGAAGGGCAAGGCCTACACCTTCCACGACTACAAGAAGGAAGGGGCGGAGCACGAGCGGGTCGCAGGCTGGATCGCGGCCGCCGGGCTTGACCTCGTGGTGAACCGCAAGGGCACGACCTTCCGCGCGCTTTCGGAGGAAGACAAGGCCCGCGCCGCCGACAGTCACACCGCCGTCGCATTGCTCGTCCAGCAGCCCAGCATCATCAAGCGGCCGATCGTGGAACATGCCCACGGCGTGCTGGTCGGTTTCAAGGAAGAAGAATGGTCCGCAGCCTTGCTCTGATCGCGCTTGCCGTGCTGACGCCCGTGGCGGCCAGCGCGCAAGACGGCGACATGCTGATCATCGCCCACCGCGGGGCGAGCGCCGAGCGGCCCGAGCATACGCTCGCCGCCTATGAGCGCGCGATCGATCAGGGCGCGGACTTTATCGAGCCCGATCTGGTCGCCACCAAGGATCTGGTGCTGGTGGCGCGCCACGAGAACGAACTGTCGGGCACCACCGATGTCGCGAGCCGCGAGGAATTCGAGGATCGCCGCCGCGACAAGACCATCGACGGCCAGAAGATCGCCGGCTGGTTTGCCGAGGACTTCACCCTCGCCGAATTGCAGACCCTGCGCGCCAAGGAGCGCATCCCCGCGATCCGCCCCGGCAATGCGCGCTTCGACGGGCTCTATCAGGTGCCGACGCTGGCCGACATCATGAAGCTGGTGCGCGCCAAGGAGGCCGAGACCGGGCGGCGGATCGGGATCTACCCCGAACTCAAGCACCCCGGCTTCCTGCTCCAGAACGCCGGGATCGACCTTGTCGACCTGCTGCTGCGCGATTTCCGGGTGCTGGGCATCACGCCCGCCGACCCGGTGTTCATCCAGAGCTTCGAGGTCGCCCCGCTCCAGCGCCTGCGGACCCGCGCGCCGGGCTTCAAGCAGGTGCTGCTGGTCGAGCCGCTGGGCGGGCCTGCGGACGAACCCGCGATGCGCTATGCCGAGATGGTGACCCCCACTGGGCTTGTGGAAGTGGCGAAATATGCCGATGCGGTGGGGGCCTATGCGGGCATGATCCTCGGGCCCGACGGCACACCGACGACGCTGGTCGCCGATGCCAAAGCGGCAGGGTTGCAGGTGCACGCCTGGACGATCCGCCCCGAAAACGAATTCCTCCCCCCGATGCTGCGGACCGGTGATGACCCCAAGGGCAAGGGCTGCGGCGATGTGAAGCTTGCCGCGATGCTCAAGGCGGCGGGCGTGGCGGGCGTGTTCAGCGACGGGCCGCTGAAGGGACGAAACTGTCCGGCCAACTAGGTCTGCGACTACGGTTTCTTCATAGGCTCAGCCTATTAACCCTGCTGAACCAGGATCAGGGGGTCGGACGATGAAACACGCATTGCTTCCGCTTGCGCTGCTGAGCCTGTCGGGCTGCGACGCGCTTTTGGGTCCGCCAGCCACGCTTGAGGAAACGCTCAAGGATGCAGCGGGCTTCTTCAATCGGCGCGGCACGGTGTCGCTGCCGTCCGAATTCGGCGAAGCGCGGGTCGAGGCAAAGGTCGAAGGCAAGGACACCATCATCGTCAGCATCGTCGACGCGCCGACCGGCTACGACACGCTCGATTCCAACGTCGCGCGCAAGCTGCTGCGCGGCAAGCTGTGTGACATTTCCAGCGTGCGCAACATCTTCGCACGCGGCGGCAAAATCCGGGTCGAAATCATCTCGAACATCGGCGTCGAAGCGACCTCGTTCCAGCTCGCCCAATGCTAGGGCGTCGTTAAGCGCGCCGCGCCGACAGGATATAATTCAGCGACATATCCTCGGCGAGGTGCAACCCCTTGCCCGGCCGCCACGCGATCCCGCGCCTTGCGGTCACCGTCAGACCTGCGTCCACCAGCATCGCCTCCAGTTCCTCGGGAGTCACAAAGTCCTCCCAGTGGTGGGTGCCGCGCGGCACATAGCCGACCGCCTCCGCCGCGCCGACCAGCAGCACGCGCGAGGCCGCAGTGCGGTTGGGGGTGGACATGACGAGCAATCCGTCAGGCGCCAGCCGAGCGGCGACATCGGCGAGGAAGGCGGGCTTGTCGGCCACGTGCTCGATCACCTCGACGCTGGTGACCAGATCGAAGGTGCCGATGTCGAGCCCCGCGACCTCGCCCGCCATGTAGCGGATATCGAGCCCCACGCCTTCGGCATGGGCCGCCGCCGCCGCAATATTCTCCGCCGCCGCGTCAACCCCCGTCACCGCCGCACCCAGCCGCGCGAGGGGCTCGCACAAGAGCCCCGCCCCGCAGCCGATATCGAGCGCGGACTTGCCCGCCATCGGCTTGCCCGCGCGCGCCGCATCCGGCCAATGCGCATCGATGGCCTCGCGCACGAAGGCCAGCCGCACCGGGTTGACCTGATGGAGCGAGGCCATCGGCCCTTTCGGATTCCACCAATCACGCGCCAGCTTTGCGAAAAAATCTGCCTCTTCGGGGCGAATTGTAACATTCGAGATGTTTGCGTTTCCCATGAACCCACCCTAACAGCGCGCGCGAACACTCACCAGCAGGAGCTGAGCTTTGGCCCGGATCGTGATGAAATTCGGCGGCACCTCGATGGCCGGGACGGAGCGCATCCGCCGCGTCGCCAATATCGTGCGTGCGCAGGCCGCGCGCGGCGATTCCGTCGCGGTGGTCGTGAGCGCCATGGCGGGCGAGACCGACCGGCTGGTCAATTTCTGCCGCGAGGCCAATCCGCTCTATGACCCCGCTGAATACGACGTGGTGGTGGCGAGCGGCGAGCAGGTCACCAGCGGGCTTCTGGCGCTCACCCTGCAAGCCTTGGGTTGCAAATCCAGAAGCTGGCTCGGCTGGCAGCTGCCGATCCACACGATCGAGGCTCACGCCAAGGCGCGGGTCGAATCGATCGATGCCGAGGCGCTGATCGCCTCGATGGAAGCGGGCGAGATTGCGGTGATCCCGGGCTTTCAGGGCCTGTCCGAGGACAATCGCGTCACCACTTTGGGGCGCGGCGGCTCGGACACCTCGGCGGTGGCGGTGGCGGCCGCGATCAAGGCGGATCGCTGCGACATCTATACCGATGTCGACGGCGTCTACACCACCGACCCGCGCATCGTCGCCAAGGCGAAGAAGCAGAAGGCGGTGACCTACGAGGAAATGCTCGAACTCGCCAGCGTCGGGGCCAAGGTGCTCCAGACCCGCAGCGTCGGCCTTGCCATGAAGGAAGGCGTGCGGGTGCAGGTGCTGTCGAGCTTCATCGGCGAAAGCGCGCCGCCTGCCGATGATCTGCCCGGGACAATGATCGTCTCGGACGAAGAAATGGACGAATTGGTGGAGAAGGGCCTGATGGAACGCCAGCTTGTGACCGGCATCGCGCATGACAAGAACGAGGCCAAGGTAATCCTCACCCGCGTGCCCGACCGGCCGGGCGCGGTGGCGAACATCTTCGAGCCGCTCGCCGCGGCCTCGATCAATGTCGACATGATCATCCAGAACGTCGGCCGCGACAAGGGCGAGACCGACGTGACCTTCACCGTCCCGCAATCCGACCTCGCCCGCGCGCAGGCGCTGCTGGAAGACCGGCGCGGCGAAATCGGCTTCAACCGGATCATCACCGACAGCAAGATCGCCAAGATTTCTGTCGTGGGCGTGGGCATGAAGAGCCACGCGGGCGTCGCCTCCTCGATGTTCCGCGCGCTGTCCGATCGCGGCATCAACATCCAGGCGATCTCGACCAGCGAGATCAAGATCAGCGTGATGATCGACGAGGACGAGACCGAGCTTGCGGTGCGCGTGCTGCACACCGCCTACGGGCTGGACGCAGCCGACTGATCGCGAGGCGGATCGTAAGTCTTCAGCGCCAGCCAGCGCCCGAACAGCGCATAGGGGTGCTCGCCATCGGGAGAAGGCCCGGCGCGGCGCAGGTTGGTGGCGAGGGTGAGCGGCCCGTTGCCGTAGGCCGCGTCGCTGCCGAGGTGTGACGGGAACAGGAACGGCGGAATGATCGGCACGCGGACCACTGCCGTGGTGCGCCGGGCGATCACCGCGCGCCCGCGCAGGATTTCGTCGGCGGAGGGTCGCAAGGTGTAATAGGCGCGGGTCACCGGCGCGCTGCGCACCAGCCGCTCCGGCCCCGCAAGACGCGCCTGCCACAGCGCCTCGACCTGCCCGCTGTCCTCGCCGCTGCGTCCTTCGCTTTTGGCCCATGCGACGAAACCGCCGGGATTGCGCGGCTGGGCCACCGCCGCCGGGTCGGCATCCTCGCGCGCCACAAGGCGGAAGGTGGTCGCCCCTTGCGGGTCCGCCACAGTGACCGAGGTCACGCCGTCCATATCCAGCACCGCGAGGCACAGGTCATCGCAGACGCGGCTGGGGGCGGCATAGCCCTGCTCAATCCGCACATCGCCCGCAAGCGCGATCCGCGCGGGCGGGACGAGATCGGGCACGCCCGCGCGCCGCTCGAAATCGGCGATGGCGGCAAGGCGCAGCGGCAACACGGCAAGGCTCGCCAGCCCCAGCACGATCACCAGCGCCGCGCCGCGCGCCAGCCACACGCGCCGGATCGGCAGGATGGCCGACACACCCCACACCGCCAGCAGGTAGATGAACAGCGAGGGCGCCAGCAGCAGCAGGCCGACCGGCGGGATGAAGGCGAAAAAGCCGATCATATCGCCCAGCAGCAGCGTCAGCCCCGCCAGCATGCCTGTGATGATCACCGCCCACTTCATCGCTTGCCCTGTCCGCGCCGCCTTCCCGTTAGCTGAAAAATAGGTTAATACGTCGGAATTAACCAATTCTGGTGACTTCATCTTAGGAAAATTAGCCGGACTGTTGCCGCGTTCATTCCCGAACCCGGAGCCCCCTGTGTCATGGCCATCAAGGCCCACCTCGATCAGCAGCCCACCGCCAACCCCGCCGAAGGCAACCAGCGCGGCACCGCGCGCCGGGCGCTGTGGCTGGAGACCAGCGGCTTCTTTGCCGGTGCCGGCCCTGACGGGCTGGAGGCAAATGTCACGATCCACAACATCTCGGCAGATGGCCTGCTGCTCGAGACCGCGCTGATGCTGGCCGAGGGCGAGCAGCTCGCGCTCGATCTGCCCGAGGCCGGCGCGGTGATCGCCGCAGTGGTGTGGCGTTCGGAGACCCTCTACGGCTGCGCCTTCGCCGCCCCGCTCTCCGCCGCCGCGCTCGCGGCCGCGCAGCTTCAGGGCTTTGCCCCCGGCGTGCCGACCCGGCCGCAGGCCAGTGCGTTTGCGGGCGGACCGCTGCCGGGAGGCGGCGCGCCAAGCGAAGGCCTCGGCTCCCGGCTCAACCGGCTGCGGCGCGAGGCGGGGTTGACGCTCGCCGATGTCGCTTCGGCGTTGGGGGTCAGCAAGCCGACCGTCTGGGCATGGGAGAAGGGCAAGGCCCGTCCGCTGCCCGAGCGGCTCGACGCGATCGCCGCAGCGCTGGGAGTCGCTCCCGAAGTACTCGCCGCCGCCCCCGCCTCGCGCGAGATCGAGGGCGTCATCGCCGATTGCCGCGCGCGCATCGCCGAGGCCTGCGGCACCACGCCGGAAGCCGTGCGGATCATGATCGAGCTGTGAGCCGCCCGAGTTCCCGCAGCTAGAAGGCCCTACCTATCGCGCCCAATACGTATTGGATGGGCTGCCCCGATGGAAAACTATGGTAAACGAAATCCGGAAGTGATTCGTTTTTTATTCAAGTAACTTTACTTAGATAATTAAAAAATGCTTTGTATTCCGGAAAACAGGGGAATTTTTTCTGAAAATCGGCTCAATTTAGTTACCAAGTAAATCTGACTAGAAGCGAGTCGGCGAATTCATCGTTGGACCGCTGGGGCACTGTTGGGATGAAAATTGGTTTAAGCGAGGTCGAAGGCCATGTTCTGCATGGTCTGCTGGAAGAAACGTCCGGCGATATCGTGATCAGGCTCGACCGGCATGGTTTCATCGTTCACGCATCCGCGAACATCGCCGAGCTAGGATCAGACCTCACCGCCGCGCTGCTGCCGCCGCACATCACCGATCTGGCGGCGCGCGATCATGCCGCCTTCCTTGGCGAGCATGTGACGCGCGGCCTCAAGGGCTGCACGCAGATTGGCTGGATCGAGTTTCCGGTGGCCATCTGCGCCGATCACGGCACGGTGCGCGAGGCGCATTTCCCGCGCTGGTATGCGCTCACCCTCAAGCCGATGTGCGATTCCGCCGGCACGCCTGACGGGGCAATGTGCCTGATGCGCTCGGTCCAGCAATTGCGCAGTCTCGAGGGCGAGCTGCATGCGCGCGCGGTCACCGATCCGCTCACCGGGCTCGCCAACCGCACCGCTTTCTGCGCGAGCCTCCGGCGCCACCTGGCGCGCGGCGGCGGGCAGATGGTCGCGGTCTTCGCGGTCGACTCCATGCGCGCGCTGCTGCTGCGCTACGGCCAGCGCACCGCCGACGAGGTGCAGTGGGGCTTCGCCAAGTTCCTCGAGACGATGGCCCAGACACCGACAACGCCCGGCCACGAGCTTGCGCAGCTCGATGGCGAGCGCTTCGCGGTGCTGCTCCCCGACATGACCGCAAGGGCCGCGCGCGAGTGGGCCGAGGACGTGATCGATACTTTCGCCGGCCTTGCCGCGCCTGCTTCGGCCAAAGCCCGGCACTTGACCGCGAGCGCCGGGCTGGCGCGGGTCGAATGCACCGTCGACTGGACACTGCGCGAGGCGGAACTGGGTTTGGTGCTGGCGAGAGCCGGCGGTGGGCGGCAGGTGGCGGTCGCGGGGCACAGGCGCGCGGCCTAACTGGACTCGCGCGGACGGTTCGCTAAACCGCCCGCATGAGCCACATTGCCACCATCCTGCTGCTCGGTTCGGGCGAGCTGGGCCGCGAATTCGTCATTTCCGCCAAGCGTCTGGGCGCGCGGGTGATCGCCTGCGACTCCTACGACAACGCCCCCGCGATGCAGCTGGCGGACGAGCGCGAAGTCTTTTCCATGCTCGACGGCGAGGCGCTGCGCGCGGCAGTGATCCGCCACCAGCCCGACTTGATCGTTCCCGAGATCGAGGCGATCCGCACCGAGGTTCTCGCTGATCTCGAAGCCGAGGGCTTCCGCGTCGTCCCCTCCGCGCGCGCGGCGCAGCTGACCATGAACCGCGACGCGATCCGCGATCTGGCGGCGGGCGAGCTGGGCCTCGTGACCTCGCAATACGGCTATGCCGAGAGCTTCGCCGAGGCGCAGGAAGTCGCCGCCCGGATCGGCTATCCGCTGGTCATGAAGCCGGTCATGTCCTCCTCGGGCAAGGGCCAGAGCAAGGTCGAAACGCCCGACGCCCTCGAAGCCGCGTGGCAATATGCCGTCGCCAACATGCGCGGTGACCGGGCGCGGGTGATCGCCGAGCAGTTCATCGCCTTCGACTACGAGATCACCCTGCTGACCGTGCGCCACAAGGACGGCATCAGCTTCTGCCCGCCGATCGGCCACTGCCAGGAACGCGGCGATTATCGCGAGAGCTGGCAGCCCGCCGCCATGTCCGCCGCCGCCCTCGCCAGCGCGCAGGACATGGCCGCCAAGGTCGTCATGGCGCTTGAGGGCGAGGGGCGCGGCTGGGGGCTTTATGGCGTCGAGTTCTTTGTGAAGGGCGAGGAGGTGATCTTCTCCGAGCTTTCCCCCCGCCCGCATGACACTGGGATGGTGACGCTGGTTGCCCAAGATCTCACCGAGTTCGACCTCCACGCCCGCGCGATCCTCGGGTTGCCGGTGCCCGCCGAGATCGCCGCCCGCCCTGCCGCCTCGGCGGTGATCCTTGCCGATCGCGAGTCGGACAGCTTTGCCTTCGCAGGCCTCACTCAAGCGCTGGCGCTGGGCGACACCGATGTGCGGATCTTCGGCAAGCCCGTCACCCGGCCCTATCGCCGCATGGGCGTGGCGCTTGCCCGCGCAGGTGACGCGCCCGCGGCGGTAGACCTCGCCAAGGCGGCGGCGGGCGCGGTGCGGATCGTCTACGACTGACGCAAAAAGGGCGGCCGCGCAGTCCCCGCGCGGCCGCCCTCCTGCTTATCGCAGCAGCGATCAGAGCCCGGCGAACACCGCCAGCTTGGTCGACAGCACCGCCACGCGGCGGGCATTGGCGGCGTTGAGAGCAAGCTCAACCTGCGGCGCGGCCGAAGAGCGCGCGTCGGCGACACAGGCCTTCTGCGCGGCGATACGCGCCAGATCGCGCGCGCCGGCGGTGCCGCACAGGCGGGTCGCAGCGCGGGTGATGCGGGCGTCGAGCGCCTTGCGGCCCGCGTCCTTGGTCAGATCGAGATCGCCGTAAGGCACGGCAATGCTGGCCGTCTCGGCGGCAGCGGGAGCGGCGATGGCGAGGGCGAGAGCGGGAAGGACGATGCGCATGAGCATGGCGGGGGTTCCTTTGCGTTGAGGTCCGTCGAACAGGTGTCAGCCGGAACAGGGGGGAGAGGAGAGGAGCCCGGCTGACGCGCCGCCAATGGCAGGGCTGGATTACACCTTGCGGTCGCTTGAAAGAAAATTTCCTTATGAAGCAATCATAACGCGGTCACGCGACAGACTCGCAAGCGCCACCTATGCAACACGACTGTCTTGCACGCCCGCTTGCGACAAGCCGCGCCAGCGCCTAATCGCCGCTCCCATGGAAACCTACCCCAAGACCGCCGCGCGCATGCATCGCGGCACTGAGTTCCTCGGCTGCGAGACCGCGATCCTGTGCGGAGCGATGAGCTGGGTGTCCGAGCGCAACCTTGTCGCCGCCATCTCCAACGCGGGCGGCTTCGGCGTGATCGCCTGCGGGGCGATGACGCCCGAGCTGCTCGACACCGAGATCGCCGCGACCAAGGCACTCACGAGCAAGCCCTTCGGCGTCAACCTCATCACCATGCACCCCGCGCTGTTCGATCTGATCGCGGTGTGCCGCAAGCATGGCGTGACCCATGTGGTGCTGGCGGGCGGCATTCCGCCCAAGGGCAGCGTCGAGGCGATCAAGGCCGAAGACAGCGGCATCAAGGTGATCTGCTTCGCGCCGACGGTCGCCCTCGCCAAGAAGCTGCTGCGCTCCGGCGCGGATGCGCTGGTGATCGAGGGCATGGAAGCGGGCGGTCATATCGGCCCAGTCTCCACCTCGGTGCTGGCGCAAGAAATCCTGCCTGCGCTGGCCGAAGAACACCTGATCTTCGTCGCCGGCGGCATCGGCCGGGGCGAGGCGATCGCGAGCTACCTCGAAATGGGCGCGGCCGGCGTGCAACTCGGCACCCGCTTCGCCTGCGCGACAGAAAGCATCGCCCACCCCGATTTCAAGAAGGCCTTCTTCCGCGCCAGCGCCCGCGAGGCGGTGGCGAGCGTGCAGGTCGACCCGCGCCTCCCCGTGATCCCGGTGCGCGCATTGAAGAACAAGGGCACCGAGGAATTCACCGCCAAGCAGCGCGAAGTCGCCGCACTGCTCGACGCAGGCGACGTCGACATGCTCGAAGCACAGCTCCAGATCGAACACTTCTGGGCCGGTGCCCTGCGCCGCGCGGTGATCGAGGGCGATGTCGAGAACGGCTCGGTCATGGCCGGGCAGTCGGTCGGCATGGTGACCAAGGAAGAACCCGCCGCCGACATCATCGCCGAACTGATGGCCCAATGCGAGGCGGCGCTGGCGCGGTAAGGTGGCACAACCCCTCGTCCTCACCCTCGCCTGCCTCGACCGGCCCGGTATCACCGCGCGGGTCACCGGCTTCTTGTTCGAGCGCAACTGCAACATCCTCGACGCGCAGCAGTTCAACGACCGCTGCGAGGCGGGCGGCACCGACCGCTTCTTCATGCGGGTGGTGTTCGATCCCGACGGCTCGACCCGCGACAGCCTGCGGGCGGAGTTTGCCGGGCTCGCGGGCGAATTCGGCATGGAGTGGAAGATGGCGCGCGAGGATCGTCCGCGCCGCACCATCATCATGGTGAGCAAGTTCGACCACTGCCTCGTCGACCTGATCTACCGCTGGCGCACCGGGGAGCTGGCCATTGATCCGGTCGCGATCGTCTCAAACCACCCGCGCGAGGCCGCGATCCGGGTGGATATCGGCGACATTCCCTTCCACCACATCCCCGTCACCCCCGACACCAAGCCTGAGGCCGAGGCGCAATTGCGCGCGCTGGCCGAGCAGACTGATGCCGAGCTGGTAGTGCTGGCGCGCTACATGCAGGTCTTCTCGGACGCATTGTCGGCTCACTTCGCCGGGCGCGCGATCAACATCCACCACTCCTTCCTCCCCGGCTTCAAGGGCGCGCGGCCCTATCACCAGGCCCACGCGCGCGGCGTGAAGATCATCGGCGCAACCGCGCATTTCGTCACCGCCGACTTGGACGAAGGCCCGATCATCCACCAGGATGTCGAACGCATCACCCATGCCGACAGCCCCGAAGACCTCGTGCGCAAGGGCCGCGATATCGAGCGCCGAGTGCTCGCGGAAGCGGTGCGGCTGTTCGCCGACGATCGCGTGCTGATGAACGGCAACCGGACGGTGGTGTTCAGGGGCTGAGCCAAGTCACAAGGGAGGGAGAGACAATGATCCGCACCATCGCCGCACTGGCGCTCGCACTGGTAGCGCTACCCGCATCCGCCGAAGAGGCCCCCTACCGCCCGGACTGTGCGAAGATCGACGCTTTCCTCGGCAAGATGGTGGCCGATGGCCGCACCGTCGGCGCATCGGTGCTGGTGTGGAAGGACGGGGCCGAGGCCTGCTTCGAGAGCGCCGGCGATGCCGACCGCGAGGCGGCTCGTCCGGTAAAGCGCGACACGCTGTTCCAGATCTACTCGATGACCAAGCCCGTCACCGGCGTCGCGCTGATGCAATTGTGGGAGCAGGGCAAGTTCGGCCTCGACGATCCGCTCGAATGGCACCTGCCCGAATATGCGGGGTTGAAGGTGGCCGACGGGACGAACCCCGATGGCTCGCCGGTGCTGCGCGAACCCAAGCGCAAGGTCACCATCCGCGACGTCCTGCGCCACACCGCAGGCTTCACCTATGGCCCCGAGGGCCCGCCGCAGAACCCCGCAGACCGCGTCTGGGCCGCGCTTCAGCCACTGTCATCCACCAACACGCTCGCCGAGTTCTCGCAGAAGATGGCGCAGGTGCCGCTGCTGTTCGATCCGGTCACGCATTGGCACTACAGCGCGGGCGTCGACGTGCAGGCGCGGCTGGTCGAGGTGCTCTCGGGCGAGGTCTTCGCCGATTATGTCGCGCGGCATATCTTCCAGCCGCTCGGCATGGCGGATAGCGGCTGGAAGCGCACTCCCGAAGACCGGGCGCGGCTGGCGCGGATCTATGAAGGCGAGGCAGGCGCGCTCGCACCGTGGCCCGAGGACCGGCTGATCGACGCCAATTTCATGGGCCGCCCGATGACGATGGGCGGCGCGGGGATCGTCACCACGGTCGATGACTACATGAAGTTCGCGCGGATGCTGCTGGGACAGGGCACGCTGGGCGAGGCGCGCATCCTCAAGCCCTCGACCCTGCGGCTGATGGCGACCGACCAGCTCGACCCGCGCATCGGGCAAGACAACCGGTTGTGGCTGCCGAGCAAGGGCAGCGGCGGGTTCGGCTTCGATTTCTTCGTGCGCACCGCCGCGCCGCAATCCGTAGGTGAGAACCGCGGCAGTGTCGGCGAGTTCTTCTGGGACGGGTTTGCCTCGACGCTGTTCTGGGTCGATCCCGCGCAGGACATGGCGGTTATCTTCGCGACGCAGAAGGTGCCCTTCGACAACGACATGCACCGCGAATTCCGCGTGGCGGTCTATGGGGCGGATTACACCGGGCCAGTGGGTGACTGATTTTCGAGAGGTGCGCTCGCGGCGCGGGTGAGGCATGGTGCTGACCATGATCGTCCAGCGCCTCGACCATGTGAACATCATCACCGACCGGCTCGCCGAGACCGCGCGGTTCTATGCCGAACTGCTCGACCTCGAGGAGCGCGACGGGCCGCCGCCGCTGACGCCGCAGAACGCGCGCTGGATGTATGATGCGGGCGGGCAGGCGATCCTGCACCTCAATGCGGTCGATTGCCCGCGCACCTTCGAGCGCGCGGTGACGCCGGGGGCCGAGACCGGCGCGATCCACCACGTGGCGCTGCGCTGCGGTGACTTTGCAGAGGTGAAGGCGCGGCTTGATGCCCGGGGGGCCGATTACAAGGTCAACGACATTCCCGCGATCGGGCTCAGGCAGATTTTTACGGCTGATCCCAACAACGTGCTGCTGGAGCTGAATTTTTTCGGGGGCTAATCGCCCCGCAAGAGCGCGCGCCACGCTTCGGGCGCGCGCTCGTCCTCGAGCGGGTTCCACACCATCGCCATGCGCGCCCGCGCTTTGGCCTCAGGCACTCCTGCAGCGACATCGAGCAGGTAGAAAAATGCCGTCACCCGGAAGTTCATGATGCAATGCACGTGGACAGCGCCGGGATGCGTCGCGAGGGCCTCGGCCAGCGCGGCGACGTGGTCGGGCGTTGGCGCGTCGAAGGGCACCGGGATGTGGGTGTAGGCGATGCCGTGGGCGGCCAGCAGCGCGCCCTCGCCCGCCAGCGCCTCAGGGTGGCTGTCGAGCGCAAGGTTCACGACGTGCCGCACGCCGATCGCGGCGAGGCGCGCCGGGTCACCCGCCTCGAGCTTGCCCGAGGTGGTGATCCCGTCAGGCCGCCGCTGCCAGTTGCGGATGTCGGCGGGATCGCCTGCCATGCTCAGCGCTTGCCCGGTGCGGGGAGGTCGATTGCCTGCACCTCGGTGCCGATGGCGTAAAGCCTGACGCCTGCCCCGGTTGGCACGGCTTGGAACTTGTTCGCCGCCCGCGCGATCGGCGCGCGCTCCCACGTTACGCCGCCGTCCCTGGTGGCAAAGCCGCCCGCCGCAGTGCCGACGAAGCCGACTTCGGCGTTGACGAAGCCGATGCCGAACTGGCGCGCGGTGTTGTCCTGCGCCATCTCGATCTCGCGCCAGGTCTTGCCCTTGTCGTCGCTGCGGATCACCAGCTGGGTGGCGCGCGCCGCGTCATAGGATTGGACCGTGGCATAGCCGGTGTCGCCGCCTTCGGGGAAACTCGCCTTCCAGATCAGCTCGAGCTTGCGGCCCGAGCGGTAGACTTCCTTCCACGTCTTGCCGCCATCCTCGGTGCGCAGCACCAGCCCCTCGGCCTGCGCGGGATCGGGATGGCTCGCGGCGAAGACGAGGCCGATCATCTCGTCGAAGAACTTCACGTCGAGGATCATCCCGGCGTGCGGGGCCATGTCGATCACGTTCCACGTTGCGCCGCCATCGACCGAGCGCAGCATGCCGGTCGGTCCGCCCACACGCCCGGCGGCGTGGATCACGGTGCGCGGCTGAAGCTCGCCCTGATAGATGCGCTTCACCGAAAGAATGTCGATCGCGCAGACGCCCTTGATGGTGGCCTCTCCGGTATCGACCGCCTCCCACGTCTGCCCGCCGTCGCGGGTGCGGTAGAGCGGGGTCGTGTCGGTGACGCCGGGGTAGTAGTCGGTGCCGATATTGCCGATGAAGCCGTTCTGGCGGTCGACGAAGCCGACCGCGCGCACGAAGGTACCCGGGCGGCTGGCTACCTTCTCCCACGTCGCGCCGCCATCCTTGGTGGCGATGAGATCGCCCGCGCCGGTGCCGTACCAGCCGTGGCTGTCATCGACGAAGCTGACGGAGTCGCGCTTGCCGCGATAGGCCTCAGTGGCGAAGGTGCGCCACTCGCCCGATGCGGCCGCCGCCGGAGCGGGCGCGGCCTCTTCGGCAGCGAGCGGCGCGCTATAGGCCAGCGCGGCGAGCGCTGCGACGGCAAGCATTCTCATATTGTAGCGACCCTTTGCTGATCAGCGCCGGGCGATTTTCTTCCCCGCCTCGAGCGCCTTGTCCTCGTTCGCCCGCTTGATGACATAAGCGCGGATCGCCTCGATCTCGTCTTTCGACAAAGAGCCTGCAAAACTCGCCATACCGCGATCCTTGAGCGCGCCGTCATGCACCACCGCGCTCCACGTGGCGGCGCTCTCGAGCGATCCGGCGCGGCGCAGGTCGGGCAGCACGGTCGATCCGACCGCCCCCGGCGCATGGCACACGGCGCAATAGCGGGCATATTTGGCCTGCCCCACTGCGATCAACGCAGCCGGCGCGGTGCTCGGCGGCGGGTCGAGCGGCAGGTCGGCAAGCGCGGGCGGCGCAGGCAGCTGCGCCTTGCCGCCGATCTTGAACACCAGCAGGCGGCTGATGTTGCGCACCGGGGCCTTCCTTGCGAGCAGATCGCCGTCGACCGTGATCGCATAGGCGCCGCCCCACCCGGCCAGCACCGCGACATATTGCTCACCATTGACGGTGTAGGTGACGGGCGGCGCGACGACGCCGGTCTGCGCGGCGAAGCTCCACAGCTTCTTGCCGTTCGCCGCGTCATAGGCGTTGAACTCGCTCCCCGCAGTGCCCTGGAACACAAGGCCGCCGCCGGTGGCGAGCAAGCCGCCGTTCCACGGGCCGGGATGCTCGACCGTCCAGCGCGGCTTCTGCGCGACCGGGTCCCAAGCGACGAGCATGCCACGCAGCGTGCCCGCGACCTGCTTGCGGAAGCCGCCATCGGGCGGGAGGTCGCCCGCGCCCAAGTTGAAGCCGACATTGAAGCCGCGCGCCTTGTCGGGCTTCCAGCCGGCCTCGGGCGCGTAGAGCATGCCGGCCTCGAAGGCCGGGATATAGACGAGCTTTTCGGTGGGGCTGAAGGCCATCGGGTGCCAGTTGTGGCCGCCGAGCGCGCCCGGCATCACGAGCGCAGGCTTGCCGGTGCGGTCGACGCGGGTCTCGGGGTTCTCGATCGGACGGCCAGTCTTGGGATCAATGCCGGTCGCCCAGTTGATCGACACATAGGGCTTGGCGGAGATGAACTCGCCCGTCTCGCGGTCGATGACGTAAAAGAAGCCGTTCTTGGGCGCCTGCATCAGAACTTTGCGCAGTTTGCCTTCGATCTCCATGTCGGCGAGCATGATGTGCTGGGTGGCGGTGAAGTCCCAGGTTTCCCCGGGCGTGGTCTGGTAGTGCCAGACATATTCGCCGGTCTTGGGCCGGATCGCGACGATGCTGGAGAGGTAGAGGTTGTCCCCCTCCCCGCCGCTGCCGTCCTTGGCCGGCGAGCGATAGGCACGGTTCCAGGGCGAGCCGTTGCCGACGCCGATGTAGAGGAGGTCGAGCTCGGGGTCGTAGGCCATCGAATCCCACACCGTGCCGCCGCCGCCGATCGCGTCGGTCGCGCCGAGCACATCCATGTTCCACGTTTCCGCGGCCTTCTGGAGGTAGGCGGGCTGGTCTTTCGCATCACCGCCCTCGGGAACGGTGTAGAACTTCCACAGCTGCTCGCCCGTGTCGGCGGAATAGGCCGCGACGAAGCCGCGCACCCCGAACTCCGCGCCGCCATTGCCGATGATCACCTTGCCATCGATCACGCGCGGCGCGCCGGTGATGGTGTAGCTCTTGGACTGGTCAACCGTGACGGTCTCCCACGCGGGCTTGCCGGTGTTGCGGTCGAGCGCGATCAGGCGCCCGTCAAGCGTCCCGAAGAACAGCTTGTCGCCATAGGCCGCCAGCCCGCGGTTGACGACGTCGCAGCACGCCTTGACCCCGGTCTCGCCCGGGACTTTGGGGTCATACTCCCACAGCTTGGTGCCGGTGGTGGCGTCAAAGGCCTTCACCTTGCTCCACGCGGTGGTAAGGTAGAGCTTGCCGTCCATCACCAGCGGCGTCGCTTCCTGCCCGCGCCCGGTGTCCATGTCGGCATACCACGCAAGGCCGAGCTGGCCGATATTCTCGCGGTTTACGCCATCAAGCGGCGAGAAGCGCTGTTCGGAATAGGTGCGCCCGTGGCTGATCCAGTTGGCGGCATCGCCGTCCGCGCCGACCAGCATTGCGGTGGTGACGCCCCCTTCCCCGCCGCTCCCGAAAATCTGGCTGCAATTGGCCAGCATCCCCGCCGAAAGCAACACGGCCGCCCCTGCGGCCCAGCGCCTTACATCCATCGATCCCACTCCCCTGTGTTCTTTTGTCCCATGTTGCCGCTCCACTGAGCGCTTGTCCATCGCCTTGGTATGTGCGAACCCTTAGCGGCGTCCAACCAGACAATCCGTGCCGCTCGCGCGGGACGCGCCGGCCAGTAAGGGGGAGTTTCAATGGGTACGAAGTCGACTCAGGATTTCAGCAAGGGCCAGCCTGTCTCGCGCCGCCAGTTCGGCATGACCACCAGCGTCGCGGTGCTCGGGACCGGACTTGTTGGCCTGGCGCTGATGGAGCAGCCCGGCAAAGAGCTCACGACGACCGGCCAGACGGTCCTGGTGGGCGATCCTGCCAGTCCGATTTCCGCCTTCTATGTCCGCCCCACCACCGGCACCCATCCCGGTGTGGTGACCTGGCGCAAGGGCGACGTCATGACCGAGGCCGAGCGTGCCGAAGCGCGCGACCTGTCGGCAAAGGGCTATGCGGTGCTGGTGCTTGACCGCCACACCGGCGATGCTCTGTCGGCGGCGAACGATACCCATCAGGCGATGTGGTGGCTGCGGCACCAGCAGCAGGTGAGCAAGAAGGCAGCCATCGGCACACCGGAATGGGCGCGCCTCCGGCTGGAGCCGGTCACGCGCGTCTGAGCGGAACGCTCCCGGCGCTTCGGGCGGGTCTCGGCAAGCCGTAAATCTTGGAATGCGGCCGCTGGGCCACCCGTCGGGAGAGATCGATCATGTGCGATGAAACACAACTCGACACCTGGGCGCGCGGCGTCATCAGCCGCCGCCAGTTCGGCGCGCTGAGCGGCGCGGCGGCGCTCGCGGCCTGCGCCTCGGGGACGAGCGAGAGCAAGGCCAGCGTCACTGCGGGCCTCAAGGAACAGGGCGTCAGCTTCGCCACCCCCGACGGCACGATGGACGGCTTCCTCGTCCAGCCCGACAAGGGCAAGCACCCCGCGGTGATCCTGTGGCCCGACATCGCCTCGATCCGCGAGTCCAAGCGCAACATCGCCCGCGCGCTGGCGGGTGCGGGCTACACCGTGCTCGTCGTGAACCCCTATTACCGCGACGTTGCGGGCGAGCAGTTCACCGATTTCGCCGACTTCATCGCCGACGGCGGCTTCGGCAAGGTCGGCCCGTGGCGCGGCAAGCTCACCGCCGAGGCGATCATGCGCGATGCGACCGCCATCACTGGCTGGCTCGACAAGCAGGACGGCGTCGACACCGCACGCGGGATCGGCACGCAGGGCTATTGCATGGGCGGCCCCTTCACCGTCTGGAGCGCCGCTGCGGTGCCGGGCCGGATCAAGGCCGCAGCCAGCTTCCACGGCGGCGGGTTGGTGCGCCCCGACAACCCGATGAGCCCGCACGCCCTGCTGGGCAAGGTCGACGCCAGCCTGCTGATCGCGGTCGCGCAGGACGACGACGCCAAGGCTCCCGCCGACAAGACCACTTTTGCAGAAGCCGCCAAGGCAGCCGACGTGACAGCGACGGTCGAAGTCTATGCCGGCGACCACGGCTGGATGGTCCCCGACAGCCCCGCCTATAACGTCGCGGCCGCGACCAAGGGCGAGGCGGACCTGCTCGCGCTCTACGGGGCAGCGCTGGCGTAGGATGCGTGCCCGCCGGAATTAAACGGCCGCTCGCGGGCGACAAAACTTGATTGCTGCCGTTGATCGCAGCCAAGCAATGCGTCGCCTTCTCACCCAACCTAAGAAGTTCGCGGACTTGTGCCAAATCGGCTGCTTTTGCTGAAACAGCCGATACCCGCATCATTATCCCGAACGGCAGCACGATACCTCAAGGGCCTTCGCTCCAACTAGCTGCAAACGGTTGTTAAAGTTGACGCTAGTGAACCGCCCCGGCTTTCCCGGAGGCATTTTCAGTTGAGTCATGCAACCATATCGAGTGTCTCTTTGGCTGCATAGTAGTTTGCCTCGGCCTCGGCGGGTGGGATGTAGCCGATGGGGCCAAAGAGGCGCTGGTTGTTGTACCAGTCGACCCAGCGCAGGGTCGCCATTTCCACGGCTGATACGCTCGGCCAGGATCGCTGCCGCCAGATGACCTCGGTCTTATAAAGGCCGTTGATGGTCTCGGCCAAGGCGTTGTCGTAACTGTCGCCAACGCTGCCGACCGAGGGGACGAGGTTGGCAGCGGCCAGGCGCTGGGTATAGTTCATGGCAAGGTATTGAACGCCCCTGTCGCTGTGGTGGATCAGGCCATCTTCCGGACCCGGCCTGCGGGCATGGATCGCCTGCTCCAGAGCATCCAGAACAAAGCTGGCGGTGGCTGAAGTGCTGACCTTCCAGCCCACAATCCGGCGGGCATAGGCGTCGATCACGAACGCCACGTAGACGAACCCGGCCCAGGTGTGCACGTAGGTAAAATCGACCACCCACAGTGCGTTCGGCCGTTCAACCCGGAACTCACGATTGACCTTGTCCAGCAGGCAGGGGGCTTTCGGGTTGCTAACCGTGGTGACCGTCGTCTTGCCACGCCGGACACCTGCAAGCCCCATGGCCGCCATCAGCCTCTCCACGGTGCACCTGGCGACTGCAACGCCATCGCGCAGCAACTGATGCCAGACCTTGCGCGCGCCGTAGAGGCCGGAACTGGCCTCGTGCACACGCTTGATCTGCGCCTTGATCTCGTCATCGCGGCGGGCACGTGCGGGGCGCTTGCCGGGATCGACCTGGCGACGGGCATGCTCATGATAGGAGGACGGGGCGACTGCCAGTTCCCGGCAAATCGGCTCGATACCCAAATCCTCGCGGTGCGCGTCGATGAACGACATCACCATTTGCCTTGGCGGTCGAGCTCCGCCTGCGCAAAATATGCGGAGGCCTTGCGCAGGATCTCGTTGGCCCGCCGCAGGTCCTTGACCTCGCGCTCTAACAGCTTGAGCCGGGCCTTGTCGTCGGCGGCCTGCGCCGCTGGTGCCGTTCGTCGGCTCGCCTCCTCACGGCACCAGCGGCGCAGCGTCTCAGCCGTACAGCCAATCTTACCGGCGATCGAGGTCATCGCCTCCCACTCCGAACCGTAATCGGCGCGATGCTCGCCAACCATGCGCACCGCCCGTTCACGGACTTCAGGCGAAAATTTGTTCCGGGTCTTGCTCATAACGAAAGCTCCTTCTCACAAATAGGAGCCTCCGGGAAAGCCGGGGCGGTTCATACTGATCATAGCCGCCGATCGACCGACTGCTTGGAAACAGCAGGATTGTCCCAATCCGAGCCGTTCCCTGCCCCATGAACCCCTGCTGCTTTCAGGGACTCGGAGGGTTCGCAATCAAGCATGACTGCAACCGGGTCGTTCGTCGGAGTGTCGGCGTCCCGCGAAAAAATCCGGAAATGCGACCATGCTGTTTGCACAAGGGCAACACGCCATTCGCATCGCACTGTGCCGGGACAGAAGCGAAGAAGTAGGCCGGTTGGGAATCTCCCGCCACGAGCAGCGGCAAATACCCGCTTTCCTACTGCCATGCGGCGGGGTTAGGCTCGCCGTCATGGTCCGTCCCCAGCGCCTTGACTGCCTCCTGCCCTCCCCTCTTGATGCGGTGCGCGAGGGGAGGGTTTTCCGGCAAAATACAGTGTCTCATCTGTCTCCAACCAACAGCCAGAGACACGGCAAGCTGAACGGGGCCGGGCGACTCACCGCCGCGCGCGGGCCCGTCGGCCTCAGGCGCCGTGCTGCTTGGCCCGCTCGTTCGCCGCGCCGAAGCGGCCGTGCTTGCGGTAGCGCAGCATCCACTTGTCGAGGAACAGGCCCAAGGGCTTGGCCTCGATCCCCATGTCGGCAAGGCCTAGCGCAGCGGGGGCGACAGTGCTGCCGGGCTTGAGCAGCGTCCACTGGTCGCGGCTCATCGGGGTGAGCGGCAGCGCGGCGAAGGTCGCCGAGACGCCATCGGGCATGGCGAGGAAGGTGCGCTTCCTGCCCTGCGCGGCGGCGATGCGACGGTGGATCTCCATCATCGACAGCTGCTCGGGCCCGCCCAGCTCGTAGGTCTTGCCGCCATGGAGCTCGGGGTGCTCGAGCGCGCGAGCAATCGCCTCGGCGACGTCATCGGCGTGGACCAGCTGGAGCTTGGCCTCGGGCCCGAACACGGGAAGGACGGGCAGCAGCTCGATCATGCCAGCGAAGAGGTTGATGAACTGGTCGTCCTGGCCGAACACGATCGAGGGGCGCAGGATGGTGGCTTGCGGGAAGGCGGCGAGCGCATTGGTCTCGCCCAGCGCCTTGCCCCGGGCATAGGCGGTGGGCGATGCGGCATCGGCGCCGATCGCGCTGATCTGGACGAGCGCGGTGACATGGCGCTCGGCGGCAAGGCGCGCAATGGTGCCGGGCGCCTCGCCGGTGAGCTTGATGAGGTCGCCCGCAAAGGCGCCGACGAGGTTGACGACATACTGCGCCCCCTCAAGCGCGGCGGCAACGTGCGCCTCGTTGGTGACGTCACAGGGCATCAGCTGGAGCTGGCCCAAGTTGGCGAGCGGCTTCAGGCTCTGCGCCTTGGCCGGCGCCCGGCTGGCAAGCCGCACGCGCGCACCGCGGGAGAGCAGCGACTGCGCGACGTAGTTGCCGACATAGCCGGTGCCGCCGAAGACAGTGACCAGCTTGCCGGCCAGCGGGGAGGAGACTGGAGTAGAGGTGGAGGAGGGCATTGGTGGGGTGTGCTCGCTCGTGATGGCTGCCTCGTGATGCGAGGGTGCTTTGCGGCAAGCGCGCGGGCGAGGCAAGGGGGCGACGCAAGCCGCGCCGCCGTCGGCGAGCGAAATGCGCGAGGGACAGGAGGTTTGCATTGACAGCCCCCCGAACCCTTCGCTAATGCCCCGCGCCTACCCAGCCTCCGGCAGCGATGACCGAAGGCCCCGTGCCCAGATGGCGGAATTGGTAGACGCACCGTCTTCAGGTGGCGGCGCTCGCAAGGGCGTGGAGGTTCGAGTCCTCTTCTGGGCACCATTTGTTCTTCTCAGAACATCCCGAAAAATGTATAAAAGCCGCAGAAATCCAAGGGAATTGGCCCTTGGATGGTCTCGGATCGTCCCAGCAAATCCCGGGCTTTCCGAACGGTTTTGCGGGCCTTTTGCGGGCTCATGTGAAAACCACATTGAGGAAAAGGCCCACACATGGCTCTGACCGAAAACAGGCTTCGGACGCTAAAGCCAAAGGACAAGTCGTACAAGGTCGCTGACCACCGCGGTCTCTATATCGAGGTCACCCCGTCAGGCGGCAAGCTGTGGCGATTCCGCTACCGGATCGGCAATGTCGAGAAGAAGCTTGCGATCGGCCCCTACCCCGAGATCACCCTCAAGCAGGCGCGTAATGCTGCCGATGCGGCGAGGCATTCGGTCGCGGAAGGCGGCGACCCCGCCTTCGAGAAGCGCAAGAAGAAGATCCGCGATGAGTTCCTCTCGGCCCAGACCTTCGAGGCGGTGGCGCGGGAGTATATCGAGCAGATGATGGTCAAGAACGGGCTTGCCCAAGCGACCCTCGTCAAAGCCAACTACTTCCTCGAGCAGCTCACGCCCGCCATAGGCAATCGCCCGATCCACGATATTGAGCCGTTCGAGGTGCTCGCGCCCCTCAAGCGCCTCGAGGCAACCGGCAAGCACGAGACTGCGAAGAAGTGCCGCTCGTTCGCCGGGCGCGTGTTTCGCTACGGGGTTGCTACCACCCGCTGCAAATCCGATCCCACAGCGATGCTAAAGGGCGCGCTTGTGACGCCGCGGGCGCAGCACTATGCCGCGATCCTCGAGCCTAAGGAGCTCGGCGGCCTTTTGCGCGCCATTGATGACTACACCGGCTACCTGGTCACCAAGTATGATCCAGTCTATCCAGCTCAAGAAGCTCGCCGCCAGTCCGAACAACGCTCGCAAATCAAGCGATCCCGCAGCCGATGCACAGCTCAAGGCTGACATCGCGGCACGCGGCTTGCTGCAAAACCTCGTCGTTCGGAAGGCAGCGCGTGGCAAATTCGAAGTTGAGGCAGGCGGGCGCCGCCTGGCAGCGCTGCAAGCGCTTGCCGCCGATGGGGCAATCACTCCCGATCAGGAGGTCACATGCCTGGTGATCGAAGGCGAAGAGAGCGAAGTGCGCGAAGCCAGCCTCGCGGAGAACTTCCAGCGGCTCGCCATGAACCCGGCAGACGAAGCGCAGGCATTCGCGGCTATCATCGAAGCAGGTGCCAGCGTCGAAGAGGTTGCACGGCGCTTCGGCCTGACCGTCCGCTTTGTCGAAGGTCGGCTCCGGCTTGCTGCGCTCGCCCCGTGCATCTTCGAGGCGCTCGCAGCCGGCGAGATCACACTCGACATGGCAAAAGCCTATGGCGCGATCTCCGACACCGATCGTCAGGCACACCCCTGGCAAACGTGGGCATCACAGCGACCACACGCTCCCAATCACTGTCCCCAAAGTGCGGCCTGCGTTTTTTCTCCTGGGCATACTGCGGTAGCACGGGCAGCTTGGACATGAAGCCTTGGGCCACGCACCATTTGAAAATGGTCTTCAACCGGGTGCAGTTGCGACGATAGGTGTTCGCGGAAGCACTGCCCTTGCGCCGACTCGAGGCAGATGCAATCGGGCTGAACGCCTTCCGGCAGAGACGCATAAGCCAAGCCTCTCAGCCACTCCCTATGCAATTTCGGCTTCGCTCTTAACGTCCAGCTCAAGCGCGGTTTCAGCTTCCGCTTTCGATCAGGCTGAAGGGTGCCCAGGCCCACGGGTCGGCCCAGCTCGGCTCCCATCCGGGAATGGCATCGCCCAGCACTGAGGTTCCGCTCCGGATGCCGCGTAGCGCCAGTTGCAGCGCCTCTGCACGGGACAGGTTGGGACGGGCCGCCTTTATGCGGAAGGTCTCGCTGGTGATCGCGGCGCCGACCGTGTCGAGCACCGGCCAGTGGCTCACCAGCAGCGAACGGGCGCCGGCGAAAAAGAACGCCCGCGCCAGACCGGAGAGGCTTTCGTTGCTGCCGCCATCGGCGGGGCCGGCGGTGTTGCAGGCCGAAAGAACCACCCAGTCGGCGCTGAGGTTCAGCGCGGCCGCCTCGCTCGCGGTCAGGTAGCCGTCATCGCTGCTGCTAGCCTGGTCGGGCGGGGTCATGACCAGGCCGGGCTCGGCGTTCCCCTCGATCTGCCCGGGCAGCATCGCATGGGTAGCAAAGACGATGATGCCGGCATTGGCGAGCAGCGCGGGGGACTTCACCCGGCTCTCAGTCGCGGCCTCGGCCAGGAGCAGGCTGTCTTCCGGGCTGCCGAGCGTGCGCGCGATGGCGAGCAATTCGCGCCGTGTGCCGGGTAGCGAGCTCAATTTCTTCAGCGCGGCAGGCTCGGCGAGATCATTGCTGCCGCGGACATTGGCGGTGGTGGCGCTGGAACTGCCCCGCGCGATCTCCTGCGCCGGGCCGAGCACGGGATCGCCAATCCCGACGAACCCTGGCGTGCCCGCCTCGCCCGTTTCGGCCGCGGCATAGGCGCGCAGGCTGGACACCGAGGGCAAGGTCGCCAGCGCATAGCGGTCGCCCAGCCATTCCGTGCCCGCCAGCGCGGCGAGTTCGGCCTGCGCGTCGAAGCTTTGCCGCGGCGGCTCGCCCACCACCAGAATGCCCAGCGGAATGCTCCCGAGGCTCCCCCCGGTCACCGTGTAGAGCGTCCCGGCATCGCCGAGGCCCGACACGACCGGCGCGACGAGCTGCTGGTAGAGTGCCGCCGCCGCCTTGCCCTCGAACAGATATTCGCCAGGCATGTTCAGCGCGCAACTGCCCGGATCGATCCGGCAGCGCACTGATGCGACCAGGCGGTCCATTTCAGCCCGGCTGATGTCGGCCTTGTGCCAGGTGTGACTGTCGGCCGAAATCGCAAAGCTATAGACCGCATCGCCGATCGGCTGGATCATCAGCACGGCCTCGCCCGCGCGTAACCTTGACCGGGTTTGCGCGATCGACAGGCCGAAGGGGCGCGCGGTGTTGGCATAGGCGGGATAACGCTGCCGAAGTTCCTCGGTCAGCGCCGCCAGCGCCCGGCGATCGCCTTCGAGCGAGGCATCGCCTGCCGCTGCGCCGGCGCTGTCCGTCACCGCCGCCTGATCGAAAGCATAGATCCGCGCAGCAAGCGCCGCCTGCCGGTCGATCAGCGCGCCGAGTTCGGGATCGCTGACCGCCGCCCGTGCGGCCGCTTCCAGCAGCGATGCCGCCGCCCGGCTCTGGGCAAAATCCTGAGCTGCACGAAACGCCTCATCAAATCCGTCGTGGATGATGGTGATTTCCCCCCATTGCATCCGCTTGCCTGCATAAGCCCAGTTCAGCGTGACCTGCGTTGAAAAGGCAACCGCTAGCGGATCGGAGCCCATGCCGGCCGAAGCGGTGCGGAAACCCAATGGCTTCCCGGTTGGATCGCGGGCCGGCGTATAGCGCCGCTCGCGTGCGTAGAGAACGGCAGTCCTCGCCGCGACATCGGCGATGTCGTAATACTCGGGGTTCTTCAGCAACGCGAGCGCGCGGCGCGCTTCAAGCCGAGCTAGGTTGGCATCATGGAACGCGATGCCGTCAGTCACACTGTCAAACGTCAAGCGCTGGTAGATCGCCGCTGCCTCCTTCCACTTGCCTTCGCAGGCCAAAAGGATGGCATGGGCTTCATCCAGAGGGCGCTTGTAGTGACCGACTAGTGGGTAGCCTTCCGAACGGACGAGCGCATTGACCTCCTCGCGCTTCGCGTCTTGGCACCGCCCCTGATAATGCGCGTTGAATACCTCCCCGGCAAGGATGTCGATGGCGAGCCTCAACGACTGCTTCGGCCCGGTCTCGAACGCGGCGGCGGCCTTTTGCCATTCGGCGGCTGCCTTTTGGTGTTCGCCCAGCGTATCCAGCCGGCGGGCGTTGAAGCTGTGGGCCTGCGCGGGCAGCACGGCGGCGGCGCGCCTGGCAAGCGCCTCACCCTCCTGGCTGCGACCCATGGCGGTAAGCGTCTGCGCATAAAGCAGCATCGCGCGCGCGGTGGCGGGGTGGGCGGGGCCATTGACCTTCTCGCGGGCGGCCAGAAGCCGGCGCGCTTCTTCCAGCGCGGGCTCGGCATCGCCAATCTGGTCGATCGACTCAACCAGACGCTCCTGCACATCCAACGTTGCCGGCGCGTCTGGTCCAAGGCCGCTGGCCAGGAAGTCGCGGATCTTTTCGAAGCAGGCCCGCTGTTCTTCTCCACTAATATTGTGGACCGCTCTAGATAGCCGCAATTCAGCCCCGGACAGGCTGTCCGGCGTACTGTCGCATTGCCCGAGGTCGAAAGCGATCGGAAGACCGTCGGACACGATGCTGGCGGCGACCATCGGCGAGCGACCCAGCGTCTCGACCAGCGCCAGCCGCGCCCTTGCGGTGGCCTGCAACGTGTTGGGCGCGTCATAGCCCTCGATATCGAGCAGCAGCTTGGCGGAATCGGTGTAATGCTGCAGGGTTTCGAGGGTGCGGCCGGCTTCGCCTTCTGCCTCGGCGAGAGCAAAGAGCAGGCGCGCTCGGCCTACGTCCTTGGCTTCGTGGGCCTCCAGCACCGACCGGGCGAGTGCGCTCGCCTCGTCGATCCGGCCGAGCCCGGTCAGCGACCGCGCAAGCGAGGCGCAGGCCACGGCAACCGAGACCGGCTCCGGCGCGGGGGCCGTGCGTTCGGCATCGCAGGCCAGCCGCGCCAGCCCTTCGGCTTCGGCAAAGCGGCCCTGCAAACGCCGCACATAGGCCATATCGAGCCCCAGCCGCGCCTTTGCCAGCGGATCGAGCCCGGGCCGCCGGGATATGACCTGCGCATTTTCCTCTAACAGGGCGGCTGCTTCGGCCAGTCGGCCCAGCTGGACGAGGTTGAGGGCGCGATTATCCCGCGCGAGATAGGTCCAGCCCATGTCTGGGCCGAGGCGCCGTTCAAGGGCCGCAACATTGGGCGCCAGCGCCGCCTCGGCCTCCTGATGCTTGCCGATCCGCAACAGGCTGCCCGCCCGCAGCGTGTCGAGCCGCAGTGCGAGCGGGTGGTCCGGCCCGTAGGTCTCGTCGACCAGCGGCTTGATCTTGTCGATTGCCGAGATCGTATTGGCCGGAAAGGCCGATGCTTCGTGGAATCCGATTGTTTGCCAACCAGTATCGAGCTGCCGTGCTTCCTCCTCGGTGGGCTGACGCAGATCGGGCGCCATAGACGCCGAGGTTGATTGCGGCTGGGCAAAAGTTGCAACGGGCGCTGTCAACCAGACTGTCAAACAGATTATTGCCAGCCATCTCATGTTGCTGAAACTAACAACCAGTGGTCATGATGCAAGCCTACTACCGCGCATTTGCGTATCACGCTCCACGTCTCAAGTGGGGCGGTGTGAGGTAGTCATTGCAGGGGCGCTAACGCAGCGGCGGCAGGTGGAGGTGGCCGCGGTCGCGCGCGGTGCTTCCTACTTCTTCGACAACTTGGGATGCGGCACGAGCAGCGACGCCGAATGGCTCGCCCTTCGGCTGGCAATGCAGTTCGCGCAATCCCTGGGGGAGCCTGACTTTGATTTGATCGGTGACTCTTTGGAGGTCATCCGGCAGGCGAGTGGATCATCGCGTTGTCGCTCGATTGCCGCCGCGGATCACCTCGCAAAACACGAGGAATGCGCAGCTTCAGGGCGACCCAGACGTCTTTTATGGACGCCTCGACGGCAAAACCTGGCAGGTATTGCCCTTGCTGGACGCAATATCTGTCGTTGAGTCATCTGGGTTGGCTGGAGTGACTGCCCCCCTATGGGTCGGCAGCGGCCACAGCCCTGCGCAAGCGAAAGATTGCAGCACCTCTAAATTTCTCCCCGAAGCACACTCGAGCGAGCCTATAGTTAGCCACCCAAATCAGCACCGAACGTTCGACGAAAGCCCGCAACGTCGGCTCGCAGGGCGATACTGAGCATTGAAGTACTGTACTCCTTCGACAACCGGCCGAGACTGTAGGTTCTACCACCTCATCACTTAGCGTAATGCTTGCAAAATTCTTAGAGCGTTGCTAAGATGGCGGTGCAGCGGGCGAAAGTCTGCCGCACAAAACCTCGGCGTGCGACCCCGCCGAGGTTTTGTTTTGTGCAGGCAATGTTGGATCGATAGAGAAGCTCGCATCAGGCGCTTCATCAGATATACTGTGAAGCTGAACCTATTGCTTTCTTCGCCGAAGGCCAAAGGCCCTGACGTGCTCCCCTGATTGTTACCAGGCAGAGGTAGAGTCTGGCTCCTTGATGATGGTTGTTTGATGGGATGGCAACATGTCTAGGGGCACCCAACTCGCAACCCGCTCATATTAACAAGAATGGGTCCAATAGACGCATGTCAGATTGCTTCGGCGACGGGATGCATGACCTCATTTGGCATAGATCGCCTCTATGATAGCCCACTTGATCGGAGGGGCTATGCGTTACAGTAGGGCGGAACCCATTCGCTGCAATCATTGGCAAAAGCATCTCAGCCAAGCTGGCGCTTGAATTTGGGCATGTTTCTTTTGGCGGACTTACCCAATGATTTGAAGGCCCCAGCCAAGCGGGATGACTTGGTGAAATTTTTCAGGGACCGCACGCCGTGCGAGCAGCGTGTTGCTTGGGCGGAAGAGCAACTAGAGATGCTGAACGCATGGAAGGCTGAAGCGGGAGAGGACCCGCTGCTATTTGAAGCGCCAGTGTTCCTTGTGCGTGCTGGTCGTAGGCATTACGCAGCAAATATGCAGGGATGAGGCTTCATGGGGATTCTGGACCGGTTTCGGCTTGATGGCGAGGTTGCTGTGGTGACCGGCGCGGGCAAAGGCATAGGCCGTGCAATTGCGATTGCCTTGGCCGAGGCGGGCGCAGATGTGGCAGTGGCATCGCGGACGCAGACTGATCTGGATTCCTTGGCCGCTGAAATTACGGCACTCGGCCGCCGTGCGTTGCCGCAGGCCACCGATGCGACCGATTCGGGCGCGCTGGCACGGCTGGCTGAGCAGACCGTCGCCACGCTTGGCAAACTCACAATCTGGGTCAACAACGCGGGCGGCATCCCTGACGGCACGCCGCGTTACCTGACACGCACCCCGGAGGAAAACTTCGACGGGCAGATCGCGCTCAATCTGAAAGCGGTGTGGATGGGTTCAAGCGTGGCTGCGCGCCACATGGCCGAGGCTGGGGGCGCGATCATCAATATCTCGTCGCGCTCGGCCTTTGGGCCGCAGGTCAAGAACGGGCCTTATGGCGCGGCCAAGGCAGCGGTCAACAGCCTCACCTCTACCCTTGCGGCCGAGGTCGCGCCCAAGATTCGGGTCAATGCGGTTGCGCCCGGTCCTGTGCCGACAGAGAATTTCGATGACTGTATGGGCACCGACACCCCGGAGAAGCGCGAGAAGCTGCTCGGGATGATAGGCATCCCGATGGGCCGATATGGCGAGCCTGAGGATATCGCGGCCGCCGTGGTCTTCATGGCTTCACCCGCGGCAAGCTGGGTAACCGGGCAGTGCCTCTATGTAACTGGCGGGCGGTAAATCGGCACAGGTTGGGGCATGATCTTGAGGCCTCAGACCTCTTAACGAAGGTCCGAACTGCCTGTGGCGGGATAGTCAGGCAGTAACTGCTCCGGGGTTTCTGGCGAAGATCTGGGAAGCGCTCTAAAGTGCAAACTGTCCGAATAGTCACTGGGAAGCAGCGATAGCCCAAGCGATCAAGCCTTTCGCGGTGCGATCACTTGTCCCCAGCTGTCCGGGCTAGTCAAATCGACAATTGTGACCTGTCGCAGCGCTTCCCAAGGCTTGCCTTATTGATTGGCAGGAGCAACGTCATCGCCACTATCAACCGCAGAGTTTTCATCAAGCGACGCCCGCAAGGAATGCCCGTCATTGATGATTTCGGGATCGAAACTTTGGCCCTCGGCGATGTTGCTGAAGGCTTTGTCATCGTAAAGGTCGATACGCTTTCAATCGACGCATGGATCCGGACAACGCTCAGCGATGCGGGCATGCACGAGACGGCTGCTCTGGGAGAGACAATTCCGGCGCTTGGGGTCGGCCAGATCGTCCAATGCAACAGCAGCGATTTTGCGGTCGGTGATTGGGTCTATGGGCTTATGTCTGCGCAAACCCATGCGCTGCTGCCTGCAACCGGATTGCGCAAACTCACCATGCAAGAAGGGATAGCGCCGGGCGATTTTGCCGGACCCTTAAATGTCACGGGCGGGATAACGGCATGGGTCGGATTGATCCGCGTGGCACAGATTCAGGCCGGTGATGTTGTTGTCGTGTCCGGGGCAGCAGGCGCAGTCGGGTCAGTGGTCGTGCAATTGGCCAAAGCGCGCGGAGCTCGTGTGATCGGCATTGCTGGCGGCCCGGCAAAATGCGGCTATCTGTTAGGCCGTGTTGACAAAAGACTTCAGCCATAGGCGTGTCGCGGCGAGGTTGAGGAAGCTCTCGAAGGACAGGATGGTCTTGTCGTAGCGGGTGGCGATACGGCGCTGTTGCTTGAGCTTGCCGAACATGCGCTCGACGCGGTTGCGGTCCCGGTAGCGGCGATAGTCGGGATGCTCGGGCACCTTGCGGTTCGAGCGGGGCGGGATGATCGGCAGGATGCCTCGGATCAGCAGGCTTTCCCGGAAGCGGTCGCCATCATAACCCTTGTCCGCCAGCAGCGCCTTGGGCGTAGTGACGGGGATCTCCATCAGCGGCTCGGCAACGGTGTAATCGGAGGCCTCGCCGCCGGTCAGGATGAAGCCGAGAGGCAGTCCCTGATTGTCGCAGCGGGCGTGGATCTTGCTCGTAAAGCCGCCGCGTGATCGACCAAGAGCGTTCGCACAAGCCCCCCTTTTCCGCCCGCTGCCGAGACATGGCCGCGAACGGAAGTGCTGTCGATCATGTGTTGCCAGTCGTCTGTTAGGCCCAGGTCGACCAGCGTTTGCAGCAGCGCATCCCAGACGCCCTGTTCGGCCCAGCGCCGGAAGCGGACATAGACCGAGTTCCACTTACCGTATCGCTCATGCATGTCGCGCCAGGGGCACCCGACCCGCAGCACGTGGAGCATTCCATTGAGAAATCGCCGGTTGTCGCCCGCCGGCCGCGCCCAGCGACCACGCTCAGGCGGCAGCAGCGGCCCGATCAACTCCCACTCCGCATCCGACAAGTCTCCACGACCCATGACTGCTCCTCAAAAAGCAGTCTTGAATCAGAACTCAGGGCAAATGGGAATCCCTTTTGTCAACACGGCCTAG
>CAMCUB010000007.1 GCA_945878845.1 Erythrobacter sanguineus | reverse complement strand
CACATCCGCCGTCGCCATGCCGGCCTCCTGCTCCTTCAACACCGCGATGATCTGCTCCTCGCTGAACCTGCTCCGCTTCATATCCATCCGACTCCTTCATGGGCCGGACTCTACTCAAACCTGGAGGAAATCTACGGGCTCAGACCAGCAGCGACAGCGCGAAGAACAGTCCAGTGCCCGACAGGAACAGCGGCCACGACCAGAACATCCGCACGTCGCCCAGCGACACCATGTGGATCGCCAGAGGCCCCGCGCTGGTGCCCTGCGATCCGATCACGACCGCAATCACCGCCGAAACGATTGCGCCGAAGATCACCGATTTGATCATGCCCATCGCCTTTCCCGTGAACCGCGCCCCGGTTTGGCGGCGCTGATTGTGCGGTGCAGGCACGCGTGAACGGCAATCGGGTGCATGCCGTCCCCGCGTGCCTGCCGGGCCATATCACCAACAAAGTCCTAACGCGGGCGATAGAGGAAAGGTTAAGGCCGATCCCCGTATGTTTACCTGACCGCGGGCTCGACCCCTGCGCCGATCAGCCTCAGATGCGTGTCGATCACCCCGCCCGCCTCGCATTCGATCACCCGCCAGCAGGCCGGGGTCTCGTGCCGCAGCCGGGTCGAGAGCGTGCCGGTGCCGATCATCCGCATCGCGTGCCCGCCCTTCTCGCGGCGCTGGTCGAAGGGCACGTGGACATGACCCGAGATCACCGCATCCACGCCCGCCGCGGCGAGCCGCGCAAAGGCGGCATCGCCGCCGATGGTGGGGTTGTGCGGCTTACCCGCGTCACCCAGCAGCGGGTGGTGGGCGATGACGATCACCGTGCGCGGGTCTCCGGCCGCCTTGAGCGCGCCGACCGCACCCAGCGTCTCGCGCAGCGCGGCGGGCTTGACCACGCCGTCGCTCCACGGAAAGCGGGTCTGCGCGCGCACCGTCGTGCGCAGCGGCACCAGCACCACCTCGGCGCTCGCAAACCCGTCCGCCACCGCCGCCCGCAGCCGATTGTAGCGGCGGAAGGGATCGGTGAAGCGCTCCCACGGGTTGTAATAGGGCATGTCGTGATTGCCCGGCTCGAGCACCACCGGCACGCCGAGGCTCGCGAACCACTCCTGCGCCGCGGCATATTCCGAATGCTTGGCGCGCTGGGTGAGATCGCCGGTGCACACCACCGCATCGGGCTTTTCGCGCGCGACCGCCTCGGCCACTGCGATGAGCGCGGCGCGGTCCTCGACGCCGAAATGGACATCGCTGATATGGAACAGGCGGGTCGGCATGCGCGGCTCTATATCCGACCGCTCAAAATAAGCCATGCCGCGCCGGCATTGACCGCCGAGTAGACCGCATAGGCCCAGGCGAAGCCCGGCCAGCCTTTCACCGACAGCAGCAGCGCGAAGAACAGCACCGCGAACTCGCTCAGCATCGCGGCGCGGCGGCCGAAGGTCTGGCTTGCCGCCGGCAGGCGCGCGAACAGCGGGTGCCCGCGCGCGAATACCGCGCCGAAGATCGCGAAGTTGGCGATGCCCATGAGGAAGATGATCGCGGTCGCAGACGACATGGTCAGAGCCTGCCCTGCCGGGGTGAAGGCGTTTTCATCGCATCAGGAAGTCCGCTGGACAGGAGTGGTGCGCAGCAGGGGCTGGTTGCCCCTGCCAGTGCCGCGACGCAGCCAGCGGACTTCCTGATGCGACCCCGAAGGGGCGGGCCGTTTTTGGCCCACCGCCACATCAATCGTCGGTCACGATGCTTCAGCATTGCTCCCTCCTCTTTCCTCGCGCCGGGCCAAAACCGGCTCCGTGTAAATGCCTTCACCCCGGCAGGGCAGGCTCACGGAATATGGCGCTGCGCCCGTCGATTGGAAACCGCCATTTGTCGCTCCGGCGATGCCATTGGTCATGTCGCTGCCGCGCCGGTCGAGCGGCTGACCGGGGTTGATCGACCGGCCCGTGCGACTCGCCGGGGCGGGGCGTATCAAGGGTTCAGCAGGAAGCCTGCCCCCCCCGATCGGACCCCCGCCCGATCTCAGGCCCTGCGAGAGATGGAGGATACCCCTATGAATACCCTTGCGAAAATGTTCACCCATTCCCTTGCCGCAGCCGGCCTTTCGGCCTCGCTCGTCGCCCCGGCCTTCGCCGGCAACCCGTTCGAGGACAACGCCCCGCGCCGCACCGCTGAGGTCCGCATCGCCGATCTCGACCTCGGCACCGCTGCCGGCCAGCGCACGCTCGATGCCCGCGTCGAAAGCGCGATCCGTCAGGTGTGCCGCTCGGTCAGCGCCAAGACCGGCACGCGGATCATGGATCAGAGCGCGCAGGACTGCAAAACCCACGCCCGCGCCGAAGCCAAGAGCCAGGTCGCGGCCCTCAAGACCGACACCCAGCGCGGCGGTTGATCGCCGGCGAGTTTGCCCCGCGCACCCCGGCGCGCGTGAGGCATACGGCCCGAACCCTCACAGTCCCTGGGGTTCGGGCCGTTTTTTGTTTGGGTTCTTGTTTGCGTGCCACCTTCGGTGGCGCTGACCTCCCGCCCCGCCTCCCCACCCGGCCACCAATAGTACCACTATGTCAGGTGGCCGGGTGGGGAGGCGAGGCGGAAGGTCAGCGATTGGCGCTAATCAGCGCCCGGCCATCGCCTTGACGCGCGCCAGATAGGTCCGGCCGATCCGCAGCGCCTCGCCGTTGACCAGCTCCGCCGACCACACGCCCAAGCCATCATGCCTGAGGCCGCGAATGTGATCGCGGCGCAGGATCGTCGAGCGGTGGATGCGGATGAACTGTTCGGGGTCGAGCCGCTCTTCCAGCCCCGCGATCGTCTGCAGCAGCAGGTAGGAGCGCGCATTGTCGGCGCTCCCGACATGGAGGCGCACATAATCGCGTTCGGCGTCGATCTGGTGGACCTCGCTCACCGCGATCCGCAGCAGCTCGGAGCGATGCGGCACCCACAGCTCGTCGAGATGGCGCCCCGCCTTTTGGCGGCGCTGGCCGCGGCGGGCGACGGCACGCTCGATCGCGCGCTCCAGCCGGTCGGCCGAGACGGGCTTCAACACATAGTCGACCGCTTCAAGATCGAAGGCCTCGACCGCGAAATGGTCATGCGCCGTCACGAAAATCACCACCGGCGCCTGCGGCTGCGCGGCGAAGTGGCGCGCCACGCCTAACCCGTCCAATTCGGGCATGGTCATGTCGAGCAGCACCAGATCCGGTTCGAGCTTCTCGGCAAGGCGCAGCGCGGCAGCGCCGTCGCTGGCGGTGCCGACCACGCGCACGGCGGGGATCTCGGCGCAGATCACCTGCACACGTTCGACCGCGAGCGGCTCGTCGTCGACGATCAGGGTTCTGAGGGCGGTGTTTTCGGTTTCGGTCTCAGGCATGACGGGTTGCGGGCCTCGAAAGGGGAATGCGGATTTCGGTGCAAAAGCCGCCCGGCGTGGGGGCGGAAGAGAAGCCGATATCGGGGCCGAAGCGCGCCTCGAGCCGGTCGCGGACATTTGCCAGCCCAATGCCGAAGCCATGGGTGGTGCCCTGCGGCACGCCCGGGCCATCGTCGCCGACGGTGATCACCAGCCGGTCAAACTCCTCGCGCGCCGCCACCGTGATCGTCACCGGGCGCGAGACGGGGGAGACGGCGTATTTCACCGAGTTCTCGACCAGCGGCTGCAGGATCATCCCCGGCACGCGGCATTCCTCGAGATCGGCGGGCAGGTCGAACTGCATGACCAGCCGGGTGGGAAAGCGCACCGTCTCGATATCGAGGTAGAGCTTCTGGAGGTCGAACTCGTCGCGCAAAGATACATCCGCGGTCGGCTCGGTGGCGAGGCTGTGGCGGTAGAAGCGGCTGATCGTCTGGATCATCCGTTCCGCGCTCTCAGCCTTATTGGTCATCACCAGCGCGGAGAGCGAATTCAGCGTGTTGAACAGGAAATGCGGGTTCACCTGATAACGCAGCGACCGCAATTCGGCGGCCTTGGCGGCGGAGCGGAACTGCTCCTCGCGGCGCTGCGCACTCCTCGCCTGCACCCCGGCGAGCAGCGCGAAATAGGTCGAGGCCCAGGCCAGCAGCAGGAAATAGCGCCCGAGCGCGACATCGAGCAGCTTGCGCCAGAAATCGGAATAGGTCTCGGCCGGCGCAATCATCACCGCCTGCGAATCGACCACGTCGCTGTCCTCCGCCGGCGGCTGCCCGGCCGGGGTGACGCGGCGCACGGGGACATCGACCAGCAGGTTGCCGCTCTCGTCACGGCGCAGGTTGATGTTGTATTTCTTGGCGTAGATCTGCTCTTGCGCCAGCTCCATGTCCTTGAAGATCCACTGGTTGATCTGCCCGATGGCGAGCGCGATCGGAAAGGCCAGCGCGATCGCGGCGGAGATCTTGAGCCACAGGGGCTTGGCATCGAACAGCCGCAGCAGCAGCCAAAGCACGATCGTCAGCCCGATGCCGAGCGCGGTGATCACCAGCCGCCGCCAGCCCAGCTCCAGCTGCAACGAGAGGTCGAGCACCAGACTCGAGCGGAAGGTGGTGAGCGCGAAATAGGTCGCCCACAGGACGACCATCGAGAACAGCACCGTGCGGAACGACACGGTGGCGGCGGGCTCGGCAGGGGCGGTATCGCTTAGCGGGTTTGTTGCCATTATGCCGAGCAGCGATACCGCGCCTGCCCGGCGATGGCTACCGGGCAGGGCGCATGTCGTCGGGCGGACTCGCGTATTGGTCGAATGATGAACGGATGTTCAGGATCGACCAACGTCACTTAATCCCGCGGGCGGATCATGTCGGAGGGCACCACCCAGGCCGCGAACTGCTCTTCCGTCAGCAGGCCGAGGGCCAGCGCGGACTCCTTCAAAGTCGTCCCCTCGGCGTGGGCCTTCTTGGCAATCTTGGCGGCATTGTCGTAGCCGATGTGCGGGTTGAGTGCGGTCACCAGCATCAGGCTCTCGTTGAGCAGCTGGGTGATGCGGGTGGTGTTCGCCTCGATCCCCACGACGCAATTGTCGGTGAAGGCGTGGCTCGCATCGCCGATCAGCTTCATCGACTGGAGCACGTTGTAGATGATCACCGGCTTGAACACGTTGAGCTCCAGATGCCCGTGCGATCCGGCGACCGTCACCGTCATGTGATTGCCCATCACCTGCGCGCAGACCATGGTCATAGCCTCGCATTGGGTCGGGTTGACCTTGCCCGGCATGATCGAGGAGCCCGGCTCGTTGGCGGGGAGCGACAGCTCGCCGAGGCCGCTGCGGGGGCCGGAGCCCAGCAGGCGGATATCGTTGGCGATCTTCATCAGGCTGACTGCGAGCACATTGAGCGCCCCCGAAATCTCGACCATCGCGTCATGCGCGGCGAGCGCTTCGAACTTGTTGGGCGCGGTGACGAAGGCGTGGCCGGTCTCGGCAGCGACTTCGGCGGCGAAGGCGACATCGAAGCCGACCTTGGCGTTGATCCCGGTGCCGACCGCGGTGCCGCCTTGCGCCAGCTCCAGCACGCGCGGCAGCGCCGCCTCGACCCGAAGGATGCCGTATTCGATCTGCTTAGCGTAGCCCGAGAACTCCTGCCCCAGCGTCATCGGGGTCGCGTCCTGCAAGTGGGTGCGGCCGATCTTGACGATGTCGGCGAATTCCTTCGCCTTGGCATCGAGCGCGCCGTGGAGCTTCCTGAGCGCAGGGATCAGGTGATCCATCGCCTCGACCGCCGCGGCGATGTGCATCGCGGTGGGGAAAGTGTCGTTCGACGACTGGCCCATATTGCAGTGGTCATTGGGGTGGACCGGGGTCTTGCCGCCCTTCTTGCCGGTGAGAATCTCGTTGGCGCGGCTCGCGATCACCTCGTTGGCGTTCATGTTCGACTGGGTGCCGGAGCCGGTCTGCCACACCACCAGCGGGAACTGGTCGGCGAGCGTCCCGTCGATCACCTCACGCGCGGCCTGCACGATCGCCTCGCCGATTCCGGCATCGAGCACGCCCAGCTTCATGTTCGCGCGCGCGGCCGAGAGCTTCTGCACGCCCAGCGCCCGCACCAGCGCGGGGGGCATGGTCTCGCCGCCGATCGGGAAGTTGACGATCGAGCGCTGCGTCTGCGCGCCCCAGTGCATGCCCGCCGGAACCGCCACTTCGCCCAGCGAATCGGTCTCGATCCGCACGTCACCGCTTGCTGCCGTCATGTCACTCATCGAAGCCATCCCTCTCTAAGTCGATTTGCGCCCCATAAGGTTCGGCGCTTCCCCTAGACCCTGTTTCAGCTGGGTGGAAGTATTCGCATCGTGTCAGGAAGCCCGCTGGATAGGAGTGGTGCGCAGCAGGGGCTGGTTGCCCCTGCAAGTGCCGCGACGAAGCCAGCGGGCTTCCTGACGCGACCCCCGAGGGGCGGGCCGATTTTGGCCCAGCGCTGCGTCGCTCGTCGGTCAAGATGGGCAAGCATCGCTCCCTCCTCGCTTCTGGCGCTGAGCCAAAATCGGCTCCGTGCCAATGCTTCCACCCGGCTGAAACAGGGTCACGCACCGGCGCGCGGTTTGGTCAAAGGCGTAAAATCGCGAGTGCGCGGTGGCGGTGTTTGGGGGCAAAAGCCTTGGAAGCGCGCGGCAGCACGTTTAAGGAGAGGGTTGACCGGCTGTATTGCGATCCTAATACAGTAACCCGAGAAACGATGAGCACCATGACCACGACCCTTCCCGACACGAAAACCGCCCGCCGCGCGATGATCGACAGCCAGCTGCGCACCAGCGGGGTGAACGAGGAATATGTGCTCGCCCGGATGCTCGCCGTCCCGCGCGAGGATTTCCTCCCCGCCAAGAAGGCCGCGCAGGCCTATACCGACCGCGCGGTGATGCTTGGAGAGGGCGGCCACCTCGCCGCCCCGCTGTTCTACGGCAAGCTGCTGCTCGAGGCCGCGCCCACCTCCGAGGCGCGCGTGCTGGTGGTGAGCGGCGGCACAAGCTACCTCGCCGCGCTGATCGCGCCGCTCGCAGGCAGCGTCACCGAAGTGACCGCCACCGAAGCCGCAGCGCTGCAAGGCGCGGGCGAATATGATCTCATCGTCATCGACGGCGCGATCGAGCAGCTGCCCGAGGGGCTCGCCGCCGCGCTGGCGGATCATGGCCGGATCGTCACCGGTCTGGTGCTGCGCCAGGTCACCCGCCTTGCCAGCGGCGGCCGGATCGCCGGCAGCGTCAGCCTCCAGCCGCTCGAGGATCTCGGCATCCCCATCCTTACCGCTTTCGCCGCGCCCAAGCGCTGGACCTTCGCGTGATCCGCCGCCCGGCCGCATTGCGCCTCGCTGGGGCAGCGAGCCTCTTGGCGCTCGCCAGCGCTGCGCCCGCGCAGGCCGACACCCTGCGCGAGGCGCTTGCGGCGGCCTATAACACCAACCCCACGCTCGAAGGCGCACGCGACTCCCAGCGCGCCACCGACGAAGACGTGCCGATCCAGCGCGCGCAGGGCCTGCCCTCGGTCAACGCGACGGGGCAGTATGTCGAATTCGTCAAGCCCTCCCCCAACGCCTTCGCCCCGACCGAGCGGATCTTCACCGTCGGTCCCGATCTGGTCGTGCCGATCTATTCGGGCGGCGCGGTGCGCAACGGCATCAATGCCGCGCAGGAACGTGTCGCCGCAGGGCAGGCCGACCTCCGCCTGAACGAGAGCAGCCTCTTCACGCAGGTCGTCGCCGCCTACATGGACGTGCTGCGCACCGAAGCGCTGGTGGGGCTTGCGACCAACAACGTGCAGGTTCTGCGCACCAATCTCGAGGCGACCAGCGACCGCTTCCAGATCGGCGATCTGACCATCACCGACGTCGCCCAGTCGCGCTCGCGCCTCGCGCTTGCCGAGGGCGATCTGCAATCCGCCGAGGCCAACCTGATTGCCGCGCGCGAGACCTATATCCGTCTTGTAGGGCAGGCCCCGGGCCAGCTCGAAGCACCGCCGCCGCTGCCCGGACTGCCGGACACGGTGGGGCAGGCGATCGTCACGGGCCTCGAAAGTAACGCCAGCCTGATCGCCGCCAAGCAGCGCGCCAAGGCCGCCGGGTTCGATACCGAGGTGGCGGGCGCCGGCCGCCTGCCGACGCTCGCCCTGTTCGCCGGCGTCGATTATTCGGACTATTTCGGCACGCTGCAGGCAGGCGATCCGCGCTTCTTCCAGACCGAGACGACCGCGAGCGTCGGGGTCCGCTTCACCATCCCGATCTTCCAGGGCGGCTTGCCCGCTGCGCGCCAGCGTCAGGCGGGTGCGCGCGAATCCGCGGCGCTGGAGAACGTCATCGCCACCGAACGCCAGGTGATTGCCGACATCCGTTCGACCTATGCCAACTGGCAGGCATCGAACGGGGTGATCAAAAGCGCGCAAGCCGCAGTGGAAGCGGCCGAACTCAGCCTCGAAGGCGTGCGCGCCGAGAACTCGATCGGCAACCGCCAGATCCTCGACGTGCTCAACGCCGAGCAGGAACTGGTCAGCGCCCGCGCCCAGCTGGTGACCGCGCGGCGCAATGCCTATGTCGCCGGCTTCAACCTGCTCGCGCTGATGGGCAAGGCCGAAGCGCGCGATCTCAACCTCGACACCGGCGGGCCGCTCTATGACCCGACAGTCAATGCCGACCGGGTCAGCAGCAAGATGAACGATTGGGACCGCGATCCCGAACCTGCGCCGGATTCGACCAGAACCGTTGACATTCCCCCCGCCACGGCGACATTCGGCCCGCAATTGCTGCCCGGCGAGCGTTGATCGTCCCGATTCGGGACGCGCAGGGTGGATCAGACGGGGCGAAGCATGGGCCAGGAAAGCGAAGCGTCGGTCGAGGAAATCCTCGAGTCGATCAAGAAAGTGATCGCCCGTGACAACCGCGTCGGCGCGCTCGAGGCGCGGCGGCGGCGGATGCTCGTTTCGGAAGACGATTCGGCCCAGCCCGCCCCGCTCGCCCGCACCCACAAGGTGCGCGATGCCGAGGAAGTGCTCGATCTGGCCGAAATGGACGTCGCGCCCGACGAACCGGCCCGCAAGCCGGTCATGCCGATGGAGCACGCCGACGAAACCCCGCTGATCGCGGATCAAGTGCGTGATGCAATGCAGGAAAACCTCGCCGCGCTAGCCATGCTGGCCGAGCCGCCCGCGCGCCCGCAGATCGTCCGTTCGGGCGAGACCTCATTGGAAGGCCTGACCCGCGAGCTGCTGCGCCCGATGCTCGCCGAATGGCTCGAGGCAAACCTGCCCGCGATGGTCGAGAGCCTCGTGCAGGCGGAAATCGCCCGGATCGTCGGCAAGCGCCGCTGAGGGTAACCGCGGGGCTAGCGCGGGGCGTCCGGGAGGTCTAACGCCTCCGGCCATGCATCGCTTAACTGCTTTCGGCGCCCTGATTCCAGTCACGTTCGCCGCTTTCGCTTTCTCCGCGCCGCTCGCGGCCGAGGACCTGCCCGCCCGCGCGCAAGCCGCATCGGTCGTCCCCGGCGTTGCCGCTCCGCCGATGACCGCCGAGGATCTCGTCACCCTCCCGCGCCTCGGCGCCCCGGCGGTGAACCGCGAGGGGACGCTGGCGGTCTACAGCGTCACCATCACCGATCCGGCGCGCCTGAAGCGCTCACCGACGCATTACCTGATCGACCTCGCCAGGCCGGGTAACGCGCCGGTGGCGCTCGATCTCGGGCTCAAAGCCTCGGACCTTGCTTTTGGTGCGGACGGTGCGCTCTATTTCCTGAGCAGCGAGATCGACGAGAAGAACGCAATTCACCTCGACAAGCAGCCGCCCACCCTGTCGCGCGTGTGGCGCGTGACCCTCGCCAAGGATGGCACCGCAGGCACCCCGCAGCTCGTCACCCCCTCAACCGAGCGCGACATCGCCGGTTTCAAGCTCGCCCCCAATGGCGCGAGCATCGCAGTGTGGGGCGAAGTGCCGCGCGACTGCCCGAGCTTCGGCTGCGCCGACGCCGCCACGCCCTACACCCCCGGCCCCGGCACCGGGCGACTCTATGACGCCAAGGACGGCTTCGTGCGCCATTGGGACCGTTGGGCGACCCCGGGCCTCCACAACCGCATTTTCGTCTACCCGCTGACCGGCGGCGTCGTCACGGGTGAGGGCCAGCCGGTCGACGGCAAGGACCCCGCCACCGGCATCACCGCCGACACGCCGACCATGCCCTTTGGCGGAGCCGAGGAACTCGCCTTCTCGCCCGACGGCAAGGCGCTCTACTTCACCGCGCGCCTTTCGAACGCAGACGAGCCCTCCTCGACCAATCTCGACATCTACGCCTCCGACCTCACCGGCGCGGCCCCCAAGCTGCTGACCGCCGCCAACACGGCGATGGACCTCGCCCCCACCGTCTCGCCCGATGGCCGGTGGCTCGCCTGGCTCGCCATGGAGCGTCCGACCTACGAGGCGGACAGGCAGGCGGTGCAGCTGATGGATGTGAAGTCCGGGGAGGTGCGCAACCTGACCAAGGACACCGACCTCTCCTTCGGCAGCCTCGCATGGAGCGCCGACAGCAAGAGCCTGATCGCCACCGCGCAAAAGGTGCTCGACACCCCGGCCTTCCGCATCGACATCGCCAGCGGCAAGGTCACCGAATTGAACCTGATGGCCGGGAACGAGGCGCATATCGCCAATCTCGTGCCCCTGCCCAAGGGCGGCGCGCTGTTCACCCGCGATTCGCTGGGGCAACCGGCCGAGCTGTTCCTGTCCGACGGCATGGGGCAGGCTCGCCCGCTAACCGATGTCGCCACCACCCGCATGGGGGCGATGGCGAGCATCGTCACCCGCCGCTTCAGCTTCACCGGCGCGAATGGCGACACGGTGTGGGGCCAGCTCACCCGCCTCGCCGATCAGACCGGGCCGATCCCCGCGATCCTCTACATCCACGGCGGCCCGCAGGGGAGCTTCAACGACAGCTGGTCGAACCGCTGGAACCCGCGCGTCCTCGCCAGCCAAGGCTATGCGGTGATCTCGGTCGATTTCCACGGGTCGACCGGCTACGGACAGGCCTTCACCGACGCGATCAACCAGAACTGGGGCGGATGGCCGCTCGAGGACCTGCAGAAGGGCTTTGAAGCCGGCATCGCGCTCGACACCCAGATCGACGGTGCCAACGCCTGCGCGATGGGCGCCAGCTACGGCGGCTACATGGTGAACTGGATCGCCGGCCAGTGGCCCGACCGCTTCAAGTGCATCGTCCAGCACGACGGCATCTTCGACAACCGCTCCATGTATTATTCGACCGAGGAATTGTGGTTCCCGCGCTGGGACCATGGCGGCACCTATGAACAAGCCCGCGCTATCTACGAGAAGTGGAACCCCGCCAACCACGTCGACAAGTGGAAGACCCCGATGCTGGTCGTCACCGGGCAGAAGGATTACCGCGTCCCCTATTCGCAGGGCCTGATGAGCTTCACAGCGCTGCAGGAACGCGGCATCCCCGCGCAGCTGCTGGTCTTCCCTGACGAGAACCACTGGGTGCTGGGCGCGAAGAACTCGCTGCAATGGCACCAGACGGTGTTCGGGTGGCTGGACCGCTGGCTGGGCCAGAGCGCGCCGAAATGAGCCGCAAGGAACTCGAATCCGCGCGCCATTCGCTCGCCAAGCATTTCGGCGATCCCGAGCAGGGCACCGCGATCACGCGCCACATCATGCTGTGCGCGCTGTCCGAGAAGCAGAAATGCTGCTCGCGCGAGGCGGGGGAGGAGGCATGGGGCTTCCTGAAGTCGCGGCTCAAGGAGCTGGGGCTGGTCGGGCCGGTGCGGACGGACGAGAGCAACCGCGGCAAGGGTGGCGGGGTGCAGCGCACCAAGGCCGATTGCCTGCAGATCTGCGCCGCGGGCCCGGTCGCGGTCGTGTGGCCCGACGGCGTGTGGTACCACTCGTGCTCGCCCGAAGTGCTCGAGCGGATCATTCAGGAACACCTGATTGAAGGCGTGCCGGTCGAGGATTACCGGCTGATTCCGGCCTAATCGTCCTTGGGCGACCAGAACTCGTCCCGGCCCGGGAGCTGGTTGTCGACCGATTCGTCGTGACCGGTGCCGTTGGACAGGAACACCAGCCCCATCAGCCCTCCGCCGAGCAGCATGGTGAAGCTGATCCCCAGCGCCACCGCGATATAAAAATGTACCGAAATCATGCCGTTATAGGCAAATAGCAGCCCCATCGCCAATGCCACGGTCAACGTAGTCGCGGCGAGCAGCCATTTCATGATCTGGCGGTAGCGCGCCCAAGCGTGGGCGGCGTTCACAGGATCGTCGAGCGGGGACTTGCGGGTCATGCGCCCGACATGGCCCGCGCCTTGCCGCATTGCAACGCGCGAAAGCTGCAAGGCCCCGCGCGGGCGGCGCAACACCGGATTCGCTTTTTCTCAACCGACATGGCACTTTCATGACCTGAGAGAGAGGGAGTCGTTATGACAATTGCCCGCATCATCGCCCAACGCACATCCAGCGACATCATCGCCTGCGATTGCACCACCCCGGTTGCCGAGGTGGTGCAGACCCTCGCCAGCAAACGCATCGGCGCGCTGCCGGTGCTGCGCGAGGGGCGCGTCGTCGGCATCGTGTCCGAGCGCGACGTGATCTACCGCCTCGCCGACCGGGGCAAGGAATGCCTCGACGTCGCGGTCGAGGAGATCATGACCTCGCCCGCAGTCACGGTCGAGCCCGCCACCACCATCGACGAGGCGCTGGGCATGATGACCCGCCGCCGCTTCCGCCACTTCCCGGTGGTCGAGGACGGGCAGCTGATCGCCTTCATCTCGATCGGCGACCTCGTGAAGCACAAGATGGACGAGGTGCAGGGCGAGGCCGAGGCGCTGCGGAACTACATCACCGCGGCGTGACCGCTTGAGAACCGGCAGCAGGCCCCCTAGATTGGAACCATGAGCGTAGCGCCCCTGATCCTCACCCCATCTGCCGCCAAGCGGGTCGCCTTGATTGCTTCGAAGCAGGCGCGCCCGGCGATCCTGCGACTGGCGGTCGAGGGCGGGGGGTGCTCGGGCTTCCAGTACAAGTTCGATCTTGCCGACGCGCCCGATGCGGACGACTCGGTGTCCGAGACCGACGGCGTGAAGCTTGTGGTCGACCCCATGAGCCTTGATCTGATCGCAGGCAGCACGGTGGATTTCGTCGAATCGCTGGGCGGGGCGGCCTTCAAGGTCGAAAACCCGCAGGCCGCCGCCGGCTGCGGCTGCGGGGCGAGCTTCGGGATTTAGGTTAGACCCGCGCGGCGGTTTGGGGCATCAGAGCCCCATGAAAATCGCCACCTTCAACATCAACGGCATCAAGGCGCGCGGGCCGCGTCTGATCGAATGGCTCGAAGAGACACGTCCGGCCATCGCCTGCCTGCAGGAGATCAAGACGCAGGATGAGGGGTTTCCCGCCGCGGACTTCGAAGCGATCGGCTACTCCGCGATCTGGCACGGGCAGAAGAGTTTCAATGGTGTGGCGATCCTCGCCGACACCCGCGCAGGATATACGCTGACCGAGGTGCAGCGCGGGCTCGGCATCCCCGGGCCGAACGAGGGCGATGACGAACAGGCGCGTTACCTTGAAGCCGATGTAAACGGCGTCCGCATTGCCTGCCTCTACCTCCCCAACGGCAACCCGCATCCGGGGCCGAAGTTCACCTACAAGCTCGCCTGGATGGCAAAGCTGCGCGAGCGGATGGCGGCGATCTGGGCCGAGGAAGTGCCTGCGGTGGTGCTCGGCGATTTCAACGTCATCCCGCATGATGACGACGTGTGGTCGGTGAAGGTGATGCAGGACGACGCGCTGATGCAGCCCGAGAGCCGCGCCGCCTATGCGCGCCTCCTCGCCGATGGCTGGACCGACGCGATCCGCACCCACAACCCGCGCGGGGGGGTATGGACCTATTGGGACTATCAGGCGGGCGCCTGGCAGCGCGATCACGGGTTCCGGATCGACCACATCCTGCTCTCGCCGGAGTGTGCGGATCGCCTCGAGTCATGCGGCGTGGACAAGGAATTCCGCGGCCGCGAGAAGGCCAGCGACCATACGCCGGTCTGGGTCAGGCTGTTAGCCTAACCCACGCCGCCTGATGGCGGTGACCGGCCCGCAGCGCCGCAAGCCCAAAGGGGCGCCCGCAGCCGCTCGCCCGTAAGGGCGAAACAGCGGCGAGGATCAGCGATCAGCGATAAAAAATATGCGTGTCGATCTGAGCGAGGCGCGTCTTGGTGCGGGTCCAGCCCGGCTTGACGTAGCGCGCGTGGAAGAACACCGCGCGGCCCGCTTCGCTTTCCCACAGGCCCTTGTCGGCGATGTGAGCGACCGCGACCGCGCGCTCCCATGCGGCCGAGCCTTCGCGCACAGCGGGCATCCGCTTGCCGCGCATGAAGGAGAACTGGCCGGGCTGGGAGACAACGCCGCAATAGGAGCGCGGGAAGCGCCCGTCTTCGGTGCGGTTGATGATCACCTGCGCGACCGCAAGCTGGCCTGCGAGCGGCTCACCGCGCGCCTCGAAATAGACCGCGCCGGCAAGGCAGCGCATCTGTTCGGACATCGGCGCGGCAGTGTCGATCAGGCCGACCAGCTCGTGCAGCGAACCGGCCTCGGTGAGGGCAGGAGTCGCGGGAGCGGGGGTGGGCAGGGGCTGCACCACTTCCTGCGCGACAAATTCGATTGTCTGGGGAACCAGCTCGGGCGCTTCGACCGGGGCGGGAGCGGTGAGCTGTTCGGTTGCGGCTTGCGCCAGCGCGGCGGCATCGTGGCCACTCGGGAACATCGTGGTTGCGATTGCGAGGCCCGCAATCGCAGCAATCGTGGCAGTCTTGCGACTCATTGTATCAACTAATTCGGCGGTGAGCGCGCCAGACGCAGGCGGGAACCGTGATCCAGACCGTTACCGATGTGGGAGGTTCGAAGAAGCCTGCCGGCCGCTCCCCGTCTGCGTGCCGGAGGGTGGGGCCGAATTGCCGCCCTGCCAGCCTGCGCTCAGGAAGTTGGGCGCGCCTAGCCCGGCTGCTGTTAACGTCAACTCAATTCGGCGATACGCACGACGAACCGTTCCCGATCCGCGATATCCACCTCGATTAGCCACATATCTTGGTCCTGACGCCGTCGGCGCGCCAAATATTCTGAAAATTCCTGAGTAATCTCAGGGTCTTCTCGTTTCACCGCAAGAAATTTGCGCGATCCATCAAGCTGCGGCATCCTTTCGAAAAGAATGCCATCCCTTCCGCGACACAGGGTTACGATGAGGATGGTGCCGGCGTCGCGCTCGCCCTTGGCCAGCACGGTTGCGAATCCCCCCTCGCTCTCCGCAAGGCGCATGATCGCCCCGGCTTCGAGATGGGCGGGGAGGCGGTCGGACATGCGCTCAGAGCCCCGAGGGGCCGCCCGCAGCATAGCCCGGCAGGCTGGAGAGGGCCATGCGGCTCTTCATGAAGGTGCCAGTGCCGCGGCCGATCTCGTCGCCCTCTTCGTCCACCAGCCGCGCCTCGGCGACGAACACGCGGCGGCGGCCGCTCGCCCAGCGGCCCTCGGCGGTGACCTGTCCGGCGCGCACGGGCTTGGAGAAGAACAGGTTGAAGCCGGTGGTGAGCAGGAAGCGGTCGGTCACCAGCGAATTGGCGGCATAGAAGGCCGCATCGTCAAGCATCTTGAAATAGATCGTCCCGTGCGCCGCGCCGGCCGCGTGGTAATCTTCGGGCGTGACGGTGAAGGTGAGCTGCGCGCGGCCCTCGCCCGGGATGTGCAGTTTGCTGGCAAACTTGGCGTTGACCGGAGCCGAGGCATAGAGCCGCTCCAACGCGCGGTAATGCTGCTCGGCACCGCTCGCGGGCAGGGGTTCGTCACGCGCGGGCATGGGGTTCGCCGGAAGATCAGGCCGCGTCGCGCATGAACTGGTTGGTCAGCAGCGCATAGACCGCCTCGGTATCGGGCGCGTCGGCGAGCATCTGCAGCGTCGTCTCTTCGCGCGTCAGGCGCGAGATCGCGGCGAGCGCGTGCAGGTGCGTCGCCCCGGCATTCTCGGGCGAGACCAGGCCGCACACCAGTGTCACAGGCCGCGCATCGACCGCGCCGAAATCGATCGGGGTTTCGAGCCGGATCAGCGCGAGGCTGGGGCGGCGGACATCTTTTGATCGGCAATGCGGGATCGCCACCCCGCGCCCGAAGCCGGTGCTGCCCAGCGCCTCGCGCGCCTCAAGGTTCTCGAGCACTTCGCTTTCGTCAAGACCATAGGCCGCGCTCAGCAGCTGGGCGGTGCGGGCGAGGATCTTCGGCTTGGTGTCGAGCTTGGCGAAAGCGATCGCCTGAGGAGAAAGAGCGAGGTTGACGTCCATGGTACCAATGATCCCGAAAACTGTGCGCCTAACCCGGCGAAGGTCCGGTCCGATCAAGCCCGAACGGGACATTGACGGGCCGGGGCGGTGCCCCCTCCTGCGACCGCCTGGACCTTCGAAAGCGGGCCCTGCCGTAACGGCAAGGCGGGCGACTGGCCCTATCTCGGCTCAACCCATCCGATCGAGCCATCGGCGCGTCTGTAGACCATATTATGCCGTCCGGTGCCAGCGTTTTTGAAAAACAGCGCCCCGGTGTTCCTGAGGTCCATCATCATCACCGCGTCCGCGACGCTGGCGGTGGGGATGTCGACACGGGTTTCAGCGATCACCAGCGGCGCATCGGCGGTGACCTCTTTCTCCTCGTCTTCCTCGACCATGAAGATGGTGTAGGCAGCCTCTTCCTCGCCGCGCGCGTGATCGGCCTGTTCGTGGCGGTCGGTCAGGCGGCGCTTGTAGCGGCGCAGCTGCTTCTCGATCTTGCCCGCCGCATCGTCGAAGGCGACATGCACGTCATGCGCGTTGCCTTGCGCCTTGAGGATCAGGCCCTGCATCACATGGGTGACGATATCGCAGGAGAAGGCGCCCGCAGGGGCCTTGCCGAAGGTCACGTGGCTCGAGATCGCGCGGTCGAAATACTTGTCGACGATCGCGCCGAGCCGGTCTGACGCGTGCGTCTGAAGCGCGCTGCCAGTGTCCAGCTGGTGGCCTGAAATCCGAATGTCCATGAAGCGTAGTCCTCCGTCCAAGAGTGAGGATCCCAATGGGATAGCGGGCCGAGTGATACCCGCAGCGCGTCAGGTCTTAACTAACCCAGATCGCGCTCTTGATCTCCGCGACGAACGCGCGGTGCCGTTCCAGCTCCTCCTGGCTGGCCATATAAAGGCGGGGTTCGCGCCGGGGCTTGTCCGCAGACGGACTGTGCCAGGGCGCATTGGGGGTGAGTTCTGTGAGAGCAGGGCTGTCCGCCGGGGCATCGACAAGGCCGAGTCCGATCTGGCGCCCGCCGGTCAGCTCGACATAGACCTGCGCGAGAAGCTCGGCGTCGAGCAGCGCGCCGTGCTTGACCCGGTGGCTGCGGTCGATCCCATAGCGGGTGCACAGCGCATCAAGGCTGAGCTTGGCGCCGGGGTGTTTTTTCCGCGCAAGGGCGACGGTGTCGACCATCCGGTCGTAACTGATCGGGGCGCGGCCCGCCAATTCCAGCTCATTGTTGAGGAAGCCGAAATCGAACCCGGCATTGTGGGCGACGAGGTTGGAGTCGCCGAGGAATTCGAGCAGCTCGTCCGCCGTTTCAGCGAACCGCGGCTTGGTAGCGAGGAAGGCGGCGCTGAGGCCGTGGACCCGCTCGGCCTCGACCGGCATGTCGCGATCGGGGTTGAAATAGGCGTGGAAACTGCGCCCCGTCTCGACCCGGCCGACCATCTCGACGCAGCCGATTTCCACCATCCGGTCCCCGGTCTTGGGGTCGAGCCCCGTGGTTTCGGTGTCGAAGATGATTTCGCGGATTTCGAACGCCATTTGGGGGACTATCCTCCCATCTTCGGGGACTTGCAAGCGGCCTTTGTCGTCAAAGTGAAGCAATCAGCGCGGTGACCTGAGCGCGGGTTTCCGCGATGCTGGTGCCGGTGTCGATGACGTGATCGGCGCGCGCGCGTTTCTCGGTGTCGTGGAGTTGCAGGCCGAAGATGTGGTCGAATTTTTCGGGCGTCATCCCCGGGCGGGCGAGCACGCGGGCGCGCTGGACTGCTTCCGGAGCGGAGACGACGACGACGAGGTCGACGCTCTGGTGCCCGCCCTTCTCGAACAGGAGCGGAATGTCGAACACCACCGCGCGTTTGTCGCTGTTGGCTTCGAGGAAGGCGGCGCGCCGGGCGGCGACGGCGGGGTGGACGATGGCTTCGAGTCTTTGGAGGGCGGCCTTGTCGGCAAACACCTGATGGCCGAGCCGGTCGCGGTCGACGCCTTGGGGGCCAGTCGATCCGGGGAAGGCTTCCTCGATAGGCGCGATAAGTTCGCCGCCCGCGCCCTGCATCGCGCGCACCTCGGCATCGGCGTCGAACACCGGAATCCCCGCTTCGGCGAACATCGCGGCGACGGTCGATTTGCCCATGCCGATGCTTCCGGTAAGGCCGATGATTTTTGGCTTTGTCATTGGGTCAGGAGCTTCCGGAGTTCGGCGTCATGCTCGCGCGGCGGGGGTGCGCCGAAGAATTTCTCGAAGGCGACCGCCGCCTGGCCGATCAGCATCGAAAGCCCGTCGATGGTGCGGTGGCCGCTGGCGCGGGCGGTCTGCAGGAGGGGGGTATCGAGCGGCGCGGTGACGATGTCGTAGGCGATTGCGCCCGGGGGAGCGTGGCTCCAGTCGAAGGCGAGCGGGGGCTGGCCCTGCATCCCGAGGCTCGAGGCGTTCACCACCAGATCGAGACACCCTTCGCGCGCGTCGAAGGCGAAGGTGGTGGGGTCTGCGAAGTGCGCAAGGTCGATGGCATGGTGTTCGCCCCCCGGCGCAAGCTCGTCGAGCAGCGCGCGCGCCTTGGCCGGATCACGCCCCGCCACGACCAGGGTGAAGCCGTGCGTAGCGAGCGCCGAGATAATTGCCCGCGCCGCGCCGCCGGTGCCGATGATGCGGGCCATGCGGAAATAGTGGGTCTCGGCGAGGTCCTTCGCCAGCGGCTCGAGGAACCCGGCGGCATCGGTGTTGGTGCCGGCCAGCGCGCCTTCGCCGAGCGGCAGAATGGTGTTGACCGCGCCGATGGCGTCGGCGGGGGAGTCGATGCGGGTCAGCAACGGCATAACCACCTGCTTGTGCGGCATGGTGACATTGCACCCGCGCCAGAGGGGATCCTCCCGCCGTTGGGCGAGGTAATCAGCCAGCGCCTCGGGGGTCACGTGGCAGGCGCGGTAGTCCGCTTCGATGCCGAGCTTCCCGAGCCAGAACCCGTGGATTTTCGGCGATTTGGACTGCGCGATAGGATCGCCGATCACCTCGGCGTAAGGGCGCGTCATGCCAGCAGCACCCCTTCCTCCCGCAACGCGGCGAGCAAGGGCAGCAGCGGCATCCCGAGCACGGTGAACTGGTCGCCCTCTATCTCGGAGAACAGCTGCACCCCCGGCCCCTCGATCCGGAACGCGCCGACAGTGTGGCCGATGGCGGGCCATTCCCTATCCAGATAGGCAGCGATGAAGTCCTCGGACAGTTCGCGCACATGCAGCCGGGCGATGCTGGCGTGCGACCACTCGCACCCGCCATCGCGCACCAGCGCAGCGGCGGAGTGGAGTTCCATCACCTTCGCCGAGAAAAACCGCAGGTGCTCGCCCGCTTCCTCGCGGCTCCCCGGCTTGTCGAAGCGGCGGCCATTGCAAACCACCAGCGAGTCGCTCCCCAGTACCAGCGCCCCCGGGTGGAGCATCGCCACTGCCGCCGCCTTGGCCACCGCCAGCGCCTCGGCGACCTCGGGCGGCGCGGCGCCCGCGAGGCCCGCCTCGACCGCGCGCTCGTCGATATCGGCAGGCACCGACTTATAAGCCACCCCCGCGGCATCGAGCATCGCCCGGCGCGAGGCGCTCTTGCTCGCCAGAATCAGAGTCATATCGGCGTCCCCGTCCCGCCCTCGCTTGCGGGCTTGCGGCCCCGTTCCTGCGCCAGCCGGATGATCGCCGCCGCGGTTTCCTCGATCGAGCGGCGGGTGACGTCGATCACCGGCCAGCCATTATCGCCGAACATCCGCCGGGCAAATTGCAGCTCGGCCTTGACCTTGTCGTTGTCCACGTACGCCGTCTCGGTCGCCTCGTTGAGCGAGAGCAGCCGGTTGCGGCGGATCTGGATCAGGCGTTCGGGCGAGGTCGTCAGCCCCACCACCAGTGGATGCCGCAGCCGGTAGAGCGTCGCGGGCGGGGGGCTCTCGACCACCAACGGAATGTTGGCGACCTTGTAGCCGCGGTTGGCGAGGTAGATCGAGGTTGGCGTCTTCGAGGAGCGCGACACGCCGACCAGCACGATATCGGCCTGCTCCCACTCCTCATGCGCCAAGCCATCGTCATGCGCGATGGTGTACTGGATCGCATCGACGCGCTTGAAGTAGCTCTCGTCCATCATGTGCTGGCGGCCCGGGCGGCCATGCGCTTCCTGGCCGAGCTGGCTTTCGAGCGCCGCGGTCACCTGATCGAGCACCGGCACGGCGGGCAGGCCCAAGTGGCGGCAATGCTCCTCGAGGCGCTTCCTCGTCTCGGGGTTCACCAGCGTGTAGAGCACCAGGCCGGGATGCGCGGCGAGATCGGGGACGATGCGATCCATGTGCTGCAACGATCGGACCATCGGCCAGAAATGGCGGTTGACGGCCGGGTTGTCGAACTGCGCCAGCGCCGCCTTGGCGATCATTTCCAGCGTCTCGCCGGTCGAATCCGAAACGAGGTGGAGATTGAGTCGGTTCATGCCATCGGAGCCCTGTGGACAGATCGCCGCATAAACCACGGGAGGGGCAAGCGGACAAGCTGGGGAGGGATTTTCATGCCCGCTCGCAAGCTTTCGGCAAGCCTATTTGCGCACACGGGACAAGTTTTGTCGACAGGCTGGGAAGAGTGGGGATAAAGCTCGCTTGACGTCCAATCCATGCGGATTCGATGGGGGCAGGGACTAGGGGTTTGAACGGGGGTAACCGGGCAGGAACCGGTAATTCCCGCTTTCCACAGGGCCAACATACTCCATCATCCTCTTTATAAATTGAATATAATTGTTCTAAGGAGTCCTATGCCCGGTCCGCTTCTCGAAACGCTCAAAGGTGTCCGCCAGGACGTCGCTCCCGTCTGGCTAATGCGCCAAGCTGGGCGCTATCTGCCTGAATATCGGGAACTTCGGGCCGACAAGGGCGGCTTCCTCGAGCTGGTTTACGACAGCGAGGCCGCAGCCGAGATCACCGTGCAGCCGATCCGGCGGTTCGGGTTTGATGGTGCGATCCTGTTCTCCGACATCCTGATCGTGCCGCACGCCATGGGGCAGGGTCTGACCTTTGCCGCTGGCGAGGGCCCGCACCTTACGCCGACGCTGCTCGAGGTGGAGCTGGACTCGTTCACCCCCGCCTTCGAGCGGTTCGAGCCGGTTTACGAGACCGTGCGCCTGACCCGCGGCATGATCGGCCCGGATGTGACGATGCTAGGCTTTGCGGGGAGCCCCTGGACGGTCGCCACCTACATGATCGCGGGCGAAGGCTCCAAGGATCACGGCCCGGCGCGGCTGCTCGCCTATCGCGATCCGGCGCGGATGCAGGCGATCATCGATGCGATCGTCGAGGTCTCGGTCACCTATCTGCGCGGCCAGATCGATGCGGGAGCGGAAGCGGTGCAGTTGTTCGACTCGTGGGCGGGCAGCCTTGCCCCCGACCAGTTCGAGAAGTGGGTGATTGCGCCCAATGCCGCGATCACCGCCAAGCTCAAGCAATCGCACCCCGATACCCCCGTGATCGGCTTCCCCAAGGGCGCGGGCGCCAAGCTCCCGGCCTATGCGCGCGAGACCGGGGTGGACGCGGTCGGGCTCGACGAGACGCTCGATCCGGTCTGGGCGCACCAGAGCCTGCCCGAAGGCATGCCGGTGCAGGGCAATTTCGATCCGCTGCTGCTCGAGGCTGGCGGTCCGGCGGTGGCGGCGCGGGTCAAGACCATCATCGATGCCTTCGAGGATCGCCCGCATGTCTTCAACCTCGGCCACGGGATCGGGCAGTTCACGCCGATTTCGCATGTCGAGGAATTGCTCGCGGCCCTAAGAGGTTGATCTGATGCAGGAACTGCTCTCCTCGATCTACCTGTTCCTCAAGTCGGGGCATGTGATCTTCATGGTGTTCTGGCTGGCGGGCCTGTTCATGCTCCCTCGCCAGTGCATCTACATGCTCGACCACGAACCCGGCTCGCCGGGCGAGGCCAAGTGGGCCGAGCGGATGGGGAAACTCCGCAAGATCATCCTCACGCCTGCGATGATCATCGTCTGGGTGCTGGGGCTCTCGATGGCCTATAGCGGCGGCTGGTTCGCCTCGGGCTGGCTCCATGCCAAGCTGACGCTGGTGCTGGGGCTGACCGCCTATCACGGCTGGCTGGTCGGCCAGACCAAGAAGATGGCGCGCGGCGAGCGGCCGCTGAGCGAAAAGACGCTGCGGATGATCGGCGAGGTGCCGGGCGTGCTGCTGATCCTCATCGTCTTGCTGGTCTACCTCAAGCCCTTCTGACCGGGGGGGCCGCGCGCAATCGCCGATTGACCTTGCGCGGCCGCGCCCCTATTTCCTGACAACCTATCCGGTACCGGAGCGCCAAACCGCTCCCGCATGGTCTGCTTTCTCCAAGCCCAGCCCCGTCCATAAGGGGCACCGCCTGCCAAGGGCGGCACTGACCCACCGGCCACTTCAAGACTTTCGGAACACCACAAAAATGCATTTGAAAGACCTCAAGCGAAAGACCCCGGCCGAACTGGTCGCGATGGCGGAAGAGCTGGGCGTCGAGGGCGCCTCGACCATGCGGCGGCAGGATCTGCTGTTCTCGATCCTGCGCGAGCTCGCCGAGGACGAGGAATACGAAGAAAAGATCATGGGCATCGGCACCATCGAGGTGCTGCAGGATGGCTTCGGCTTCCTGCGCTCGCCCGAGGCCAACTACCTCGCCGGCCCGGACGACATCTACCTTTCGCCCAATCAGGTCCGCCGCTGGGGCCTGCGCACCGGTGACACCGTCGAAGGCGAGATCCGCGCCCCCCGCGATGGCGAGCGCTACTTCGCGCTGACCAGCCTCGCCAAGGTTAATTTCGACGATCCCGACGCGGTTCGCCTGCGCACCAATTTCGACAATCTCACCCCGCTCTATCCCGACCAGAAGCTGAGCCTCGATACGCTCGACCCGACGGTCAAGGACAAGAGCGCGCGGGTGATCGACATCATCGCCCCGCAGGGCAAGGGCCAGCGCGCGCTGATCGTCGCCCCGCCGCGCACCGGTAAGACCGTGCTGCTGCAGAACATCGCCAAGGCGATCACCGACAACCACCCCGAGGTGTTCCTGATCGTCCTGCTGGTCGACGAGCGCCCCGAGGAAGTCACCGACATGCAGCGCTCGGTGAAGGGCGAGGTGATCTCCTCGACCTTTGACGAGCCCGCCGGCCGCCACGTGCAGGTCGCCGAGATGGTGATCGAGAAGGCCAAGCGCCTCGTCGAGCACAAGCGTGACGTCGTCATCCTGCTCGATTCGATCACCCGTCTGGGCCGCGCCTACAACACCGTGGTGCCATCCTCGGGCAAGGTGCTGACCGGCGGTGTGGATGCCAACGCGCTCCAGCGCCCCAAGCGCTTCTTCGGCGCGGCGCGCAATATCGAGGAAGGCGGCTCGCTCTCCATCATCGCCACCGCGCTGATCGACACCGGCAGCCGCATGGACGAGGTTATCTTCGAAGAGTTCAAGGGCACCGGTAACTCGGAAATCGTGCTCGACCGCAAGGTTTCCGACAAGCGCATCTTCCCCGCGCTGGATGTCGGCAAGTCCGGCACCCGCAAGGAAGAGCTGCTGGTCGCCAAGGACAATCTCAGCAAGATGTGGGTGCTGCGCCGCATCCTGATGCAGATGGGCACCGTGGACGCGATGGAATTCTTGCTCGACAAGATGAAGGATTCCAAGACCAACGAAGATTTCTTCGCGACGATGAACCAGTAAGCAAAGGGCGGAGGGGTCGGGCCGCCAACGGACGGACGGGAATACGTGCTCAGCCAGTATCTCTACATCAGCACCGCGCCGACCCTGCTGCGCGAGGAGGTCGACGCCATCCTCGCCGCCAGCGCGCGCAACAATCCGGTGCGCGGGATCACCGGGCTGCTGCTGTTCAACGGCCGCAACTTCCTGCAATTGCTGGAAGGCGAGGAGAGAGAGGTCGCCGCGCTGATGGAGACCATCACCGCCGACCCGCGCCACGCGGGCGTCTCGGTGCTCGACCGCCGCGGCATCCAAGCGCGCGCCTGCCCCGATTGGGCGATGAAGCGCGTGCTGATCGCCGAAAGCATCGAGTCCCGCCGCGACATGCTCGAGCGCGATCTGCCGTCCGGACTCGACCCCGAGGTGCGCAAGATGATCGTCAATTTCGCGGTGCTGAACTGAGCCCTAGGGGAAAACCCTGCGGGAAGGGCTAAAGCTCTTCTGGTGGCTGCTCTTGTATCCTGCCCTTCTTGGAAAGGAGGGCACCGTCTTGCGCCGTATCATCTATCGCAGCCTTGCAGCGCCGGAGCTGGATCAAGCCGAGCTGTTCCGACTGCTGTTTCACGCCCGCGCGGCAAACGAAAGGCACGGGCTTTCGGGCGTCCTGCTGCAATCGGACAACCGACTGCTCCAGGTTCTCGAAGGGCCGACGTGGAGACTGTTCTCGGTGTTGGAGAAGATCCGGTGCGACCCACGCCACACCGGGCTCGAGATCATCGACGAGCGTTCGATCGCCGCGGCGAGCTTCCCGCAATGGGCGATGCGCTATTTCAACGAGCGGACCATTGGCAAGGCGATGGCCCTGCTTGACGAGGCGCCTCCGACCCCGCTGTCGCGGTTGATCGGGGAAACCGTTCGCGATTTCTTCGTCGCGGGTTTCACCGCGCACGATACGATCAGCCTTTCGCCTTCTGGAGTTGCGCGCCCATCATCTCCCAGACTTTGTTGATCGCCTTCAAGGGCCGCACCATTACCTTGAAATCAATGATCTTTCCGTCTTCATTGAACCGGATGATGTCGACGCCGTTGATGGCGATCCCGTCAAGCTCGGTGACGAATTCGAGCATCATGTTGTCCCCGTCCACCAACTCGCGGACATAGCGGAACGAGTCGTTGCCGAGCACATGGGCCGCGGCGACGAGATAGGCCATGACGATCGCCTTGCCGGCCTGCGGGGTGTGCACCACCGGCGAGTGGAACACCGCATCCTCTGCCAGCAGCTCGGCGAGCAGCGCAGGATCGCTGCCGTGCTCCATATAGGCGTGCCACTTGGCAAGGCCTGCGTGTGCAGTGGTCATTTCCATCCTCCCCTCAAGATCCGCCCGGCCACCCGAGCAAGTCATCCCCGGTCGGGGATTGTTCGAGCCGCACTGGCGCGCTGCGCTTCTTTTTGCGCCTCTTGTCGACCTCGTCATAGGCGATGTCGCTGTCACCGCCCCGCAGCTTCAGCGTGTGGCTGGTGAAGTCGCCGGTGAGCAGGTTCCAGCTCGCCTTCATCCCGTCATGCGCGAAGGTACGGCTGTAGAGCGTCGCGTCGAGCCCGATCAGCCGCATCGCTTGCAGCTTGGCGTCCCAGCGGAAGCGGTGGGTGCTGAAGGTCGCCGTGGTGCCGCCTGTCAGTTCTTCCAGCACCAGCACATTGCCCTTGAGCTTGAGCACCGCATCGCCGAGCGGGTCGGGATCGAGCGCGAGCACCTGCGGCGGGTTCTCGCCGATTTCGACCTCGGTGATGATTGTCGTCGCGACCCGCAATTCCCGCCGGTCTTCGGCCCGCACGACATAGGCGACATCCCAATGGCCATCGCCATTGAAGTCGGCATTGTATTCGACCTCGACCGTCTCGCCTTCGGCAAGGTCGGACTGCGGCGGCCCGACCTGCGCGGCCACCGGTGCTGCGACCAGTGCGAGCACGAAGAGGGCGGCGCGGGGACGCATCACCCGAGAGCTTGCGCGAAGAATGCGGCGGTGCGCCCGTCGGCGAGGTTGGCTGCCTCCTCGTGGCGGCGCTTGCCGTGCTCGGTGGCGAAGCCGTGGTCGAGCCCTTCGTAGTCGTGCAGCGTCACCTTGGGGTGATCGCCAAGCCCCTCATGCATCGCCGCCTGTGTTTCACGTGGAACAAAGCCGTCGTTCGTCGGGATGTGGAGCATTAGCGGATGCGCAATCGCGTGCTTCTCGTGGAGCAGCCCGTCGATGCCGACGCCGTAATAGCCGACGCTCGCATCAATATCGGTGCGCGCAGCGGTCATATAGGCGAGCCGCCCGCCAAGGCAGTAGCCGACGCAGCCGACCTTCTCGACGCCGAGGGTGCGGCGGATGTGGTGGATGGTCGCCTCGATATCGCGGATTCCGGCGTCCTGGTCGAACTCCCCGAACAGGCCAAGCGCGCGCTGGAATTCGGGCTCGACATCGGGATCGAGCTCGATGCCCGGTTCGATCCGCCAGAACAGATCGGGCGCGACGGCGAGGTAGCCCTCGGCCGCCAGCTTGTCGCACTTCTGGCGGATGCCGGGGTTCACCCCGAAGATCTCCTGGATGACGATGATTGCACCGCGCGGGCTCCCTGCGGGCTTGGCGACATAGGCGGCGAAGCTCGCGTCACCTTCAAGCGGGGGGATGGTTTCATTGAGGCTCACGGGGGTCTCTCCTTTGGCCCTAGGTCTATCCCTTGCCTTGCGGGCGTGCCAAGCGCAAATGAGGGGGGAGACGCAGGAGAGGAGACCAGCGCCCGTGAAGATCACCATCGAAATCGACTGCACCCCCGAAGAGGCGCGCAACTTCATGGGCCTGCCGGATGTGAGCGCGGCGAATAATGTCTATGTCGAGAACATGACCAAGGCGATGCAGGGCGTCTCGAACCCCGACCAGCTCCAGCAATATGCGAGCGCGTTGGCGCCGATGGGGCAGATGGGGATGAAGCTGTTCCAGAACTTTGTCGAAGGCTCGATGAAGGCGGCGGCCGGTGGCGTTCCTGGGGCGTCGAAGAAGAAGTCCTCCGACTGAGCCTGTGAGTACCGCCGAGACGATCTTCGCGGTATCGAGCGGCGCGCCGCCTGCGGGCGTGGGCGTGATCCGCGTCTCGGGCCCGGCGGCGCGGGAGGCGTTGCTGGCGCTGGCGGGGAGGGTGCCTGAACCGCGCCGGGCCTCGCTGGCCAAGTTGCGCGATACGGACGGGGCGCTGCTCGACGAGGCGCTGGTGCTGTGGTTCCCGGGACCAGCGACCGCGACGGGTGAGGATCTCGCTGAATTTCACTGTCACGGGGGCCGCGCGGTGATTGCGGCGGTGGAGGGGGCGCTCGCTGCGCTTCGCGGGATACGTCGCGCGGAACCAGGGGAATTCACCCGCCGCGCCTTTGCCAATGGCCGGATCGACCTCGCCGAGGCCGAAGGGCTGGCCGATCTTCTCTCCGCCGAGACCGAATTGCAGCGCGCCGCCGCGCTCGCCAATGCGGGCGGGGCGCTTTCGCGGCAGGTTGAAGGGTGGCGCGAGCGGGCGCTGGTGCTGTCGGCCGAGGTGGAGGGCGTGCTCGATTTCTCGGACGAGGAGGACTCCGCCGATCTCCCCGAATGTTTCACGTGGAACATTGGCGCGCTGGCCGAGGAGCTGGCCGAATGGCTCGCCCGCCCGCGCTCCGAGCGGCTGGGGGAGGGGGTCCGGGTGGTGCTCGCCGGGCCGCCCAATGCGGGCAAGTCGACCCTGTTCAACGCACTGGTCGAGAGCGAGGCGGCGATCACCTCGCCCATCGCGGGAACGACGCGCGACTTGATCGAGCGGGCAGTGGCAATCGGCGGCGTGCCTTTCACCTTCGTCGACACGGCGGGGCTGCGGGAAGGTGAGGCCGCCGACCCCATCGAGGCGATTGGCATCGACCGCGCGCGCGGCGCGCTGGCTCGCGCCGACGCGGTGCTTTGGCTGGGGGGCGAGGGCGAGGGGCCGGAAGGCGCCTGGGAGATCGCTGCGCAGGCCGATCACCCGGACTTCGCGGCGAGGCCGGGTGCCCGCTTCACGCTCTCCGCGGTGACGGGCGAGGGGGTTGCGGCGCTCAAGACCGCGCTGGTCGAAGCGGCGCGTGCGGCGCTCCCCAAGCCAGGCGAGGCGGCTTTGAATGCCCGCCAGCACGCCCGGCTTGCGGAAGCGGAGGAAGCCTTGCGCTCATCGAAGGCCCTGTCCGATCCGCTCTTGGTCGCGGAGGAACTGCGCCGCGCGCGCCTCGCCTTCGACCGGCTGATCGGGCGCGCGACGACCGAGGATATGCTCGACACCCTGTTTGGGCGGTTCTGCATCGGGAAGTGAGTGGGGCGCCGGCGCTGAATGTTTTACGTGAAACATTGGCGGCTCACGCTTCTCCGACCCCACCCAAATGTTTCACGTGAAACATTTTGCCTCATCCATGCTCAAACCCTGCCCCCAATGTTTCACGTGAAACATTCCTGAGCGCCCTAGCTCAGCCACGAATCATCTTTGACGATTCGCCCCCCGCACCCTATCTGCCCGCCCATGCAATCCTTCGACGTCCTCGTCATCGGCGGCGGTCACGCCGGGGTGGAGGCTGCCTGCGCGGCGGCGCGGATGGGCGCGCGCACGGCGTTGGTGAGCTTTGACCTCGCCGCCGTCGGCGCGATGAGCTGCAATCCGGCCATCGGCGGTCTCGGCAAGGGGCACCTGGTGCGCGAGGTCGATGCGCTCGACGGGGTGCTGGGCCGCGCGGCGGATGCGGGGGCGATCCACTACCGGATGCTCAACCGCTCCAAGGGCAGCGCCGTGTGGGGCCCGCGCGTGCAGGCCGACCGGGTGCGGTTCAAGGCGGCGGTGCAGGCGGCGGTGCGCGGGCAACCGGGCCTCACGCTGGTGCAGGGCGAGGCCGCCGCGCTGGTGTTGAAGGGTGGGGCGGTCGCCGGGCTGGAGCTGGCGGACGGCACCATCCTCGAAGCCCCGCGCGTGGTGCTGTGCACCGGCACCTTCCTCGGCGGCATCCTGTTCCGCGGCGAGGAGCGCTTCGAGGGCGGGCGCATTGGCGAGAATGCCGCGCATCGCCTCGCGCAGCAGCTGCGCGGGGCCGACCTCCCGATGGCACGCCTCAAGACCGGCACCCCGCCGCGTCTGGATGGCCGGACCATCGACTGGGCGGTGCTCGAGGAGCAACCCTCCGATGGGGAGGCCTGGACCATGTCCCCGCTCACCGAGCGTCGCATCAACCCGCAGGTGTTCTGCGCGATCACCCGCACGACGCAGGCGGGCCATGACGCGATCCGCGCCAATCTCCACCGCTCGCCGCTGTTCTCGGGCGCGATTGCGGCGGCGGGGCCGCGCTATTGCCCCTCAATCGAGGACAAGATCCACCGCTTCGGCGACCGCGAGGGGCATCAGGTGTTCCTCGAGCCCGAGGGGCTGGACACGCATATGGTCTATCCCAACGGCATCAGCACCTCGCTGCCTGTGGACGTGCAGGAGCTGGTGGTGCGGACGATGCCGGGCTGCGCGCGCGCCGAGATCGTGCAGCCGGGCTATGCTGTGGAGTATGATCATATCGACCCGCGCGCGCTGACGCCCGACCTGCAGGTGCGGGCGATCCCGGGGCTCTATTGCGCGGGGCAGATCAACGGTACGACCGGCTACGAGGAGGCGGCCGCACAGGGGCTGGTTGCGGGGCTGGAGGCGGCTGCGGCGGCTTTGGGCAAGGCGGCGCCTAGCCTCGACCGCGCGAACAGCTACATCGCGGTGATGGTCGACGACCTCACCCTGCAGGGCGTCTCCGAGCCCTACCGCATGCTCACCGCCCGCGCCGAATACCGCCTGCGGCTGCGCGCCAACAATGCCGCGTCGCGCCTGACGGTCCTCGGCATCGAGGCGGGCTGCATCGGCGAGGAGCGCCGCATGTGGTGGGAGCGCCGCGAGGAGACCCGCAAAATGTTTCACGTGAAACATTCCGAGAAGGTCCACGCCAGCGAACTTGCCGGTCTCGGCCTGCCGGTGCGGCGCGACCACGGCGAGAAGCCGCTCGCCGAATGGTTGCGCTATGACGGCGTCACCCCCGAGGCGCTCGCCCCGTGGCTGGGCGAGATCACCGCGCTCGACCCGCTGCTGGCCGAGGAAATGGCCGAGGATGCCGCCTATGCGCCCTACCTCGCGCGGCAGGACTCCGAGCTGCGCGATCTGCGCGCGAGCGAGGCGCTGCCGCTGCCATCGGACTTCCCCTATGTCGAGGTGCCGGGCCTCTCCAACGAGATGATCGAGCGCCTGACTAAGGCCGCGCCGGGGACGCTGGCGGCGGCGGGCCGTGTGCCGGGGGTGACGCCGGCGGCACTCTCGGCGCTGCTGGTCCATGCGCGGCGCAGGCTCGCGGCATGATTACCACCGAGGAAGAAGCCCGCGCCTATGTTGCCGGGCTGACCGACGCGGCGGGCATGGCGCGGCTTGAGGCCTTCGCCGCGCTGGTGCTGGAGGAGAACCAGCGCCAGAACCTCATCGCCAAAGCGACCGAGCCACACCTGTGGCAGCGGCATATGGCCGACTCGGCGCAGCTCATCGAAAATGTTTCACGTGAAACATTGGGCGCGAATGCGGGTGGGCCCTGGCTCGATCTCGGCAGCGGCCCCGGCTTCCCCGGACTGGTGATCGCCGCACTCAACCCCAACATGCCCGTGGTGCTGGTCGAATCACGCGCGCGGCGGGTGGAGTTCCTCCAGCGGGTCATCGACACCCTGAAACTCTCGAAATGCCGCGTCGAAGGCCAACGCCTCGAACGCGTCGCGCCTTTCCCCGCCCGCGCCATTTCGGCACGTGCCTTCGCACCTCTCCCCAAACTTCTCGATCTATCCGCACCCTTCTCCACAAGGGCCACGGCTTACGTGTTGCCCAAGGGGCGCTCTGCGGCGCAGGAATTGGAGGCGCTCAAGCCTTCGATTCGGGCAATGTTTCACGTGAAACATTCCTTGACCGATCCCGAGGCGGGGATCATCGTGAAGGTCTAAGGCGCGAAACCTGTGCGGATTCACCATGAATCGGCGCGCGGAAGGACAGGAAAACCATGCTGACCATCGCGATTGCTAATCAGAAGGGCGGAGTGGGCAAGACCACCACCGCGATCAACATCGCCACCGCGATGGCCGCGACCGGCTGGCGCACGCTGCTGATCGACCTCGATCCGCAGGGCAATGCCTCGACCGGTCTGGGCGTGCACGCGGCCGACCGCGAAGTGTCGAGCTATGACCTGCTGGTCGACGAGGTGGCGCTGGCATCAGCCATCGTCCCGACTGCGATCCCCCGGCTCGACATCATCCCGGCGACGGTCGATCTGTCGGGCGCCGAGGTCGAGCTGGTCGCGGTCGAGGGTCGCACCCACCGGCTCCACCGCGCGCTGGCCGGCTATACCGGGCACGACATCTGCTTCATCGACTGCCCGCCCTCGCTCGGCCTGCTGACGCTCAACGCGCTCTGCGCCGCCAACACACTGCTGGTGCCGCTGCAATGCGAGTTCTTCGCGCTGGAAGGCCTCAGCCAGCTGCTCCAGACGGTCGATCAGGTGCAGCAGCGCTTCAATCCCGAGCTCGGCATCATCGGTGTCGCGCTCACCATGTATGACCGGCGCAACCGGCTGACCGACCAGGTGTCGGACGACGTGCGCGATTGCCTCGGCAAGCTGGTGTTCGAGACGGTGATCCCGCGCAACGTCCGCCTGTCCGAGGCGCCGAGCCACGGCCTGCCTGCGCTGATCTATGACCAGCATTGCACCGGCAGCCGCGCCTATATGGCGCTGGCACGCGAACTGATCGGGCGCTTTCCCGCAGAAAGACAAGCGGCATGACCGATAATACTGACCAAACCGCTGAAATCACGGCAATTTCACGCGCCGGAACGGACAAGCCGCGCCGCCTTGGCAAGGGGCTGGGCGCCTTGCTGGGCGAGACCCGCCGCGAAGAGCCCCTGGTGCGCCGCGAGGAGATTGCCACTGCGGCGGCCGAGGCTCCGCAGCCCGGTGCCTCGCCGCTGCGCATGCTGCCGCTGGCGAGCATCAAGCCGCTCCCCGGCAACCCGCGCAAATATTTCGATGAGGCCGCGCTCGAGGAGCTGGCCGCGTCGATCGCGACAAGGGGCGTGATCCAACCCATCATCGTCCGCCCGAATCCCGCCGGTGACGGCTACCAGCTGGTCGCGGGCGAGCGCCGCTGGCGCGCGGCGCAGAAGGCGCGGCTGCACGAGATCCCGGCGCTGGTGCGCGCCCTGTCAGACCGCGAGGTCATGGCGCTCGCGCTGATCGAGAACCTGCAGCGCGAGGACCTCAATCCGGTCGAGGAAGCGCGCGCCTATCACCGCCTCGCCGAGGAAGAGGGGCTGATCCAGGTCGACATCGCAAAGATGGTCGAAAAGTCGCGCAGCCATGTCGCCAACATGATGCGGCTGGTGACGCTGCCGGATGATGTGCTCGACCTGATCCAGGAGGGCAAGCTGACCATGGGCCACGCCCGCGCGCTGATCGGCCGCGATGACGCGCGCGAACTGGCCGCGATCGCGGTGGCCGAGGGGCTGTCGGTGCGCGATATCGAGACGCTCACCCGCAAGCCGGCCAAGCGCCCGGAGCGCGCTGCCGAGCCCGCCTATCTCAGCACCGAGAACGCCGATATCGTCGCGGTGCAGCAGCATCTCGAGGAATTTCTCGGCCTGACGGTCAAGATCAAGCCCGAAAGCGACCCGCGCAAGGGCACGATCACGATCCGCTATACGACGCTCGACCAGCTCGATTTGCTGTGCCAGCGGCTGACGGGCGGAGAGATTTAAGAAACGCGCGTCCGGGCACGAAAAAGCCCCGCAAGTTCGCCTGAGCTTGCGGGGCTTTTCTCTTGCGCCCCCAAACGGGGGCGTTCCACGTGAAAAAACTCAGCGCTGGCGCAGCATCTTCTTGCTCGGGCGCGGACGCGGGGCGGGATCGATGATCCGCGTTGCGCCGGGGACGGTGTAGCGCTCCTCGCGCACGATCTCGCGCACGACGACCTGCTGCTGCACCTCGGTGCGCACCGGCACGATCACCACCTGCGCCGGCGGGGCATAGGTGTAGCCGTAGGAATAGGCCTGCGGGTAGCCATAGCCATAGCCGTAGCCCGGATAGGCGATCTCGCGGCTGGCGACACGCGGACCGGGAGCGCCATAGGCCGACAGGTAGCTGTCGAGCGCGGCTTCGCAGTCGTAGAGGTTCTTCTTCTTGTCGCCGTCGAACAGGCTGCCGATGAGGCCGCCGATCAACCCGCCGCCGCCCACGCCGAGCACGGTGCCGAGCACACGGTCACCCGCGCCGGCGATCTCGTAGCCGGCAATCCCGCCGCCGATCGCGCCGAGCAGGCCGCCGATGATGAGGCCGGTGCGGTCGCGATTCTGCCCGCGGGTGCGACGGCGGCATTCGTCGATCCACTGCTCGCGCTCGAACACGGCCGGAGCAGCGGCGGCATAGCCGTAGCCATGGCCCTGCGGGGCGTAGCCCTGGCCAGGGAAATATTGCGGCGCATAGCCCTGCGGCGCCGGGGGCCGCGCGCCGGGCGCGGAGATGTAACGGGTGCGGGTGATGGTCTCGACCCCGTCGATAATCGTCACCGTCTCGGTTGGGCGGATCGCCGTCACCGGCGCAGGGGTGGGCGCGCTGCGCAAGTCGGCGGGCAGTTCGCGCAGTTCGTTCTGGCCCATCGGGGCGAGCGGCGGCAGGTCGCTGAAATTCTGCGCCTGCACGGCAGCAGGGACGGCCAGCAGCGCCAGCGCGGCGAGCGGAAGGGTAGAGACAGACTTGGACATGGGCGAATCCCCCTGAATCAGCCAGGTCAGCTGATGGTTAGCAAAAGACTAACACTGTCAGGCCGCTGCGCCCAAGCGGGGTGTGACTCCTGTCCCGTTTCGGGATGGATCGGCGCCGCCCGTCAGATCCGGGCCGAGAGCAGCGCGGCGAGCGCCTCGATCCCCTTGGCATCGGCCTCGGTGAAGCGGGCGGGGGTGGGGCTGTCGAGATCGATCACCGCGATCACCGCGCCGTCGCGCAGCACCGGCACGACCAGCTCGCTCGCGCTGGCGGCGTCGCAGGCGATGTGGCCGGGGAAGGCGTGGACGTCCGCGACAAGTTGCGTCGCGCGACTTTGCGCCGCCGCCCCGCACACGCCGCTGCCGAAGGGGATGCGGATGCAGGCCGGGCGGCCCACAAACGGCCCGAGCACCAGTTCCTCCGCGCCGCCGCCCTTCGCCGGTGCCACCCGGTAGAACCCCGCCCAGTTGAGATCGGGCAGGAACTCCCACAGGAGCGCCGCGACATTGGCCATGTTGGCGACCGCATCGGGCTCGCCCTCGGTCAGTGCCCCGGCGGCGGCGAGGAGCTCGCGGTAGAGTTCGTCCGCGGGGAGCGGGGTGTCGGGCTTGAAATCGTACATCGCAGGTCTGGTCTTTCGTCGCTTGCCGCCAGCGCGGCGCGGCTTTATCCCGTGCCACATGGCATTCTTCCGCAAAATCGCAATCGCTCTCGCTGTCTTCATCGTCGTGACCGGGGCCGGGCTCTGGTTCGTGAGCCGCGGCGACACCGCCGACCTCAGCGTCGAGGAGGTCGCAGGCAAGGACCCGGTGCTGCAGGAGGCCGACGCCCAGACCTTCCCGACGGTGCAGGTCGCCGAACCCGTGGGCTGGGCCGCAGGCGAAGCGCCGACGCCCGCCGAGGGGCTGGAAGTCGTGCGCTTTGCCGAGGGGCTCGAGCACCCGCGCACGCTCTACACCCTGCCCAATGGCGATGTGCTGGTCAGCCTGACCCGCGCGCCGCAAGTCGACAATGCCGGCGGCGGGGTGATGGACGCGATCAAGGGCTGGATCGCCGAGCGCCTGTTGACCCAGGCCGGGGCGACCGGCGCCTCCCCCAACCAGATCGTGCTGCTGCGCGATGCCGACGGCAATGGCACGGCCGAGGTCCGCAAGGTGATCGCTGCCGAAGGCCTCGATTCGCCCTCGGGCCTCGCCTGGACCGATGGCACGCTTTATGTCGGCAACCACAATGCCGTGATGGCCTTCCCCTATGCGCTGGGGGCGGACGCGGTAAGCGGCAAGGGCACCAAGGTCATGGACCTCGCGCCGGGCGGCGGGCACTGGATGCGCAACTTGAAGCTCTCGCCTGATGGCAAGCAGCTCTATGTCGCGGTCGGCTCGGTCAGCAATATCGGCGAATCGGGCATGAAGCTCGAGGAAGGCCGCGCGCTGATCTGGGAGTATGATTTCGCGACCAAGCGCCAGCGCCAGTTCGCAGCGGGCCTGCGCAATCCCAACGGGCTCGATTTCTCGCCCTGGAGCGGCGAGCTGTGGACCACTGTGAACGAGCGAGACATGCTCGGCAGCGATCTGGTCCCCGATTACCTCACCAATGTGCCGGTCGGCGCGCAATATGGCTGGCCCTGGGTCTATTACCGGACCAACCGCGACCGCCGTGTCGACGCGCCGATGCCGCGTTTCCTGATGGAATATGTGAGGAAGCCCGAATATGCGCTCGGGCCGCACGTGGCGGCGCTGGGGCTGGTGTTTTCCAAGGAGGGCGACCGGATGGGCGCAGGCTTCGCCGGCGGGGCCTTCATCGCGCGGCACGGTTCGTGGAACCGCAAGCCGCCCTCGGGCTATGACGTGGTGTTCGTCGACTTCGACGAGCGCGGCAATCCGGTCGGCAAGCCCAAGCCGGTGCTGACCGGCTTCCTCACCGGCGACGGCAAGACTCACGGGCGGCCGACCTGGGTGACGTGGGGGCCCGACGGCTCGCTGCTGGTGTCGGACGATACCGCCGGGATTATTTGGCGCGTCCGCTCGCCGAGCGCCGCGCCTGCTCCCGCGATCGCGCAGCTGGTGGGCAAGCCGCTCCCCCCGAAGGAGCTGACCGACCCGCGCGCCGCCTTCGAGGCCGATTACCTGCGCCAGCAGGCCGGGCAGAAGATCAACTAGAGGGTTTTCCCCGCGCGCCCGGCAAGTTCCGTGGCGAATTGCAGCGCGGTGCGGCCTGACCGGTTGCCGCGCTGGATCGCGAAGGCCATCGCCTCCTCGGGATCGAAGGCGAGGCCGAGCGGGGCGGTGTAGCCCTCGAGGATCGCGAGATAGGTGTCCTTGTCCGCCGGGTGGAAGCCCAGCGTCAGCCCGAAGCGGTCGGCCAGCGCCAGCGCATCGTCGCGCTCGTCGCGTTCGTGGAGCGCGCCCGAGGTGTCCTCGCGCTCGACGATGCTGCGGCGGTTGGCGGTGACGACGAGGCGGATATGCGCGGGGCGTGGCGCAATGCCGCCTTCGAGCAGGCTCCTGAGCGCGAGCATCTCCGCCCGCGCCTCGGTGCCGAAGCCGAGATCGTCGATGAACAGGAGGAAGGCGCGCTTCACCTCGGCAAGCTCGGCGATCAGTGCGGGGAAGGTGGGGAGCGTGCCGGGGGCGATCTGGACAAGGGCGAGGGCGTTCGTCTCCTTCTGCACATCGGCGACACAGGCGCGCACCAGCGCCGATTTGCCCATCCCCCGCGCGCCCCACAGCAGCGCGTCATGCGCCGCCGCGCCCGAAGCGAGGCGGGCGCAAAGGCCGCGCAAGGCAGCTTTTTGGGCGTCGATCCCGTGGAGGGCGCCCAAGGGCAGAGCATCAAGCACCGGCACCGTGCGCGCCCGCTCGCCCTCCCAGACATAGGCGGGCGCGCTCAGCCAGTCGGTCGGAGCCAGAGGCGGAGGCGCAAGGCGTTCGAGCGCGGCGGCGATCCGCTCCAGCGCGCTCTCTGACATATCAGGCGACCAGCGCTTCGGCGGAGAGCGCGTAGAGCAGGTCCGCCCCCGCCACCGCGCCGGCCTTGAGCCCGGCGGCCTCGGGCACGATCCGGTCGAGGAAGAAGCGCACCGTCACCTGCTTGGTCGCCGCCAGCTCCGGCGCCGCGCCCGCCGCGACCGCCTGCGCCTGCTTCATCAGCTGCCACCCGGCGACGCACACTGCCGCCATGGTGCAGAACGGCACGCTGCCCGCCAGCCTGTCATCGAGACTCGCATCGTCCCGCATCCACTGCGCGACATTGGCGCAGTCGCGGGCGAGCGCGGCGAGGGCATATTCCTCCGCCGCCTCGCGCGCGATCTCTTCGAACAGCGCGACCAGCGCCTCGCCCCCGTCGAGCCCCAGCTTGCGGGTCACAAGGTCCGCCGCCTGAATGCCGTTGGTGCCTTCGTAGATCGGCGCAATGCGCGAATCGCGCCAGTGCTGAGCGGCGCCGGTCTCCTCGACGAAGCCCATGCCCCCGTGGATCTGGATGCCGAGGCCGGAGACCTCGACGCCGACATCGGTGCCCCATGCCTTCAAGAGCGGCACGATGATCTCGCCCCGGGTCTTGGCGGCTTCATCCCCGAGATTGCCGCGATCGATCTGCCCGGCGCAATAGTAGAGCAGCGCGCGCACGCCCTCCGTCAGCGCTTTCATGCGCAGGATCATGCGGCGCACGTCGGGGTGCTCGATGATCGCCACCGGGGTCTTGTCGGGCGAGCCCGCGCGCGCCGACTGGACCCGGTCGCGGGCATAGGCGAGCGCCTGCTGGGTCGCCCGCTCAGCGATCTGCGCGCCCTGATTGCCGACATTGATCCGCGCATTGTTCATCATCGTGAACATCGCCGCGAGCCCCTTGTTGGGCGCGCCGACCAGCTCGCCGATGCACTCGCCATTGTCGCCATAAGACATGACGCAGGTGGGCGAGGCGTTGATGCCGAGCTTGTGTTCGAGGCTGACGCAGCGGAGGTCGTTCCTCGGGCCGAGCGAGCCGTCGGCGTTCACATGATATTTGGGCACCACGAACAGCGAGATCCCGCGCGATCCCTCGGGCGCGCCGGGGAGGCGGGCCAGCACGAGGTGGATGATGTTCTTGGCGAGGTCATGCTCGCCCCAGGTGATGTAGATTTTCTGGCCGGTGATCCTGAATTTGCCAGCGTGCTCGCCTTCCTCGATGGGCTCGGCGGTCGAGCGCAGCGCGCCGACATCGCTTCCCGCGGCAGGCTCGGTGAGGTTCATGGTGCCCGACCATTCGCCGCTCACCAGCTTGGGCAGATACATCGCCTGCTGGGCGGGGGAGCCGTGGTGTTCGAGCGCCTCGACCGCGCCGACGCTCAGCATCGGCAGCAGGGTGAAGGCCATGTTCGCCGCGCCGAGATTCTCGAGCACGTTGCAGGCCAGCGTGAAGGGCAGGCCCTGACCGCCGTGGGCTGCGGGCGAGGCAATCGCGTTCCAGCCCTGCTCGACATAGGCGTGATAGGCGGCCTCGAAGCCCTCGGGCAGGCGGACCACGCCGTTTTCGAGCTTCGCGCCCTCCAGATCGCCCTTGCGGTTCAATGGCGCGAATTCGCCCGCTGCGAACTGGCCCACACCTGCGACGATGGCTTCGACAAGGTCGGCTTCGGCGTGGGCGAAGCGTTCGGTCTCGGCCAATTCGCCGATCCCGGCATTGACGCGGATGGCGAGCAGCTGGTCGGCGGTCGGCGGGGTGAAGGGGGTCACTTGGGGGGCATCCTTTGGGTGTTCGGGGGCTGCGCTCTTGGCAGGGCGGGCAAACGAATATAGCGCCGGGGCATGAGCGGCAAGAACGTTACGGAAGTGCGGCTGGCGGACGCCGAGGGGATCGCGAAAGCGGCGCGAATCCTCGAATCGGGCGGGCTGGTGGCGGTGCCGACCGAGACGGTCTACGGCCTCGCCGCGCGCGCCGACAGCGCCGAGGCGGTGGCGCGGATCTATGCTGCGAAGGGCCGGCCGGATTTCAATCCGCTGATCGTGCATGTCGCGGGGGTGGAGCAGGCGGCTGAGTATGCCGAGTTCTCCCCCGAGGCCCGCGCGCTGGCCGAGGCGCATTGGCCGGGGCCTCTAACGCTCGTGCTGCCACGCCGCGCCGATGCCGCGCTGGCCGAGGCGGTGACCGCGGGCCTCCCCACCATCGCTCTGCGCGCGCCCGCGCATCCAGTGATGCAGGCGCTGCTGGAGCGGCTCGACTTCCCGCTCGCAGCCCCTTCCGCCAACCGCAGCGGCTTCATCAGCCCGACCTCGGCCGAGCACGTGCTCGCCTCGCTCGAGGGGCGGATCGAAATGGTGCTCGACGCGGGGCCGACGAGCGCGGGGGTGGAATCGACCATCGTCGCGGTGCGCGCGGATGGCAGCGTGGAAGAATTGCGCCCCGGCCCGATCCAGCTCGGCACGCGGGGGGGGAGCTTGGGGATCGAGGCTCCGGGTCAACTCGCGAGCCACTATGCGCCCGGCAAGCCCTTGCGGTTGAACGCGCTGGCGGCGGAGGCGGGCGAGTTTCTGATCGGCTTCGGGGCGGTGGCGGGGGATTGCACTTTGTCCGCAAGCGACGACCTCGGCGAAGCGGCATCCCGCCTCTACGCAGCCCTGCACGAAGCCGCCCGCGCCCCGCACCCGCGCATCGCGGTGGCCACGGTGCCGGACGAAGGCGTGGGCCGCGCGATCAACGACCGGCTGCGGCGGGCGGCGGCTTAGTCCTCTACCGGCTCCACCGGTATCCCCGGCGCCAGCGCCTTCATCTCGGCACGGATCGCCTGGGCGCGGTCACACGCCTCGTCATCGCCCTCGCCGCAGCGGTCCATGGCCTTGGCGTAGGCGCGGTCGAGTTCGCCCATTCGCTCTTCGCGCTGGCGGATGTCGCGGCCGCGCTTCTCGTCGGCTTCGGACTGGCTGGTGGTGGCGAGGTCGACGCCCTTGCTCACCACACGCACCGGCGCGGTGACCACGCCGACGGCGGCCTTGGCGAGGCATCCCTGAAGGGCTAGCGCGGCGCAGCTGATTGCGATGAGTCGGAGCGGGGACATGACCCGCACAGTCTCGCTCACGGGTTACGATCTGGCAAACCCTATTCCGCGGGCTTCGCCGGGGCTGCAGGTGCGGCCGGTGCGGCGGGCGGAGCCGGGATCGCGCCGCTCGCGCCGCTGCCGCCGCCGGGCGAGCAGGTCAGCGTGCCCGAGCCGAAGGCGTTGACGGTGCACTTGGCGGTCCCTGAGACCTTGATGTCGCCCGCTCCGCCGATGGTGGCCTCCACCGTCCCGTCCGAGGCGAAGGCGACATCGCCCGAGCCGCCGATGGTGACCTCGGCTTGATCGGCCTTCAACCCGGGCATCTCGACCTCGCCCGCGCCGCCGATCAGCACGTTGAGTTCCTTCGCCGTGCCCGCGCCGCGCACCGTGCCGCTGCCGCCGATATTGATGCCGAGCGTCTGGCCGTTGAACTTCTCGAATTCGACCGTGCCGCTGCCGCCGATATTGATGGCGGCTTCGCTGGCGAGGCCCTGCGCCTTGACCGTCCCGGCCCCGCCGATGATGATTTCCGTGGGGGCGGGCATGGTGATGCGGATGGTGGCGGTGGAGTTGCCGTTCCAGCCCTCGACGCGGGTGATGCCGATCACCTCCTTGTCGCGCACGAAGCGCAAGCTGTCGGTGTCGCTGCCTTCGACCTTGATCGCGAAGGTCTCGCCCTCGGTGACGATCACATTGTCGCCCGAAGCGAGGAAGACCTTGGGGGGCGCCTCGCCGGCGATCTCGATCTCGGAGAGGGGCACGCCCTTCTGGCCGTTGATCTCGACATCGGCGCCGTCGCAGGCGGCAAGGGCGGCGGTGCCGGCAAGCAGCAGCGCAAGGCGTGCGTGGATCATGTGTCTCTCTCCCGTTAGCGTATTGCTGATGTAATACACCACGGGGCGGGGTGCAAGGGGGCCCACGCCGACGCCCAAACGAAAAGGGCCGCCCCGAAGGACGGCCCTTTCATGTTCGCACTAGCCTCGAGAAGCTTACGCTTCATCGGCGGTGTCGTAATATTGCGGCGCATGCTCGCGCAGCACGTCGAGGATCTTGCCGAGCGCGGTGGGCTCGTCGGTCTCTTCCATCGCCGCAAGTTCGCGGGCGAGACGGCTCGAGGCCGCTTCGAAGATCTGGCGTTCCGAGTAGCTCTGCTCGGGCTGGTCTTCGGGGCGGAACAGGTCGCGGGTCACTTCGGCGATCGACACGAGGTCGCCCGAGTTGATCTTGGCTTCATATTCCTGCGCACGGCGCGACCACATGGTGCGCTTGACCTTGGGCTTGCCCTTGAGCGTTTCCATCGCCTGACGCAGCGTCTTGTCCGACGAAAGCTTGCGCATCCCGATCGCTTCGACCTTGTTCGTCGGCACGCGGAGCGTCATGCGCTCCTTCTCGAACCGCAGCACGTAGAGTTCGAGCTGCATCCCGGCGATCTCCTCCTTCTGGAGTTCGATCACCCGGCCCACCCCATGCTTCGGGTAGACAACATAATCGCCGACGGTGAATGCGTTCGCGGTGCTCGCCATGCACGTTCCTTTCAATCGGCCGACATTCGCAACGGAGAGAGAGACGACTGACCCGGCGGCGCGACCCAACCCCTCACGGGGCGAGCGCCGGGTGCGGATCATCCGGGTAGGGGGTTGCTGGTGTCGGGCCTTCCTGGTTACTGGACGCCTGCGCGGACCCGGGGTCCTGCGCGGTCCGGTGTCATATAGCACGCCTGCAACAAAATTGCGAGTCGGCGTTTGCGGGCACCTGCCTAGCTTTGCAGATAGCCCAAAAACCGTTTGAAATCAGTCCCCGTCGCCCGGCGCGTCGGTGAAGTACTTCTCGAACTTGCCCTTTTCGCCCTTGAAGGCGTCGGCATCCTCGGGCGGGGCCTTCTGGCTGGTGATGTTGGGCCACACGGCCGAGAACTGGGTGTTCAGCTCGAGCCACTTTTCGAGGCCATCTTCCGTGTCCGGGAGAATCGCTTCGGCCGGGCATTCCGGCTCGCACACGCCGCAATCGATGCATTCGCTGGGGTTGATCACCAGCATGTTCTCGCCTTCGTAGAAACAGTCGACCGGGCACACTTCCACGCAGTCGGTGTACTTGCACTTGATGCAGTCTTCGGTGACGACGTAAGTCATTGCGGCTCTTTCACGAGAAGTCTTCGGGATCGTCGGGCGGGGGATCCGCCATCGGAGGCGACGCTGCTATGGTCATTTGCCCTTTACGGTCAAGACCGCCCCCGTCAATCTCACTAAAAGCATCAACCTCACGATAATGCGATGCCGCCTGTGCGGGCGAGCCGCGGCGGTCGGGCAGGGCGAGGAGCTCGACCACCCTGACGCCGCCGCCCGTCGCAAGGGTCAGCACGTCACCGATACGGGCCTGTTCCGAGCCGCGCAGCACATGCTTTCTGTTGCGGCGCAAAGCATGGGTATCGATCAGCGTCTGGGCGGCGGAGCGGGTGCGGGCGAAGCGGAGATACACCAACAGGCGGTCGATCCGGATCGACCCCGTGCTTGCCGAATCCCCGCCTGCCTTCATCCCTTGAGCAGGTCCGCCAGCTTGTCGAAGGCCCCCCCGGCGCGCGCCGGGCCGGTGTCGGGCTTGGGCAGGGGCGGACGGTTGTCACGAGGCGGCTTTCCGCCGGGTTTGCCGCCTGGTTTGCCACGCGGCCCGTCACGCCGCTCGCCTTCGGGACGATCGCCGCGCCTGTCGCCCTGCGGCTTGCCCTTGTGGTGCGGCTTGGCTTCGCGGGGTGGCTGGCCCTCTGTGGGGCCGGTGTCCTTGCGCGTGTCCTTGCGCCCGTCGCCGGAGGCCGGTTTGCGGTGCCGGGGGCGCTCGGCCCCCTTTGCCTCGCGGCGCGCGTCGCGCTCCTCGGGGCGGCGCGGGCGCCAGTACCAGCGGTCGGGCGCGGGGGCCCCTTGCGCGCCTTCGGGCAGGGCGCGGGCGCGTTCCACCCGGAAGCCTGCGCTGCCGAGCAAGCGGCGGGCGTTCTCGGCCTCGAGCCCGACCGAGACGCTGAGCGCCAGATCGACCCGGAACGGACGGTTCCGCTCCTTGGGATACGCCGCGACCACCTTGGCCCGTGCGTCGAAGGCAGCGCGGAAGATTTTCTCGGCCAGATCGACCCGGATCGCCTGGTTACCGGCATAGCGATAGCCTGCGGGCAGGCGGCCCCTGGCCCAGCTCCCCTCGGCCAGCACAGGGTTCATCGCCTCCTGCACCGCGCGGGTGTCGAGCCCCAGCGCGTGGAGCAGGCGGCGCGGGGCGGGCTTCAAGAGCGGCGCGTCGAAGATGTCGAGCGCGCCGAAGGTGATGCCGAGCTTGCGCAGATAGGGCCGCATCTCCTTGGGCAGGTTTTCCAGACCGGCTTCCTCGCGGCTGATCACGCCGCGCGCCTCGATCAGGGTGATCACCAACGCGCGCGCCTGCGACCCGGCGGCGGGATCGCGCGCGGCCTCGGCGAGCTTGCGCAAGGGGGCGAGCGGTTCGAGTTGCGCTTCGAGCCACGCGGCAAGGCCCGCCTCGAGCTTCGCCTTGGCCGTATCGGGCAGCAGCGCGACATCCCGGGTCAGCGCAAGTCGGGGCGTGCCGAAATTGCCCGAACCGGGATGGCCGGGGAAGGCGATCTCGGCGAGCGCGCGGCCCTGCCAGCGGATCGCGCCGCCGCTGATCTCCAGCTCGGCGATGCCTTCCGAGAGCAGCCACTCGGCGCGCTTCTCCAGCAGCGCCGGCAGCGCCTTCTCGCCCGCCGCTAGCAGCATTCGCCGGTCGGCGACCCCTGCCGAGGGATCGACATGGAAGCGGAAGCCCTCGAGCCGGCCGATGCTCTCGCCCTCCACATTGAGGTGCCCGTCAGGTTCGAGGGTGACGGGCAATGCGGCTCCGTCCTGCCCCAGCGATTTCATCAAGAGAGTCGTCCTTCGGTTCACGAACCGCTCGGTCAGCCGCGCGTGCAGCGCATCCGAGAGCTTCGCCTCGACCGCACGCGCCCGCGCAGCCATTTCGTCGCGCGCCAGCACCCAATCGGGGCGCTGGCAGATGTAGGCCCAACTGCGAATCGCAGCGATGCGGCCCTGGAGCGTGTCGATGTCGCCCTGCATCCGGTCAAGCTCGGCGATGCGCGCGGCGACGAAATCCGCGCCGATGTATCCGCCGCGCAGGTCGTCCCACAGGCGCGCCACGAACCGCGCGTGCTGCTCGACCCCGAGATTGCGGAAGTCGGGGAGGGTGCAGGCCTCCCAGAAGCGCCGCACCGATCCCGCGCCGCGCACCGTGTCGGCGATGGGGTCGGAGGCGAGGCGGCGCAGCACCGCCATGTCGATCGCTTCGGGCGCGGCCTTGAGCACCGCATTGTCGGGCCGCGCTTCGAGATCGGCGATTAGCGTGCCGAGCGAATCGAACCGCGGATCGGCCTCGCGCCAGAACAGGTGGGTGAGGGGCGCGAACTTGTGCTCCTCGATCGCGTAGACTTCCTCGTCGGTGAACTGGAGCGGCTCGCCGTCGCCCTTGCCGGTGCCTGAGAGGGTTCCGAAGGTGCCGTCGCGCTGGTGCCGCCCGGCGCGCCCGGCGATCTGCGCCATTTCCGAAGGGGTGAGGCGGCGCTTCCGGCGCCCGTCGAATTTGCTGAGCGCCGCAAAGGCGACGTGATCGAGATCGAGGTTGAGCCCCATCCCGATCGCGTCGGTGGCGACGATGTAGTCGACCTCGCCCGCCTGGAACATCGCGACCTGCTTGTTGCGGGTCTCGGGCGAAAGCGCGCCCATCACCACCGCCGCGCCGCCGCGGAACCGCCGCAGGGCCTCGGCCATGGCGTAAACCTGTTCCACGCTGAAGGCGACCACGGCGCTCCGCTTCGGCAGGCGCGACAGCTTGCACACCCCCGCATGGCTGAGAGTCGAGAAACGCGGGCGGCTGGTGATCTCGGCTTTGGGGATCAGCGCCTTGACCATGGGTTCGAGCGTGGCGCTGCCGAGGATCATCGTCTCCTCGCGCCCACGCATGTGCATCAGGCGGTCAGTGAAGATGTGCCCGCGCTCGGGGTCCGCGCCCAATTGCGCCTCGTCGAGCGCAACGAAGGCGTGCTGCCCGGCGGTGCGCGGCATCGCCTCGGCGGTGCAGAGGAAATAGCGCGCCTGCGGAGGCTCGATCCGTTCCTCGCCGGTGATCAGCGCGACCTGCTTGTCGCCCTTGATCGCGCGCACCCGGTCATAGACCTCGCGCGCCAGCAGGCGCAGCGGGAAGCCCATCATGCCGCTCGAATGCCCGCACATCCGCTCGATGGCGAGGTGCGTCTTGCCGGTGTTGGTCGGCCCGAGCACGGCGCGCACATAAGCGTCCTCGGCAGGACGGGGGGTGAGGGACTGGGGCACGACGGCTGCGGTCATCGCAGGCTTGCCGCACCCCGGCAAGGCCATGGGCGAGACCCGCGCGGCAATACGCACAACACCTTATCGCACTAAGGCCCCAACTGGTCGCTGGTTAACGCCAGTTTTACTATGTTGTGGGAGAAAAATGCGACAAGGCTCCGCCCGAGGGTGGCGCAAAGCTCGCCCCGCAAGGGCACCGCTTCGGGGCATGATGTTGGATCACGCGCGCAAACTGACCGATCCGGCAGAAGGCCCGGAGGACGCCGGGGACACTCCGGGCGAGGAAGAAAGCCGCGCGCTGGCGGTCATTCCGCAGCCGATCGACCCGTCGCAGGCGCGCGAACTGCTCCCCTATCTGCGCAACGCCGAAAAGCTCGCTCTGCCGACGCGCAGCCAGCGGATGCGGCGCAAGCTCGCGAAGCGCTGGGCCGCGCGGGCGGAAGCTTACGAGGCGTGGCGTCTTGACGCCTCGCAATGGTTCGACCGGCTCGATCTCGCCCCCGATCTTGCCGAGGATATCGGCAGCCGCCGCTGGCTGCGCGGGCTCGGCACGATGGTCGGGCTCGGCGCGGTGGCGCTGGCGTGCTGGCCCGATCTCACCCCATTGGAAGCCCGCCCCGCCATGCCGCGCGGCGAGGCGGTCGACAGCGAGATGCGCAGCCAGATGATCCTGCCGCTCGCGCTGGGTGCCGATTCTGGCCGCCGCATGGGGCCGACGCAGGCGGTGATCCCCTTGAAGAGCGCGCCCGAGCGGCCGCAGATCCAGATGGTGGTGACCCTTGCTCCGGGTGACAGCTTTGCCTCGATGCTGCGCCGCGCAGGCGTGGCGGGCGAGGATATCGACCGCGCCGCGGTGCTGGTCGGCCAAGCGATGGCGGTGGGTGATATCCAGCCGGGCACGCAGATGGACCTGATCCTCGGCCGCCGCACCGCGCCGGGCCAGCCGCGCCCGCTCGACAGCCTGTCATTCCGCGCGCGTTTCGATCTCGAGCTGGCGCTGACCCGCCCGGGGGTGGGCGAGGTCAATCCCGACGGCACCCCGGTGACCCCCGCCGGCCCGCTCGCGCTCCAGCGCAACGTGATCCGCGTCGACGAGACTCCGCTGCGGGTGCGCGGCGTGGTCGGCTCGAGCCTCTACCGCTCGATGCGCGCCGCCGGTGTGCCCGCGAGCGCGGTGCAGGAATATCTCAAGGCCCTCGACGCGCAGATCGACATGGAGCGCGAGGTCCGTCCGACCGACGAATTCGACGTTATCCTCGCCTATCGCCGCGCCGCAACTGGCGAGCGCATGGCGGGGCAATTGCTCTATGCCGGGGTCGAGCGCAGCGGCGTGCCCCGCACCCAGCTGATGCGCTGGGGGACCGAGGGGCGCTTCTACGAAGCCTCGGGCGTGGGCGAACAGCGCCGCGGGCTGCTGGCGCCGGTGCCGGGAGCGGTCACCTCCAACTTCGGGATGCGCCGCCACCCGATCCTCGGCTACACCCGGATGCACGCCGGGATCGACTTCAAGGCGAGCTACGGCACGCCGATCGTCGCGGTCAGCGATGGCCGCGCCATCAGCGCGGGCCGCTCGGGCGGTTGCGGGATCGCGGTGAAGCTCGAACACGGCGGCGGCCTGTCGACCCGCTATTGCCACATGAGCCGCATGGCGGTTGCCCCCGGCATGAACGTGCGGCGCGGGCAGGTGATCGGCTATGTCGGCTCGACCGGCCTCTCGACCGGCGCGCACCTCCACTACGAGATGTATCGCGGCGGGCGGGTGATCAATCCGGCGAGCGTCCAGTTCGTCAGCCGCGCGCTGCTTTCGGGCACCGAGCTGATCGATTTCCGCCGCCAGCTGATCAAGCTGAAGGAGATCGAGGTCGGCGCCGCGCTCAAGGATCTCGCCCCGGCCGCGGGCGAGGTGAAGGCGCCGGTGCGCGAGATCGAGAAGGTGGCGGGGCCCACTCCCACTCCGAAGAAGCCGTAAGCAGCGCTTGTCGTCGGGCGCGGATTGGGCGTAAGTCTCGCCTCCATGACTGGACATTATCCCAACACCCGCCTGCGCCGCACCCGCGCCACGGCGTGGAGCCGCGCGCTGCACCGCGAGACCATTCTCACGCCTGCGGACCTGATCTGGCCGCTGTTCGTGACCTCCGGAACGGGCGTCGAGGAGCCGATTGCCACGCTCCCGGGCGTCTCGCGCTGGTCGGTCGATGGAATCGTCGCCCGCGCGAAGGAGGCGGTGGAACTCGGCATCCCGGTGATCGCGCTGTTCCCCAACACCCCGCGCGAGCTGCGCTCCGATGACGGGGGCGAAGCGCATAATCCCGACAATCTGATGTGCCAGGCGATCCGCGCCATCAAGCAGGCCTGCGGGGATAGCATCGGCGTGCTGACCGACGTGGCGCTCGACCCCTATACCTCGCACGGGCAGGACGGGCTGGTCGATGGTGCGGGCTATGTCGTCAATGACGAGACCGTCTCCGCGCTGGTCGATCAGGCGGTCAATCAGGCCAATGCGGGCGCGGACATCATCGCGCCCTCCGACATGATGGACGGCCGCATCGGCGCGATCCGCCGCGCGCTCGAAATGAACGGGCATCCCAACGTCCAGATCATGAGCTACGCCGCCAAATATGCGAGCGCCTTCTACGGCCCGTTCCGCGATGCAGTGGGCAGCGGCGGGCTGCTCAAGGGCGACAAGAAGACCTACCAGATGGACCCGGCGAATGGCGACGAGGCCCTGCGCGAAGTGGCGATGGACATTGCCGAGGGCGCGGATTCGGTGATGGTCAAGCCGGGGCTCGCCTATCTCGACATCGCCGCGCGGGTGAAGGCGGAGTTCGGCGTGCCGGTCTTCGCCTATCAGGTGAGCGGCGAATACGCGATGATCGAGGCCGCTGCGGCGGCGGGCGCGGGGGATCGCGACGCGCTGGTGCTCGAGACGCTGCTGGCGTTCAAGCGCGCCGGGTGCAGCGGTGTCCTCACCTACCACGCCGCCCACGCCGCCCGCCTCCTGAATGGGTGAGGGGGTCCTCGTAACCGAGCGCCTGATCCTGCGTCCCCCGGTGGCGGAGGATCTGCCGTGGCTGCTCGCCGCCATGAACACCGAACCTGTGATGCGCCACCTCGCCGGGGTGCGCAGCGCGCAGGAGGTGGAGGAGGGCCTTGCCGCCGACATCGCCGCCTTTACCGCGCCCGACGGCCACTGCCGCTGGACGGTGTGGCTGCGTGACGCCGGGGGTGATCGGGGCGAAACCCGTGTTGGCCGCGTCGGCCTGTTCCACGTCCGCTCGCGCGCCGCGCCGCCGGCCTTGCAGGGCCAGCGCGAGATCGGCTGGACTTTCGCGCAAGCCCATTGGGGCAAGGGCTATGCGACCGAGGCGGCCACGGGGGCCCTCGGCTTCGCCTTCGGGTCTCTCGGCGTGCCCTGCCTCTATGCGCAGACGAGCACATCCAACCTCGGTTCGACCCGGATGATGCACCGCCTCGGCTTTACCTTCCGGCCCGAGCTTGGCTATGTCGATCCCGACTATCCGCCCGAGGATAACCCGACGACGGTGTGGTCTCTGGACGCCCCTGCATGACCGGGTTCCGCCACGACACCGCCCGCCTGACTCTGCGCGACTGGCGCGGAGAGGACTGGCCCGAGTTCTGGCGCGTCACCAACACGCCCGCGGTGATGCGCTGGCTCGGCGGGCTGATGGACGCGGGCGGGCAAGCGGCGCTGCGGGGACGGATCGAGTCCTATCTCGCCGACCACGGCCACACCTTCTGGGTGGTCGAACGCCGCGAGGACAGCGCGCTGCTCGGTTTCTGCGGATTGAAGCGTTCCAACCAGCCGGGCGGGCCGCAGGGCATGATGGAGGTCGGCTGGCGCTTGCGCGAGGATGCCTGGGGGAAGGGCTATGCCAGGGAGGCCGCCGCGGCCTCGCTGGCGCTCGCCTTCGATCGCTTCGGGGCGGACGAGGTGGTCGCGCTGACGGTGGCGCGCAACACCGCCAGTTGGGGGCTGATGGAGCGCCTCGGCATGGCGCGGCGCGAGGATCTCGATTTCGCCAGCGCCGATTTTGACGCCGAGAACCCCCGCATCATCGCCTATGCCATCGCGCGCGCAGGCTGGGAGGCGGCGTGACGGCACCCGTGCTCATCACCGAGCGGCTGATCCTGCGCCAGATCGGCGCGGACGACCTCGATCCGCACATGGCGCTGCTCAACACGCCTGCGGTGATGCAATATCTCGGCGGGGTGCAGCCGCGCGACGTCATCGCCGCCAAGCAGGAAGCCTCACGCGAAGGGTTCGCCACAAGGGGCTATGGCTTCATGATCATGGAGGAGCGCGCGACCGGAGAAATGGTCGGGCATTGCGGGTTGCGCCATGTCGCCCACCCGCTCGCGCCCAACCCTGAGGATTTCGAGATCGGCTGGCTGGTGCGCGAGGATCGTTGGCGGCGCGGCTACGCCTTCGAGGCGATGCGGGCGGTGATCGACTGGGGGTTCACCGCCTTTGCCGCGCCCCGGATCGTCGCCATCACCGTCCAAAACAACACCGGCAGCTGGCGGCTGATGGAGAAACTGGGCATGGAACGCCGGCCCGAGCTTGATTTCAACGATCCGGCAATGTCACCCGCGTATAACCCGGCGATCCAATATGCGATATCGCTGGGGCAATGGGGACCAAAGCCTTGACTGACGACATTTCTGCCGCGCCCGGCGCACCCGGCCTTGGCCCGCGCCGCTGGCTGTTTGCGGTGACGATCCTCACCGGGAGCTTCCTGCTGTTCCTCGTCCAACCCTTGGTCGCGCGCCTCGCGCTGCCGCGCCTTGGGGGTGCGCCGAACGTCTGGAACAGCGCGATGCTGGTCTATCAGGCGCTGCTCTTGGGCGGTTATGCCTATGCCCATGCGCTGTCGCGCCTCGCGGTCGGGCGGCAGGCGCTGATCCATCTGGCGCTGCTGGTTGCGGCGGCCTTCACCCTGCCGATCGCGCTCCCCGCGATTGCGCCCCCTGAAGCGGGGCAGGAAGCGCTGTGGGTGCCTTACCTGTTCCTGCTGACCATTGGCCCGGTGTTCTTCGTCGTCTCGGCGCAGGCCCCCTTGATGCAGCAATGGTTCGCCGCGCATCCCAAGGCGGGCGATCCCTATCCGCTCTATGCCGCCTCCAACCTCGGGAGCTTTGCCGGGCTGCTCGCCTATCCGCTGCTGGTCGAGCCGGTGCTGCCGCTCGGCGAGCAGAGCCGCTACTGGGCGTTCGGCTATGGCGCGCTGGTGGTGCTGGTGGCGCTGGTCGCGCTCGCCCGCCGCACCGCGCCTGCCCCGGCGGTGATCGCCGCGGCGTCCGAGACCGAGGCCGCGCCCTCCGCCAAGCGCATCGCCCTGTGGCTGGCGCTGTCGGCGGTGCCTTCGGGGCTGATGCTCTCGACCACCACCCACCTCACCACCGACATCTTCGCGATGCCGCTGCTGTGGGTGATCCCATTGGGGCTGTATCTGCTGTCCTTCAGCCTTGCCTTTGCCGAGAAGCGGGGCCTTGCGCGGGTGATGACCGTGATCGCCCCGGTGGTGATCGCCGCCGCCGGAGCGCTCGCAATGCTCGGCTCCTCGCGCCCGAGCCTGCTCGCGGTCGCGGCGAGCCTGACGCTGCTGTTCGTGGTTGCGGTCGCGCTCCACGCGCGGCTGTACGAGGACCGGCCCGAGCCTGCGCGCCTCACCCAGTTCTATCTGGTGATGTCGGCGGGCGGCGTGCTCGGCGGGCTGTTCACCGCGCTGATTGCGCCGCTGGTGTTCGACTGGACCTGGGAGCACCCGCTGCTGATCCTTGCGGCGGCCGCGCTGTTGCCGCTGGGCACGTGGTCGGGCTTCCTCGCCAAGCTGTTCCCGAGCGAGCAGGGCGCGCGGCTCGGCATCATCGCGCTGCTGTTCGCGCTGTTCATCGGCGCGCTGCGGCTGTTCGATCGGTCGATGCTGAGCGACGAATGGGGCATCATCGACGTGGCGATTTTCGCCGCGCTGATCGTCGCCGCGGTGCTGCTCGCCGCGCGGCGCTGGGCCTTCGTCGCCGCCTGTGCCGCGCTGATCGCGGCATTGGGCGCGATGGTGCAGGCGCAGACCAGTTTTGCGGGCCTGCGCAGCCGGAGCTATTTCGGGATCTACACCGTGCGTGACGGGACCGACGGCCTCAGGCAGCTGATCCACGGCACCACGCTCCACGGGGTGCAGCGCCTCGAGGACGGCATTCTCGAGCCGACCACCTATTACGGGCGCGAGGCCGGGGTGGGTCTGGCGCTGACCAAGGCTCCGGCGATGTTCGGCGACAAGGCCCGCGTCGGGGTGGTCGGCCTCGGCGTCGGCACGCTCGCCTGCTACAAGCAGCCGGGCCAGACCTGGACCTTCTTCGAGATCGACCCGGCGGTGCTCGCCTATTCGACCCGCGGGCAGTTCACCTTCATGCAATCCTGCGCTCCGGAAGCGCCGACGATCATCGGCGACGCGCGTTTGCAGCTCGAGAAACTGCCGGCGGGGAGCTTCCACATTCTGGTGGTCGACGCCTTCTCCTCCGATGCGATCCCGCTCCACCTGATGACCAAGGAGGCGCAGGAGGGCTATTTCCGCACGCTGGCGCCCAATGGCCTGCTGCTGATGCATATCTCCAACCGCTTCATCCGATTGGAGCCGGTGCTGGCGGCGCTGGCGAAGGAGGGCAAGCTGGCCTCGGCGGTGCGGATCGACAACCCCTCGGGTCAGGGCCTGACCGGATCGACCTGGGTGGCCATGTCGCGCGATCCGGCGCAATTGAAGGCACTGACCGCCGACGGCAAGTGGCGCCCGCTCGCACCGCCCGCGGCCGAGGTGTGGCGTGACGACTATGCCTCGATCCTGCCGCATCTGATCTGGAAGAATTTCCACTGAGGGGAACCGCAATGCCCGAAACGCCCGCACGTCCCGGCGTCAACATCATCCCGATCCACGGCAAGACGCCGCGCATCCACGAAACCGCCTTCATCGCCCCCGGCTGCATGATCATCGGCGATGTCGAGATCGGCGAGGGCTCCTCGATCTGGTACAATTGCGTGCTGCGCGCCGACGTGTTCTCGATCCGCATCGGGGCGCGAACCAATGTGCAGGACGGGAGCGTGCTCCACTGCGACCCGCCGCGCCCGGGCGATCCCGAGGGCTCGCCGCTGATCATCGGCGATGATGTGCTGATCGGCCACATGGCGATGGTTCATGGCTGCATCATCCACGACCGCGGTTTCGTGGGGTTGGGGGCGATTGTGATGAACAAGGCGGTAATCGGCAGCGACGCGATGCTCGCGGCGGGTGCGATGCTTACCGAGGGCAAGGTGATGGAGCCGCGCGAGTTGTGGGGCGGGCGTCCGGCGCGCAAGATGCGCGATCTCGACGACGCTGCGATCATGGGGATGCGGATCGGGACGGCGCATTATGCCGAGAACGCCAAGCACCACGCCGAAGCGGTGGCGGCGGCGCTCAAGTAATGGCGTGGCCTCCGGCGCTCTTGCCGGATGCGGATGCGTTGCGCGGGCGGATTGGCGCTGACGGGCGGCTCGCGGTCAGGGTGACGGCGGGCGCGCGCGAGGAAAGCGTGACGCTCACCCCCGATGCGGTGCTGGTGAAGGTGCGCGCACCTGCCGACAAGGGTGCGGCCAATGCGGCGGTGCTTGCTGTGGTGGCGCGGGCGCTCAGGCTAGCGCCCTCGCGGGTGAGCTTGTTGCGCGGCGCGACTTCTCGGGAAAAGATTTTGGTGGTGGAGCTCTAGCGCTCGACCGCGAAGGCAAAGCCCCACAGCGCCAGTGCGGCGAGCGCGGCCAGCCCCGCGGCCCACAGCGGCGCGATCAGGCACAGCGCGCCGCCGGTGGCCGCGCCCAGTGCAAGCGCGCTCCACAACAACCCGTAACCTCGGGTCGATTCGAGCGGCGCGCCCGCCAGCCTCGCCGCGATCCCCTGCCCGAAGCGCACCAGCGCGCCGGTCATGTAGGTGACGCCGACCGTCACCTCGCCATCGCGGACGAAGACATTATTGGCGAGGCCCATCGCCATGGCCGAAAGCCCGAGGAAGGGCACCGGCAGCCCCGCCGCCAGCAATCCCGCTCCCGCCGACAGCAGCAGCGCGACCAATCCGAGCAGCACCCGCTTGTGCCGTCCCGCAAAGCGCCGCCCGACCATCGCGCCGCCGGTCACTCCAGTCAGAAACGCACCGATCAGCGCCAGCGGGGCAAGCGCGAGAGCGGGGGAATGGACCAGCTCCACACCCATCCGCGTCGTGTTGCCCGACATGAAGGAGGTGAAATAGCCCCCTGCCACCACGAACCCGGTCGCATCCACCAGCCCCGCCAGCCCGGCAAGGCCGAGCGCGAGGCGTTGGCGCGCGGGGTCGTAGCGGTGCATTGTCGGGCGGTGTCCTCAGGCGGCGGGCTGTTTGATGTACTTGAACATGTATCCGACAAATTCCGCTTTGCCGATGGGAAGCCCCTCCATCCGCAGGATCGCATAGGCGGCGGTCATGTGGAAATAGAGCTGCGGGATCGCCCAGTCGCGGCAATATTCGTGCGCCTGCATCGCGAAGCTCATGCCGTTGGGGAGAGTGAAGTCGACCGCTGCGTCGCTGGCAGGCCAGGTGGCGGGATCGCTCGCCGCGATCAGCGCTTTGGCGGCCGCGATCCGTTCGCGCGCTTCGGCGAGGGTTGCAGGATCGGTGTCGCTCGAGACGAAGTCCAGCCCCGTCATCCGCGCGAGGGTCTCGCCCGGCATGTTGCACACGAACCGCAGCTGCGTGGCGAGCGGGAACATGTCCTCGGCCAGCCGCGACGCGAGCAGCGCCTCGCCCTTCGCGTGGCCCTCGGCCCTGGCGACGAGGGTGTCGAGCGTGCCGAGCATGTTGGCATAGGTGGCAAGGGCGGCGGTGGCGTAGGACATGGCTTCTCTCTCCGGTTGCGATTTGCAACTTATTTGCGGCATGTGGGGGCAAGCGTCAAGGCTTGGCGAACCCTCCCTCGTCATTGCGAGCGGCGCAGCCGCGCGGCAATCCATGGGTTGCTTCGCTTCGCTCGCAATGACGAGGGGCGTGGGACTAATCCTTGATCAGCGCCCGCAACCCCTCAATCCGATCCGCCTCGTGAGCGGGCTTGTCCCAGCGGATGCGGTGGATGCGGGGGAAGCGCATGGCGAGGCCAGACTTGTGGCGCTTGGAGGTGTGGACCGAATCGAACGCCACCTCGAACACCAGCGCGCGCTTCACCTCGCGGACAGGTCCGAACTTGTTCAACGTGTTCTGGCGCACGAAGGCGTCGAGCCTCTTCAGCTCCGCGTCGGTGAAGCCCGAATAGGCCTTGCCGACCGGGAGCAGCTCCGCCCCGGCATCGGGATCACCGTCCCAGCAGCCGAAGGTGTAGTCCGAATGGAAACTGGAGCGCTTGCCGCTGCCGCGCTGGGCGTACATCACCACGCAATCGATCAGCAGCGGATCGCGCTTCCACTTGTACCACAGGGCGACCTTGCGCCCCGCGACGTAGGGGCTCTCGCGGTGCTTGAGCATCAGGCCCTCGATCGCCTCGTCGCGCGCGGTGTCGCGGATGGCGGCGAGGGCGGCGAAGTCCGGGGCCTCGACCAGCTGCGAGAGGTCGAAGTGGCTCTCCGGCAGGCGCGGCATCAGGGCTTCGAGAGTCGCGCGGCGCGACTTCCACGGGGCCTCGCGCCAGTCGCGGCCCTCCAGCAACAGCACATCATAGAGCCGCACGAAAGCGGGGTAATCGCGCAGCATCACCTTGGAGACGGTCTTTCGCCCGAGCCGCTGCTGGAGCGCATTGAAACTCGCCGCACCCCCGGCCTCGCCGCCCTGCGCCGAGCCGCGCACCAGCAGCTCGCCATCGAGCACCGCATCGATCGGCAGAATGTCGAGCAGCTCCGGAAAAGTTGCGGAAATATCGTCGCCCGAGCGCGAATAGACCCGCGTCTCGCCGCCCGCGCGGACCAGCTGCACCCGGATCCCGTCCCATTTCCACTCGGCGGCGTAGTCGGCGAGGTCGACCACCCCGTCCTCGAACGGGTGGGCGAGCATGAAGGGCCGGAAGCGCGGGGTGTGGGCGAGGTCTGGCATGGGGCCGCCGCCCGCGCCCCAGGCGAACAGTTCAGTGTAGGGCGGGCTGAGGGCGTGCCAATATTCCTCGACCTCCTCGACCGCGACTTCGAAGGCCTGCGCAAAGGCGGTCTTGGCGAGCCGCGCCGATACCCCCACCCGCATCCCCCCGGTGGCGAGCTTGATCAGCGCATAGCGGCCCTTGGCGTCGAGCCGGTCGAACAGCGCGGGAAGTTCTTTCGGGGCGGTGGCGCGGGTGAGGGATGAGAGGCGCTCGACCACCTCGGCCAGCGACAGGTCGGGCAACGGCGCACCATCTTCGGGCTCGGGCCACAGCAGGCTCGCAGTCTCCGCCGTATCGCCCACGAAATCGCGGCTCAGCGCCCACAGCACCGGATCGACCCGCTCCATCATCAGATTGCGGATCGTCGAGGACTTCACCGCCGGGAAATCCACCCCGTCGGTCAGCGCGGCAAGCGCCCAGCCGCGGTCGGGGTCGGGCGCGGCGCGCAAGTAGGCCGCGATCAGCGCGAGCTTGCGGTTGCGGCTGGTGGTGTAGACCAGCGCATCGAGCAGGGCGGCGAATTCCTCCATCAGCGGCCGCCCACCCGTTCATTGCGCGGCCACATAAATTCGCTAGAGCGCGATGCTGACATCACCGTCAGCCCAGATTCCAGCCCTTTGCCCAACAAGGAAACCGCTCCATGAAGTTTGCGCCTCTTGCCGCCGTCGCTCTTGCCGTGACCGCCATCGCCGCCCCCGCTTTTGCCGATGAAATGGCGACCACCGCCACCACCGCAGCGGCCTTCACCATCGAAACCCCGATCGAAACCCTGATGGCCGACGAGCGCGCCAAGGCCGTGCTGGCCGCGAACTTCGCCGGGCAGGACCTGTCGCAGCACCCCGCTTACGAGCAGTTCAAGGGCCTCAGCCTCAAGGCCCTGCAGCCCTTCTCGCAAGGCCTGATCACCGAAGAAATGCTGGCCAAGATCGCTGCCGAGCTGGCCGCGATCAAGTGATGCGAACTCCCCCTCCTCTTCAGAGGAGGGGGTAGGGGGTGGTGGCGCGGGCCGAAGGGCCGCGCGTGCCGCAAGGCACCACCCCGCTGCGACTAGCGAGCAAGCTCGCAAGTCTCGCGCCCCTCCTCTCAAGAGGAGGGGGGGCGTTGCTCTCGCCTCAATCATCCTCGTCCTCGTAGCCCACCAGCGCCAGCGCACGGGCGCGGCGCTGGTTCAGCTCGCACCAGCGCAGCAGCGCTTCCTCGCGGCCGTGGGTGATCCACGTCTCGGCGGGGTTCACTTGCGCAATCGTGCGGGTGAGTTCGTTCCAGTCGGCATGGTCGGAGATGACCAGCGGTAGCTCGACCCCGCGCTGGCGGGCGCGCTGGCGGACGCGCATCCAGCCTGACGCCATCGCGGTGACGGGTTCGGGCAGGCGGCGGCTCCAGCGATCATTGAGCGCCGAGGGCGGGGCCATCACGATGCTCCCGCGCATCTGATCCTTGGTCGCATCGCTGACGAGCCGCAGATCGCCCAGCACAACGCCGTGTTCCTCATACAACCGACACATTGCCTCCATCGCGCCGTGGAGCCAGATCGTCTCGTGATGTCCGGCGGCGCGCAGCTCCGCGATCACCCGCTGCGCCTTGCCCAGCGCATATGCGCCGACGAGGATGCAGCTTTCCGGGTTTTCCGCGCGCGCATCGAGCAGCTTCCCGATTTCCTCGGTGATCGGTGGGTGCGTGAAGACCGGCAGGCCGAAGGTCGCCTCGGTGATGAAGATGTCGCAGGGGGTGACGGCGAAGGGCGCGCAGGTCGGATCGGGGGCGCGCTTGTAGTCGCCGGTGATGATCACCCGCTCGCCTGCGTGCTCGAGCAGGATTTGTGCGCTGCCGAGGACGTGGCCGGCCGGAAGGTAGGTCGCCGTCACGCCGCCGCCGATGCTCACCGTCTCGCCATATTCCACCGGAGAGGCGCCCTCGCGCGTCTGGTAGCGCAGCTCCATGATGGCGAGCGTCGCGGGCGTGGCGATAGTGACCCCGTGCCCGCCGCGCGCATGGTCAGCATGGCCATGTGTCACCAGCGCCCGAGGCACGGCGCGCGAGGGATCGACCCAGGCGTCGGCGGGGAGGATATGGATGCCCCACGGCTCGGGCCGGATCCAGGAGAAGGGCGGGGCGGTCATGCCTGCATGAACCCCCGAACAGGTGCCGGTGTTCCGGCGATCAATCGCCCGACAAAGGAGCGAGCCGACCCCAGCAGTTTTCCTCGCTGAACATATTCGTGGGGGTGAGGCTGCCGTCGGCGTTCCGGCTGTAGGTCGGCTGGCACAGGATCGCGTCGCCACTGTTGAAGAAGATCAGCAGCACCCCGCTCAGATTGCGAGGGAAGCTGGCGGGATCCCGGCGCTTGCCCAGACAATCGGGAGCGCCATTGGACGCCATCGAGCGGGTATAGAGCCAGGTGTCGCCCTCCTTCCGCTCGGTGCGCCATGTGTTTTCGATCCGCTCGTCGCCGCTCTCGACCAAGCCGGTTCCATCGGGTTTGAAGTGCCAGATTTCGGTGCATTCGGGCTTGCCGTCCGGGCCCTTCGCGGTGGCGCTCATGCGCCAACTGCCGGATTTGGCGAGCCGCTCGGCTGAGGCGGCGGCGAGGCCCTTGTCATCCTGCGCAGCGACGGCGGAGGTGCCCATCAGCACCCCCGCCGCCGCCAGTGTCGTCAATCCGAAGCGCATCAGCCCTCGTCGGATTCGGTCGCGGGCTTCTTTGCCGGCGCGCCCTTCTTCTTCATCGAGACCTTCTTGGCCGGCTTCACCTTGGGCGGGGCCGGGGTCATCTCGAAGCTCGGCTTGTTGTCCTTGATGCTGACATGCACCTCGCCGCCCTCGGCCAGCTTGCCGAACAGCAGTTCCTCGGCGAGCGGCTGCTTGATCTTTTCCTGGATCAGGCGGCTCATCGGACGGGCGCCGTAGAGCTTGTCATAGCCCTTGTCCGCCAGCCACGCACGCGCGTCGGTGTCGAACTGGATGTGGACGTTCTGTTCGGCCAGCTGGAGTTCCAGCTGGAGGATGAACTTGTCGACCACGCGGGCAACGATGCTCTTGCCGAGATAGGCGAAGGGCACGATCGCATCGAGACGGTTGCGGAATTCGGGGGTGAACATCTTCTTCACCGCCTCGTCGCCCGCGTCTTCCTTCGACACGTCACCGAAGCCGATGCCCTGCCGCGCCATGTCGGCCGCGCCCGCATTGGTGGTCATGATCAGGACCACATTGCGGAAATCGACCGTCTTGCCGTGGTGATCGGTCAGGCGCCCGTTATCCATCACCTGCAACAGGATGTTGAACAGGTCGGGGTGGGCCTTCTCGATCTCGTCGAGCAGCAGCACGCAATGCGGGTTCTGGTCGACGGCATCGGTGAGGAGGCCGCCCTGATCATAGCCGACATAGCCCGGAGGCGCGCCGATCAGGCGGGAGACGCTGTGGCGCTCCATATATTCGGACATGTCGAAGCGCTTGAGCTCGATTCCCATGATCGTGGCAAGCTGGCGCGCGACTTCGGTCTTGCCGACGCCGGTGGGGCCGCTGAACAGGAACGAGCCAATCGGCTTGTCCGGATCGCGCAAGCCTGCGCGGCTGAGCTTCATCGCGGTCGCAAGCCGGACAATCGCATCGTCCTGCCCAAACACCACGTGCTTGAGATCGCGCTCAAGGTTCTCGAGCGCCTTCTTGTCGTCCTTGCTGACCGACTTCGGAGGAATGCGCGCCATCGTCGCGATCACCATTTCGATTTCGCGCGCGGTGATGGTCTTCTTGCGGCGGCTTGGCGGCACCAGCATCTGCATCGCGCCGACTTCGTCGATCACGTCGATCGCCTTGTCGGGCAGCTTGCGGTCATTGATGTAGCGCGCCGAGAGTTCCACCGCGGTCTTGATCGCATCGGGCGTGTACTTGACCTTGTGGTGATCCTCGAAGGCGGTGCGCAGACCCTTGAGGATCTTGATCGTGTCCTCGATGGTCGGCTCGTTCACGTCGATCTTCTGGAACCGGCGCAGCAGGGCGCGGTCCTTTTCGAAGTGGTTGCGGAATTCCTTGTAGGTGGTCGAACCGATGCAGCGGATCGCGCCGCTCGACAGGGCGGGCTTCAACAGGTTCGAGGCGTCCATCGCCCCGCCGCTGGTTGCGCCCGCGCCGATCACGGTGTGGATCTCGTCGATGAACAGCACCGCGTGCGGCATGGCCTCAAGCTCGTTGACGACCTGCTTGAGCCGCTCTTCGAAGTCGCCGCGATAGCGCGTGCCCGCGAGCAGCGCGCCCATGTCGAGCGAATAGATCACCGCCTCGGCCAGTACCTCGGGCACATCGCCCTCGACGATCTTGCGCGCCAGACCTTCGGCAATCGCGGTCTTGCCGACGCCGGGATCGCCGACATAGAGCGGGTTGTTCTTCGACCGGCGGCACAGGATCTGGATCGTCCGGTCAACCTCCGGCCCGCGGCCGATCAGCGGGTCGATCTTGCCGGCTTCGGCCTTGGCGTTGAGGTTGACGGTGAACTGGTCGAGCGCGGTTTCCTTCTTGTTGCCGCCGCTCTCCTTGCTTTGCTGCGTCGATTCCTCGGCCTTGTCGGTGCCCTGCGGGCTCTTGGGCTCGATCTGGCGCCCGCCCTTGCCGATGCCGTGGCTGATATAGCTCACCGCATCCAGCCGGCTCATATCCTGCTGCTGGAGGAAATAGACCGCATAGGAATCGCGCTCGGAGAACAGCGCGACCAGCACGTTGGCGCCGGTGACGGTGTCCTTGCCGGAGGACTGGACATGCAGGATCGCGCGCTGGATCACCCGCTGGAAGCCGGCAGTGGGCTGCGGATCGGCGCCGTCCTCGGTCTTGAGGCTCTGGTATTCCTGATCGAGATACTGCTTCACCACCTCGCCAAGCTCGGCCAGGTCGACCCCGCAGGCGGCCATCACGGCGGCGGCGTCCTCATCATCGATCAGCGCCAGGAGCAGGTGTTCGAGCGTGGCATATTCGTGCCGCCGTTCCGAAGCATTGCCGAGCGCGTTGTGCAGCGTGCGTTCGAGGTTCTGGGCGAAGCTGGGCATGGGAGAGGCCTTTTCAGCGGGTGGATGCCCATGGCGAGGGGGCGGGAGAGGCCAGATTTCGACTATATGGGTCGGGGTGCAGGAATTGCGAATCCCGTGGCAGGATAAGAACGGGGCAGGACGGGAAAATCATCCACCGTCTCTCCCGAACAGCGCGTCGGCAGCGGCGCGGTGGGCGGCGGCCTTGGCGCGATGTGCGGAAACGCGGGCAATTTCAGCCTCGAGCAGGGCGATGCGTTCGTCCAGTTCGGCTTGCGAGTAGGGGGCAAGGTCCTCGGCAGCGAGGCTCGAGGCGGCGTCTCCGACAGGCCGGGGGCGATCGGGTTCTTCCATTGCCTCGCAGCATCCGCCCCAAGCGGCTTGCTGTCAATCGGCGAGACGGTTATTCGCGAGGTGAACTATGGTTAATTTGCGGGTGCGGGGACGACAGTAATGGGGGTGAGTGGCGGTCTGGGTCTACCGGAGACCATGCAATCGATTGGGTTCGACGCGCCCGGCGGGCCCGAGGTGCTGTGCATCCAGACGTCGCCGGTCCCGCGGCTGCGGCCCGACGACGTGCTGATCCGCGTCGCCTATGCCGGGGTCAACCGCCCCGATTGCCTCCAGCGCGCCGGGCTCTACCCCGCCCCGCCGGGCGCCTCGCCCTTGCTGGGGCTCGAGGTTTCGGGCGAGATCGTTGCGGTCGGCACCGAAGTCCCGCGCGAGATGATCGGCCAGCATGTCGCGGCACTTACGCCGGGCGGCGGCTATGCCGAACATTGCGCCGCGCATTGGCAGCACTGCCTGCCGGTGCCCTCGGGGATGTTGCTGTCCGAGGCCGCTGCGATCCCTGAGACCCTGTTCACCGTGTGGCACAACCTGTTCGAACGCGGCCTCGCCCGCGATGGCGAGCGCGTGCTGGTCCATGGCGGCACCTCTGGAATCGGCACCATGGCGATCAGCCTTGCCAAGGCCTTCGACATGGAGGTGATCGTGACCTGCGGCGATGCGGCCAAATGCGCGGCCGCGACCCGAATCGGTGCGGACCTTGCGATCAACTACCGCGAGACTGATTTCGTCGACGCGGTGATGGCGCACACGGCAAGCAAGGGCGTCGACATCGTGCTCGACATGGTCTCGGGCGATTATGTCGCCAAGAACCTCAAGTGCCTCGCCGAGGATGGCCGCCACGTCACCATCGCGGTGCTGGGCGGCACGCGGGCCGAAATCAATATGGCGCAGGTGATGATGCGCCGGCTGACGCTGACCGGATCGACCCTGCGCCCGCGCTCTGACGCGTTCAAATCCGCGCTCGCCGACGAGATCACCGACAATGCCTGGCCGCTGTTCGCCGAGGGCGAGATCGCGCCGGTGATGGACATGAGCTTCCCCCTCGCCGAAGCCGCCGCCGCCCACGCGCGGATGGAAGCGGGCGAGCATATCGGCAAGATCGTGCTCGAGGTCGCCAAGGAAGGCGGCAATGGCTGAGGCGCTCACCCTCCACGAAGATCCGCGTAGCGGGAATTGCTACAAGATCCGGTTGACCGCGGCGCTGCTCGGCCTGCCGCTGGCGCTGCGCGGCTACGACATCATGAAGGGCGAGACCCGCACGCCCGAGTTCCTCAGGGCGGTCAACGCCAATGGCCGCATTCCGGTGCTCCAGATCGGGGAGGGCGCAGACGCGCGCTTCTTGCCAGAAAGCAACGCCGCCTGCTGGTATATCGCTCATGGCAGCGCGCTGATCCCGGCGGACCGTTTCGGCGAGGCCGACTGCCTGCGCTGGATGTTCTTCGAGCAATACAACCATGAACCCAATGTCGCGACGCTCCGGTTCTGGCTGCGCTTCGTGGGCGAGGCGAACCTCTCGGCCGAGCAGCGCGCGCAGATCATGGCCAAGCGCATGGCGGGCTGCGCGGCGCTGGAGCTGATGAACCGGCACCTTGCGACCCACGCCTTCTTCTGCGGCGACGCCCCGACGCTCGCCGACATTGCTCTGTTCCCTTACACCCACGTCGCCGAAGAGGGCGGCTTCGGCCTCGGTGATTACGCCCACGTGCAGGCGTGGATCGCACGGGTCGAGGCGCTCCCCGGCTTTGTCCCGATGGACTGACCCGCCCGGCGGCGGCGGACAGCGACGGGACAGCTGCGCGACCACTTGAATTGTCGCGCGGCAGTCATTTTCCAGTCAAACATTGCCCTGCATGAGTCACGATTGACTCGTTCACCTTTCGCAAAATGACGCGAAACCGTCATTTGCCTGTGAGTCGGCTGTAACAATTGGCTGTCATGGGGGTCGGACGAGCCATGACACTCAAGGGTTACTCATGACCAGTGCCGACCTCTCCGACCTGATCAGCGACAACATTGCCAGCTTCCCGTCGGCAACGCCGCGCATCCCCGAGCCTGAGGGCAACGCCCGCCGCTCCTACCGCACGGTATGGATCAGCGACGTCCACCTCGGCACCAAGGGCTGCAATGCCGAGCTGCTGATAGACTTCCTCGACAATGTCGACAGCGAGACCATGTATCTCGTCGGCGACATCATCGATGGCTGGCGGCTCAAGAAGAAGTTCTACTGGCCCTCGGCGCACAACGACATCGTGTGGCGCATCATGAAGCGCGCCCGGCGCGGCACCCGGGTGGTCTACATCCCGGGCAACCATGACGAGATGTTCCGCCAGTTCACCGGCCTCAATTTCGGCGGGATCGAGATCCGCCGTGCGGCCTTCCACGACACCGCCGACGGCCGCCGTCTGATGGTGCTCCACGGTGACGAGTTCGACGCGGTGATGCTCTCGCACCGCTGGCTCGCTTTCGTGGGCGATCATGCCTATCATATGATGATGAAGTGCAACGTGGCAGTGAACACCGTGCGGCGCTGGATGGGCAAGCCCTACTGGTCGCTCAGCAAGGCTGCCAAGCACAAGGTCAAGAACGCGGTCGAGTTCATCGGCAAGTACGAGGAAGTCGTCGCCCGCGCCGCTGGCGAGCGCGGCGTGGACGGGGTGGTCTGCGGGCACATCCACACCGCCGAATTCCGCATGTTCGAGCACAATGGCAAGCCGGTCGAATACTGGAACGACGGCGACTGGGTCGAAGGCTGCAACGCCTTGGTCGAGCATCACGACGGACGCATGGAAATCCTCCACTGGCCCGAAGAGATGAAGCGCCGCGTCGAAGGTGAGGCAGCACCGGCCGACGCCGGAGCGCCCGCGACGGATCCGGCGCGCGAGGCGGCGTGAACCGGCTGACGACGATCCCGACCGACAGCGCCTCTCCCGCCCCGGCTGCGATCGCGCCCTCGGGGCCCGTGCCTGCGTCGATCGCGATCGTCACCGATGCTTGGCACCCCCAGACCAACGGGGTGGTGCGCACGCTCTCGACCACCTGCGAAGTGCTGCGCGGCTGGGGGCACGAGGTCACCGTGATCAGCCCCGAGGGCTACCCCTCGATCCCTGCGCCGACCTATCCCGAGATTCGCCTCGCGCTGACCGCCCCGGGCGCGGTCGGGCGGCAGCTCGCCAAGATCAAGCCCGAGGCGGTGCATATCGCCACCGAGGGCCCGCTGGGCTTCGCCGCGCGGCGTTACTGTCTGCGGCGCAAGGTGCCTTTCACCACCGCCTACCACACCCAGTTCCCCGATTACCTCGCGCGCCGCACCGGCCTGCCCGCGAGCGCCTTCTGGCCCTATATCCGCTGGTTCCACCGCCCGGCGCAGCGGATCATGGTCGCGACCGAGACGATCCGTGCGCAATTGCGCGAGCAGGGCCTGACCCAGCTCACCCATTGGAGCCGGGGGGTAGACCTCACCTGCTTCTCGCCCGATGCGCCGCCGCCGCCCGAATATGCCGGCCTTGAGGGCCCGATCCTGCTTTATGTCGGCCGCATCGCGGTGGAGAAGAACATCGAGGCCTTCCTTGCCTGCTCCTATCCCGGCACCAAGGTGGTGGTCGGCGACGGCCCGGCCCGCGCAAGCCTTGCGGCGAAGTTCCCGAATGCGCTGTTCCTCGGCAAGCGGACGGGGACCGAGCTCGCCGGCTGCTATGCCGGAGCGCATGTCTTCGTCTTCCCGAGCCGCACCGACACCTTCGGCCTCGTCATGATCGAGGCGCTCGCCTGCGGCACGCCGGTCGCCGCCTTCCCGGTGCCCGGCCCGCTCGACATCGTCACCGACGAGGTCGGCGCGATGCACGAGGACCTGACCCGCGCGATCGACGCGGCGCGCTACTGCGACCGCGCGGCATGCGCGGCCTATGGCGCGTCGTTCTCGTGGGACGCGGCAACCCGCCAGTTCCTCACGGGTCTGGTAGCGCTGGAAGAGGACGAGGCGGTCAGCCTGCAAACTCCGGACGTATTCTGAATCCATTTCTTGCCGTTTCGCGGCATTTCGCTTATCTGCTGCGGCATTGCGGCCGCTCCGAAAGGGGCGGCCCTTCTATTTTCAACGGAGATTTCCCCATGGCGACCAAGGATCAGCCCAAGCCGCTGATGCCGCATGCCACCGCGACCTGGCTGGTGGACAACACCGCGCTCTCCTTCGAGCAGATCGCCGAGTTTTGCGGCCTCCACATCCTCGAAGTGCAGGCGATGGCCGACGATCTGGCCGGCAGCAAGTACACCGGGCGCGACCCCGTCCACTCGGGCGAGCTGACGCAGGGCGAGATCGAGCTCGGGCAGAACGACTCGGCCTATTCGCTCAAGATGCACAAGGCGCCGGTCGAAGTGACCCGCACCAAGGGCCCGCGCTATACCCCTGTGTCGAAGCGCCAGGACAAGCCCGACGGCATCGCCTGGATCCTGCGCAACCACCCCGAGGTGTCGGACGCGCAGATCTCCAAGCTGATCGGCACCACCCGCAACACCATCGGCGCGCTGCGCGACCGCACGCACTGGAACATCGCCAACATCCAGCCCAAGGATCCGGTGACGCTCGGCCTGTGTTCGCAGCGTGAACTGGACGCGATGGTCGCCAAGGCCGCCAAGCGCGCCGGGATCACCGAGGACGCCGACGCCGCGCCCAAGCCCGAGCGCAATGATCGCGAAAACCTGATCGCCGAACTGCGCGCCGAGCGTGATGCGACCCACAAGGCCGCTGCCCAAGCCGCGCAGGAGGCCGAGGCCGCAGAATGGCTCGCCGCCCGCCGCGCCGCCGAGGCCGAAGAGCAGAAGATCGACCCCGAGAGCGGGTTTATCTGACCTTTGTGTGTGTGTGCCCGCCTCCGCGGGCACTCCTCGGCGAGCTTCAGGCCCTGCGGGCCTGATCGCCTACGGCTCGCGCGCGTGCGCTCGCGGCCCGTCCTATGGCGGGCCGAAGTCGTCCTGCCCCCACTCGCGTTAAACCCGGCCCCGGGTCAGGCCCGGGGCGGGGGATGAAACGGACGCAATTCCTCCGCAGTTTCGCTTGTGCGGCGGGAGATTGTCGGACACTATTATTGACATGACTGTCAGTAGTGTCGCGCCTGTCGCCTATCACCATCCCGTCCCGCTCGACACGACCTTCGCGCCCCCGAGCCTCCCGGCGCTGTTCGAACGCACCCTGCGCCAGAATCCGAACGCACCGTTCTTGCACTTCCTCGGGCGGACATACAGCTACAAGCACATCTACGAGGCTGCGAACGCCTTCGCGCTCGGGCTGGTCGAGATGGGCATCGTCAAGGGCGACCGCGTCGGCCTGTTCCTCCCCAATGTGCCGATCTACGCCGCCGCTTACTACGGCGCGATGATGGCGGGCGCGGTGGTCGTGAACTTCTCGCCGCTCTATTCAGTCGAGGAGCTGAGCTGGCAGGTCGGCGATTCCGGCACGCGGGTGCTGGTGACGGTCGATGTGCCCGAACTATACAAGACCGCCAAGAAGGTGCTCGACGGATCAGCGCTGGAAACGTTGGTGGTGGGCAGTCTTGCGGACCAGCTGCCGTGGTACAAGGGCCTCGCGCTCAAGCTGCTGAAGCGCAGCCAGATCGCGGACGTGGCCTATGGGCCTGAGGGCTCAGCTATCCGCAGCTGGAATGACATGCAGGGTGATTGGGCCTACACCTTGTGGCTGGAGGGCCGGGTCTATCCCTTGCCCAACGTCACCCCCGACGATCTCGCGCTGCTGCAATATACCGGCGGCACCACCGGGCGGCCCAAGGGCGCGATGCTCGGGCATGACCAGCTCTCGGTGAACGCGCAGCAGGTCGCCGCATTGAACCCCATCGGCAATGCCAGCAGCGAAGTGTTCATGGGCGCGCTGCCGTTCTTCCACGTCTTCGCCAACACCGCGCTGCTCAATCACGCGATGGTGACCGGCGGCTCAATCGCGATGGTGCCGCGGTTCGAGACCAAGCAGGTGCTCGCAACCATCCAGCGCTACCGCTGCACCGGCTTCCCCGGCGTGCCGACGATGTTCCAGGCGATCCTCGATCACCCCGATCTGGCGAAGACCGATCTCTCCACGCTCAAGGTCTGCATCTCGGGCGGCGCGCCGATGCCCGGGCCGGTGCATGTGCGCTTCGAGGAAACCACCGGCGTCCGGCTGGTCGAGGGTTATGGCCTGACCGAAAGCTCGGGCGTGGTCTCGGCCAATCCCTATGACGGCACCCGCAAGCGCGGGACGATCGGCCAGCTGGTGCCGGGAACCGAGGTGGTACTGCTCGACAAGGAAGACCCCGCAAAGCTCGCCCCCGAAGGCGAGCCGGGGGAGCTTGCCGTCCACGGGCCGCAGGTGATGCGCGGCTACTGGAACCGGCCCGAGACCGATGCCGACAGCTTCGTCGAGCGCGATGGCAAGCGTTACCTGCGGACCGGCGATGTTGCGCGGATCGACGCGGAGGGCTTCCTCGAGATCGTCGACCGCATCAAGGACATGATCGCAGTGGGCGGGTTCAAGGTGTTTCCGAGCGTGGTCGAGGACGTAATTCTCGAACATCCCGCAGTGAAGGAAGCGCTGGTGATCGGCGTTCCCGAGGAATATCGCGGCGAGGTACCGCGCGCCTATGTCACCCTGAACGAAGGCGCCACCGCGACCGGCGAGGAGCTGGCGACCTGGCTCAACGCCAAGATCGGCAAGCACGAGCGGGTCGACATGGTGGTGGTGCGCGAAAGCCTGCCCAAGACGATGATCGGCAAGCTCGACAGGAAGACGCTGCGGGCCGAAGTGCTCTGACCTCCCTCCCGCTCGCGGGAAGAGCTATTCCGCCGCTTCGGCGTCCGTTGCCAGCACGGGCTTGCCCGCCGCCGGAGCCGCCGTCGCCGCAGCGCGGCCGTTCGGCGCGAACCGCCCGTCGACCTCGGCACCCTGCTCGATGGTCAGCGCGTCATAGTGGACATCGCCCTCAATCCGGGCGGTCTTGAGGATCACCAGCTCGCGCGCGGTGATCGAGCCGGTCACCTTGCCGGCGAGCCGTGCGGTTTCCGCCACCACGGCGCCGCTGATGCTGCTCTTCTCGCCCTGCACCAGGCTTGCGCAGGTGATGTCGCCGAGAACCGTGCCGTCGATATGCAGATCGGCCGAGGCGCCGAGGTTGCCGGTGATGGTCACATCCGCGCCGATCACCGAGAAGGTCGAGCCAGAGGCCATCATGCTGCTCCTGTTAGCGGGCCGCGGCGACGCGGCGGGCTGGGGAACCGGTTCCGGCTGCGCGGACTTCCTTGAGAACATCGGGGGCAGCCTCCAGAAACGGGCGCGGGTTGACCGCGCGGTCATTGATACGGACTTCGAAGTGCAGGTGCGGGCCGGTCGAGCGCCCGGTCGAGCCGAGCCCGGCGATGGTCGCCCCGGCGGCGACCTGCTGGCCCACCTTCACATCGAAGCGCGAAAGGTGCGCGTAACGCGTCAACATTCCGTTGCCGTGGGTGATCTCGACCACATTGCCGTAGCCAGCCTTGCGTCCGACGAAGGTCACGCGGCCATCGGCGGCGGCGAAGACGGGCGAGCCCATCGGGCCCTTGAAGTCGATGCCGGCGTGCATCGCCCCGCTGCCGTTAAAGGGATCGCGGCGGTAGCCGAAGCCGGAGGTGATGTTCTCCACCGAAGCGGGAACCACCTGCGGAATGCCGTCAAGCGCGCGTTCGAGCACCGTCATGCGCGCAAGGCTGAGGCCGAGCCGCTCGAACCGCGGGTCGATATTGTGGCCGCCGCCCATAAGCGCCTCGAACGGGCCGCCCATCGCCTGCTGCGTCTCGCGGGTCATCGACTTGGGATCGAGATTGAGCTTGCGCATCGCCGCCACGGCGCGGCGCGCGCGGGCATCGGCGAAGCGGGTGAGCCGCTCGGCAAAGGCGAGCTGGCGCGCCTCGATCTCGGCAAGGCCCTTGGCCTGCGGGATCAGCGCGCTGACCTTCTTGACCGTCTCGCTGGCCTCGCGGGTCGAATCCGTGATCGTCCCGCTCGCCGCGCCTTCGCGCACCATGTCCTCGGGCAGCATCTGGGCCATCTCGTCGAGGAAGTCCTGACGCTCTTTCAGATCATCGACCACCTTGTCGAGATTGCCGCCATATTGCTCGAGCCGCTCGCCCGCCTTGGCGACGCGCGCTTTCTCTTCGACGAAGGAGGCAAGGTCGGCTTCGGCGCGGTACTGGCCCCAGGCCATCACGCCCAATGCCACCAGCCACAGGAAGGCGAGCGTCACCGCGCCGCCGACGACGCGCATCTGAAGCTGCGAGGATACCCTGATGAAGCGCACCTGTCCGTCGGCGCGCATGAAGAACTCGCGGTCGGGGAACCATTGCCGCAGCCGGTCGCCCCACGCATGTGCGGTATCTTTGAGTGACAAGATGTGCGGCCCCGGTGTTGTTATTGTGCCCCGGCCCGCGGAGCTATCAGGGAGGCCTCTTATGGTCGAATCCTATATTGCACTCCTAGGTGAGTTGATGCGGAATCGCGGCGAGTCGATCCGCGCTGCCGCACGGCTGAAAGACTGGGGGGTTTTGCGGCCGCGAATCCCCCTTTCCCCTGCGGCGAATCGGCCTCCTGCAGCCGGGACTGACAGGCGGGCCGCGCGGTGCTAGAGGCAGGTTCATGACCAAGATGACCGCCATCCTTCCGTCTGACGAGGCCTCCGATCCCGCCGCGCTGCTGACGGCGCTTGCGCAAGCGGCTCGCGCAGCCCAGCGCCAGCTCGCCGCCATGCCGAGCGCCGCCCGCGCCGCCGCGCTGCGCCAAGCGGCCGAGGCTCTGCGCGCGGCCGCGCCGCAAGTGCTGGCGGCCAATGCGCAGGATCTCGCCGCTGGCAAGGCGCTCGGGCTTTCGGGCGCGATGCTCGACCGGCTGATGCTCGATGAAGCGCGTCTGGCAGGTGTGGCCGATGCGGTCGCGGCGGTGGCCGATCTGGCCGATCCGGTGGGCGAGGTGATCGATTCCTCCGAGCCGCCCAACGGCCTCAAGCTGAGCCGCATCCGTGTGCCCATCGGCACCATCGGGATCATCTACGAAAGCCGCCCCAATGTGACCGCCGACGCTGCTGCGCTGTGCGTGCGTGCCGGCAACGCGGCGATCCTGCGCGGCGGGAGCGAGGCGGTCCATTCCAACCGCGCGATTCACGCCGCGCTGACCCAGGGCCTCGTCGCGGGCGGCGTCCCTGCCGCGGCTGTCCAACTCGTCCCCTCGCAGGACCGGGCTTGCGTCGGCGCGATGCTGACCGCGAGCGGGCTCATCGACATGATCGTCCCGCGCGGCGGCAAGAGCCTGGTCGAACGCGTGCAGGCCGAGGCGCGCGTGCCGGTGCTCGCGCATCTCGACGGGATCAATCACACCTACATCCACGCCGCCGCCGACCCCGAGATGGCGACCGCCATCGCGGTCAACGCCAAGCTGCGCCGCACGGGCATCTGCGGCTCTATGGAGACGCTGCTGATCGATTCGGCCTTCCCCGAGGGCGCATCGCTGGTCGCCGCGCTGATCGAAGCCGGGTGCGAAGTGCGGGGCGACGCCCGCGTCGCCGCGCTCGACCCGCGCGTCATCCCGGCCAGCGCCAATGACTGGGACACCGAATATCTCGATGCGATCCTGTCGGTGGCTTGTGTTGACGGCCTCGACGCGGCGCTCGCCCACATCGCGCGCCATTCGTCGAACCACACCGACGCGATCGTGACCGGCGATCCTGTGGCCGCGGAGCGCTTCCTCAATGAGGTCGACAGCGCCATCGTCATGCACAATGCCTCCTCGCAATTCGCCGACGGGGGTGAATTCGGATTGGGCGCGGAGATCGGGATCGCTACCGGGCGGCTCCACGCGCGCGGGCCGGTCGCGCTCGAGGGGCTGACCACCTACAAGTGGCAGGTGCGTGGGGTTGGGCAGATCCGCCCGTAACCCATGGCTCGTCCGCAACTGACCGGGCTGCTCGGCGGCAGCTTCAACCCCGCGCATGGCGGACACCGGCGCATCACGCTGTTCGCCGCCGAGGCATTGGGGCTGGACGAGACCTGGTGGCTGGTCTCGCCCGGCAATCCTTTGAAACCGCAGGACGATATGGGCTCGCTTAAAGCCCGCCTGCGCTCGGCCGAAAGGCAGGCGCGGCGTGCGCGGATCGTGCCAAGCGCGATCGAGCTCGATCTCGACACGCGTTACACCGTCGACACGCTGCGCAAACTCGTCCGGCGCTATCCCAAGCGGCGTTTCGTGTGGCTGATGGGGGCCGACAATCTTGCGCAATTCCACCTCTGGAAAGGCTGGCGGCGAATCGCGCGGACAATGCCGATTGCGGTGATCGCGCGTCCGGGGTATGATGCAGCCGCCATGACGAGCCCCGCCATGGCCTGGCTCCGGCGCTATTGCGTGCCCGCCGCCAGCTTTCGCACAAGGGGGCAATGGAGCGCACCGGCCCTGGTGTTACTGCGTTTCGATCCAGACCACCGCTCGGCCACGGCGATCCGCCGTGCTCATGCCGGGTGGGCCGAGCAGTTGCTCGGCAAGGGACCGGATGGCGCACATTATGACGCACCTGTGCGCGATCGGCTGACATTCCGCAGCATCCGGTCATGGGAAGACGCATGAAGCGCTGTCATCGCGCCTCGGCTGTCTTGTCCGCCGGTCCGCGTAATGCCCGCTCCCATCGCCCCGAAATCTGGAGATACGTGATTGCCGATGACCGAAGCTCTTGTCGCTTCCCTGCCGCTTGGCGCGGTGCAAGCTGCCGCCAACATGGCCCAGTCGCTCGTGCGCGCTGACCTCAGCGCCGACGCGCTGCACGCGCTCGTGATGTCGCAGCTTGACGATGATCAGGCGCAGGACATCGTCACCATCCCGCTCGAGGGCAAGAGCTCGATCGCCGATCACATGGTGATCGCGAGCGGGCGCTCGACCCGGCAGGTTGCGTCGATGGCGCAGAAGCTCGCCGAGACAATCAAGAAGGCGGGCTTCGGCAACGCCCGCGTCGAAGGCCTGCCGGCCGCCGACTGGGTGCTGATCGACGCGGGCGACGTGGTGATCCACCTGTTCCGCCCCGAAGTGCGCACCTTCTACAACCTCGAGCGCATGTGGTCGTTCGAGGGAAGCGAAGCTTCGATGTTGGGTAGAAACTGATATTTGTTGCGCTCGCCCCTCCGGGCGAGCGTCCTCGGCAAGTCTTTGTGTTCCGCAGCCCATCCGGGCTGCGAAATCCTCGCTCATGCGACCTGAAGGTCGCGTCGCTGCGGGCGGCCGTTCGGCCTTGCGGGCCTGCGGCCCGTTCCAGTCCGTTTCATCGGGGTCTGTGCCATCCTCCTCCACATCATCGCCCGTGGCAAAATCGGCCGTTCGCCCGAAGGCGAGCTGGTGGAGCGTTACGCCAAGCGCATGACCTGGCCCGTCCGTCTCACCGAATGGCCCGATACCGGTGCGGGCAAGGCCGCCGAGCCGCTCACCCCCCACCGCACCGTGCTGCTCGACGAGCGCGGGAAGGCAATGTCATCGGAAGATTTCGCCAACCTCCTCGGCAAATGGCGCGATGACGGCGTGCGCGAGACCCGCTTTTTCCTCGGCGCGGCGGATGGCCATTCGGATGCCGAACGCGCCTCGGCCGACCTGCTCCTCGCCTTCGGGCCCGCCACCTGGCCGCACATGCTCGCCCGCGCGATGCTGATGGAGCAGCTCTACCGCGCCACCACGATCCTTGCAGGCCATCCCTATCATCGGGCATGAGGCTGGCATGCCGCGCCGCCTGACCCTGACTGCCCTCGCCGTGATCGGCACCGGAGCGGCGCTGGCGCTTGCCCTGCCGGATAGCGACGCCGCGCCGCCTGCCGCCTTCATCGACCCTGCCGAGGCCGAAGCTGCGCTTGCCCGCGCCACCCGCGAGGGCCAGCTGGCAGACGCCCGCGCGCAAAAGCTCTCCGCCGAGGCCGAGGCCGCGACCGAGGCCGCGCAGAAGACCGCCAGCCAAGCCGCCGCGCTCGCCGCGCGCATCCAGCAGGCCGAGGCCGGGATCGAGGCCGCCCGCGCCCGCCTCGCCATCGCCAAGGACCAGCGCGCCAAGCTCACCGCGAAACTCGCCGCCAAGCAGGCCCCGACCGCGCGCCTTGCCGCCGCGCTCCAGACCGCCGCCCGCCGCCCGCTGGCGCTCGCTGCGCTGCAACCCGGCTCGCTCGAGGATGTCGTCCACGTCCGCGCCGTCATGGCGAGCGCCGTCCCGCAGATCCGCGCGCGCACAGCAAGCCTGCGCGCCGATCTCGACCGCGGCCGCGCGCTCGAGGCGCAGGCGAGCGCGGCGCTCGATCAATTGCGCAGCGGGGAGAGCGACCTGCTCCAGCGCCGCAGCGCATTGGCCGCGCTCGAACAGCAGCAGCGCCTCGCGTCGCGCACCGCGCGCGACGCCGCGCTGCGCGAGGCCGAGCGCGCGCTGGCGCTGGCCGAGGAAGCGCGCGATCTCGACGGCCTCGTCGGCAAGCTCGGCGAGGTGGCGGCGCTCCGGAACGAGCTGGCGGCGCTCCCCGGCCCGATCCTGCGCCCCGCCGATCTTTCCGCCGCGCTCCCCCCCGAACCCGCGCCCGCGCCCTCCGCCGCCGCGCCGCCGCCGTCCGACTTCCAGCTCCCCGTGCAAGGCCGCACGCTGGTGGGCTTCGGGGCAAAGCGTGCGAGCGGCCTCGCGTCGACCGGCATCACCCTCGCGCCTGCTGCCCAAGCCCAGGTCGTCGCCCCGGCGCGCGGGCGGGTAGCCTTTGCCGGAGCCTATCGCGGCTTCGGACGAATCGTCATCATCGAGCACGCCGGCGGCTGGACCAGCCTTGTCACCGGCCTCGAACGGGTCGATGTCGCGGTTGGCGACACGGTCATCGGGGGATCGCCCATAGGCCGAGCAGCGGGCGGGGCGAGCCCGGTGACGATCGAATTGCGGCGTGACGGCAAGCCGGTCAACCCCTTGCAATATCTGCGATAAGCGCGCGGCAACTCAAAGAAACCCGCCGCAAACCGCCCCCCGTTGGCACACGGATTGCGTGTGCCACGTGTTATCTGGCGTTCATCTCGGCAAACCTATACATTCGCGCTTCAAAGGAGCTTGCCTCACCCATGAAAATCGCCGCCTTCCTGCGTACCGCCGCGCTGGTCACCTCGGTCGCGCTGATCCCCGCCACCACCGCCACCATGGCCCAGGTCGATGGCCGCGCCTCGCCCGAGTTTGCCAAGCTCTTCGCGGTCTTCCAGCGGGTCAAGGCGAGCTATGTCGAGCCGGTTGATGACGAGACGCTGATCCGCGGCGCGATCGACGGGATGCTCGCCGCGCTCGATCCGCACTCGGCCTATCTCGACGGCGGCGATCTCCAGCGGCTCGAGACCATGATCGACGGGCAATATTCGGGCCTCGGCCTGTCGGTGGTGATGCAGGACGGGGCGGTCAAGGTCGTCTCGCCGTTCCGCGGCAGCCCGGCCGAAGCCGCCGGGATCAAGGCCGGTGATTTCATCACGCACCTCAATGGCAAGCTGATCGTCGACACCAAGCTCGATGACGCGGTGGCGCAGATGCGCGGGCCCAAGGGCACCTCGATCCGCCTCACCATCTTCCGCCAGGGCCGCGACGAGCCGCTGGAAGTTGACGTCACCCGCGGCATGATCGAGCTGGAGCCGGTCACGTCCGAGCTTCTGTCGGGCAATATCGCGCTGATCACGGTCAACGAATTCTCGGCGAATGTCGGCGCTGATGTGTTCGCGCAGTGGCAATCGCTGAAGAAGAAGGCTCCGGGCGGGCGGCTGAGCGGGCTGGTGCTCGATCTGAGGAACAACCCCGGCGGCAGCCTCGACGAATCGGTTGCGCTGTCCGACCTGTTCCTCACCGACGGGCGCATCGTCAGCCAGCGCGGCCGCGCGCGGGGCGAGACGATGCTCTACGATGCCGAGACCGTCTACCGCGGCGACATGGCCGAAGGCGTGCCGATGATCGTGCTGATCAATGCCGGTTCCGCCTCGGCCTCCGAGATCGTCGCGGGCGCGCTGCAGGATCACCGCCGCGCGCTGGTGATGGGCGAGCGCAGCTTCGGCAAGGGCTCGGTCCAGTCGCTGCTCCCGCTCGGCAAGGATGCTGCGCTGAAGCTGACGACCGCGCGCTACTACACCCCGGCGGGCCGCTCGGTGCAGGAGGGCGGGATCAAGCCCGACATCTCGGTGCCGCAGATCTCCGATCCCGATTTCGCGCTGCGCCAGAAGTACCAGACCCGCGAGAGCGATCTGCGCGGCCACCTGATCAACGAGCTCGGCATGAAGGACGAGGAGATGGAAGGCGACAAGATCGCCGATCCGCGCTTCCAGCTCACCGCCGCGCAGCTTGAGGCGCAGGGGATCAAGGACTTCCAGCTCAACTACGCCGCCGACACCCTGCGCCGCACCACCAAGAGCACCGTGGCGCTGCGTCCCGGCACCCAGCGGGCCGCCAAGCCGTAGAGCGGACAGATGGATAATCTCGGAAAAGCCCGCGCGCTGGCCGTGCTGGTTCCGGCTGCGCTGCTCGGCGGGGCCTATGTGTCGCAATATGGCTTCGGCCTCTACCCGTGCGAGATGTGCTGGTGGCAGCGCTATCCGCACTTCCTTGCGGTGGTGCTCGGCCTTGCTGCTTTCGCGGTGAAGCCGGCGGCGCGCCCGCTGGTCGTCCTTGCGGGGCTGGCGATCATCGCCTCAGGCGCCATCGGGCTGTTTCACGCGGGCGTCGAATATGGCTGGTGGGAGGGCATCACCGATTGCACCGCCCGCGGCCCGAAGGGCTCGGCGTTCGAATTCGGCGCGCAGGTCGTCCCCTGCGATGTCCCGCAATGGAAATTATGGGGCGTGAGCTTGGCGGGCTTCAATTTCCTGATCTCGGGGCTGGGCGGTGCAGCCGTGGTGGCGCTGGCTGCGTATCGTAGGTAAGACCTTCCGGAAGGAACCGACCATGGACCGCAAAGACCTCCACCGCATGATCCGCGTCGACCAGGCCGGGGAATTCGGCGCGACCCGCATCTATGAAGGCCAGCTCGCCGTGATGGGCGACCGCGGGCCGCATTCGGCCGAAATCCGCCACATGGCAGCCCAAGAGGCCGAGCACCGCAAGAAGTTCGACGCGCTGCTGGCGCGGCGCGGCGTGCGCCCGACCGCCCTCCACCCCTTCTGGTCGGCAGCGGGCTATGCGCTGGGCGCGGGCACGGCGCTGCTCGGGCCCGAGGCGGCGATGGCCTGCACCGCGGCGGTCGAGACCGAGATCGACAAGCACTATTCCGACCAGCTCGACGCATTGGAAGCCTCGGGCGCAGACCCTGAACTCGCCGCGATGGTCGCCGAATTCCGCGAGGAAGAGCGCGAGCACCGCGACGCCGCGCTCGCCAACGGCGCCGAACGCGCGCCCGCTTACCCGCTGCTGGCGGGCGCGATCCGGCTGGGCTGCCGGATTGCGATCAAGGTGAGTGAGAGGATCTAGAGCGCGGGGGTTTTTTGTTTGCGTGCCCGCCTCCGCGGGCACGTCCTCGGTGCTGTTCCTCCACTTCGCTACGCTTCGTTCCGGGCACCTGCGGGCGGCCGCTCGACCTTGCGGCCTCTGGCGAGGCCGATCCAGCGCTTTTCGGAAATCGCTGTGCCGGTGTCAGTCCCGCCCCCTTCACCCTCGGTTCAGCCCTCGGGCTCTAGACAAGCGGGCATGCTCGGGGGCATGGCTGCCTCGTCACCTCCGCGCGACAATGAGGACACCTGCACCATGAAGCTCCCGGCCGCCCCGCTCGCTCTCGCCTTCCTCGCCGCCGCCGCGAGCCCCGCTGCCGCCCAGAGCGCAGACGAGAAGATCAACATGGTGATCGCCTACAGCGCCGACGAATGCCCCGTCGCCCAGCCTGGCGAGGTGGTGGTGTGCGAAATCCTCGTCGAGGAGGACCGCTACCGTATCCCCTCCAACCTGCGCTATTCCGACGATCCCGCCAATGTCGCGCGCGCGCGGCAGGTCGAGGAAATCAAATATGTCGGCGATTTCGGGGCGTTCAGCTGCTCACCCGCGGGCGCGGGCGGGTTCACCGGCTGCAACCAGAAATTCGTCGAGGCCGCCTACAAGGACAAGTCGGAAGCCGATGCCGTGCGCTTCGGCCTGCTGATCCAACAGGCGCGCGAGGAACGCCTCTCCACCATCGACGCCGATGCCGCCGCTGAACAGGAACGCGTCGAGATGATCGAGCGCGAATACAACCAGCGCCTCGAGCGTGAGCGCGACGCCGAACTCCCCGGCGAAGGCCAGCTCCCCCCGCCGCCGAAGTAGGCCTCAGACCTGATAATACTCGCGGTACCACGCCACGAATCGCGCCACGCCCTCGCGGAACGGGGTCTGCGGGGCGTAGCCGGTGAGCGTCTTGAGCAGCGACGCATCGGCCCAGGTCGCGGGCACGTCGCCGGTCTGCATCGGCATGAAGTTCTTGACCGCCGCGCGCCCGCACTCGGCCTCGATCGCCTCGATGAAGTCCATCAGGCGCACCTTGTCGCCATTGCCGATATTCACCACCCGGAACGGCGCGACCGGCGAGAGGCTGTCACCCTCAGGCACATCCTCCGGCGTCTCGGGCCGGACCGGCGCGGCGTCGATCAGCAGGCGGATGCCGCGCACCAAATCGGCGACATAGGTGAAATCGCGGTACATCTCGCCGTCGTTGTAGATGTCGATCGGGGTGCCTTCGAGGACACCTTTGGTGAACTTGAACAGCGCCATGTCGGGCCGCCCCCAGGGCCCGTAGACCGTGAAGAACCGGAACATCGTGGTCGGCAGGGTCCAGAGGTGCGCGTAGGAATGCGCCATCGCCTCATTCGCCTTCTTGGTCGCGGCGTAGAGGGTGAGCGGGGTGTCGACCTTCTGGTCTTCGCCGAACGGCATCTGCGTGTTCGCGCCATAGACGGAACTGGTCGAGGCCATCAGCAGGTGATCGACTTGCAATTCGCGCGCACATTCTATCACGTTGAAGGTGCCGATGAGGTTCGCATCGATATAGGCGCGGGGATTTTCAAGCGAGTAGCGCACCCCGGCCTGCGCGGCCAAGTGGACGATCACGTCGGGCTTCTCGGCCAGTGCCAGCGCGTGGAGCTTCTCGAAATCCTCCAGCAGGCCTTCCACACAGCTGAAATGCGGGTGCTGGAGCAGCATCTGGTGCCGCCGCTGCTTGATCCGCACATCGTAGTAATCGGTCATGCCGTCATAGCCGACCACCCGGAACCCCTCCTCCAGCAGCAGCTGCGAGAGGTGGAAGCCGATGAACCCGGCCGAGCCGGTGACAAGAACGGTGCGCATGGCCGCTGCCCCTATATCCAAGCCCTTAAGAAAGTGGCCCTAAGACAAAGCGATATCCGGCGCGTCTTCCTGCTTCATGCCGACCACGTGGTAGCCGGCATCGACATGGTGCGTCTCCCCCGTCACGCCCGATGACAGGTCCGAGAGCAGATACAGCCCCGCCCCGCCGACATCCTCGATCGTGACATTGCGGCGCAGCGGCGCGTTGTATTCGTTCCACTTGAGGATGTAGCGGAAGTCGCCGATCCCGCTCGCGGCGAGAGTCTTGATCGGCCCGGCGCTGATCGCGTTGACGCGGATGTTCCGGGGGCCGAGGTCATTGGCGAGATATTTGACGCTGGTCTCGAGCGCCGCCTTGGCCACGCCCATGACGTTGTAATGCGGCACGACCTTCTCCGCGCCGTAATAGCTCAGCGTCAGGATCGCCCCGCCGCTTTCGGGCATCATCGCCGCCGCGCGCTGGCTGATGGCGACCAGCGAATAGGCCGAGATGTTCATGGTGTTGAGGAAATTCTCGAGGCTGGTGTCGACATAGTGGCCGCGCAGCTCGTTCTTGTCGGAATAGCCGATCGCGTGGACCACGAAGTCGATCGTGTCCCAGCGCTCCTTGAGGGTGGCAAAGGCCGCATCGAGCGATTCCATCTTCGCCACGTCGCATTCGAAGGTGAAGTCGCTACCGAGTTCCGCAGCCAGCGGGATCACCCGCTTGGCGAGCGCCTCGCCCTGGTAAGAGAAGGCGAGCTGCGCGCCCTGCTCTGCGAGCTTCTTTGCGATCCCCCAGGCCAGCGACTTGTCATTGGCGAGCCCCATGATCAGGCCGCGCTTGCCGTTCATCAGTCCAGTCATTCAAGCCGTCTCCTCGCTCGGGCTATCGTCAGCGTTGAGATCCCGCCCTTCAAGCGCCAGCGCCGCATTCAGTTCCGCGCCGATAACGAGGCCGAGGCCGACAAGCCAGAAAAACAGCAGCGTCACCATCGCGCCTGCAAGGCTGCCGTAGGTGAGGTCATAGGTGAAGACGCTGCGCAGCACCACGGGGAGCGCGGCGGCGACCGCCAGCCACCAGATCGCGGTGAACAGCGCGCCCGGCCACTTGGGAAAGCGGCGGCCGCGGAAGGCGGGCGGGGTGAGGGTGATGAACAGCACGAACAGCGATCCCCACAGGCCGAGTGCGGGCACGATCCGCGAGAGGCTGAGCGTGCCGATCCATTCGCCCAGCTGCGGAAAGGCCGCTAGGATCACCTCCTGCGCGCCGCCGATCAGCACCTGCGCGAACAGCGAGAGCATCAGCAGCACCACCGCGCCCAGGATCAGCCCGACCGAAAACAGCCGCGTCTTCCAGAAGGCGCGCTCGGTCTTGGCCGCGTAGGCGCGGCGCAGGATGTCGCGGATCGTCTCGATCAGGCTCGACACAGTCCACAGTCCCAACGCGCCGCCCGCCCACAAGAGCCAGCCCGAGCGGGCATAGACCACATCCTCGGCCACCGGCACGATCGTCGCGGCGACCGAATCCGGCAGCGCCAGCGCGACCGAGCCGATCATCGCCGCAGCATTCTGGCGCCCGCCGATCAGATCGAACAGCGCCGCGCCGAGGATGAAGAAGGGGAAAATCGACAGCATCCCGAGATAGGCGAGGTTGCCGGCATGGATGAAGCCGTTGCTGAAGGTGTCCTCGATCACGCGCCACAACACCGCCCGGGTGCGGGCGAGGGGCTTGAGGGTCTCGTTACTCATCAGGAGGCATGCCGCCCGGCCCTAGAGGCCGAACTTCTCCCGCGGGCGGGCCGGGTCGATCCAGTCCTCAAGCCGCGCCTCGAGGCTTGCGAGATCGACGGGGAGCTGGATCTCGATCGTCACCAGCTGGTCGCCGCGTTCGTGCTTGCCCTCGACGAGCTTGGCGTTCTTGCGCGTCCAGCCCTTGCCGGCGAGGCGCAGCACCGTGCCGCTGGAGGTGCCGGGCTTGATCGTCAGCATCACCGCGCCATCGACCGTCGGGCACTTGACCTTGGCGCCGCGCACTGCCTCGTCGAGCGTTACGGGCAAGTCCATGCGGATATTGTCGCCCTCGCGCCGGAAGAAGGGGTGGGTGCCGACCTCGACCAGCACGATCCCGTCGCCATAGCCGCCGGTGCCGGGGTGGCCCTTGTCCTTGAGGCGCATCATCGTGCCGTCCTCGACGCCTGCGGGGAGCTTCAGGCTGATCGCCTTGCCGTCGGCGAGCGTGATGCGCTGGTCGCGCCCGGCGGCCGCATCGACGAAGGGCACCGCGAGCCGGTATTGGATATCCGCGCCGCGCTTGGGCGGAGGGGGCTGGCGGCCGAACCCGCGCTTGGCGCCTTGCGGCTTGCGTCCGCCGAACAGTCCTTCGAACAGGTCGCTGAGATCGCCGTCATCGGCCCCGAAGCCCTCAAACCCGCCCGCGCCCGGCGCGCCGCCGGGCCCTGCGCCATAGGTGCCGCCGCGGCCATAACCCGGCCGCCCGCCCATCCCGGCGAAGGGGTTGGCGGGGTTGCCCTCGGCATCGATCTCGCCGCGGTCATATTGCGCGCGCTTGGCCTTGTCCGAGAGCAGGTCATAGGCGCGGGTCGCCTCGGAAAATTTCTCCGCGGCATTGGGATTTTCCGTGTTGCGATCGGGGTGCAGCTCCTTCGCAAGCTTGCGATAGGCGCTCTTGATGTCGGCCTCGGAGGCCGTGCGGGGAATTCCAAGCGTGGCGTACAAATCGCGCATGGTGAGTTAGCTAGGTGAGACAGCGGCCCTGCGCAAGCGGGGAGCCTTATCGGAGGAAATGCAGCGCTCATCACATGCGCCTTTCTCTGGCGCGCGCGCGTACCTATGTGCCTGATCCCAGACCTGCCCGAGGAACCCTCCCGATGTCCGATGCCACCCCTCTCGACGATGCCCAGCTGGCCGATAGCGTGCTGCCCGCGGGCGCGGACCCCTTCGTCCTGTTCGAGGAGTGGTTCGCCGCAGCGCAGGTGGGCGAGATCAACGATCCCAACGCGATGGCGCTCGCCACCGCCACGCCGGGCGGTGCGCCCTCAGTGCGGATGGTGCTGCTGAAGGGCCACGGGGCGGGCGAGAACCCTGAGGGCATGGGCGGCGGCGGCTTCACCTTCTTCACCAATGCCGAAAGCCGCAAGGGCGGGCAGATCCGCGCCAATATGCAGGCCGCGCTGCTGTTCCACTGGAAGAGCCTGCGCCGCCAGATCCGGATCGAAGGCCCGCTGATCGAAGTCTCGCCGGAACGCGCCGACGCCTATTTCCACTCGCGCCCCTACAAGAGCCAGGTCGGCAGTGCCGCCAGCGACCAGTCGCGCCCGCTGCCCGAGCGTCAGCACTATCTCGACCGCGTGCAGGAAATCTGGGCCGAGCACGAGGCGGCCGGCAAGGTGCCGCGCCCGCCGCATTGGACAGGTTTCACTTTGTCCCCGCAAAGAATCGAATTCTGGATCGATCGCGACAACCGGCTGCATGATCGCCGCGAATTCACCCGCTCCGGTCCCGACGCCCCGTGGTCGGACACGCTTCTCTACCCCTGAGGAACCCGCCAATGTCGCAAAAAATCCCCTACTGGCACGTCGACGCTTTCGCCTCGCGACCCTTCGGCGGGAATCAGGCGGCGGTGATGGTGCTCGAGGAGTGGCTGCCTGACGATGTGCTGGTGGCGATCGGGGGCGAGAACCTCTTTGCCGAAACCGCCTTCGTGGTGCGTGATGCGACCGGCGCGGCCGATTGGGAGCTGCGCTGGTGCACGCCGACCTACGAAATCGCGCTGTGCGGCCATGCGACGCTGGCGAGCGGGCATATTTTGCTGACCCGTGACGGGGGTGAGCGGATCACCTTCCGCACCCGCAAATCGGGGATTCTCGAGGTGGTGAAGGCGCAGGACGGCTACGAGCTGGCGCTCCCTGCCATCGCCACGCAAGCCGATACCGCCGCCAATCAAGCCGAAGCGATCCGCCTGCTCGGTGCCGAACCGCTGGAGGTGTACCGCTCCGAGCTTGGCTACAACATCTATCTCTACGAGAACGAGGCGGCCGTGCGCGGTCTTGCCCCCGACATCCGCGGGCTGGAGAGGCTTGGCAGCGACCAGTTCATCTGCACCGCGCCGGGCGATGCGACCGACATCGTCAGCCGCGTGTTCGTCCCCGGCGGCGGGGTGGACGAGGACTCTGTGACCGGATCGGCCCACGCGGTGCTGACGCCCTATTGGGCCAAGCGGCTGGGGCGCGACAACTTCACCGCGCATCAGGCGTCCACTCGGGGCGGCGATCTAACGTTGCGGCTGGATGGCGACCGCGCTTGGCTCGGCGGGCCGTGCGTGACTGTGGTCGAGGGCGCGTTTTACCTCTGACCCCCCTCCTCTTCAGAGGAGGGGCTGGGGGTGGTGGCGCGGGCCGAAGGCACTCGCGCTGCCGCAAGGCACCACCCCGCTGCGACTAACTCCGCTTCGCTACGTAAGTCTCGCGGCCCTCCTCTGAAGAGGAGGGCGGTCGGGCGCTACCTCTCCGGATACAGCTCCAGCACATCCGCTGCCTGTTGCAGCATCGGCGGGCGCTCGGCGGTGTTCGAGTGGCCGAGCCGCACCAGCGTCACCTTCTGGCTCGGCGAGACCAGCACATATTGGCCCATGTGCCCGATCAGGCTGAACAGGCTCTCGGGCGAGCGATCGGGGAAGAGCGGGTGATCTTCGGGGGCGCGGCCGGGGATCGGGCGGTTGAGCCAGGTCTGGAAGCCGTAATGCGGACTGGCGGGGGAGGGCGTCACCATCGCATCGACCCAGCGCTGCGGGACGAGCTGCTCGCCGCCGGGAGCGCGGCCCTTGCGGCGCAGGAACTCGCCGAGCTTGGCCCAGTCGCGCGCGGTGGCGTGCATGAGGCTGCCGCCGATCATCGTGCCGCTCGCGTCGAACTCGAGCACCATGCTGGTCATGCCGAGCGGGCCGAACAGGCGCTGCTGCAGGTAATCCGCGACTGCCTTGCGCCGCGCCTCGGGCTTGTCGCTGCTGGTCAGCGCGCGCGCGGCGATATCGGCGAGGATGACGCTGGTGTTGGAGGAATATTCGAACTTCTTGCCCGGTTCGGCCTCGAGCGGCTGCTCCTCGGCCCACTTGGCCATGTTGTCGCGCCCGTCGAGGAACAGCATCCGCACCTCGGCGCTCTCGTAAGGCGGATCGCCCGCCTCGGTATGGCGGAGGCCGCTGCGCATCTGGAGCAGGTGGCGCAAGGTGATCTCGCCGCGCGGATCGCCCTGGCGCTGCCACAGCGGCACGGGGGCGGGGGCGTCCAATGCCAGCAGCCCGTCGGACACCAGCATCCCGATCAGCACGCCGGTCACCGTCTTGGCCATCGACCAGCTGATGAAGCGCGTGTCCTTGGTGTATCCCGGGCCGTAACGCTCGGCGGCAATCTTGTCGTCGGCCATCACCACCACCGCGCGGGTCTCGCCGAGGCCGGGCTTGGTGAAGAGATCGTCGATCTCGCGCGCCAGCTTGTCCTTGGGCGCGCCCGCATCCTTGGTGACGGCGGCCTTGGCTTCGTCGGTGAGCGGGGCTTCAGCAACGGGCGCCGCGCCACAGCTTGCGAGCATCAGCAGGGCTGGCGCGAGCGCAAACGCGCGGTTAAGGACGGCATCGCTGAGGGTCATCGCGCCCTCATTCCCCGAAGCATGAAGGCTTGGCAATGGCGAAATCACCCGCTCGCGCAGGCAGGCGCACCCGCACCCGCACGCGCTGGGGCCTGTGGGTGCTCGCGATCATCGCCGCGCTCGTCGGCGCCGCCGCCTTCGCCTTTCGCGCCGAGATCGGCGGCTATGGCAGCGTTTCGGCGGCCTATTCGGCGCGGGTCGCGTGCTCGTGCCGCTTCGTCGCGGGCCGCCCGCTGAAGGATTGCGCGAAGGACAAGCTCGCCGGGATGGAGGCCGTGACGCTGGTCGAAGACGTGGAGACCAAAAGCGTCACTGCACGCTTCCCGCTGGTCGCCAGCGCGACCGCGACCTACCGCAAGGGCTATGGCTGCGTGCTCGAGCCCTACGAAAGCTAGGCGCTTACTTTCTCGGTCGAGCCGATCCACCCGCCGCCGACCACGCGCTCGCCCGCATAGATCACCGCTGCCTGTCCGGGGGCGACGCCGAATTCGGGCTCGGCGAATCGGATCGTCACCGGTGCGCCGTCTCCCAGCATGCCTTCGAGCGTCACCGGCACGGGCTTGGCGAGGCTGCGCACCTTCGCGGTCAGCGGCGCGTCGGGCAGGGGCCCGATGCGGTTGGTCTCGGTGAGATGCGCGGCGCTGACGGCGAGCATCCGCTTCGGCCCGACCCGCACCTCGCGCGCGGGCGCATCAAGGCCGATCACGTACAGCGGCTCGGGCTGGCCGCCGATTTCGAGGCCCTTGCGCTGGCCCACGGTGAAATGGACGATGCCCTTGTGGGTCCCCAGCTGCTCGCCGGTCGCGGCGTGGACGATGGCGCCGGGGGCCGCGCCCTCGGGCCGCACCTTGGTGACGATCTTGGCGTAGTTCCCGTCGGGCACAAAGCAGATGTCCTGCGAATCCGGCTTGGCGGCGTTCCTGAGACCTGCCGCCTCAGCGAGTTCGCGCACCTGTGGCTTGGGCATGCCGCCCAGCGGGAAGCGCAGGTAATCGAGCTGCGCCTCGGTGGTGCCATAGAGAAAATAGGACTGGTCGCGCGCCGGATCGAAGGCGCGGTGGAGTTCCACGCCGTCGGCGTCCGTCACCCGGCGGACATAGTGGCCGGTCGCAAGGCAATCCGCGCCCAATTCGCGCGCCATGCGGAACAGGTCAGTGAATTTAGGCCCCATGTTGCAGCGGATGCAGGGCACCGGCGTGCGCCCTGCGAGATATTCGTCGGCGAACTGCTCGACCACTTCCTCGCGAAAAGCGCTTTCGTGGTCGAATACATAATGCGCGATCCCCAGCCGGTCGGCCACGGCGCGCGCGTCGCGGATGTCGTCGCCCGCGCAGCACGCGCCCTTGCGCCCCGTCGCCGCGCCGTAATCATAAAGCTGGAGCGTGATCCCGATCACCTCGGCCCCGCTGGCATGGGCGAGCGCGGCGACCACCGAGGAATCGACTCCGCCGCTCATCGCCACCACGATCCGGCACGCGCTCGCCGGGCGCGGCAGATCGAACAGCGCGGCGGCGGAATCGGAGGGCATCAGGCCGGTGTCGAGGATCTGGGGCAAGGTCATGGGGCGGCGCGCATATAGCGATGCTCCCCCCTCAACGCCAGTGGGCGGCAATCGTACCGTTCCGGCCAGCAGTAATCCTAAGCCCGAGTAAATGCCGACTTTACCGGATTTTGACGCACTCGGGTTATCAGAGGGGATGATGTTCGAGAAAACCAAGCCTCTGACTGCGCGCGCCGATGCGCCCCTTGGCGGGCTCTCCGCCGAGGAGCGGGCACTGCTGCGCGCCACTGCCAAGGGCGGCGGGGCGGAGCGATTCGCGACTCGTCCGGCGCGCCGCAATGGCGAGGCGCTGCGGGCGATGGAGTGGAGCGAGCTGACCGCCAGGCTCAACGCCGCGCGCGACCTCAGGCTGCTGCTGCGTAACGAGAGCGCGGCGCCGATCGAGGCGGTCGCCGCCAGCTTCGGCGATGCCGCCGCCAGTTATTTCGCACTTCTTGAAGATAGAGAACCCGACATTAACCTTGATGCTTTAGGTCAATCTAAACATCCGGGTGCCATGGTCGATGCCGTTGATGCGAACCGCCCGGAGAATGCGAATGGGACCCGTTCCGACGCGCTGCGTGGCGCTGCGAGAGAAATGCGATGATTGAGAATCAGGACTTCCGCCCCGTGCAGGTGATCGGCCCCCTCGGCGAGCCGCTGACCCTTGCCGACTTGCCCGCGCCTGAAACCAAGCGCTGGGTGGTGCGGCGCAAGGCCGAGGTGGTGGCTGCCGTCAACGGCGGGCTGCTGACGCTCGACGAGGCGCTGGCGCGTTATGGCCTGACGCTCGAGGAGTTCGCCTCGTGGCAGCGCGCGGTCGACCGCTCGGGCATGCATGGCCTGCGCGTCACCAAGATCCAGCACTACCGCGATCTCTACGAGCGCCAGTTCAAGTACTGACACCTCAAGTACTGAGGCCCAAAAGGCACAGCCTGTTCCCCTGACGGCCCGCTTCGCCCTTAAGGCGTTGCGGGCCGTCGTCGATTCGCGCCACCATACCGCCGCGGACGCCTTTGCGCGGCGCCAGGAAATGGGGAGCGAGACGACATGCTGGGATTCATCTGGTTCATCATCATGGGCGGCGTGATCGGCTGGCTCGCCAGCCTGATGATGCGGCGCGACGCGCAGATGGGCACGATCGCCAATATCGTGGTCGGCATCGTCGGATCGTTCATCGGCAATGGCGTGCTCGGCTTCATCACCGGGGGCGGGACGATCGGCGCCTGGCCGCCGGACTGGTCGGGGGTGATCGGCGCGTTCATCGGGGCGGCGCTCCTGCTCGGGGCGGTCAACCTGATGCAGCGCGGCCGGATGCGCTGAGGGCTCCGCGCCCCTAAGCGCCTTTCGTCTACGGGATAAGTCATCGGTCGATGCACGCATTGCGGGCAAGCCGATGACATTCTAAGAGGCGTTGCACTTGGTGACTTACGCGAGTAATACACTCGGGCCGGCAAGATTGCAGGCGGCACGCGAGCCGCGGGCAGCACGGGACTCCGGGCATTTTGGGCCCCGGGTGAAGGAATGGCGATGAATTACGAGACGACGATCAAGGCCGAGGCCGCCGACGGGGTGACGACGGAGTATGCCGGCGCGCGCAGCCTTGCCGCGCCCGCGATCCCGCGCTGGCTGATCTTTGCCGGGCTCGGCGTGTTCGGCCTGCTGCTGGCGGTCGCCGCGTGGTTCGCGCTGGCCGGCGGTGAGCCGGTCGCGGTCGACGACGACAATTCGCAGGACCCTGCCGTCACCGTGGTGGCTCCGGGCACGACCATGGTCACCGGCGAGATCGAGGCCCCCGGCACGCTCGCCGCGCGCCGCCCGATGCCGGTCGGCGTGGTCGGCGAAGGCGGGCAAGTGGTGCGCGTGACGGTTGACGCAGGCGACTGGGTGCAGGCCGGACAGGTGCTGGCAGTGATCGACCGTTCGGTGCAGGTCCAGCAGGCCGAGGCGCAGGCGGCGCAGATTCAGGTCGCGCGGGCCGATGCCAACCTTGCTCAGGCAAATCTTGACCGCGCGCTCCAGCTGGTCGCGCGCGGGTTCGTCTCCAAGGCCGACGTGGACCGCCTGACCGCGACCCGCGATGCCGCCGCGGCGCGCGTCAAGGTGGCCGAAGCGCAGCTGCGCGAACAGCGCGCGCGCAACCAGCGGCTCAACATCATCGCGCCCGCAACCGGCTATGTCCTCGCCCGCGCGGTCGAGCCCGGTCAGACCGTCGGCGCAGGCTCGCCGCCGCTCTTCACCATCGCCAGCGGCGGCGAGATGGAGATGCTCGCGCAGCTTTCGGAAGAGCAGCTCGCCAAGATGTCGGTCGGCACGGTCGCGCGCATCACGCCGACCGGATCGGAACAGACCTTCGAGGGTCAGGTGTGGCAGATCTCGCCAACGATCGACCAGACCACCCGTCAGGGCATCGCGCGCGTTGCGCTTCCCTTCAACCCCGCGCTGCGCCCGGGCGGCTTTGCCACCGCGCGCATCAGCAGCGGCAGCTTCCGTGCCACCGTGGTCCCGCAAAGCGCGGTGCTGGCCGATGCCAATGGCAGCTTCGTCTATATCGTGGGTGACGACAAGAAGGCGGCCCGCCGCGCGGTCAAGACCGGCGCGGTCACCGACGGGGGCATCGCGATCACCGAGGGCCTGACCGGCTCGGAGAAGGTGGTGCTGCGCGCCGGCGGGTTCCTCAACCCGGGCGAGACGGTCAACCCGCAGGTCCAGAAGAAGTAAGGCGCCCATCCCGCGCGGGGTTTCCCGCGTAACTGGCAGGCAAGCCGAGAACAGCGCAACACAGGCAGGATTATCATGGCACTTCGCGACATCTCGGCCTGGTCGATCCGCAATCCGGTGATCCCTCTGGTGTTCTTCACCGGCCTGCTGTTCGCCGGGATCGTCAGCTTCCTGCGGATGGACGTGACCAACAATCCGGATGTCGATTTCCCGGCGGTGGTCGTCAACATCGCCCAGCCCGGCGCCTCGCCGACCGAGATCGAGAACCAGATCACCCAGCGCGTCGAAAGCGCGCTGCGTTCGATCGCCGGGGTCAACTCGATCCAGTCGACCGCGCGCGAGGGCAGTTCCAACACCTTCGTCGAATTCGAGATCGGCACCAACCTGATCGAGGCGGTCAACGAGGTCGAGACCGCGATTGACGGCGTGCGTGGGTCCTTGCCCGACGGCATCCTCGAACCACGCGTCCAGAAGGTCAACGTGGTGGGCGAGGCGATCGGCTATGTCGCGGTCGAGGCCGACGACATGACGCTCGAGCAACTCAGCTGGTTCATCGACGACACCGTCGCCAAGCGCCTGCTCAAGATCCCCGGCATGGCCGAGGTCGGCCGCTTCGGCGGGGTCGACCGGCAGATCGAGGTGATCCTCGATCCGGCGCGGATGCAGTCCTTCGGGGTCACCGCCTCGCAGATCAACGGCGCGCTGCGCCAGAGCAATCTCGATGCCGCGGGCGGCCTCGCCGAAGTCGGCGGCACCCGCCAGTCGCTGCGCGTGCTGGGCAATTCGGACACCGCCTACCAGCTCTCGCAGACCCAGATCCAGCTTGGCGGCGGGCGCACCGTGCGCCTCGCCGACATCGCCACGGTGCGTGACGGCTATTCCGAGCGCACCTCGATCAGCGAAGTGGACGGCAAGGAGGTCGTCAATTTCTACATGAACCGCGCGCGCGGGGCATCGGACCTCACGGTCTATGACGCCGCGCTGGCAGAGATGGACAAGATCGAGGCCGAGAATCCCGGCGTCAAGTTCATCAAGCTGTCGACCACCACCACCTATACCCGCAGCCAGTACAAGTCCTCGATGTGGGCGCTGGTCGAGGGCGCTGTGCTCGCGGTGGTCGTGGTGTTCATCTTCCTGCGCGACTGGCGCGCCACCGCGATCAGCGCGGTCGCGATCCCCTTGTCGGCAATCCCGACCTTCTTCTTCATGGACCAGCTCGGGTTCAACCTGAACTTCCTCTCGCTGCTCGCGCTGGCGCTGGTGGCGGGCGTGCTGGTCGACGATGCGATCGTGGAGATCGAGAACATCGTCAGACACATGCGGATGGGCAAGACCGCCTATCAGGCCTCGATCGACGCGGCCGACGAGATCGGCTTGCCGGTGGTCGCGACCAGCTTCTGTATCGTCGCGGTGTTCCTGCCGGTCGGCCTGATGCCGGGCGTGTCGGGCCAGTTCTTCCAGAACTTCGGGATCACAGTGGTGATCGCGGTGCTGATGAGCCTCGCGGTCGCGCGCATGGTCACGCCGCTGATGGCGGCCTATTTCCTCAAGGCCCACGGCGAGGCCGAGCATGGCGGTGGCCGCTGGATCGACACCTATATGCGCGTGCTGGCCTGGACGCTCGACACCGGGCGGATGGCGACGCGGCGCGCTGCCATCACCGGCCCGCGTCGGGGCTTCTTCTACGTCTTCGGCCTGGCGCTGACCGTGATCGCGCTGCTGTTCGTCTCGAGCGTGGTGATGTTCGAGCTGGCCACCGGCTCGTTCACCGGCGGCGCGTGGAAGGGTCTGCTCGGGCTCGACCTCCACAAGCAGATCGCCCTCGCCGTCTCGGCCGACACCAATGGCATGCTCAACCACATCGTCGCCAAGGTGTTCGAAGTGGTGATCGTCCTCGCCATCTCGGCGGCGTCCTTCCTTGCCGCCTTCGTCCTGTTCAAGGGGATCGAGGCGTTCTCGGGCGAGCACGGTGCCTTCCGCCGCGGCCTGCGCTGGATGACCGCGCGCTTCTATGATCACCGCATCTGGATGCTCGGCATCGGCTGGTTCTCGTTCCTGGTGACGATCCTGCTGTTCGGCCAGATCCCCGGCCAGTTCCAGCCCGACATCGACACCGAAAACAGCCGCATCGAGATTGAGCTCGTGCCCGGCACCACGCTGGCCGAGACCAAGCGGGTGGTCAATTCGGTCGCGAACGAGCTGCGCAAGGAGCCCGAAGTCATCCAGCTGCTCGAGCGCATCCGCCTCGGCGAAAGCTCGACGGTCTTCATCAAGCTCTCGCCTGAGCGCGCGCGGACCTCGATTGAATTCGAGCGCGAGATCGCGCCCAAGCTCGCGCAGTTCGCCGATGCCCGCGTCCGCTTCCAGTCGCAGCGCGGCGGGTTCGGCTCGGGCCGCGATATGACGGTGATGCTCGCAGGCAGCGATCCGGTGCTGCTGGAGAAGACCGCGGCCCAGCTGGTCGAGGAGATGAAGGGCCTGAAGTCGCTGGTCGCCCCGCGCATCAGCGCTGACCTCAACCGCCCCGAAATCATCATCACCCCGCGCACCAAGATTGCCGCCGAGCTTGGCGTCACCACCGCCGCGCTCTCGCAGACGATCCGCATCGCGACCCTCGGAGAGATCGAGCAGAACGCGGCGCGCTTCTCGCTCTCCGACCGTCAGATCCCGATCGTGGTGCGTCTGTCGCAGGCGGCGCGGACCGATTTCCGCACCATCGAGAACCTGCCGGTGCCGACCGCGGGCGGCGGCTCTGTGCCGCTCAGCCGCGTCGCCGACATCACCTTCGGCTCGGGCCCGACCGCGATCCAGCGTTACAACCAGAACCGCCGTGTGCTGGTCGGCGCCGATCTCGCCGCGGGCGTCCTCAAGGGCGAAGCGCAGGCGCAGATCGATGCCCTGCCGGTGCTCAAGAGCCTGCCGCTCGGCGTGATCCGCGACGTGGTGGGCGAAGAGGAATGGCAACAGGAGCTGGTGCAGAACCTCATCATCGCCATCGCCGCCGGGGTGCTGCTGGTGTTCGCGGTGCTGGTGCTGCTCTACAAGCGGCTCATGAGCCCGCTGGTCAACATGACGTCGCTCGCGCTCGCGCCGCTGGGCGGCGTGCTGCTGATCTGGCTGCTCGGCCTGCCCAACTCGATGCCGGTCTATATCGGCATTCTGCTGTTGCTCGGGATCGTGTCCAAGAACTCGATCCTGCTGATCGACTTCGCGATCGAGGAGATGAACAAGGGCATCCCCAAGCTCGAGGCAATCATCGATGCCGGGCACAAGCGCGCCCAGCCGATCGTGATGACCACCGTGGCGATGACCGCAGGCATGGTGCCAGTGGCGATCTCGCTCGAGGGCGACGGCGCATGGCGCCAGCCGATGGGGATCGTGGTGATCGGCGGGCTGATCGCCTCGACCCTGCTGACGCTGCTGATCGTGCCCGCAGGCTTCAGCCTGGCCGACAGCTTCGAGAAGCGCGTCGGGCCGTGGCTGCGCGCAAAGATGCTGACCTACAAGCCGGGCGACGAGGGCCACGCGGCAGGGGCCGATGCGCCGCTGCCCGGCCTCGCCAAGCTCCCGCCGCGTGGGCCCGAACCGGCTGAATGATCAAAAGGTGCTGACGCGGCGGCGCGAGGCGCGCTAAGGCTCTTTCATGGCGACCCGCACCCTGAGGCCCCTGACGCTCGGCGGCCAGCCGCTCACGGTCGACCGCGCCAAGCGGATGCGCTGGACCGCGACCGGTATGCTGGCGGCGATGGCGGTGATCTTCATCGCCACCCATGGCCTCGCGGCGACCGGCCACCCCGCCTGGGGTTATGTCCACGCCTTCGCGGAAGCCGCGATGGTCGGCGGCCTCGCCGACTGGTTCGCGGTCACCGCGCTGTTCCGCCACCCGCTCGGCCTGCCGATCCCGCACACCGCGATCATCCCGGAAAACAAGGACCGCATCGCCGACACGATGGCGGCCTTCCTGCGCGAGAATTTTCTGACGCCCGCGGTGGTTGCCCGGCGGATGTCGGGGATGAATGTCGCCAAGGCAACGGGCGAGTTTCTCGCAGCCTCTCCCGAGCGCGGGGGCGTCGACGAACGCTCCCGCATCACGAGCGGCGCGGCGGAGCTGCTCGCCGAGGTGCTCGAATCATTGGATCCCGACCGGCTCGGCAATCAGGTGCGCTCGGGCCTTGCCGCACAGCTCGCCAAGCTTGATGTCGCCCCGCTCGCCGGGCGCATGATCGAGAGCGCGATGACCGACAAGCGCCACCAGCCGCTGATTGACGGCTTCGTGCGCTGGGCCGGCCTGACGCTCGAGGACAACGAGGAAACCATCCGCGACATCATCCACCAGCGCGTCGCGGGCGTGCTGCGCTGGGCGGGGATCGACAAGACCATTTCCGCCAGCGTGCTCGACGGGCTCTACAAGCTGCTCGCCGAGGTGCTGGTCAACCCCGAGCACCCCTTGCGCGGCAAGATCGAGGAGGGGTTGGCAAAGCTCGGTCAGGACTTGCAGCACGATCCCGCCACCCGCGCCCGGGTCGAGGACATGAAGCGCGACCTGATCGCCAATCCCGCCGTCGCGGTGTGGTGGACGGGCGTGTGGGAGCGCATCCGCCAGTCGCTGATCCGCCGCGCGCGCGATCCCGAAAGCCAGATGGGGACGGAGATGCGCAACATGCTCTCCGAACTCGGCACGGCGCTCCAGCGCGACGAGCGGCTGCAACACCAGATCAACCGCTTCGCGCGCCGCACCATGGTCGGCGTCGCCACCCGCTATGGCGACCAGATCGTCCGGCTGGTGTCCGAGACCGTCAAGCGCTGGGACGCGCGCACCATCACCGACCGGGTCGAGGGCGCGGTGGGCCGCGACCTCCAGTTCATCCGCATCAACGGCACGCTGGTGGGCGGGCTCGTCGGGATGACGCTGCACTTCATCAATACGGTGCTTTAGGCCGCTACCCGATGCGGTAGGTGATCGACGTCGCGAAGAGCGAGCGGAACGGCTCGCCCGCCGCATCGCGCGCCGGTTCGAACTGCGCGCGCTGCATCACCTCGCAGGCCGGGGATTCGAGAAACTGCGTGGCGGTGGCCTTGAGGATGCGGCATTCCTCCACCTTCCCGTCCACGCCCACGATCACCCGCATGCGCATGATCCCCTGCTCGCCCCTCGCCTCCCCCGAGTATTGCTCGGCAATCCGGCGGGTTAGCGCTTGCCGGTTGAGCCAGCGCGCCTCGCTCGTCATCGTTACGTGCTTCTGCGCATCGAGGCCCATCTTGGTCAGCAGATCGAGCGTGCCCTGGTTGAGCACCTCGAACGTCTTGTCGAGCGCCCCGGTTTCGAAGCGCACCTCGCGCCCGCCCTGCGTGACGGCCACGAACTGCACCGTCTTGCCGAGCGCGACGTCCATTTGGGAGAAGGGCTTATCCGGCCCGGGCTCGCGATCTTCCAGCAACGTCGGCTCTTTGAGGCTGACACCGGGGAAGATCAGCGCCTTGCCGATGTCACCGAAATTGCCCGCGAAGGCGACGGCCTGCAGGGGCTCCTGCCCGTCGTTATATCGGACATTCGTCCGATCAAGCGTACGGAACCGGCCCAGAGCCGAACCCGCGAGCGTCAAGCCCGCGCCCTCGGACGGCCAATATTGCGTGAACACCAGCACATGCTTGTCCTCGGCACTGCCGAACAGGCGCTGGAGCCGACACGCATCCTGGCCGAAGTCGACGTTCCACGGGCCATAGGGCTTGAGCACGACCGGGTCGACTGCCTGCAAGGGCATGGCAAGCGCGGTGGACAGGGCGGCGAGGGCAAGAAGGCTGCGACGCATAAGAAAACCTCCGGCAGGGGCATTGTGTGCCTGAAGCAGGCCGTGTTTTCAACTACCTGCGCCCGAATGGACCGTGCGAACCGCGCGTCACCCGACCCGCAGCGTGATGCGCGTGCGCCAAAACGAGGCCACCGGCTGCCCGTCGGCACCGCGCGCTGGCTCGAAGCGCTGCTTCATCAGCGTCTGGCACATCGATGCGTCGAGATCGGCATAGCTGGTCGTCACCATCAGCTTGCAATTGGTGGCCACCCCCGCCGCATCGGTGACCAGCACCACGTCAAGCACTCCCTGCCGCAGCGCGCGCGCCGCGCTGCGGGGGTAGGCCTTGTGCACTTCCTTCACGAGCCCGGCCTGATCCTTGGCCAGCGGCGGCGGCTGCACGCCGTATTGCACCTCGGGGTCGAGCCCCCAGGTCCGCAGCACCTGCGCGGTGCATTGGTTGAGCACCTGCGCCGCATCGCCGAGCGGGCCGGTGGCGAAGGTCACTTTGGTTGGCCCTTGCGAAAGGGACACCTGTTCGACGCGCTCGGCCGCAGCGAGATCAATCCGGGCGCGCTCCTTCGGCGGGCCGCCCGCCTCGCCCCCGGCCGGCGCGGAGAACAGCCGCACACCGCGCAGGATGGCAACCGCACCGAACTGCCGGTTGGGCTCGATGCTGGCCGGGCCCTCGATCCCCGGCTGGTCCTTGGCAAAGGACAGCGCGACGCCCTTGTCGGGCACCAACCCCTGCAGCGATGGGCCCGCCAGCGCGAGGCCAACGGCTGCGCCCGGGCCATTCTGCTCGACGATCATGAGATGCGGCTGCGCTTCCGAGCCGAACCGGCGCTCCATCCGGCACAGACTGCCGTCAATCGAGGCCTCCCAGGTCGAGACAGGCGCCAGAACCGCCTCGGTCCCTTCGCCCGCGATCGCGACGACCGGGGACAGCGTCAGACACGCGGCGAGAACGGGCAAGGCGGCGAGGGCAAGCGGGGGACGACACATACGGGGATCCTTTCGTGCGGGACCCGCAAGCTGCCGGACTAATCTATCCCTTTCAAGCCGTTATGCGACGAGTTGAGGTTGTGCGACATGCCGTCCGAGTCGCAGTGCGGTGCTGTCAGGGAAAGCTCTGCACATTCGTTTCGTACGTCAGGCTCGTCACATAGTAGGAGCGCATCGGCTGCCCGGCGGCGTCCAGCGCGGGTTCGAACCGCGCTTTCTCCATCCGTTTGCACGCCGGTGATTGCGCCTCTTCGCCGGGAACCACGCTCGCCAGCTGGCAGTCCTCGACCGTGCCTTGCGGACTGACGATGACCCGCATCTGGTAGATCGCCTGACCCGCGTTTCTCGCCAGCCGGATCGCGAACTCCGCCGTGATGCGCCGATTGAGCTCCTCACGGTTCTGCCAGACGGGACGGCGGCTGGCGGTGCGGTGTTGCTCGAGATCGAGGCCCCAGGCGCGGATCAGATCCTCGCTGCACCGATTGAGTGCGGCAAAGGCACCACCGAAAGGGCCGGTTTCCAGCGTCACGACATGGTTGCCCTGCGCAACCGTGATCGAACGCGCCTGCGCCGGCGGAGAGGCAAGGCGCGGAATGCCGCTCCCGCCGAGAAAGTCGAGCGTCTCGGTCGAGGGTGTCGCGCAGTCGAAACGGATCGTGCGATAGATCACGGCCGGCCCGAATTCCTCGACCGCCCCGGTGAAGGGGGCCGAAACCAGCGCGGTCTGGCCCTCGAACAGGCGCAGCTCGGTCCGCGCACCGCTGCTGAACGGCTTGAAGGCAGGCCCGGCCATGAACAGGCCCGCACCGGAGCCCGGATAATGCTGCTCCAAGGCAAGCAGGTGCTGATTGCCCGGCTCCCCGAACAGCCGGTTGAGCCGGCAGCGGTTCTCCCCGACATCGAGGTTCCACGGCCCGGCGGGCTTCAGCACCACCGGCTCGGCCTTGGCGGGCGCGGCGGCGACAAGGGGCAGGGCGGCGAGGGCGAGAAGGATGCGACGCAAAAGAAAACCTCCGGCAGTCATGCGAGACTGCCGGAGGTTCGTGTCGAGATAAAGACCTTTGTGCGTAACCGCTTAGAGCGCGCCGGTCAGCTCCGGCACCGCGGTGAACAGGTCCGCCACGAGGCCGATGTCCGCGACCTGGAAGATCGGGGCGTCCTCGTCCTTGTTGATGGCGATGATGACCTTGGAGTCCTTCATGCCCGCAAGGTGCTGGATCGCGCCCGAGATGCCGATGGCGAAATAGACTTCGGGGGCGACGATCTTGCCGGTCTGGCCGACCTGATAGTCGTTGGGGACATAGCCCGCATCGACCGCCGCGCGGCTCGCGCCGATGGCCGCGCCGAGCTTGTCCGCAAGCGGCGTGATGGTCGCTTCGAAGGTTTCGGCGTCCTTCAGCGCGCGGCCGCCCGAGACGATGATCTTGGCGCTGGTCAGTTCCGGACGCTCGCTCTTGGCGATTTCCGAGCTGACGAAGCTCGAGGTGCCGGCATCGCCCGCGCCGCTGACGGCTTCGATCGTGCCCGAACCGCCTTCGGTCGCGGCCTTTTCAAACGCGGTGCCGCGCACGGTGATGACCAGCTTGGCGTCGGTCGATTCGACGGTGGCGATGGCGTTGCCGGCATAGATCGGGCGGGTGAAGGTCTTGGGGCCTTCGACCGACAGGATCTCGCTGACCTGCATCACGTCAAGGTGGGCAGCGACGCGCGGTGCGACGTTCTTGCCCTGCGTGGTGGCGGGGGCGAGGAAGGCGGCGTGATCGGCCATCAGCGCGGCGGCAAGCGGCGCGACGTTTTCGGCGAGGCCGTTGGCGTAGGCCGCATCGTCCGCGACGTGAACCTTGCCGACGCCAGCGATCTTGGCAGCCGCTTCGGCAACCGAGCCGCAATTGTGGCCCGCGACCAGCAGGTGCACTTCGCCCAGCTGCGATGCCGCGGTTACGACCGCGAGGGTCGCGTCCGCCACCTTGGTGTTGTCATGTTCGACGAGAACCAGAGTCTTCATGGAAATGTCCTCTCAAATACCGGATGCGGCTCAGGCGATGCCGAGCGCCTTGACCTTCTCGACCAGCGCGGCGACGTCGGCGACCTTCTCGCCCGCCTGGCGCACCGGCGGCTCGGCGACCTTGAGGGTCTTGAGACGCGGGGTCAGGTCGACGCCGTAATCGGCAGCGGTCTTGGTTGCGAGCGGCTTCTGCTTGGCCTTCATGATGTTGGGCAGCGAGGCGTAGCGCGGCTCGTTCAGACGCAGGTCGGTGGTGACGATCGCGGGAAGGCTGAGCTTCACGGTCTGAAGACCGCCATCGACTTCGCGCTTCACGGTCACGCTGTCGGCATCGACTTCGACGGTGTTGGCGAAGGTGCCCTGCGGACGGCCCATCAGCGCGGCGAGCATCTGGCCGGTCTGGTTCGAATCGTCCGAGATCGACTGCTTGCCGAGGATCACGAGGCCCGGGGCCTCTTCATCAGCGATGGCCTTGAGGATCTTGGCAACCGCCAGCGGCTCGACTTCGTCATCGGTCTCGACGAGGATCGCCCGGTCGGCGCCCATCGCGAGCGCGGTGCGCAGAGTTTCGGCGGCCTTGGCCGGGCCGATCGAGACCGCGACGATCTCGGTCGCCGCGCCCTTTTCCTTGAGGCGGATGGCTTCCTCGACCGCGATCTCGTCGAACGGGTTCATGCTCATCTTGACGTTGGCGAGGTCGACGCCGGTGCCGTCGGCCTTGACCCGCGGCTTGACGTTGTAATCGATCACCCGCTTGACGGGGACGAGGATCTTCATGGGTTTGTCCTTCCTCTCAAAGAATCACGTGACGCTGATCGCGCCTTGGCCGCCCGCCTAGCTTGCGTTTACGTAAACGTCAAGCAGGGCGAGTGCGATCGTATGACGCACGCTCGTTCCCATTTGCGGGGCGGCAAGCGTCGGTCAAGCCTGCCATTTTCGGCAGCCACAGGCGATACGCCTAACGCGGGCGCTTGGCTGCAACAGTCTCGGCAAAGATCGCAAGATTGGCGTCCGCCGAATCCTTCACCGCCGCGGCCATTTCTGCCGAGGCGGGGCGGACATGAGGGAGCGGCGTGTCGTTCTTGCGCCGATAGACCTGCGGCTTGCCCTTGGCGCCGGGCCACTGCTGGAGCCAGAAGTCCATCACCAGCCGGTCACCTCCGGCAATCGCCGATGCGATGAGCCCGCCGCCGAGGCCATATTGCTGATAGGGCGCGTCGGGGTTGGGGAAGATCGCATACATGTTGGCCAGCACCAGATCGCCGTAGCAGGGCGCGGTGCTGGGGGTGAGGCGCGTCTTGATCGCCTTGATCGGGGTCACATCCATGTCGATCACGTCGGCGTGGTGCGTGATCGCAACGCTCGCCGCGCCGGGGAACAGCGCGCGCAGCGGCTCCTCGCCCAGCGCCTCGGTCCGCTTGACCGGAGCGAAGATGTTGACGGTGGAATTGGGGTCGGCGAGCTGCTCTGCCGTGGGCGGGGTGTATTTGAAGAAGGCATTGGATTTGGGCACGAAATTGGGCCGGCCGAGCGTCCAGACATGGAGCTCGCAGTCCATCCCTGCGAACGGCTGGGGCGCGGCCGTCTGAGCGGCGGCGGGCACGGCACAAGCCATGCCCGCCAGCGCAAGAACCAGCGCGGCCGCGCGCCGGATCACGCCGCCTTCTTCACTTCCGCGACGATCTTCTGCGCCGCATCGCCGAGGTTGTCGGCGGGCACGATCGCGAGGCCCGAGTTGGCGAGGATCGCCTTGCCTTCGGCCACGTTGGTGCCTTCGAGACGCACGACCAGCGGAACCTGCAGGTTCACGTCCTTGGCGGCCTGCACGATCCCGTTGGCGATCACGTCGCACTTCATGATCCCGCCGAAGATGTTCACCAGAATACCCTCGACCGCCGGGTCCTTGAGGATGATCTTGAACGCCGCGGTCACCTTCTCGGTGGTGGCGCCGCCGCCCACGTCGAGGAAGTTCGCCGGGAAGGCGCCGTTGAGCTTGATGATGTCCATCGTCGCCATCGCGAGGCCCGCGCCGTTGACCATGCAGCCGATGTTTCCATCGAGCTTGATGTACGCGAGGTCATATTCGGATGCTTCGACTTCCGCCGGGTCTTCCTCGGTCACGTCGCGCAGGGCTTCGATGTCGGGGTGGCGGTAGAGGGCGTTGCCGTCAAAGCTCATCTTGGCGTCGAGCACCAGCAGCTTGCCGTCTTCGCTTTCGACCAGCGGATTGATTTCCAGCATCTCGCAATCGGTGGCGAGGAAAGCGTCATAGAGCTGCTTGGCGAGCTTCTGCGCCTGCTTGTTGAGATCGCCCGTGAGCTTCAGCGCAAAGGCGACCGCGCGGCCGTGGTGCGGCTGGAAGCCCTGCGCGGGGTCGACAGAGAAGGTGGTGATCAGCTCGGGCGTGTCATGCGCCACGGTCTCGATGTCCATCCCGCCCTCGGTCGAAACCACGAAGGCGACGCGCCCGGTGGCACGGTCGACCAGCAGCGAGAGGTAGTATTCCTTGGCGATGTCGACGCCGTCGGTGATGTAGAGGCGGTTGACCTGCTTGCCCGCATCCCCCGTCTGGATGGTGACCAGCGTGTTGCCGAGCATTTCCTTGGCGTGGGCTTCCACTTCCTCAAGGCTCTTGGCGAGGCGCACGCCGCCCTTGGCATCAGCCGGCAGTTCCTTGAACTTGCCCTTGCCGCGCCCGCCCGCGTGGATCTGCGCCTTCACGACATAGAGCGGCCCGGGCAGCTGCTTGGCGGCCTCGACCGCTTCGGCGACGCTCAGCGCGGCATGGCCTGCGGGAACGGCGATCCCGTGCTGGGCGAGCAGTTCCTTGGCCTGATATTCATGGACGTTCATGGCGTAGTGATCCCTTCTAGCAAATCCTGGGGAGAGGTTTGTCTACGGGCGGCCTAAGCACGGATCGGCGGGCTTGAAAAGTGCCTGCTTCAGGGCCAACACGGGGGCCTCTCATGATTGACAGGTCGCACCTTGAATCCATCGTCCGCGAGGCGGGCCGGATCGCCCATTCGCGCTGGCCGGGGGCGGGGCATGCGCTCAAGAGCTGGGACAAGACGCCGGGCAGCCCGGTGAGCGAGGCTGACCTCGAGGTTGACCGCTTCCTGAAGCGCGAGCTCGGGCGGTTGCTGCCGTCGGCCGCATGGCTCTCGGAGGAAACCGCCGACGACAAGGCGCGCACGCAGAGCGGGCTGATCTGGCTGGTCGACCCGATCGACGGCACCCGCGATTTCGTGCGCGGCCGGTCGGGCTGGGCGGTGTCGGTGGCGCTGGTGAGCGCCGGGCGGCCGCTGGTGGGCATGCTCGCCGCGCCCGCGCGGGGCGAGGAATGGATCGCGGTTGCGGGGCAGGGCGCGACCCTCAACGGCGAGACCATCCGGGCGAGCCAGCGGACCGAGTTCTCCGGCGCGCGGGTGCCGACGCATACCTTACCCAAGGAAGACAGCGATCTGGTCGTGGTCGATCAGCCCAATTCGATCGCCTTGCGGATCGCGATGGTCGCCGCCGATCAGGCCGATCTCGTGGCGACGCTGCGCTGGGGCTACGAGTGGGACATCGCGGCGGCCACCCTGATCGCGCGCGAGGCCGGGGCCGAGGTCACCGACGCCTTCGGCGGGCCGCTCGCCTATAACAAGCATGATCCGAGGGATTTTGGGTTGCTGGTCTGCTCGCCTGCGATCCACGCTGCCGCCGTCGAGCGCCTGGCGGAACGGGCCAAGGCGCTGCGGTAAACAGGTCGCTCGTGGAGAACGAGTACGGGCCGCCCGTCAGGGCGACCCGCAAGGCCGAACGGCCGCCCGCAGCGACGCGACCGTCAGGTCGTGTGAGCGAGGATGCGGGGGCGCGGAGGCGCCCCCGCAAACATCAGCTACCCGAACGCGCTGCCTGCACGTCCTGCTGGCTCACCGGGATGATCTTGATCTCGACCCGGCGGTTGAGCGGCTCGTTGACGTTGTCGCCGGTCTTGACGCGCAGGAAGTCATACTGCTCGCCATAGCCCTTGGTCGCCATGCGCGCCCGCGCCACGCCCTTGGCGGCGAGGTAATCGGCGACCGCCTGCGCGCGCTGTTCGGACAGGCGCTGGTTGATCGCCGGCGCGCCGGTGGTGTCGGTGAAGCCGTACACGTCGATCAGGCTGTTGGGATACTTGATCAGCGTCTCGGCGACCGAATCGAGCGTGTTGTAGAAGCCCGGGTTGATCGCGGCCGAGCCGGTGGCGAAGGTCACCCCGTCGGGCAGACGCACCAGAATCGCGTCCTGATCGCCGACTTCCTCGACATCGACGCCGCTGCCCGCGGTCTGTTCCTTCAGTTCCTTGATCTGGTCGTCATACGTCTTGCCGAGCACAGCGCCGGCCGAGCCGCCGATGCCGGCGCCGATGATCCGGCCCGCATCGCCGCCGATTGCGCCGCCCAGCAGATAGCCGAGCGTGCCGCCCAGACCCACGCCGATGGCGGTGCGCGAGATCTTCTTCTCGCCGGTGTTGGGATCGGTGACGCAGGCGGTGGTGGTTGCCAGCAGGGCAATTGCCGCGGTGCCGGTCTTCAGAATTCGTGTGAAAGTCATGATTGTTGCCTCCCTTTATTGTCTTGGTCACGATGCCGCGCGGCCGGAGTGGCGGCAAGGCGTCGTCCCGGTAGGACTAGGCGCACTTGGGCTCAGCATCCTTGACCCATGTTGAACAATCAAGCGGCCGGATGTTCAGGCTTGAGCTGCCTTTGCTCCACGTGGCTGGCAACTTGGCCGGATTGTGCTAGCGCGCATGGCGTGACACCTTTTCCCTGGACCGACCTTGCGATCATCATTGCGCTCGTCGTGATCAACGGCGTTTTCGCCATGTCCGAGCTCGCCATCGTCAGCGCCAAGTCCAGCGCGCTCGAGGCCAAGGCGGAAGGCGGCTCCACCAGCGCGCGGATCGCGATCCAGCTCGCCGCGGACCCGGGCAAGTTTCTGTCGACCGTGCAGATCGGCATCACCCTGATCGGGATCATCAACGGCGCCTATTCGGGCGCGAGCCTCGGCGGACCGGTGGGCGAGCGGATGGAAGCGCTGGGCCTGCCGAGCGAATATGCCGACGAGGCCGGCTTTGCCGTGGTGATCGCCTTCACCACCTATCTCAGCCTGATCATCGGCGAGCTGGTGCCCAAGCAGCTCGCCTTGCAGATCGCGGTGCCGGTGTCGCTGGTGATGGCGCGGCCGATGGCCTTCATGGCCAAGGCCGCCGCGCCGCTGGTGTGGCTGCTCGATTCAAGCTCGGCCGCGATCATTCGCCTGTTCGGCCTGCGCGGCGGGAACGCGGATTCGGTCACTGCCGAAGAGCTGCAGATGATCTTTGCCGAGGCCACCCGCTCCGGCGTGATCGAGGATGAACAGCGCCAGCTTCTGACCGGCGTGGTGCGCCTCGCCGAGCGTCCGGTGCGCGAGATGATGACCCCGCGCACCGACGTCGACTGGATCGAGGCCGATGCCGACGCGAAGGAAATCGGCGAGACGATCGAGGGATCCTCGCACTCGCTGCTGCCGGTGGCGGAGGGCTCGCCCGACACGATCCTCGGCGTGGTCAAGGTGCGCGACGTGCTGGCCGCGCTGGTCGCGGGCCGCCCGGTGGCGATCCGCGACATGATGCGCAAGGTCGAGGTGGTGCCCGACCAGCTCGACGCGATGGACGCGCTGCGGGTGCTCCAGCAGGCCGAAGTGGCGATGGCGGTGGTGCATGACGAATATGGTCACTTCGAGGGGATCGTCACCCCGGTCGACCTGCTGACCGCGATCGTTGGCAACTTCGCCAGCGATTCGGACGATGGCGACCTGCCCTCGGTCGTGGAGCGCGAAGATGGCTCGCTGCTGGTCTCGGGCTCGCTGTCAGCCGATGCGCTGGCCGACCGGCTGCGGCTCGATTACGGCGAGGACCGCGAATTCGGCACGGCGGCGGGCTATGTCCTGTCGGTGATGAAGAAGCTGCCCCACGAGGGCGAGCACTTCACCGATCAGGGCTGGCGCTTCGAGGTGGTCGACATGGACGGCCGCCGCATCGACAAGCTGCTGGTGAGCCGGGTGCGGGACGTCTGAGGCCCCGCCTCTGCGTGAAACAAAGCATTTTCCTACACGCGCATCGCGTGACAGGATCGCTGCCATGACCTCGCAAAGCCGCCTCTCCCACCAAGCCCTAAACGGCGCGCGGGGATGGACAGGTTTTCTGCCTCTGGACAGTGTCTCATGTGTCTCCAACACGCCCGCCGCTCCGGGCGGGCAGGTGGAGGGGTCAGGCGCTCGGTATCACCGTGCTCGCCGACTGGCCGTCGCCCTCGGGGGCGGCGACGATGTCGCGGGTCAGGCTGCCCTTGGCGACGGTGTTGGTGCCGGTGTCGCCCACCTGGCTGCGGATGCTCGGATCGGCGCGGCCGGCGCGGTCGATCACGCTTGCCTCGACGCGGCTGCGCGGGGCGGGGCCGCCGAACAGCGCGTCCAGAGCCTGCTCGGAAGCCGTGCCTTCGGCCGGGCGCGGGGCGCCGGGGGCAGGCGGGGTGAGGGTGAAATCGGGCGGCACCACCAGCGGCGCCTGACGCTGCACCGCGAACTCGTCGGGCCGCGCGCGGTTGAACACCCCGCCATCGCCGCCGCAAGCCGCGAGCAGCGCTGTCGAACCGGCCAGCAGGATCAGGGGTGCAGTCTTACGCATCTTGTGCCTCTCCACGGGGCTTGTCCCCGGTTGCAGTGTCGCCCTTGTCGCGCACCAGCAGGCTGCGCGCAAGGATGATGACGACGCCGATGGTGATCGCGGCGTCGGCGATGTTGAAGATCAGGAAGGGGCGGAAGCTCCCGATATGGAAGTCCGCATAGTCGATGACATAGCCCAGCTCATACCGGTCGCGGATGTTGCCCAGCGCCCCGCCGAGGATCAGCGCGAGCCCCGCGATCTCGCCCAGCAAGCGCTCGCGCATCATCCACACCAGCACCACGCCCGCGATCAGCGCGGTGACCAGCACCAGCAGCCAGTGAGTCTCCATGCTGCTTGCCTCGAACATGCCGAGCGAAACGCCGCGGTTCTCGGTATAGGTGAGGTCGAAGAACGGCAGGAGGTCGATATGCCCGACCTGCCGCAGCTTGAGCGGGCCGATCACATACCACTTCACCGCTTGGTCGAGAATCGTGACCAGCGCGGCGATGGCGAGGCCGATCAGCCGGTTGCGGGTGAACAGCGCGCTCATGCCGCAGCATCCATCTGCGCGACGACATCATCGCAGCGCCCGCACAGCGCGCCGTCTTCGGCGACGTCGGGCAGCAGGCGCCAGCAGCGGCCGCACTTGTGGTGGTGGCTTTTGGAGACGGTCACAGCATCGCCCTGCCCGCGGGTGACTGTGGCGGTGATGAACAGCTCGGCGAGGGCCTCGTCGCTGACGCCTTCGGGCACGGCGCTGGCGGGCACCACCACCTCGGCCTCGAGGCTGGAGCGGATGGTCTTGTCGCGCCGCAGCGGCTCGATCGCCTCGTTGACCTGGTCACGCAGGGCGCGAAGTGCGTCCCACTTGTCGGTTTCGATCACCACGCCCGGAACGCTCGGCCATTCGAGCAGGTGGACGCTGCCGCGCTGGCCCGTGTCATCCGCCTCAGCGTCCTCGGGATAGCGCGAGAGCCACACCTCCTCCGCCGTGAACACCAGCACCGGCGCGGCGTAGCGGACGAGGGCGTGGAACAGCAGGTCGAGCACCGTGCGATAGGCGTTGCGGGTGGTCGAATCCGGCCCGTCGCAATAGAGCGCGTCCTTGCGGATATCGAAGAAGAAGGCGCTCAAATCCTCGTTGCAGAAGTCGACCAGCAGGCGGGTGTAGGCGTTGAAATCATAGACCAGCGCCGCCGCGCGCAGCTTGCCGTCAAGCTCCGCCAGCAGCGCGAGGATGTAGACTTCGAGCTCGGGCAGCGCGCCCGCATCGCTCATGTCGCCCACGAAGCCATCGAGCGCGCCGAGCAGATAGCGGAAGGTGTTGCGCAGCTTGCGATACTGGTCGCCGACGCCCTTGAGGATCTCGTCACCGATGCGGTGATCTTCGGTGAAGTCGACGCTCAGCGCCCACAGCCGGATGATGTCCGCGCCGTAGGTCTCCATCACCTTCAGGGGATCGATGGTGTTGCCGAGGCTCTTCGACATCTTCTTGCCCTTGGCATCCATCGTGAAGCCGTGGGTGAGAACCTGATCATAGGGCGCGCGGCCGCGGGTGGCCGAGGATTGCAACAGCGAGGACTGGAACCAGCCGCGGTGCTGGTCCGAGCCTTCGAGGTAGAGGTTGGCGGGCCACTGCAGGTCCGGCCAGCGCCCGCTTTCGAGCACGAAGGCGTGGGTGCAGCCGGAATCGAACCACACGTCAAGAATGTCGGTGACCATCTCGAACTCTGCCGGATCGTGGTCTGGGCCGAGGAAGGCCGCCTTGTTGGCGCTGTTCCACGCGTCCATGCCCTCGGCGTTCACCGCGGCGACGATGCGGGCGTTGACGGCAGCGTCCTGCAGGTAGGAGCCGTCGGGCCGCACGAACAGCGTGATCGGCACGCCCCACGCGCGCTGGCGGGAGAGCACCCAGTCGGGCCGCCCCTCGACCATCGCGCCGATGCGGTTGCGGCCCTTTTGGGGGATGAACTGAACGCGCTCGATCTCGCGCATCGCCCGCTCGCGCAGGGTCGAGTGGTCGTAGCTGACGAAAGGCGCGATCGCTCCGCCGAACGGGCCGGTGGGCATCACCTCGAAATCGCCGGTGTCGAGCGGCTTGTCCATCGGCACGAACCACTGCGGGGTGCAGCGGAAGATCACCTTGGCCTTGGAGCGCCACGAGTGCGGGTAGGAGTGCGCGTAGTCCGCGCTCGCGGCGAGCAGCGCGCCCGCTTCGCGCAGGTCCGAGCAGATCGGGCCGTCGGGCGCGTTGAACTTGGGGTTGATGACGCTCATGCGGCGCTCATCCGAGGCGCCCAGCCATTGCCAGTCGTCGCGGTAGCGCCCGTCGTCCATCACCGCGAAGACGGGGTTGATGCCGTTCGCTTTGCACAACTCGAAGTCGTCCTCGCCATGATCGGGCGCCATGTGGACGAGGCCGGTGCCAGAGTCGGTGGTGACGAAGTCGCCGGGCAGCAGCGGGCGCGGGGTGGCGTAGAACCCGCCCAATGCGTGCATCGGGTGGCGGGCGAGGGTGCCGGCGAGGTCGGAGCCTTTGAAGCGCTTGAGAGGCGTGAGGGAGAACATCTGCGGGTCGCAATCGCGACGCAAGCGAGTGGTTGTTGCTTCGAAAAGCTCCGAAGCGACGACGTATCTCGCGCCTTCACGCAAATTCAGCCCAATTGGGTCATCGTTGTAATTGAGTAGGCAGTCGAAGAGCACATACTCAACCTCCGGCCCGTAAGCCAAAGCTTGGTTCACCGGGATCGTCCACGGCGTCGTCGTCCAGATCACCGCGTGGGCGCCGACCAGCTCGGGGATGGGCGATTCAACAATCTCAAACGCCACGTCGATCTGGGTCGAGGTGATGTCCTCGTACTCGACCTCCGCCTCGGCCAGCGCGGTCTGTTCGACCGGCGACCACATCACCGGCTTCGAGCCGCGATAGACATTGCCCGCCTCGGCCAGCTTGAGCAGCTCGGCGACGATCACCGCCTCGCTCTCCTTCTGCATGGTGAGGTAGGGGTGGTCCCAATCGCCCATGATGCCGAGGCGCTTCAGCTGCCCGCGCTGCGCATCGACCCAGTGCTGCGCATAGGCGCGGCACTCGTCGCGGAAGGCCTTGACCGCCGCCTCGTCACGCCCTGCGCCGGTGAGGACGGGTTTGGCCTTCTTCTCCTTGCGGTACTGCTCCTCGACCTTCCACTCGATGGGAAGGCCGTGGCAATCCCAGCCAGGCACGTAAGGCGCATCGCGGCCCAGCAGGTTCTGGGTGCGGCAGACCATGTCCTTGAGGATGTGGTTCAATGCATGGCCGATATGCATGTCGCCATTGGCATAGGGCGGGCCATCGTGGAGGATGAATTTCTCGCGGCCCCGGCGCGCGGTGCGCAGCGCGTCATAGAGGCCGATCTGCTCCCAACGCGCGGCAATGCCCGGCTCCTTCTGGGGGAGGCCGGCCTTCATGGGGAAATCGGTCTTCGGCAGGAAGACGCTGTCCCGGTAATCGCGCTGCGTGCTGTCGTCGCTCATGGTGCGGCGGGCCTTAGCCTTTCATCCTAAAACTGCAAAGACTCGTCATTGCGAGGAGCCGAAGGCGACGTGGCAATCCATGGACTGCCCTCGCGCCTTGCCGACGCGTTCGGCGATGGATTGCTTCGCTACGCTCGCAATGACGAAGTGAGCAACCGCCGCGCTTCAGCGCAGTCCTTGTCCATCTGTTCCATCAGCGCCTCGAGAGAGTCGAACTTCGCCTCGCCGCGCAGGTAGTGGTGGAAGGCCACCTCGATCTCCTGCCCATAGAGGTCGCCGCTGAAATCGAAGAAGAACGGCTCGAGCAGTTCCTTGGGCGGTTCGAACTGCGGGCGGATGCCGATATTGGCCGCGCCCTTGAGCACCTCGCCAGTGGCAAGGATGCGGCCCGTCACCGCGTAGATGCCGTATCTGGGGCGCAGGTAATCCTCCACCCCGAGATTGGCGGTGGGATAGCCGATGGTGCGCCCGCGCTTGTCGCCATGCTCGACGATGCTGCGGATCGCGAAAGGCCGGGTGAGCAGGCGCGCGGCCTCCTGCGGGTCGCCGTCGCGCAGCGCCTGGCGGATGCGGCTGGAGGAGACCACCTCCTCGCCCTCGCTGACCGCCGCGACGACGCGCGATTGCAGACCCAATTCGCCGCCGAGGGTGCGCAGCAGCTCGACATTGCCCTTGGCGCCCTTGCCGAAGGTGAAGTCGCCGCCGGTTACCACCCCGTGCGCGCCGAAGCGTTCGATCAGGATCGCTTGAATGAAGTCCTCCGCGCTCGTCCCGGCAAGCTCGGCATCGAAGTGGAACACCAGCATCGCGGTCGCGCCCGCGGCAAGATACAGCTCCTGCCGCTGCTCGAGCGTGGTCAGCTTGAAGGGCGCGAGATCGGGCTTGAAGAAGCTCACCGGATGCGGGTCGAAGGTGGCGATGATCGAGGGGCGGCCTTCCGCCTGCGCCCAGCGGATCGCCTCGCCCGCGACGGCCTGGTGCCCGCGGTGAAACCCGTCGAAATTGCCGAGCGCGATAGCCGCGCCGCGCAAGCTGTCAGGCATGGGTTCGCGGTGATCGAGCCAGCGCATCAGGCGGGGGCCTTGCGATAGGTGAGGAAGGAGAAGGCGGGGTAGGGCCCGTCCGCTGCATGATCTTCGCGCGCGGTTTCCTCCCATTCGGGGCCGAGCGGGGGCATGAAGGTGTCGCCCTCATAGTCCGCGTGGATCTGGGTCAGCTCCACGCAGGTTGCGCGCGGCAGAAAGGCCTCGAACACCGCTGCCCCGCCGATGATGGCGTTGGTCTCGGCGTCGGCGAGGGCCAGAGCCTCATCGAGGGTCGCTGCGACCTCCGCGCCGACGGCGGCCCACGCGGACTCGCGGGTCAACACGATATGGCGGCGGCCCGGCAGCAGGCCCGGCAGGCTCTCGAAGGTCTTGCGGCCCATGATCATCGGCTTGCCGAGCGTCAACGCCTTGAAATGCTTCAAGTCCGCAGGTAGCCGCCACGGCAGGTCACCGCCGAGGCCGATCGCGCCATTGGCGGCGCGGGCGTAGATCAGCACGATCTCGCGGCTCATCTGATCGCGTGCCCCACGCGGGTGACGTGGCCCATCTTGCGCCCCTCGCGCGCCTCGCGCTTGCCGTAGAGGTGCAGGTGCGGCTCGCCCGGTTCGGCGAGGATCAGGTGGGCGTCCAGCGCATCCGCGCCGACGATATTGCGCATCTCGATCGCCTCAAACCGCGTCTTGGTGCCGCCCAAGGGCAGCCCGGCGATGGCGCGGATGTGGTTTTCGAACTGGCTGGTGGCCGCGCCCTCGATCGTCCAGTGCCCGGAATTGTGGACCCGCGGGGCCATCTCGTTGAAGACGGGGCCGTCTCGGGTGGCGAAGAACTCGAGCGTCAGCACCCCGACATAGCCCAATGCGTCCGCCACCTTCGCCGCCAGCGCGCGTGCAGCGGAAACCTGCGCCTCGACCAGCGCGCCTGCGGGCAGGATCGACTGCGCGAGCATCCCGCCATCGTGGAGGTTCGCGGTCGAATCCCAGAACTTCACCTGCCCGTCGGCCCCGCGCACCAGGATCACCGAGAACTCGGTCTCGTAGAGGACGAAGCCTTCGTAGATGCAGGTCACGCCGGGGAAGGCGAGCGCGCCCGCCTCCACGCCCGATCGCACGCGCCACTGGCCCTTGCCGTCATAGCCGTCGCGCGCGGTCTTGAGGATGCCGGGGGTGCCGACGCTGGCGATGGCGGCAGCGAGCTCTTCGGGGCTCTCGACCGCGGCATAGGGCGCGGGCACGCCGCCGAGTTCTGCCGCGAAGGCCTTCTCGCTGAGCCGGTCCTGCGCCACTTCGAGCGCGCGCGGCGGGCAGGCGAGCAGGTGCTGCGGCAGGGCGGCGACGGTGCTCAGCGGCACGTTCTCGAACTCCCAGGTCACCACGTCGCAAGCATCCGCAAACCGGGCGAGCGCTGCCGCATCGTCCCAATCCTTGGTTATGAAATCCGAGCACGCGTCCGCCGCGACATTGTCGCCCTCGGGCGCGTAGCCGACCACCTTGTAGCCGAGCTGGAGCGCGGCGACGGCCATCATCCGGCCGAGCTGTCCGCCGCCCAGAATGCCGATGGTGGAACCGGGCGCGAGCATCAATCCTCCGGGATCTCGCCGACACCCGCGGTCTTGGCCGCGCGCCAGTCCTGCAACCGCTCTGACAGGGCTTCATCCGACAGCGCAAGGATCGCGGCGGCCAGCAGCCCCGCGTTCTTCGCCCCGGCTTCGCCGATCGCCAGCGTGCCGACGGGAATACCGCCCGGCATCTGCACGATCGAGAGCAGGCTATCCATGCCGCTCAAGGCCTTGGACTGCACCGGCACGCCCAGCACCGGCAGATGGGTCATGCTGGCGATCATGCCGGGCAGGTGCGCCGCCCCGCCTGCGCCGGCGATGATCACGCTGAACCCCTCGCCCTCGGCCCCTTTCGCGAAGGCCACCATCCGGTCGGGCGTACGGTGGGCCGAGGTGATGCGCGCCTCGTAGGGCACTTCCAGCTCGTCGAGCACCGTGGCGGCGTGCTTCATGGTCGGCCAGTCGGACTGGCTCCCCATCACGATTGCGACCTTCCCCCCGGCAGGTTCCATCACGCGTCCTTCAGATAATAGCGGGTCCCCACGGGCGCGGCGCCGTCGAAATCGTAGATGATCGGCTGGCCGGTCGGAATTTCCAGATCGGTGATGTCCGCATCCGAAATCCCCGAGAGGTGCTTGACCAGCGCGCGCAAGCTGTTGCCATGGGCGGCGATGATGACCGTCTCGCCGCTCGCCAGAACGGGGAGGATCGCGCTTTCCCAATAGGGCAGCACGCGCTCGATCGTAAGCTTGAGGCTCTCGGTGTTCGGGATCGCGATCCCGGCATAGCGCGGGTCGCTGGCGAGATCGAATTCGCTCCCCGCTTCCAGCACCGGCGGCGGGATGTCGAAGCTGCGGCGCCAGATCTTGACCTGATCGTCACCGTGCTTGGCCGCGGTCTCGGCCTTGTTGAGGCCGGTGAGGCCGCCATAATGCCGCTCGTTGAGCCGCCAGTCCTTGACCTCGGGGATCCACAGCCGCCCGGCCGCTTCCAGCGCCAGATGCAGCGTCCGGATCGCGCGGGTCTGGAGCGAGGTGAAGGCGTAGGTCGGCAGCACGCCCTTGGCTTTGAGCAGCGCGCCCGCAGCCATCGCCTCGGCCACGCCCTGCGGGGTGAGGTCGACATCCCACCAGCCGGTGAAGCGGTTTTCGAGGTTCCACTGGCTCTGGCCGTGGCGGACGAGGATGAGCTTGGGCATTGTGGCTCCGGCAATTCGTCGGGAGCGCGCTGCGTTAGCTTTCGCGAGGGCGATTGGGAAGGGTTTCCGTTACACCTGATTCGCCCAGCGCGCGGGCTTGCGCCTTCCGCCGCCGCAAATTCTCGCGCAGCTTGGCCGCGAGGCGTTCTTCGCGGGACATATTCTTGCGAGCGTCTTCACTCATGCGAAACGCATTGGCCTTAAGGACGCGGCTCTTCAAGTCCGCTTGACATAGCGACACGGCGCGACAATAGGGCGCGCCTGTTTCCGGCGCTGCTGTAGCTCAGTGGTAGAGCGCACCCTTGGTAAGGGTGAGGTCGGGAGTTCAATCCTCCCCAGCAGCACCATTCTTTCAATGACTTGGAAGAGGTGGCGCCGGTTTCCATGAAAAAACCATGAAAAATGTGCCGTGAGACTCGGTAGAACGCGGGCGACCGGGGGAGCCATCCCAGCCGCCCGCGCCGAGCCGATCCTACTGGCCCGGTAGCTTGTCAGTTCGGCAGGAACGCCGGATCGATCGCAGCGCCGCTCTCAGCCTGCACGGCAGGGTCGCGCACGTCGGGGAGCATGCGAGCGATGGTTTCAAGCGCATGAACGCGGAAGGCTGGATGTGCCCCGCCCAGATCGCAGCCCTCGCCCGTCACGCGGAGAACGGACGCCAGTTGGGCTTGCAGCGTGTCGAGGATACGGTAATCGGCAGCCGGTTCGAGCTTGACGAAGACTGTGCCGACGTCGCTCTCGCGCCCCCCACAGTCGCTGACGAGCCCAGCAATCCGACTGTTTGCCTTGCGCACCTCGTCGAGCGCCTCGGCCAACGCGGTGAGCATCTCATTCGCCTTAGCGGAGATGGCGTCCCGCTCCGGCAAGAAGCGCAGCACTTCCACCGCGGCGGCGCGGCGCTTGGCCAGCCGCTCGGCCTCGGCCTCGGCGGCTTCCTGCTCTGAGACCTTGGCGCCCGCGTCCTGGAGCTGACGTGACCCCCTGATTTTCCTCCACGAGCGATTAGAGTCTGGCCTGAGGGAAGGACAGACGATGAAGCGTGTGAGGTTTTCAGAAGAGCAGATCATTGGCGTGCTGAAGGAAGCGGAGGCGGGAGCGAAGACCGCTGATCTGGCTCGGCGGCACGGGGTGTCTGAAGCGACGTTTTACAAGTGGAAGGCCAAGTATGGCGGCCTGGAGGTGTCCGATGCCCGACGGCTGCGGTCGCTGGAGGAGGAGAACGCTCGGCTGAAGCGTCTCCTGGCTGACGCCATGCTCGATAACGCGATGCTCAAGGAGATCAGCGCAAAAAAGTTTTGACGCCTGGCGCCAGGCGGCAGGCGGTGGCTCATCTCCAGGAGGTTTTCGAGGTGAGCCAGCGCCGGGCCTGCGAGGCTCTGGGCGTGGATCGAACGACGGTGCGCTATGTCAGCCGGCGGCCGGATGATGCCGAGGCACGAACCCGCATCCGCGAGTTGGCGGGGCAGCGCCGCCGGTTCGGCTATCGCCGACTGCACTGGCTGCTGTGCCGGGAAGGATGGACGATGAACCACAAGAAGTTCCGGCGGCTGTATCGCGAGGAGCGCCTGCAGGTGCGCCGGCGTGGTGGCCGCAAGCGGGCATTGGGCAGGCGGGCGCCCATGACGATCCCTCAGGGGCCGAACCAGCGCTGGAGCCTCGACTTCGTGTCGGACGCGCTCGTCTGCGGACGTCGGTTCAGGATCTTCGCCCTGGTCGATGACTACAGCCGGGAGTGCTTGGCGCTTATCGCCGACACCTCGATCTCGGGCATGCGCGTTGCCCGCGAGCTCGATCTCGCCATTCTCGAGCGCTGGGCCAAGCCAGCCATGGTGGTCAGCGATAACGGCACTGAACTGACCAGTATGGCGATCCTGCGATGGTCGCGGGATCGTGACGTCGAGTGGCACTACATCGCGCCAGGCAAGCCGCAGCAGAACGGCTTCATCGAGAGCTTCAACGCTCGCCTGCGTGACGAATGCTTGAATGAGACGCTGTTCACCAGCCTTGGCCATGCTCGTCAGGTGCTGGCTGACTGGCGGCACGACTACAACCACTTCCGGCCCCACTCGAGCCTCGGGAACAGAACCCCGGCTGAGATGGGA
>CAMCUB010000006.1 GCA_945878845.1 Erythrobacter sanguineus | reverse complement strand
ACGTAGGCCGAAAGACTGTTCAGTTCGAGCCCGAGATAGAGGCTCATGAAGTCATTGGCTGAGACCATCAGGCTCATGCCGACAGCCGCGAACAGCACCAGCACAGGGTATTCGGCGCGCATGCCGCGCTCGGTCCCGGCGGCGGGGCTGGCGAAGAAGGACGGCGCGATCATCAGCGCGGCGATGGCGGAAAGATAGATCAGCGCCTTGGCGAAGAGCGCATAGCTATCGACCTTGAGCAGGCCGCCGAAGGCGAGCGTAGCCGGGCCATCCACACCGAAATGCAGGCCGGGGACGATCAGGATACCGGCCGCAAACAGCGCGGTGGCTGCAACGATGGCGATCTGGCGCGCGGCCTTGTCACCGCCCCATGCGGCGACAAGCAGCAGGGCGAGCCCCGTGCCGGTCAGCACCAGTTCGGGCAGGACGAGCGCGAAAGAAGCGGCGAAATCCATCAGTGTGCGCCCTCCTTGGCGCTTTCAGTCGAGCCGCCTTCGTGCTCCATGCCCTCATGCTCCGTGCCATGATGGCCGAGAGCATTGGCGGCTTCTTCGCGCGGGGTGCCCGGGGCAAGCCGCGCGTCACCAGCAGGGGCGGCCGCGGCGAGGCGGGCGTCGAGCGTGGCGATGTCCTTGCGCATCGGGGCGAGGAAGCTCTCGGGATAAACCCCCATCCACAGCACGGCGGCGGCGATGGGCGCCATCATGACCCACTCGCGCGCCGAGATGTCGGGCATTGCGGCGGCGTCCGCGTTGGTTTGCCCGCCGAAGGCCACGCGGCGGTAGAGGTAGAGCATGTAGGCAGCGCCCAGAATGATCCCGGTCGTGCAGATCAGCGCCACGGTGCTCGAGGTCTGGTAAATGCCCGCCAGCGACAGGAACTCGCCGACGAAGCCGCTGGTGCCCGGCAGGCCCATGCTCGCCATGGTGAACAGCAGGAAGAACAGCGCGTAATAGGGCATGTTGATCGCAAGGCCGCCGTAACGCGCGATCTCGCGGGTGTGGAGGCGGTCGTAGATCACGCCGACGCACAGGAACAGCGCGGCCGAGACGAGGCCGTGCGAGAGCATGACGATCATCGCGCCCTCAAGCCCCTGCACATTGAAGGCGAACAGACCGACGGTGACGATCGCCATGTGCGCGACCGAGGAATAGGCGATCAGCTTCTTCATGTCGGCCTGCACCAGCGCGACCAGCGAGGTATAGACCACCGCGATCATCGACAGCACGAAGACCAGCCATGCGAATTGCGCAGAAGCCTCTGGGAACATCGGCAGGCTGAAGCGGATGAAGCCGTAGCCGCCGAGCTTCAGCAGGACGCCCGCAAGGATCACCGAGCCCGCGGTCGGCGCCTGCACGTGGGCGTCGGGCAACCAGGTGTGGAGCGGCCACATCGGCACCTTCACCGCAAAGCTCGCGAAGAAGGCGAGCCACAGCCACGTCTGCGCGCCTGCCGGGAAGCCATATTCCATCAGCGTCGGGATGTCCGAGGTGCCTGCCTCGGCCACCATCCAGAACATCGCGATCAGCATCAGCACCGAGCCGAGCAGCGTGTAGAGGAAGAACTTGTAGCTCGCGTAGATGCGGTTGTCCCCGCCCCACACGCCGATGATCAGGTACATCGGGATGAGGCCCGCCTCGAAGAAGACGTAGAACAGGAACAGGTCCTGCGCCGCGAAGGTGCCGATCATCAGCACCTCCATGAACAGGAAGGCCGCCATGTATTCGCCGACGCGCTTGGTCACCGATTCCCAGCTGGCCAAGATGCAGACCGGCATCAGGAACACGCTGAGCATGATCAGCATCAGCGCGATCCCGTCGATCCCGAGCTTGTAAGAGAAGCCCTCGAAAAGGTCGGCCTCCTCGCGGAACTGCCACTGGGCGCCGCCGATGTCGTAATTCGCCCAGAGCGCGATGCCCAAGGCCAAGGTGACGAGCGTCGCGCCGAGCGCGATCCAGCGGGCGGCATTCGCGCGCGAGAACAGGCACGCCGCCGCGCCCGCCAGCGGCACGCACATCATCAGCGACAGGATGGGAAGGCCTTCCATTACGAAGCGCGCTCCTAAAGCAGAACGTAGGTGACAGCGCCGACCAGCCCGAGCAGCATGATCAACGCATAGGTGTAGACATAGCCCGACTGGATCGACTTGGCGGCAACCGAGGACCGCTGGATCACCGCGGCGATGCCGTTGGGGCCGAAGCGGTCGATGAAGCCGACATCGCCGAGCTGCCAGAAGACGCGGCCCAGCGCGAAGGCGGGCTTCACGAAGATCGCATCATAGAGCTCGTCGAAGTACCACTTGCGGTAGACGAAGTTGTGCAGGGCCCCGAAGCTCGCGACGAACTTGGCCGGAATGTCGGGCTTGGCGATGTAGGCCACGTAGGCTCCCGCAAGGCCAATCAGCATCACCGCGGTTGCGGTCAGCTTCACCCACAAGGGCACGCCGTGCATCGCGTGGATCAGATCCTCGTTGTAGAAGATCGACCCGTTCCAGAAGGCCGCGCCATCGATGAATTCGTGATGGAACACGAAGCCTGCAAAGACCGCGCCGAGGCTGAGAATGCCGAGCGGCAGCAGCATCGTGACCGGGCTTTCGTGCGGGTGGTAGCCCGCGGTGCCGTCGCTTGGGGCGTGGTGATGATCCTCGTGGCCGTGGCCGTGATCGTCGTGAACCGCGTGTTGGATATTCTCGGACTGCTCCCAGCGAGGCTTGCCCCAGAAGGTCAGGAACATCAGGCGCCACGAGTAGAAGCTGGTCAGCAGCGCCGCGATCGCGCCCGCCCAGAAGGCGAACTGCCCTGCCCCGTTGTGCCGCGCGTAGGCGGCCTCGAGGATCGCGTCCTTCGAGTAGAAGCCAGCAAAGCCGAACACCCCGAGGATGCCGACGCCGGTGATCGCCAGCGTGCCCGCCATCATCGCCCAGAAGGTGAGCGGGATGTGTTTCCGCAGGCCGCCGTAATAGCGCATGTCCTGCTCGTGGTGCATGGCGTGGATCACCGAGCCTGCGCCGAGGAACAGCAGCGCCTTGAAGAAGGCGTGGGTGAAGAGGTGGAACATCGCCGCCCCGTAGGCCCCGACGCCCGCCGCGAAGAACATGTAGCCCAGCTGCGAGCAGGTCGAATAGGCGATCACCCGCTTGATGTCCCACTGGGTCGTGCCGATCGTGGCGGCAAAGAAGCAGGTCGCCGCGCCAACGATGGTGACGATGGTCAGCGCGGTCGGCGCGGTCTCGAACATCGGCGAGAGGCGGCACAGCATGAACACGCCCGCGGTCACCATGGTCGCTGCGTGGATCAGCGCGGAGACCGGCGTCGGCCCCTCCATCGCGTCGGGCAGCCAAGTGTGAAGGCCCAGCTGCGCGCTCTTGCCCATCGCGCCGATGAACAGGAGGATGCACAAGATATCCATCGTGTAGAGGCGCATGCCGACGAAGGTGATGGTCGACCCGCTCATCGCAGGCGCCGCTTCGAGGATCGCCGGGATCGAGGTGGTCTGGAACACCAAATAGGTGCCGAAGATGCCGAGCATGAAGCCCAGGTCACCCACCCGGTTGACCACAAAGGCCTTGATCGCCGCCGCGCCCGCGCTCGGCTTCTTGAACCAGAAACCGATCAGCAAGTAGGAGGCAAGGCCCACCCCTTCCCATCCGAAGAACATCTGCACGAGGTTATCGGCCGTCACCAGCATCAACATCGCGAAGGTGAACAGCGAGAGATAGGCGAAGAAGCGCGGCTGATCCGGGTCTTCCTCCATGTACCCCCACGAATAGAGGTGCACGAGCGCCGAGACCGAATTGATCACCACCAGCATGATCGCGGTCATGGTGTCGACACGCAGCGCCCAGTCGAAGGTCAGACTGCCGCTCTGCACCCACTTCAGGACAGGCACGACTTCCGCCGTGGCAGTCCCGCCAAGGAAGCCGAGGAAGATCGGCCAGCTGAGGCCGGCGGCAAGGAACAGCCCGGCGGTCGTCACGCTCTTGGCGGCGACATTGCCGATCATGCGGTTTCCGAGGCCTGCGATAAGGGCAGCGACCAGCGGCGCAAAGACGATGATGAGGATCTGCGTGGACACGCGCGCTTACCCCTTCATCCGGTTGATATCGTCCACCGCGATCGAGCCGCGGGTGCGGAAGTAGATCACCAGGATCGCCAAGCCGATGGCCGCCTCGGCCGCCGCGACGGTCAGCACCAGCATGGCGAAGACCTGACCCGTCAGATCGTTGAGGAAGGCGCTGAAAGCGACAAGGTTGAGGTTCACCGCCAGCAGGATCAGCTCGACCGCCATCAGGATGACAATCACGTTCTTGCGGTTGAGGAAGATCCCCAGCACGCCGAGCACGAACAGGATCGCGCCCACGACAAGGTAATGTTCGATCCCGATCACAGCTCGATCCCCTGCCCGATCTCCGGGTTTTTCATGACGGTTGCATCCTCAGGACGGCGGCGGATCTGCTTGCCGACATCCTGCCGCGCGCGCGCTCCCGGCTTGGGCGGCTGGAAGGTCAGCACGATCGCGCCGATCATCGCCACCAGCAGGATGATCCCGGCGATCTCGAAGAGGATGATGTAGCGGCCATAGAGCAGCGCGCCCAAGGCCTCGATGTTCGAGGTGTCGGCGGCCTGGACCGCATCGCCCGCCGCCTTGCCCAGCTGCAGCCCGCCCGCATTATAGGCTCCCACCGCCAGCAGCAGCTCGGCCAGCAGTACCGCGGCGATCAGCAGCCCCAGCGGCGCATTGCGGCTAAAACCTGCGCGCATCGCGGCAAAATCGATGTCAAGCATCATCACCACGAACAGGAACAGCACCGCGACCGCGCCTACATAGACGATCACCAGCAGCATCGCGATGAACTCGGCACCCAGCAGCACCATCAGCCCAGCCGCGTTGAAGAAGGCGAGGATCAACCACAGCACCGAGTGCACGGGATTCCTCGCCATCACCACCATGACAGCGCTGGCGACGACGATGGTCGCGAAGAAATAGAAGGCGATGGCCTGTATCAGCATGATGCGTCTCCGCCGATCCGTCCCCCCGGCGTGAAGCCGAGGCGCAGAAAGCGGCATTTGATCCCTAGTCCAAGTTCTGGATCCCGGCAGGACGCCGTGACCCTTATGCAATTGACCCCGTGTCCTCGTCGCCGCGCGCCCTAGCGGTAGGGGGCGTCGGCTTCAAGGTTGGCCGCGATGGCCCGTTCCCATTTGTCACCATTCGCGAGCAGCTTTGTCTTGTCGTACAGAAGCTCCTCGCGCGTTTCGGTCGAATATTCGAAGTTCGGCCCTTCCACGATTGCATCGACCGGGCAGGCTTCCTGGCAAAAGCCGCAGAAGATGCACTTGGTCATGTCGATGTCGTAGCGGGTGGTGCGGCGGCTGCCGTCTTCGCGCGGTTCGCTCTCGATGGTGATCGCCTGCGCGGGGCACACGGCCTCGCACAGCTTGCACGCGATGCAGCGTTCCTCGCCATTCGGATAGCGCCGCAGCGCATGCTCGCCGCGGAAGCGGGGCGAAAGCGGGGCCTTCTCGAAGGGGTAGTTGATCGTCACCTTGGGCTTAAAGAAATACTTCAGCGTCAAGGCGTGCGCCTTGAGGAATTCCCAAAGGGTGAAAGATTTGATGAGGTGGGAGACGGTGGTCATTCTGCTGCTTCCTGAAGCGCACGACGATCTTCGTAGAATTTGGCGGCGGGCCCACCCGTGACAATCTGGCAGTTGCCGATGTGGCTTGGCTTTGGACTACGGACGACGCCCAAGACGCCAACGTAGCGATTGGCGCGGGCCGCTTCGTATGGATCACCTTCGGGCGACACGCGCAAAACCATTCCCAGCGGCTCGCTGTCGAAGATAAGAGTGAAGGAACCTGGTCCCGCTTCGCCAGTGACCATCCGAACGCTTGCCAATTGTCCGACCCCGAGAAACCCACCACCATCGAAAGACGCTGTAACCCGGGCGGGTTCCGGCTTGGAAAAGTCGAGATCGGACAGGATCAGAAACGACTTTCCGTCGAACTTCCGACCTTCTTCAACCGCCGAAAACGAGCCAAGAAGACAATCGGCCGCGACAGCCGCTTGCGCCGATGCCGGAACCGATGCGAGGCAGAATGCCGAGATTGCGTAGCCGAGCCGCATCATCCGAAATGCCCCGTCGCCATCAGATAGCCGCTGGTCACCGCGACAAACAGCAGGCTCATCGGCAGGAACACCTTCCACCCGAGGCGCATCAGCTGGTCGTAGCGGTAGCGCGGCACGGTCGCCCAGATCCAGCTGAACATGAAGAAGAACACGAAGGTCTTCAGCAGGAACCAGATGATCCCCGGCACCATGTAGAGCACCGGAATGTCGAGCGGCGGCAGCCATCCGCCCCAGAACAGCAGCGTGTTCAGCGAGCACATCAGCAGGATGTTGGCATACTCGCCGAGCCAGAACAGCGCGAAGCTCATCGAGGAATATTCGGTCTGGTAGCCGGCGACGAGCTCGCTCTCGGCCTCGGTGAGGTCGAAGGGCGCGCGCGCGGTCTCGGCCAGCGCCGAGATGAAGAACACCACCCACATCGGGAACAGCAGCGGGTGCACCGCATAAGCGTTGATCAGCCCGAGCCCGAAGCCCTGCTGCGCGTTCACGATGCCGCTGAGGTTGAAGGTCCCCGCGAACAGCACCACGCAGACCAGCACGAAGCCGATCGAGACTTCGTAGGAGATCATCTGTGCCGAGGCGCGCATCGCCGAGAAGAACGGGTATTTGGAGTTCGACGCCCACCCGCTCATCACCACGCCGTAAACCCCCATCGAGGAGATCGCGAGGATGTAGAGCAGGCCGACATTGATGTCGGCGAGCACCACGCCCGCCGAGAACGGGATCACCGCCCAGGCGGCGAGCGCGACGGTAAAGGTGATAATCGGCGCAAGCAGGAAGATGCCCTTGTTCGCGGCGGACGGGATGATCGTCTCTTGCAGGAAGACCTTGAGCCCGTCGGCGAAGGATTGGAGCAGCCCGAACGGCCCCACCACATTAGGCCCGCGCCGCAGCATGATCGCGCCCAGCACCTTGCGGTCGACGTAAATGACCATGGCGACGCTGAACATCACGAGCAGCGAGATAATCAGGATCCCCGCGAGCGTCGCGACGGTCCAGGCCCATTCATAGCTGAGGCCTAGGGATTGGAAGAAGGCGGTCATCAGTCACACCCTCCATCACTGCAATCATCAGACCCTGAGGGGCCATAGGTGCCCCCTGCCGCCGAACTGGCTCCAGCATCGGGGCCCGATGCCTTCCCGTGGCTGAAGTAATTCGGGAAAAATGTCGCTGCGGTCCAAAGAACCGCGAGAAAAGCGAGCGCGCCGCCCAAAGTGACGAAGACGTTCATTCCGCAGCCTCCTTCACATCTGCCCCGTGGAGCAACTCGTCCGAGCAGCGCTGCATCACCTCGCTAGCGCGGGCGATGGGGTTGGTGAGGTAGAAGTCCTTGATCGGGTAGCCCGCAAGCTCGCCCTCGAACTTGGCGCCGGAGTCCGCCTTGGGCAGCGCGCCGTAATCGGCGAGGCCCTCTTCGCCCAGCGCAGGCACGGCCGCGATCATCTTGGCCTGAAGCTCCGAGAAGCTGTCGAAACCAACCGTCACGCCCAGCGCATCGGCGAGCGCGCGCAAGATCGTCCAGTCCTCGCGCGCGTCACCCGGGGCGTAAACGGCCTTCTCCGCGTACTGCACGCGGCCCTCGGCGTTGACGTAGGTCCCGTCCTTCTCGGCATAGGACGCGCCCGGCAAGATGATGTCGGCGTGATGCGCGCCCTTGTCGCCGTGGTGGCCGATATAGACCTTGAGGCTCCCGGCGTAGGGCGCATAATCCATCTCGTCCGCACCGAGGCTGAGCAGCACCTTGGGGCTTGCGGCGGCAATGTCGCCCATCCCGCCCGGCAGCGTGAAGCCGAGCATCAGCGATGCCATCCGTGCCGCCGAAATGTGCAACACGTTGAAGCCGTTCCAGCCCTCACGCACGAGACCAAACTTGTCGACCAGCTTTAGCGCCGCCGGAAGCGCACCCTTGGCGAGCGCCGCCGCGCCGAGGATCACCGCGGGGCGCTTGGCGTTCTTCATCGCATCGCCCAATTCCTTGGGGATGCGGTTGAGGAGCTTGAGGTCGGAGCCGAGGAAAGTCGCCGGATAGGTCGGGTCCCATTCGGGGCCGATGATATAGACCTTCGCCCCCGCCTTCACCGCCTTGCGCAGACGGACGTTGAGCAGCGCGGCCTCCCAGCGGACATTGCTGCCGACGATCAGGATCGCGTCGGCGGTTTCGATACCCGCGAAGGTGCTGTTGAAGTTGACCGCCGCAAGGTTCGACACGTCATAGGTCATGCCGGTCTGGCGCGCTTCGGTCAGCTGCGACCCGCAAGCGTTGACCAAAGCCTTGGCGGCAAACATCGTCTCGGCATCGAGCAGATCGCCCGCGACCGCCGCGATGCTGGCCTTGTCGCTGTCCAGAGCGCTCGCAATCATGCCGAAAGCTTCGGTCCACTCGGCGGGCTGGAGTTTGCCATCGCGGCGCACCCACACGCGGTCCAGGCGGCGCTTGGTCAGGCCGTCGACCTGATAGCGGCCCTTGTCCGACAGCCACTCCTCGTTGACGTCGTCATTCACCCGCGGCAGCGCGCGCATGACTTCCCGGCCCTTGGAGTGGAGCGTGATGTTCGCGCCCACCGCGTCCGAAACGTCGATGCTGAGCGTCTTCTTCAGCTCCCACGGCCGCGCCTCGAAGGCATAGGGTCGCGAAGTCAGCGCTCCGACCGGGCACAGGTCGATCACGTTGGCGCTGAGTTCGTGCGCCGCCGCCTGTTCGAGATAGGTCGTGATCTGCATATCCTCGCCGCGGTACAGCGCGCCGATTTCGTCCACGCCCGCGATCTCTTCCGAGAAGCGCACGCAGCGGGTGCAGTGGATGCAGCGGGTCATGATCGTCTTGATCAGCGGACCCATGTACTTCTCGGTCACCGCGCGCTTGTTCTCGTGATAGCGCGAGCCGCCGCGGCCATAGGCGACCGCCTGATCCTGCAGATCGCATTCGCCGCCCTGATCGCAGATCGGGCAATCGAGCGGGTGGTTGATGAGAAGGAACTCCATCACCCCTTCGCGGGCCTTCTTGACCATCGGGCTGTCGGTGCGGATTTCCTGACCTTCGGCAGCGGGCAGCGCGCAGGAGGCCTGCGGCTTGGGCGGCCCGGGCTTCACCTCGACCAGACACATGCGGCAATTGCCCGCAATGGAGAGCCGCTCGTGATAGCAGAAGCGCGGGATTTCCTTGCCCGCCAGCTCGCACGCCTGCAGCACAGTCGCGCCCGCCGGGACCTCGATTTCCTGACCGTCTACGGTGACCTTGGGCATTACTCGGCTGCCTCTTGGAATTGCGCGTTATGCTCGCTGATCCGCCGCTCAAGCTCGGGGCGGAAATGGCGGATGAGGCCCTGGATCGGCCATGCGGCGGCGTCGCCCAGCGCGCAGATGGTGTGGCCTTCGACCTGCTTGGTGACTTCCTGCAGCATGTCGATTTCCTCGATGGCCGCATCGCCGGTGCGCAGGCGCTCCATCATGCGCCACATCCAGCCCGTGCCCTCGCGGCAGGGGGTGCACTGGCCGCAGCTTTCGTGCTTGTAGAAGTAGGAAAGGCGGCTGATCGCGCGGACGATGTCGGTCGACTTGTCCATGACGATGACCGCTGCCGTGCCGAGGCCCGAGCCCAGTTCCTTCAGCCCGTCAAAATCCATCGGCGCGTTGCGGATCTGCGCGGCGGGAACAAGCGGCACCGACGAGCCGCCCGGGATCACCGCCAGAAGATTGTCCCACCCGCCGCGGATGCCGCCGCAGTGCTTCTCGATGAGCTCCTCGAAGCTGATGCTCATCGCTTCCTCGACGACGCAGGGCTTTTCCACGTGGCCCGAGATCTGGAACAGCTTGGTGCCCTTGTTGTTCTCGCGCCCGAAGGAGCTGAACCACGAGGCCCCGCGCCGTAGGATCGTCGGGGCGACCGCGATGCTCTCGACATTGTTGACCGTGGTCGGGCAGCCATAGAGCCCCGCGCCCGCCGGGAACGGGGGCTTGAGGCGCGGCTGGCCCTTCTTGCCTTCGAGGCTCTCGATCATCGCGGTCTCTTCGCCGCAGATATAGGCGCCCGCGCCGCGGTGCATGAAGACGTCGAAGTCGTAGCCCGAACCGCAGGCGTTCTTGCCGATCAGGCCCGCATCATAGGCCTCGGCAATCGCCTTCTGGAGCGTCTCGGCCTCACGGATATATTCGCCGCGCACGTAGATATAGGCCGCCCGCGCGCGCATCGCGAAGCCGGCAACCAGCGCGCCTTCGACCAGCTTGTGGGGATCGTGGCGCAGGATCTCGCGGTCCTTGCAGCTGCCGGGCTCGCTCTCGTCGGCGTTGATGACGAGGAAGCTTGGACGGCCGTCGCGCGATTCCTTGGGCATGAAGGACCACTTCAGACCCGTCGGGAAGCCCGCCCCGCCCCGCCCGCGCAGGCCCGAGGCCTTGATTTCCTCAATGATCGCGTCCTGCCCGCGCGCGAGCAGCGCCTTGGTGTCGTCCCAATCCCCGCGCGCCTGCGCTGCCTTCAGGCTCCAGTCCTGAAAGCCGTAGAGGTTGGTGAAGATGCGGTCCTTATCCGCCAGCATTGCTGCCATCCCTTTGTTTGGCGCGCTTGATGCGCACCAGCGAAATTGTCTGGAACACGAGGCCGAGCCCCATGATGATCACGCCCATCTCGAGCGGGCCGGTCGCGGTCAGCACCGCGCCCAGCGCAAAGCCGGTGAGGCCGAGGATCGCGAGGAGCAGCGTCACCGGGTTCATGCGAAGGCCCCTCCGCTCCACATGCCGTAGAGCACGGCGATGATGAGGATGATCACGCCGATGCGGATCACGCCCATCAGGAGCTTGTAGGCGATGAACGCCAGCAGCACCGCGCCGAGGAGGGAGATGACAGCGGTCATCGGTCCGACTTGCCCGCCATCAACTTGCGCGCCGCGCCAACCCCGCCGCAGATGACACCCAGGATCGCCCAAACGACCCAGCCATCGCCCTGAAGAAAGTTGACGAGGCCGATCGCAAAAAAGATCAGCCCGACAAGGCCCATGCCAAGGTCAGTCTTGTTGGCCATCACCATTCCCCCCGGTAATCGTGGTTGGCATCGACCATCGCGGTGAGTGTGGTCGGTCCGCCCGCAGGCTCGGAGGTGTGGCGGCCCGGCTCCTGCGTGCCAGCCTTGGGCGTCTCGCCTGCGGCCAGCGCATCAAGGACCGCGTCCAAGCGCTCGGGGGTCAGATCCTCGTAATTGTCGTCGTTGATCTGGACCATCGGCGCGGTGGCGCAATTGCCCATGCATTCGACCTCGGTGAGGGTCCACAGACCATCGGCCGAAACCCCGCCCTTCACCATCCCGCGCTTCTTGCAGGCGGTCATGATGTCGTCCGAGCCGCGCAGCATGCAGGGCGTGGTGCCGCACACCTGCACGTGGAATTTGCCGACGGGTTTCAGGTTATACATGAAGTAGAAGCTGGCGACCTCGAGCACGCGGATCACCGGCATGCCGAGATATTGCGCGACATATTCGATCACCGGCAGCGGCAGCCAGCCCTGTGTATCGGTCTCCGCCCCAACCTGCCGCTGGGCGAGATCGAGCAGCGGCATCACCGCCGAGCGCTGGCGGCCTTCCGGATACTTGGCGATATGCCAATCGGCGGTTTTCTTGTTCTCCGGCGTCCACGCGAAGGCGCTCCAGCGAGCGCGCAGTTCGGGGGTGTCGGGAGCGGGGGTGCGGTCAGCCATTAGCGGATGAACTCCACGCGAGAGCAAAGATCGCCCTCGAAGGAATAGACGGACATGACTTCGAACGGCTCTGCCGCGGCCGACCGGAACACCCGCTCGTGCAGCACGGCGAATTCGCCCAGTTCGTAGCCTGTGATGATCTCGGCGCGGTTCTCGGGAAACTCGGCGAACATTGCCTTCAGGCCAGCCCGAGTGCCTTCGCGCCCTTCGCGGATCACCGCGCCGCGATAGCCCGCCTCGCAAGCATCCTCGGTCATCAGCGCGACATAGGCGTCGGCATCCTGCGCGTTGTAGTGCGCGATCATCTGCTCGGCGATGGCGAGACGGCTCACCGGTCACACTCCCCGAACACCACGTCGATCGCGCCCAGAATGGCGGTCGCGTCGGGGAGCATGTGGCCCTTGGACATGAAGTCCATCGCCTGAAGGTGCGAGAAGGCCGTGGGGCGGATCTTGCAGCGGTAGGGCTTGTTGGTGCCGTCGCTGACGAGATAGACGCCGAATTCGCCCTTGGGGCTTTCGGTCGCGACGTAGACCTCGCCCGCAGGCACGTGGAAGCCTTCGGTGTAGAGCTTGAAGTGGTGGATCAGCGCTTCCATCGACTGCTTCATCTCGCCGCGCTTGGGGGGCGAAACCTTGGTGTCGCTGCTGGCGATCGGCCCGGTGGGCATGTCGCGCAGGCACTGGCGGATGATCTTGGCGCTCTCGTAGACTTCCTTCACGCGCACCATGAAGCGGTCGTAGCAATCCGAGTTGGTGCCGACCGGAATGTCGAATTCCATGCGGTCATAGACGTCGTAAGGCTGGCTCTTGCGCAGATCCCACGGGATGCCAGCGGCACGGATCATCGGGCCCGAGAAGCCCCAGGCAATCGCGTCCTCGCGGCTCACCACGGCGATATCGACATTGCGCTGCTTGAAGATGCGGTTGTCGACCACGAGGCTCATCGCGTCCTCGAACAGCTGGAAGAAGCGGTTGTCGAGCCAGTCGCCGATGTCGACCAACAGCTTCTCCGGCACGTCCTGATGGACGCCGCCCGGGCGGAAATAGGCGCTGTGCATCCGCGCGCCGCTCGCCCGTTCGAAAAAGTTGAGGCAATCCTCGCGCAGGTCCATGATCCACAGGTTCGGCGTGAACGCGCCGACATCGAGGATATGCGCGCCCATGTTGAGCATGTGGTTGCAGATGCGGGTGAGCTCGGCGAACAGCACGCGCAGATATTGCGCGCGGATCGGCACTTCGAGGTTCAAGACCTTCTCGATCGCGAGCACATAGGAATGCTCCATCGCCAGCGGCGAGCAGTAATCGAGCCGGTCGAAATAGGGCAGCGCCTGAAGGTAGGTCTTCTGCTCGATCAGCTTTTCGGTGCCGCGGTGGAGCAGGCCGACATGCGGGTCGATCCGCTCGATCACCTCGCCATCAAGCTCCATCACCATGCGCAGCACGCCGTGCGCGGCCGGGTGCTGGGGGCCGAAGTTGATCGTGTAGTTGGTGATGACCTCGCCCTCGGTGGTGGGCGATTCTTCCTGGGTGATGCTCATTTCTTGGCCTCCCCTTCCGGCTTGGGGGGAGCTTTCTCGTCACCCGGCAGCACGTAATCTGCGCCTTCCCAGGGCGAGAGGAAATCGAAGGTCCGCATTTCCTGCGCCAGCACGACCGGCTCGTACACCACGCGCTTTTCCTCCTCGGAATAGCGCAGTTCGGTGTAGCCGGTGACGGGGAAGTCCTTGCGGAACGGGTGCCCTTCGAAGCCGTAATCGGTGAGGATGCGCCTGAGGTCCGGGTTGCCCGCGAAGGTCACGCCGAACATGTCGAACACCTCGCGCTCGAGCCAACCGGCGTTCGGCCACAGCGTCGTGACGGTCGGCACCGGGGTGTCTTCCGAGGCCGAGCACTTGACCATGACACGGTGGTTCTTGGTCAGGCTCTGGAGCATGTAGACGACTTCGAAGCGCTCAGGCCGCGAGGGGTAGTCGGCCCCGGCGATTTCCATGAGCTGCTGGTAGGCGTGATCATCGCGCAGAATTGCCAGCACGCGCGGGATCGCGTCGCGCTCAACGCGGAAGATCACCTCGCCGTGGGCTTCGGCAGCGTCGATCAGCCAGACCGAAATGGTCTCGCTGATGGTGTCGATCACGCCTTCGTTGGAGGCGAATCTGGGGGCGGAGTGGCGGACGGTCATGGCGCCGTGATCCTGAGCGATTGGGCAAAACGGTCGAGCGCGGCGTTGGCGTCGACATCCTGTCGGGCTGTCCCGCCGGAGGAAATGAGGATGATCGTGGTCTTGTTGACCTCGACGAATCCGGCATCGGCGACGATGCCGTCCTTGATCTCGCGGTTGATGAAGGCGCGGCGGCCGTCGATGGTCAGGTCGCGCGGGACGGAGGTGGCTGCGTTCTGGGCCAGAACCGCATTGCGGATCAGATCGAACATGCGCGTGTCGCCCGCCGCCACCGACGCATCGGTCAGAACTGCGGCCATGTAGAGCCAGTCACCGGCCAGGCACATCACGCGGTTGGCGGGTTCGAACGACGTGCCAACCCCGACATCGCCCGGAAGCTGGGCGACGCGCGCGACCTCCTCAGCCGAGCACGGCACTTCGACCAAAAACAGCGCGCTGGGTGCGGAAAAGCGCGCCCACGCCGCAGCTTCCTGCGCGCTGGCGGGCGATGCCAGCGCAGCTACAGCCGCCAGACCGGAGAAAAGCACCACTCTCACCGCTCAATCGTCCCGACGCGGCGGATTTTGCGCTGCAATTGCATGACGCCGTAGAGCAGCGCCTCGGCGGTCGGAGGGCAGCCGGGGACGTAGATGTCGACCGGCACGATGCGGTCGCAGCCGCGCACCACCGAATAGCTGTAATGGTAATAGCCACCGCCATTGGCGCAGCTGCCCATCGAGATGACGTATTTGGGGTCCGACATCTGGTCGTAGACCTTGCGCAGCGCCGGGGCCATCTTGTTGCACAGCGTGCCCGCGACGATCATCACGTCCGACTGGCGCGGTGAAGCGCGCGGCGCGGCGCCGAAGCGCTCCATGTCGTAGCGCGGCATGTTGACGTGGATCATCTCGACCGCGCAGCATGCAAGGCCGAAGGTCATCCACCACAGCGAGCCGGTGCGCGCCCATTGGAACAGCTCCTCGGTCGAGGTGACGAGGAAGCCCTTATCGGTGACCTCAGTCTGAAGCGACTTGAAGAAATCCGCATCAGGCGCGCGAACCTCGCCGCCTACCGCGGTGGTCAGCTTCGAGATGTCGGGGAGCCCTTGGGGAGGAGAAACGATGTTATTCATTCCCAGTCCAACGCCCCTTTCTTCCATTCATAAGCGAGGCCCACCGCGAGGATGAACAGGAACACCATCATGCCGCTCCAGCCCACCCAGCCCGTCTCGCCGAGGCTGACCGCCCAGGGGAACAGGAAGGCGGCTTCGAGATCGAAGACGATGAAGCTGATCGCGACGAGGTAGAAGCGCACGTCGAACTGGCTGCGCGCGTCCTCGAAGGCGGGGAAGCCGCATTCATATTCCGAAAGCTTCTCGGCATCGGGATTATGCGTGCCGGTCAGGCGCGAGACCGCCATCGGTGCCACGACGAAGAGCACCGATAGCCCGAAGGCAACCAGCACGAATAACAGTATCGGCAGATACTGACTGAGGTCGATCACGACGATGTCCAAGCTATTAATCCCGTCGGTCGCCCTAGGCCTGTCGCGCGCACCGCGCAAGCCTGCGACTCGGGGAAAACCCCTTAGGGATGTTGCAGGAAATCGAACAGAGGTTGCGACGGGCTGTCCCAGTCAGCGAGGCCCAAGCGGCAAGCGGCGGATGACCGTGGGCAGCGGCTCCACGCCATCGCGCAAGGCTCCCTTGTCGTAGCGATCCCACTGCCCGGTGGCGACATAGTAGAGCGCGCCGTCGGCAATGCTCCCGCCCAGCGGCTCGGTCCAATCCGGATGCGCCTGTTCGAGCACGCGGTGGCCGATGATGCGCGTTCCGTCGTCGGACAGGCGGAAGGCGCTGATCCGCATCGGGCTGGTGCCATTCTGGACCGCGATGAGCTCGCCCTTGTGGAGCCACAGCCCGTCCACCCCGTCGAGCGCGGCGGGCACATCGCTGGCAAGCCGCGTCACCGCGCCGCTGGCGAGGTCGATCACGGCGAGCCCATAGCGATAGTCGCTGAGGTAGAGCCGTGTCCGGTCCGCACTCACCGCCAGTCCTTGCGGCGAGCGGAAGGTGCCGGGGGGCACCAACGCCTCGAGCAATGCGATGCGCGGATGGGTTCGGTAAACCGCGCCGCCAATCGGATCGCTGGCGTAGACCATCCGGTCCGGCCCCACGGCAAGGTCGGAAACCGCCGCCCCGGCGGGAGCGGGAAAGTAGTCCATTCTGCCTGGAACAGGCGTCAGGGCGATCAGCCCGGTAAACTGCCCGACATCATCCGGAGCGCCGCTAATGTTGGCCGATGCAATCCAGCCCACCACGCCATCGGACGAAGATGCCGTCCCTGACAACGCGTATGCACCGGGCACGCCGGTCACCATCCAATCCCGCGGCGACATACGAACATATATAGCGCGGTTCGACACGGATGTGGCGAGGGCGCGCTCGCCATCGGCCGCGACCATGACGCTCTCGATCAGTCCCGCCTCAGCTTGGATTTCGTCGAAGACAGTGCTGGCCGCGATGATCAGCGGCACCCCCGCGATCGCATCGCGGGCGGCCTCCGCATGCGCGGGGCCGATCAGTGCGGGAATCTGCGCCTTGGCCCGCTCACTGAAAGCATGTCCCCGCGCCGCAAGCCATCTCAGGCTGGCGAGCGCGCCCTCGCCCTCGCCCGCCTCCAGCTGCGCGTTGAGCAGACGCAGCCGCACGCTGGTGCTGTCGGGAAAGTCACGCGCGAGCTGCTCGAGCCCGGCTACGTCGGCGATCTGCCCCGTCGCGGCATCAACGGGCCGCCATGCCGGCAGCGCCTCGGCCTCAATCGGAGCCGAAAGCGTCAGCGCCAGCGCGGCGGCCAGCAGCTTCATTTCATCATCCGCGCCGCCGCACCCTCGGTCGCCTTGCCATAGGGGGGTTTCAATCCGCCCAGCTTGGCAATGTCGATCTTGGGCTGATGATAGACCGCGCGGCCATGGCTGAACTCGCGGAAGCCTTCGATGGCGTGATATGAACCCATCCCAGAAGGCCCGACCCCGCCGAAGGGCAGATCCTCCATCGAGACATGGAATACCACGTCATTGGTGGTCACCCCGCCCGAGATCGTGCGGGTCAGCACCCGCTCCTGCTCGGCGCGGTCCTCGCCGAAATAGTAGAGGCCGAGCGGGCGGTCATGCTCGTTGATATAGTCGACCGCCTGATCGACCGACTTATAGGTCATCACCGGCAGCAGTGGTCCGAAGATCTCCTCCTGCATCACGGTCATGTCGTCAGAGACGCCGCGCAGCACCGTCAGCGGCATCTTGCGCTGGTTGGCATTGCCGAAGTCCTCGCCCGCCGGATTGACCTCGATCACCTCGGCGCCCTTGGCCTTGGCATCTTCGACGAGGCCTTGCAGGCGCTCGAAATGGCGGTCGGAGACGATCGAGGCATAGTCGTCATTGTCGAGCACGCGCGGATACATCGCCGCCGCCGCGCCGGTGACGCCCGCGACCGCCTCGTCGGCCTTGTCCTCGGGCACCATCAGGTAGTCCGGCGCAAGGCAGATCTGACCTGCGTTCATCATCTTGCCGATCGCGATGCGCTCACCGGCACGCGCGAAATCGGCACTGCGTCCCAGGACGACGGGCGACTTGCCGCCCAGCTCGAGCGTCACCGGCACAAGGTTCGCCGCCGCCGCCTGCATCACGCGGCGGCCCGTCGCGGTCGATCCGGTGAAGACGAGGTGGTCAAAGGGCAGCGACGAGAACGCCGCGGCCACTTCCGGCCCGCCGGTGATGACCGCGACCTCCTCGGGCTGGAAATATTGCGCGGTGAGTTCGGCCATCAGTTCGCTGGTGCGCTCGGTGAATTCGCTCGGCTTGATCATCGCCCGGTTGCCCGCGGCGAGCACCTGCATCAGCGGCCCGAAAGCGAGCTGCACCGGGAAATTCCAGGGGCTGAGGATGCCGATCACACCCTTGGGCTCGTAACGCACCTCGGCGCGCGCGCCCATCAGCCCGAGCGGGAACTGCACCTTGCGTTTCTCGGGCTTGGCCCAGCCATCAATGTGCTTGAGCGCATGATTGCCCGCGCCGACGGTCGCGGCGATGTCGGTCAGCATCGATTGCGCGTGCGAGCGATTGCCGAAATCGGCGCTCATCGCCTTGGCGAAGGCCTCGCCATGTTCCTTCACCAGCGCCATCGCGCGGCGGATGCGGTCCTTGCGCTCGCTCAGCGGCTCGGGGCGCGAGGCGGTGAAGGCGGCGCGTTGGCGCGCCAGCAGGCTCTCGAGTTCAGCGCGGCGGTCGTCGGCCATTATGTCGTTCTCCCATTCGGACATATGCGTTTTGATTTGCGACGTGTTCTTGCGGAATACGCGCCCGGGCGCAAGGCGCATGGGAGCCTCGCGATTGCCATGCGCGCCTGCCATGATTACATCGCGCCCGGTAATCCCCCCTTACGCAAGGACTTCGCCATGACCCAGCTCTCCCCCGCCGACCCGGTTGTGATCCTCTCCTACGCCCGCACCCCGATGGGCGCGATGCAGGGCGCGCTGTCGGACGCTTCGGCGACCGACCTCGGCGCGGTGGCGGTGAAGGCGGCGGTCGAGCGCGCGGGCGTCTCCGGCGATCAGATCGACCGCGCCTATATGGGCTGCGTGCTCCCCGCTGGTCTCGGCCAGGCCCCGGCGCGTCAGGCGGCGATCAAGGCCGGCCTGCCGCTCTCGGTCGAGGCGACCACGGTCAACAAGGTCTGCGGCTCCGGCATGCAGACCGTGATCATGGGCGCAGAGGCCCTCGCCAGCGGCACCATCGACGTGGTCGTCGCTGGCGGCATGGAGAGCATGACCAATGCGCCCTACCTCCTCAAGAAGCACCGCTCGGGCGCCCGGCTCGGGCATGATACCGCCTATGACCACATGTTCTTGGACGGCCTTGAGGACGCCTACGAGCCCGGCCGCGCGATGGGCACCTTCGCGCAGGAAACCGCCAACGCCTACCAGATGACGCGCGAGGAGATGGACGCCTATTCCATCGAATCCCTCGCCCGCGCCAACAAGGCGATCGCCAGCGGCGCCTTTGCCGACGAGGTAGTGCCGGTGACCGTCAGCACCCGCGCAGGCGACGTAGTGGTCGAGCATGACGAGGCCCCCGGCAAGGGCCGCCCCGACAAGATCCCGCAGCTGAAGCCCGCTTTCGCCAAGGACGGGACGATCACCGCCGCGACTTCCTCGTCGATCTCGGACGGTGCCGCCGCAATGGTGCTGACCCGTGCGAGCGTCGCCGAGGCCAAGGGCCTGACGCCGGTCGCCCGCGTGGTCGCCACCGCAGCTCATGCGCAGGCGCCTGCGCAGTTCACCACCGCGCCGATCCCGGCGATCCAGAAGGTGCTGGCGAAGGCTGGCTGGGGCGTCGATGATGTCGACCTGTTCGAGGTCAACGAGGCCTTCGCCTGCGTCGCGATGTTTGCGATGCGCGACCTCGGCATTCCGCACGAGAAGATCAACGTCAACGGCGGCGGCACCGCGCTCGGCCACCCCATCGGCGCGAGCGGCACGCGGATCATCGTCACGCTGATCGCGGCGCTGAAGGCGCACGGCAAGAAGCGCGGCGTCGCGAGCCTGTGCATCGGCGGCGGTGAAGCCACCGCGGTGGCCGTTGAGCTGATCTGATTGAGAGCGGCCGGGCGGCGGTTTAAGCGTCGCCCGGCAGATCCTGCGAGCCCCACAGGCGCTCGGCGGCCATGAAGCCCTTGCGGCCGGCGATGTCGACCTCGCACCAACCGGCCTTGCACTTCTTCATGCCCGCAATCACCCCGGGCTCGGCGCGCCACTTGATGGCGGCCCCGGCGTTCGGCCCGGCGCGCACTTCGGCAAGCCCGGTGCCGATCACCATGCCGCCGCGCTCGGGATCGAGCTGGCTCGCCGAGATCCACCCCTGCGTGCCCTCGTGATCCTCGACCAGGCGCCAACCCTCGCGGACGCGCACCACCTTCACCGGCAGCCCCTTGCGAGTGTAGACCCAGGTGACCGGATATTCCGCGCTCGGCCCGACGCGCATGTTGACCTTCTCGAAGCGCAGCGCCGCCCAATAGGGCAGAACCCGGTCCTGCGCGCTGAGCGGCGCGACCAAGGCCCCGGCGGCAAGCACCAGCGCGATGGCAAAAGCGATGATCTGGCGAAATCCCTGCATTCCTCAAGCGATAGCGCCTTAAGCTTTGCGGATTCAAGCCTCGCGTGTCGATCCGCGCCTTGACCGCGCCGCCCCTCAGCGATTAGCCCTCGCCCCATGACCCAGCGCCCTCCCCGCCCGCTCGCCAGCCCTCCGCGCGTGATCGTCACCCGCCACCTGATGCCGGGGGTCGAGTCGCGAATGCGCGAGCTGTTCGACGCGCAGCTGAACGAGGACGACGTGCCGCTCACCCGCGAGGGGCTGGCCGCCGCGATGCAGGATTGCGACGTGCTGGTGCCGACCGTCACCGACAAGATCGACGCCGATCTGATCGCGCAAGCCGGAGAGCGCCTCGGCCTCATCGCCAGCTTCGGCGCGGGCACGGAGCATATCGACCTAGCAGCCGCGGCTGCGCGAAAAATCATTGTCACCAACACGCCGGGCGTGTTCACCGACGATACCGCCGATCTCGCCATGGCCGGGATCATCGGCGTGCCGCGCCGCATCCGCGAGGGCACCGCACTGGTGCGCAGCGGCAAGTGGACCGGTTGGGCGCCCTCGGGGCTTCTGGGCAGGAAGCTGGCGGGCAAGGTGCTCGGTATCATCGGCATGGGCCGCATCGGCCAGGCGGTCGCCCATCGCGCCCGCGCCTTCGGGCTCGAGATTGCCTATTACAACCGCAAGCCCCTGCCCGAGGCATTGGAGCGGATGCTGGGCGCGCGCTATGTGGCGGACGTCGACACGCTGATGGCCGAGGCCGATATCCTCACTCTCCACTGCCCGCTAACCGAAGAGACGCGCCACATGATCGACGCGCGCCGGATCGCGCTGATGAAGCCGGGCAGCAGCATCGTGAACACCGCGCGCGGCGAGTTGATCGATCAGGAGGCGCTGATTGCGGCGCTGGAGAGCGGCCATCTCGCGGGCGCAGGGCTCGACGTCTATCCCGACGAGCCGCATGTCGATCCGCGCCTGATCGCCCACCCTAACGTGATGACCCTCCCCCACATCGGCAGCGCGACCGCCGAGGGCCGCGAGGATTCGGGCCACAAGGTGATCGCGAACATCCGCATGTGGGCCGACGGGCACCGCCCGCCCGATCAGGTGCTGACGGCGCTGGTGCGCTAACCTTCGAGCGCGCGGCCCAGTTCCACCACCACCCGTTCGATCGCGGGCCGGGTCGAGGCGAGCGCGAAGTGGTGGAAGGGGACTTCGACCTCGGCATCGCGCTCATGCGGCAGGCCTCTCGCCGCGGCAGGCGCGACCACGCCGTCCTTCCTCGACCATAGCGCTATTGTCGGAACCGGGGGCTTCATCGCGGGATCATCGGGCACCGGCGGGGCATCGACCTTGTGGTCGTTGATCGCCTCGTAGAGCCGCCACGCATTGTTTGCGCGCCGGTCACCCGAGAAGGGCGAGCCCAGCGTCATCACCAGTTCGACCAGTTCCGGATGGCGCTGCGCCAGCACCCGGGCGTAGAGCCCACCGAGGCTCCACCCGACCAAGGCAACCTTGCGCTGCTCGGCCGCGGCAATCGCGGCGAGGCGGTCCGCCGCCCGGGCGAGCGTCGCGGCCTGGATCCCCGTCATAAAACCGAGCTCGGAGGCGTAGACGCGGTATCCGGTCAGTTCGAGCGTGCGGCGCAGCAGGGCGGTGGCATTGTCGCTCGAGAGGATGCCGGGGATCACCATCACCGGCTGCCCGGCCCCGTCCCGCGCCCCCGCAACGGCACTAGGCCGGCGCAGCGGGCTCAGTGCAATCGGCACCGTAATCGGCAGCTCGCGCAGCCAGAGCGAGAGGGGCGGCGGGGCGCTATCGTCCATCGCCGCCGCTAGCTCAGTCACCCGTCAGGATCCGCTCGACCAGCTCGCCCACGCTTGGCGTGTAGCCGTTCGAGAAGAAGGGGTCGGTCTTGAAGCGGTAGGCGGCGTGGCCTGCAAAGGCGAGGTTGTTGTCGGGGTCGTCGCCGTGGGCGATGTCCTGCAAGGTCTTCTGGATGCAGAAGCTGCGCGGGTCGGCGAGGCGCCCGGTAGTGTAGTCGTCGTGGTCCTTCCACGCCGAGAAGCCGCAATGCGACAGGCAGCCCATGCAGTCCTGCTGGTCCTTGCGGATCGTGTCGCGCGCTTCCGGCGTCACGAAGACGATCGTGCCTTCGGGGGTCTTGAGCGGCTCGGTGTGCCCGGCGCGCATCCACATTTCGGCCTTGAGCTTGCCTTCCGGCTTGACCCAGAAGCTGCGCGCCTTGCCGTCTTCGCCCAGCTGGACCGTGCCCTCTTCCTCACCGCGCTTGAAGAACGGGATCTGGCGCTCCGAGCGGTGCATCAGGTCGTAGAGAAACGGGGTCTTGACCGCGCTCGAATAGAAGCCGGTGGGCGAGAACTTGTGGAGCAGCACATCGCCCGGTTCGACGGTGCGCAGCATGTCCTTCCAGATCTGAGGGATCGGGCTTTCCTGCGTCAGCAAGGGCCGCGTGCCGAACTGGAAGGCGATCTTGCCGAGCTCGGGATTGTCGATCCAGTTTTCCCACTCGCGCAGGTACCACACGCCGCCCGCCATCACAATCGGCACGTCGTCGCTGACGCCTTCGGCGCGCATCGTGTCGCGCAGCGCCTTGACGCGGGGGTACGGGTCTTCGGGCTTGGTCGGGTCCTCGGCGTTGGAGAGGCCATTGTGCCCGCCTGCCAGCCACGGGTCTTCATAGACCACCGCCGCCATCAGATCGGGGACCTTGTGGTAGCTGCGCTTCCACAGCGCGCGGAAGGCGCGGCCCGAGCTGACGATGGGGAGGTAATTAACGTTGAAGCGCGCAGCGATCTCGGCGAGCTTGTAGGGCATCCCAGCGCCGCAGGTGACGCCGGTCACCATGCCGCGGGTGTTCTCCAGCACGCCTTCGAGCACGGCCTGCGCCCCGCCCATCTCCCACAGCACGTTGATGTTGATCGCGCCCTTGTCGCCAGCCATTTCGTAGGCCTTTTTGACCTGCGTGGTCGCGCCGTCGATGGCGTAGCGGATCAGCTCCTGGTGGCGCTCCTCGCGGGTGCGGCCGTGGTAGATCTGGGGGATGACGTTGCCGTCCGCATCATAGCTGTCGGCGTTGACCGCGCTCACCGTACCGATCCCGCCCGCGGCCGCCCATGCGCCCGAACTGGCGTGGTTGGTAGCCGACACTCCCTTGCCGCCTTCGACCAGCGGCCATACCTCACGCCCGCCGTAGACGATCGGGCTCAATCCCTTGAACAATGAAGATCCCCTCTGCGCCCCAGCGGCGCGGTATTTCGAATTCTTGCCATAGTGCGCAGTGCCGCGCGCCGCAACCTCGTGCCCGGCCCGCATTCATCCCGCATCGCAGACCTTGATCGCCTGCGGATCAGTACGTTTGGGGCCGCGTTCGAAGCGGGCGAAATAGCCCTTGATGTCGGGCCGCTCAATATATTCGACGAGGACATAGCCGACCGCCTCGAACTCGCAGAACAGCACCGTGTGCGGCAACCCGTGGCGGCCCACCGGGCTGTCGCTTTCGACCACCACGATCTGCCCGCCATTGCCCAGCGCGGGCCACATGTTCCACAGGAAGGCATAGGGCTCGGTCACCTCGTGGTACATGTGCACCATGAAGATCCGGTCGAAGCTGTCGGGCGGAAGCTGCGGGTTGTCGATGTCGCCGAACTTGATCGAGATGTTCTCGAGCCGCTCGCGCTCGACACGCCGCCCGAGCCGGTCGAGCGCGTCCCGGCTGATGTCCTGCGCCAGCACGCGGCCATCGGCGCCAACCCGTTCGGCAAGGCGCACTGTGTAATAGCCCTCGCCCGCGCCAATATCGGCGACGGTCATACCGGGGCGGATGTCGGCAAGGTCCATCACGACCTGCGCCTCGTTGCGTCCCTCGCGCGCGTCCTCATTGGAGAACTGATTGGAGACGACCTCGGCCACCGGCCGGTCGGGCGCGGGGAACTGGATCGCGGTTTCGGGGCGGTCGGAGGATGCGGGCGCAATGGCGTCGCACCCGGCGAGCAGCGCCGCCCCGCCAAGGGCCGTGACCACAGGGAGCAGGCGCCGCAGTCCCATGCGCGAGCCTACTCCACGTCCTCGATCTCGACCTTCTCGCCCGTCACACGCTGGGCGAGCGCGGCCGAGATGAAGGGGTCGATCGCGCCGTCGAGCACGGCGTCGGGCGAGGTCGAGACGACGCCGGTGCGCAGGTCCTTGACCATCTGGTAGGGCTGCAAAACGTAGGAGCGGATCTGGTGGCCCCACCCGATGTCGCTCTTGGCGGAGTGCTCGGCGCTCGCCGCTTCCTCGCGCGCGCGCATCTCCGCCTCGTAGATCCGCGCCTTCAGCATGTTCATCGCGATTTCGCGGTTCTTGTGCTGGCTGCGGTCCTGCTGGCTTGCGACCACGATCCCGGTCGGCTGGTGCGTGATGCGCACCGCCGAATCGGTGGTGTTGACGTGCTGCCCGCCCGCCCCTGACGCGCGATAGGTGTCGATCTTGAGGTCGGCGGGGTTTATCTCGATCTCGAAGGTGTCGTCGATCACCGGGAAGACCCACACGCTCGAGAAGCTGGTGTGGCGGCGCGCCGAGCTGTCATAGGGGCTGATGCGGACGAGGCGGTGGACGCCGCTTTCGGTCTTGGCATAGCCATAGGCGCCCTCGCCCTTGATGTGCAGGGTCGCCGACTTGATCCCGGCCTGTTCGCCGGCCTGATATTCGACCGTCTCGACCTTGAAGCCGCGGCGTTCGGCCCAGCGGCCATACATGCGGAACAGCATCTCGGCCCAGTCCTGGCTTTCGGTCCCGCCCGCGCCGGCGTGGATTTCGAGATAGGTGTCGTTGCCGTCCGCCTCGCCCGAGAGCAGCGCCTGGACCTTGTCGGCATCGGCCCGGTCGGCGAGCGCGGCGAGCGTGGCGAGGCCATCATCGACGATCGAATCTTCGCCCTCGGCCTCGCCCAGTTCGATGAACTCGATCGCGTCGGCCATTTCGGCGGCGATTTCGTTCACCGTGTTCACCGCGGTCTCGAGCGTCTTCTGCTCACGGCTGATCGCCTGCGCTTGCTTGGGATTGTCCCAGAGGTTCGGGTCCTGCACGCGCGCATTCAGCTCGTCCAAGCGGCGCAGCGCGCGGTCCCAGTCGAGCGACAGGCGCACCAGCGCGAGGGCCGCTTCGATCCGGTTGATGTAAGCCTGGGCCTCGGCCCGCATCGGTCAGTCCTTCGTGGCGAAAAGCAAAATGAGGCCGACGCGCTTAGCGCGGGCGGCGCGATTGTAAAGCGCCTGGCGCCCGCGCGCTACTTGCTCAACGCGCGCACCGCGGCGAGCGTCTTGGCGACATGGTCGCGGTAATCGGCGTTGGAATGGACCGCGACGATCCGGCCATCACGGGCAATCACATAGGAGGTGCGCCGCGTCAGACCCGAGGCCATCGCCACGTCATAGGCCTTGCTGATCTGCGGCGAGGCAACGCCGACCGGGAAGGCATCGCGGCATTCCTTGCGGCTGAAATCCTTGAGGGTCGCGATATCGTCGGCCGACATGCCGATCACCGTGGCCCTGGCCGCCTTGAACTGCGGCATCGCATCGGCAAAGGCGTTCGCTTCGAGCGTGCAGCCTTGTGTAAAGGCCTTGGGGTAGAAATAGAGCACCACCGGGCCCTTGGCGAGCGCCGCCTTGAGGCTGAAGCCGAACTCCTTGCCCGCAAGCGCCGCGCGGGTCGTGAACAGCGGGGCCTTGGCGCCCCCCTTCAGCTCGGCCGAGGCGGTGGTGACGGTAAGGGCAGCAAGCGCGAACGCGGCAGCGACGATGCGGATAAAGCGGTTCATGCCCTTCCCAACCCGCGAGGCGACCTCGCGGTTCCGGCGCACGTCAGTCAATTCCGCCCTCCTCGACGAAACTGCCTTCCTCGGGCGGCGTATCGACCACGGCGGCGGCCGCGCTCTGGCGGCCGGCGCGGATCAGCGCGAGGATCTCGTTGCGCTTGGCGGCGATCGCGTCCTGACGGGTGTAGCGCTCTGGCTCGGTATCGGGCTTGAACGCTTCCCAGATGATCGCCGACTTGGGATCATCGGTCGGCCAGCCATCGAACACCTGCTTGCCCGAGCGGCGGTCGATCCGCACCATCCGCACGCCGGTGGGGGCAACGGGGGGAAGATCGGACCACTTGGGCTTGGTCTTCTCGATCAGGCTCTTGATGATCGGCGCGGAGATCGTGCCGCCATAGGCATAGCCGCCCATGTTGCGCGGCTTGTCGAAGCCCACATAGGCGCCCGCGATCATCTGCTGGGTGCCGCCGATGAACCACACGTCCTTGGGGCCGGTGGTGGTGCCGGTCTTGCCGAACAGCGGCAGGCCGAGCGAGTTCAGAACCGTCGCTGTCCCGCGGCTCACCGCGCCGCGCAGCATGTGCATCACCTGAAACGCTGTGCGCGCGTCCATCGCCTGCGTGCCCATCACCCCGAAGCGCGGCATCGGCTTGCCGTCCCACTTGGGCATGTTGCACCCGCGGCACTCGCGGGCATCGGCGCGCCACAGCACCTTGCCCCGGCGGTCCTGCACATAGTCGATCAGCGTCGGCGGATTGAAACGCCCGTGATTGGCCAGCGCCGAATAGGCGGCGACCATCTTCACCAGCGTCGTCTCGCCGGCGCCCAGTGCGGTCGAGGGAAAGGCCGGGAACTTGCCGATCCCGACCTTCTCGATCCCCTTGACGACATTGGGCATCCCCGCCGTCATCCCGATCTGCACGGTCATGATGTTCTGCGACTGCTCGAGCCCGAAGCGCATCGGATGCTGCCCGCCTCTGCCCGAGCCGCGGATGCACTTCTCGCCGAGGTTTGCGCCCTGATAGTAGCAGAAGCGCGAGTTATCGACCTGGGTCGAAGGGGTCATCCCGTTGTCGAGCCCGGCGGCATAGACGAAGGGCTTGATGGTCGAACCCGGCTGTCGCATCGCCTGCGTCGCGCGGTTGAAGTCCGACAACCGGTTGTCGAAGCCGCCCTGCATCGCCAGCACCCGGCCGGTCTGCGCCTGCTCGACCACCAACGCGCCCTGCGCTTCGGGGATGGTGCGCACCGCAAAGCCATTGCCCGAGGGGCTCGAGGCAATCACGTCGCCCGCCTTGAGGGCATTGGGCAGGCCGATCAGCGGCGCCTCGCTGCCATCGGCAAACCCGATGCTTGCGCTCTGGCCGCTGCGGCGGGTGACGACGCCGATGCGCCACTCCTTGTAGCTGATGCCGAGCGGGGAGGATTGCAGCTGGCTCGCCCACTTGCCTTCCGAGACGTCAAGCGTTGCGATCGGCCCGGCCCAAGCGCGCCCGCCGTGATAGCGCAAGAGCCCCTCGCGTAGCGCATCGCGCGCGGCGAACTGCACCTGCGGATCAAGGCTGGTGCGCACCCACAGCCCGCCGGCATAAACCGAATTCGGCCCGTTCTCGGCCGTGTCGCCGAAGCGGGTGATCAGCTCGCGGCGCACTTCCTCGAGGAAATAGCCCGCATCGACCGACCGTTCGCGCCGCTGGGTGACGAGGCCTAGCGGCATCGCTGCCGCCGCGCGCCGTTCGGAGCCGGTGATGAAACCGTTAGTTTCCATCTGGCCGAGCACGAAATTGCGCCGTTCGAGCGCCGCGGTCTCCTGACCTTCGCGGCCGTAACGTTCGGGCGCCTTGGGCAGGATCGCGAGGAAGGCCATCTCGTGCAGCTGGAGCTGGTCGACGTCCTTGTCGAAATAGGCGCGCGCGGCCGCCTGCACCCCGAAGGAGCGCCGCCCGAGCGGGATTTCATTGAGGTAAAGCTCCAAGATTTCCTGCTTGGTCAGCGCCTGCTCGATGCGCCCGGCGAGGATCATTTCCTTGAGCTTGCGGGTCACCGAATATTCGTCGCCCAAGAGCAGGTTCTTGGCGACCTGCTGGGTGATGGTCGAGCCGCCCACAGCACGCTCGCCCGAGCCGAACTTGGTCGCATAGTCGAACACGGCGTTGGCGGTGCCGAGGAAATCGACCCCGCCGTGGCTGAAGAAGGTCTTGTCCTCGGCGGCGAGATAGGCCTCGATCAGCTCTTGCGGGAAATCGGCATATTGCAGCTGCACCCGCCGCTCGCGCGCGTAGGAATGGACGATCTCACCATCCATCCCGCGCACCACGGTCGGCAGCGGGGTCTCGTAATCGAGCAGCGCCTCGGCCTCGGGCAGATCGCTCGCGAGCCACACGAACAGCGCGATCCACAGCGCCACGAAAGCCCCGAACAGCAGCGCGGCGAGCCTGAACAGCCGGCTCTGCTTCCAGCGTGCGGCGAACCATGCAAGGCCGCCGCCGATGTCGCGTGTGACGCGGTAGCGCAGGTAGGCCCAGGTCGAAAGTTGGCCGGAAGGGGGAGTGGTTTCGGTCATTGGCGGGCGCCAACTAGCACGCTCAGCCGCGCCAAGGCTAGCGCGATTGCAAACCTATTCCCCGCCTGCGGGAGCCTCGGCGCGGCGCGCGAAATAGACCCGGATCGCCTGCGCCAGCACACCGGCATAACGCGCCCGGCCTTGCTGCGTGCTGAGCCGCGCGCGGTCATTCTGATTGGTCACAAAGCCGCTTTCGAACAGCACCGAGGGCACATCGGGCGCTCGCAGCACCGCAAGCGCGGCCGAGCGGCGCGGCTGGGGGACGAAGGCGAGCGCGCTCTCGCCTTCGCGCAGCACCAGCCCTGCAAAGGCGAGCGCGTCTTCCTGCGTGCGCTGCTGCGACAGCTCGACAAGGATCGCGCTGACATCCTTGCTCGCGCCCTCGATGGTGATGCCGTTCAAGCGGTCGGCATCGTTCTCGCGCGCGGCAAAGCGCGCTGCCGCTTCGCTCGAGGCTTCGGTGGAGAGCGTGTAGATGCTCGCGCCGCTGACCGCGTCATTTGCGCCGCCCGCGCTGTCGGCGTGGATCGAGATGAACAGGTCGGCCTCGAGCAGCCGGGCGATTTCGGGGCGGTGGGGGAGCGGGACAATGCGGTCGTCCGCGCGGGTCAAGGCGACGCGCACGCCGCCCTGTTTCAGCAATTCATCACGCAGCGCGAGCGCGATAGCGAGGGTGATGGCCTTTTCCTCGAAACGCTTGCCATCGGCATCGGTGCCGATCGCGCCGGGATCGCGCCCGCCGTGCCCGGCATCGATCACCACCAGCGGGCGCGAGGGATCGTCGGGCCCCTCGATGCGCGGCAGCTCGAGCGGTGCGGCGGCCTCGCCCGCGAACGGGAAATGGAGCACATATTCGCGCCCCCAGATCGGCACCGGGATCACCACGCCCAGCGCCTTGGCACCGCCCAGCAGCGCTGCCGGCACGAAGAGAATGATCAACAGGAGGGTGCGGTAACTCATTGCGCTTTGCGGCTTACGTTCTTGGACGCAAGGAACGCAATAGAGTTGCGGGGTTGGCCCCACAGTGCTAGCGATGTTGTCATGAAGGCCGGATCAGGGCGCGTAGGCGCCTTCTCGCCCGCCTTCTGCTTCCGGGACGCCGATATTCTTCGCACCCCGGTCCAGTACAGGTTGATGCAGTGACAGATCGCTTTTCCCGGACAACCAGCACCACGCGCGATTTGCGCCTGCGTGCCGGTGCGGGAGAAGGCGCGGCACCTGGCCGCACGCCCGCCATTGCAGACACGAGCTTCGCGCCGAGCGCCGCCGGTTCAAACACCGCCGTCCTTCACAGCGCGATTATCCCTTCCGGCAAGGCCTTCGGGCGCGCCGGTTCACCACAATATACGCGCCCCCTCCGTCCGCTTGCGCGGATAAGGCCGGGCGCATGGAGACATTTCAATGGCAACGCGCATGCTTATCGATGCGCGCCACCCGGAAGAAACCCGGGTGGCGGTTCTGCAAGGCAACCGGATTGAGGAATTCGATTTTGAATCTGCCGAACACAAGCAGATCAAGGGCAATATCTATCTCGCAAAAGTAACCCGGGTCGAACCCTCGCTGCAGGCGGCTTTCGTCGACTTCGGCGGCAATCGCCACGGGTTCCTCGCCTTCAGCGAAATCCACCCCGACTACTACCAGATCCCCAAGGCGGACCGCGACGCGCTGCTGGCTGAAGAAGCCGAAGCCGCCGAAGAAGAAGAGCGCCTGCGCGCCGAAGACGAAGACGAAGGCATCTCGCCCGGCTCCGAATACGACGCCGAGGACGATAGCGGCGAAGCGCTCGCCGAGGATTTCGCCGAGAACGGCGTCGAGGAAGTCGACACCTCCGACAAGGACGATGTCGCCACCTTCGAAGGCGGCGCCTCGGACGAGGAAGACGGTTCGGACGACTACGCCTCTGAAGACGAGAACGGCGAAGACGAGAACGGCGAAGGCGACGAAGGCGGGGAAACCTCCGGCGAGAACGGCGAAGGGTCTGGCGAAGATGGGGGCGAAGACCGTCGCGGCCGTGGCCGTGGTCGCCGCCGTCAGGGCTCCAAGGGCGATCGCGGTGATCGCGGGGGCGACAGCAAGGGCGGCCGCAGCCGCGCCAAGCAGGTCGACGAAGTGCGCGCCAAGCGCATGGCGCTGCGTCGCCGCTACAAGATCCAGGACGTCATCCAGCGCCGCCAGGTGCTGCTCGTCCAGGTCGTCAAGGAAGAACGCGGCAACAAGGGCGCGGCGCTGACCACCTACCTGAGCCTCGCGGGCCGTTACACGGTGCTGATGCCCAACTCGTCGCACGGCGGCGGGATCAGCCGCAAGATCAGCTCGACCAGCGACCGCAAGCGCTTGAAGGACATGGTCTCGGACCTCAAGCTGCCGCGCAGCATGGGCCTGATCGTCCGCACCGCCGGCATGAGCCGCACCAAGCCCGAGATCAAGCGCGACTTCGATTACCTCGCCCGCGTGTGGGACGAGATCCGCGAGAACACCCTCGCCTCGGTTGCGCCCGCGCTGATCCATTCGGACAGCGACCTCATCAAGCGCGCGATCCGCGACATCTACAACAAGGAAATCGAGGAAGTCGTCGTCGAGGGCGAGGACGGCTACAAGTCGGCCAAGGCCTTCATGAAGCTCCTCATGCCCAGCCACGCCCGGCGGGTGAAGGCCTATTCGGACCCTGTGCCGCTGTTCCAGCGCTACGGCGCCGAGGACCAGCTGCGCGCGATGTATGATCCGATGGTGCAGCTGAAGAGCGGCGGCTACCTGATTATCAACCCGACCGAGGCGCTGGTGTCGATCGACATCAACTCCGGGCGTTCCACCAAGGAACACGGGATCGAGGCGACGGCGCTCCACACCAACCTCGAAGCCGCGCGCGAAATCGCGCGCCAGCTGCGTTTGCGCGACATGGCCGGTCTGGTCGTGATCGACTTCATCGACATGGAGTATTCGAACAACGTCCGTAAGGTCGAAAAGGCCATGAAGGACGCACTCAAGAATGATCGCGCGCGCATTCAGGTGGGCCGGATCAGCTCCTTCGGCCTGATGGAAATGAGCCGCCAGCGCCTGCGCACCGGCGTGCTCGAAGCCACCACCCGTTCCTGCCCGCATTGCGACGGCACCGGCCTCGTCCGCACCGCGTCGTCCGCCGGCCTCTCGGCGCTGCGTCTGATCGAGGACGAGGCGGCGCGCGGCAAGGGCACGCAGATCCGTCTGGCGGCGAGCACCGAGGCGGCGATCTACCTCCTCAACGAAAAGCGCTCCGACCTCGTCGAGATCGAACAGCGCTACGGCGTTGCGGTAGAAGTGGTGCCCGAGGGCGAGCAGGAAGGCGCGAAGATGAGCGTCTCGAGCAGCGGCCCGCGCCCGCTCACCGCGCCCAAGTTCGAACCGATCATCGACGATGAAGACGACGACGATCTGCCCGAGGAAGAGGACGATTTCGCCGAGGAAGAGGCCGAGGCCGAAACCGATCGCCGCGAAGCGCGTCGGCCCCGCCGCGAGCGGCCCGAGGGTGATGATGACGGCGCCCGCAAGAAGAAGCGTCGGCGTCGGCGTGGTGGCCGCAACCGCAGCCGTGACCGTGAAGACGGCGAAGCGGGCGAAGGCGGCGACGAGAACGGTGACGAAAACGGCGACACCGACACCGAAGGCACCAGCGAGGATAGCGGCGAGGACAGCGGCGAGAATACCGCGCCCGAAACCGGTGAAGATGGCATTGAGCGTCCCAAGAAGCGCCGCCGCCGCGGTGGCCGTGGTCGCAAGCGCCGTGAAGGCGGCGAAGGCGAAGCCTCCGAGGGCGATGACGGCGATGATGCCGACGGCGTGACCGGTGAGGACACTCCCGCCGAAGCCGAGGTGAGCGCTCCTGAGGAAGCGCCCACCGAAGCTACCGAAGCCGAAGCGGCTCCTGAGGAAGCGCCGGCCAAAAAGCCCAAGCGCGTCCGCGCCCCGCGCAAGAAGAAGGTGGCCGAGCCGGTCGCGGAGGAAGCTCCCGCCGAACTCGCCCCCGAACCTGCCGCCGAGGCTGCCTCGACGGAAGAGGAAGCCCCGGCCGAAAAGCCCAAGCGCAAGCGCGCGCCGCGCAAGGCCAAGGTAGCCGATGCCGAGCCCGCCGAAACCGCCGAGGTGAGCGAGCCTGCTCCGGTTGAAGAAGCGGTGGCGGAAGCCCCTGCGGAACCGACTGCCGAAGGCGAAGCCAAGCCGCGCCGCGGCTGGTGGCAGCGGACTTTCGGCGAGTAACCCAGGCCGGAACTGAACACAAAGAAGGGCGGGAAAGAGCGATCTTTCCCGCCCCTTTTCGTTGCCATCAGCGCAGGCCCGGCTAACCGACCTTCCGCGCCGCTCCCCATTCCATCCACCCGGCAAAGCGCGGGGCCTTGGGCGTGTAGCCCTCCCCCAGCGGTTCCACCGCAAAGCCCGCGCCCGCCAGCGCGCCCGCGATCGGCCGCGTCAGGTGGCAGCCTCCCGCAAGGTGCTTCCAGACCGGCTCGATCCGCCCCTGCCACGCGCGCACATCCGCGTCGGGGGCACGGCCGTGTTCGAGAAACAGCACCTGCCCGCCGGGGCGCAGGATGCGGTGCATCTCGCGCATCACTTGCGCGGGATCCTCGACCGAGCACAGCGTAAAGGTGCACACCACGCAGTCGAAGCGCGCGTCGCCAAAGGAGATCGCCTCGCCCCGCCCGGCCCGCAGGTCCGCCGCCCAGCCCTTCGTGCGTGCGGCTGCGCGCGCGCCTTCGAGCAGGCCTTCATGCGGGTCGATCCCCGCATAGGAGGTGATCGCGGACGGATCATAGAACTGGTGGTTGATCCCGCCCCCGCAGCCGAGCTCGAACACGTCGCCCGCCGCGCGCGGCACCACCGCCGCGCGGCGCTTCATCACCTGGCCCTGCGAACAGGCGCAGGTGATCAGGCGCGGCATCACTGTCGCCTCGTACCAGCTTTTGAGACCCATCCCTTGCACTCCCCTCTTGCCCACTTTCCTGCAGGGGCAATGCGTGGCACGATGCCGACCAATTGCCAAACCGGCTTTTGGGAGGGCCGCCTGACATGACCACCACCACCGCGCCCAAGCAGCGCTTCCGCCTGCATCGCAACCTGTGGATCGGCGCGGCGATGCTGCTCGCCTTTCCCGCGCTTGCCACGGTGATGGGCAGGATCGATTGGGGCGCGCAGGACTTCGCGGCAATGGCCCTGCTGCTGGCCCTGCTGTGCGGCGCGATCGAGACAGCGATGCACTTCCTTGAGGCCCCGCGCTGGCGGATCGGCGGGATCATGCTCGCGGTGCTGATGGGCCTGACCGTGTGGGTGCACCTCGCGGTGGGGATTTTCTAGGCCGGGACCTCGTCGCCGCGAAAATCGAACACCCGCCCCGATTGCGCTGGGGTCAGCCGCGCGAGCACGCCGAGCAGGTTCGCCGCCGCTGCGCTCGGCGCTGTCAATTGCCCCTCGGCCAGTCCCGACTGAAACGGCGCGGAGAGCGCGGAATCGACCGTGCCGGGGTGCAGGCCGACGATCACGCTGGCAGGGTGGGTGCGCGCCATCTCCAGCGCGAAGTTCCGCAGCAGCATGTTGAGCGCCGCCTTGCTCGCCCGGTAGGAATGCCATCCGCCGAGCCGGTTGTCGCTGATCGACCCGACGCGGGCCGACAGCGCGGCGAAGGTGAAGGGTGCCCCGCGCGGCATCAGCGGCAGCATGTGCTTGGCGATCAGCGCCGGGCCGATGGTGTTGCGCGCGAAGACCTCGGCCATGGTGCTGGACTCGAGCCGCTTGTAGGAACGCTCAGGGCCGGTGCCGTCTGGAAGCGTCAGCACACCGGTCGCCACGATCACCCATTCGGGCGGCGCGGCGCGCATCATGGCGGCGGCATCGGCGATGCTGGCCTCGTCCTGAAGATCGAAGGAAAAGGGTTTAAACGCAGAACCTTGCGGCCCGATACCACTCCGCGATCCGGCATAGATCCGCTCGCACCCGCCCGCCGCGAGGGCCTCGCACAAGGCGCGCCCGATCCCGCCGCTCGCCCCGAACACGCAGGCGCTGCGGGGCATGCGAATTGGGGTCTGTCCTACATCATCCATGAGGCATAAAGTGCGCGCATGGCCATGAAGTTCCGCAATTTCTCCGCCCTTACCGCCCCGCACGCTGCGTGGCTGCGCACCGGGGAGATTTTTGCGTTTATACTGTGTCTCATTGTCTCCAACACGGCAGGTGCTGAGCCACGCTCAACCCCTGTGCGAAAGCCTGCAACAACTGACAGGCACCCCCCGCTTGCGCGCGCGGGCAATGCCGCTAAGTAGGGGGCCAAAGCTTCATCGGGATCACGAAATGGCGACCTTCACTCTCCCCAAGAATTCCAAGATCAGCTCCTCCGGCAAGACCCATAAGGCGTCGTCGGGCGGCCGGGTGAAGTCGTTCAAGATCTACCGCTACGATCCCGATAGCGGCCAGAACCCGCGCTATGACAAGTTCGAGCTCGACCTCGACGAATGCGGGCCGATGGTCTTGGACGCGCTGTTCAAGATCAAGAACGAGATCGATCCGACACTGACCTTCCGCCGCTCGTGCCGCGAGGGGATCTGCGGGTCGTGCTCGATGAACATGAACGGCAAGAATGGCCTCGCCTGCACCACCGCGATCGAGGATCTGAAGGGCGAGATCCGCATCACGCCGCTGCCGCACATGGACGTGATCAAGGACCTCGTGCCCGACTTCACCCACTTCTACGCCCAGTACGCGAGCATCCGCCCGTGGCTCCAGACCGTCAGCCCGACGCCGAGCGGCAAGGAGCGGCTGCAATCGCCGCAGCAGCGCGAGAAGCTCGATGGCCTCTACGAGTGCATCCTGTGCGCCTGCTGCTCGACTTCGTGCCCGAGCTACTGGTGGAACAGCGACAAGTTCCTCGGCCCCGCGATCCTGCTCCAAGCCTATCGCTGGCTCGCCGACAGCCGCGACGAGATGACCGGCGAGCGGCTCGATGATCTCGAAGACCCCTTCCGCCTCTACCGCTGCCACACCATCATGAACTGCGCGAATGTGTGCCCCAAGGGCCTCTCGCCGGCCAAGGCAATCGCCGAGACCAAGAAGATGATGGCCGAGCGCGCGATCTGATCGCGTCCGGCACGGCAAGGCAGGCGCGCAAACAATGGCCGACCATCAGGCGGTGAACGCGCCGTTCGAACATCGCCCCCTCACGCCCGAGGAGTGCGGCGGCGAGGACGGATGGTACACCTGGAACATGGTGGACCGCACGCGCTACAATATCTCGGTGCTCGGCGAGATGCGCGTGCGCAAGGAGGGCCAGCACTGCCGGCTGCGGATGTTCCCCGAGCGCCGCCACACCAACCTCGTCGACAACATCCATGGTGCGGTCACGCTCGGCCTGATCGACATCGCGCTGTTCGCGGCGATGCACATCAACGACAGCGGCGAGGCGGGTCCATCGGTTACGGTCGAGCTCTCGACGCAGTTCGTGGGCGGCGGCGATCCGGCCCGGCCGCTGGACGCCGTGAGCGAGATCGTGCGCGAGACCGGGCGGATGCTGTTCCTGCGCGGCTTTGCCACCCAGCCCCGCGATGACGGCGGCGAGGATATCATCGCCTCCTACTCGGGCATCGTGCGCAAGATGCGCTCGCAGCGCTGAGGCGCGCCCGCCCGTGCCCGGCCTCCTCGCCCGCTACGACGCGCTGATCGCCAGCGGCGAGCTGCGCGCCGACCCCGACCAGCGCATGGCAGCACAGCGGCTGGCACGGTTGCAGGACGAGCTGGAAACGCCGCCGCCCAAGAAGAGCCTCTTCGCCAGCCTGACCGGCACCCGCGAGGCCGCCCCGCTCCCGCGCGGCGTCTACCTGTGGGGCGGCGTCGGGCGCGGCAAGTCGATGCTGATGGACCTGTTCGTCGAGACGCTCGCCATCGAACACAAGCGCCGCGTCCACTTCCACGCCTTCATGCTCGAACTCGACCGGCATCTCGGCGAGGCGCGCAAGGCCGAGCGGCAGGACCCGCTGATGCACGTCGCGCTGACGATGGCGCCCACGGTGCGCTGCCTCGCCTTCGACGAGATGGTGGTCAACAACACCGCCGATGCCGCGATCATGGGCCGCTTCTTCACCGCGCTGATCGAGGCGGGCACGGTGATCGTCACCACCTCCAACCGTCCGCCGCGCGACCTCTACAAGGACGGGCTCAACCGCGCGCTGTTCCTGCCCTTCATCGCGCTGGTCGAGGCGCGCATGGATGTGCTGAGCCTCAACGGCCCGACCGACTACCGGCTCGACCGGATCGGCGATCTTGCCACCTGGCACGCCCCCATCGGCGATGCGGCGACCGCCAAGGTGCGCGAGGCCTTCTTCCGCCTCACCGACTTCGATCCCGACGATGCGGCCCACGTGCCCTCCGGCGCGCTCGATCTGGGCGGGGGGCGGACGCTGCATGTGCCCAAGAGCCTCAAGGGCGTGGGCGTGTTCAGCTTCAAGAAGTTGTGCGCCGAGAACCGCGGGGCGGCCGATTACCTCGCCATCGCCCGCGCGTTCCACACCGTGATCCTCGTCGGCATCCCGAGGATGGGCCCGGAGAACCGCAACGAGGCGATCCGCTTCACCAAGCTGATCGACGCGCTTTACGAGCACCGCGTGAAGCTGTTCGTCACCGCCGCTGCCGCGCCGGAGGAGCTCTATCAGGCAGGCGACGGCGCCTTTGAGTTCGAGCGCACGGTGAGCCGTTTGAACGAGATGCAGAGCGAGGATTACATGGCGCTGGGCCACGGGACGGAAGGCTAGGCGCTCACCCCGAGCTGCCCGAGCGACTTCTCGAGCATCAGCAGCTGCCACAAGGTGCGCGAATGATCGGCGCGGCCTGCGATATGCGCCTCGGCCAGAGCGTTGATGGCTTGCGGTTGGAAGAACCCGGTCTGCGCGAGGCTCCCGGTCGCGATACCCCGCGACGCATCCGCAAGCGGCCCCCTCAGCCATTCGGCGATGGGCGTGACGAAGCCCTGCTTCGGGCGGTAGAGAATGTCATTCGGCAGGTAACGTTCGAGGCTCTTCTTGAGCAGGTGCTTGCCGACGCTCCCTCGCACCCGCATCCCCTCGGGCAGGCGCGCTGCGAACTCCACCAGGCGGTGATCGAGCAGCGGTTCACGCGCTTCGAGGCTGACCGCCATGCTGGTGCGGTCGACCTTGGTGAGGATGTCGCCGGGCATCCAGAAGGTGAGATCGGCATATTGCGCCCGGTCGAGCCCGGAGCGGCCGGGTGCTGCACGCATCAGGATGATGAGCTCGTCCTCGGCGCGAAACCCTTCGAGGCCCGCCGCAAAACTGTCGGAATAGAGCGCGCGGCGGGCGCCGGGCAGCGTCACCGAAAGCCCGCGCGCATAGCCCTCCTCGCCGCTCTCGGCGAGCGCCAGCAGGGTTGCCTTGGCGCGCAAGGGTCGCGGCGCCCAATCGGCCTTGGGCCATGCGCGGCCCAGCGCTCCGAACAGCGGCGCGCGAAGCCCGGCGGGCAACACCGACCGCGCCCGCTCCTCGTGGTGGTGGAACACCTGCCGGCGATAGCCCGCAAAGGCCTCGTCCGCCCCGTCGCCCGAGAGCGCCACGGTCACCCGCTCGCGCGCCAGCTGGCACACGCGCCATGTCGGCAAAGCCGAGGCGTCGGCGAAGGGCTCGTCGAACATAGCGGCAAGCTGGTCGATGGCGGCGAAATCGTCGGTCGCGACGATCCGCTCCTGATGGTCCGCGCCGAATTTGGCGGCGACCTGACGGGCGTAGGAGCTCTCGTCATAGGCCGCGACATCGAAGCCGATCGAGCAGGTCTGCACCGGCGAGGCGCTCGCTTCCGCCATCAGCGCGACCACGCCCGAGGAGTCCACCCCGCCCGAGAGGAACGCGCCAAGCGGGACATCGGCGACCATGCGCGAGCGCACGCCTTCGCGCAGCAGGTGGACGAGCTGCGCCGAGAGATCGGCCTCGCTCCCGCGCTCGCGCTCGGTGAAAGAAATGTCCCACCAGCGCTGCGGGCGGCCCGGCGCCCTGCCCTGCTCCATCAGCCAGAAGTGCCCAGCAGGCAGCTTCTCGACGCCTGCGAGAATGGAGTGGCTGTCGGGCACATAGCCCCAGGCCATATAGGCCTCAATCGCCTGCGGGTTGACCCGGCGGCGCAGTTGCGGGTGGGCCAGCAGCCCCTTCAGCTCCGAGGCAAAGGCGATGCTGCCGTCCGACAGATGCGCCAGAAACAGCGGCTTCACCCCGAAGCGGTCGCGCGCCAGAAACAGCCGGCGGGTGGCGATGTCGAAGATCGCGAAGGCGAACATCCCGTCCAATCGCGACAGGCAATCAGGCCCCCACTTCTGCCACGCGGCAAGGATCACCTCGGTGTCGCCATTGGTGCGGAAGGTGAAGCCGGCCTGTTCCAGCTCGCGCCGCAGCTCGCGGAAATTGTAGATCTCGCCGTTGAAGACGATCACCGCGCGGCCATCGGCCGAATGCATCGGCTGCGGGGAGCCCGCGACGTCGATGATCGACAGGCGGCGATGGCCGAGGCCTACGCCGTGATCGGTCCACACCCCCGCCCCGTCAGGCCCGCGATGCGCGAGCGCGTCGCACATCCGGACAACCCGCGCAGGGTCGACCGGCTTGGGCGTCTCGGCATGAAAAATCCCGGCAATCCCGCACATGGTTGCGAGGCCTAGAGCAGCAGCGAGAGCGCGGCAACGCTCGCAAGGGCGATGAGCGCGGCAGCAGCGCTCCCCGACGCAAAAGCCATCGCCTCGAAGCGGCGCACCCAGTCCCAGCGCTCGATTTCGCCGAGCGGCCAGCCATAATCCTCCGGCTCGCGCTCGACAAAGCGCCACGCCGCAGCGAGCAGGACCGCAACGACAATCGAGAAGAACACCCAGCCATAGACGATGTGGTCGAACCCGGTCGCCTTCTCGGCGCCGACAAATTGCGCGACATAGATCGTCGCCCAGGCGCGCACGCCGTTGGCGAGTATGGGGACGATGACGCAGGCGGCCATGAAAGCGGCGCGCGTCGTCCAGCGGTTGAAGCGGGTGGCCGCGACCAGCACGCCCAGCGTCACCATCGCAATCAGGAACTTCACGCCCGAACAGGCCTCGGCGACGATGAACAGGCCCGCAGGGGTGTCGATGTAGATGCCATCGATCCGCGCAGGCACGCCGCTCGCATGGGTGAGCGCGATGGCGATCTCGGCGGTGATGGCCTGGAGCGCCGGGATGATCTCGTCGCCAAAGGGCACGAGGAAGGCGGCAAAGGCGATGGGAAGCGCGAGCACGAGGCTGGTACGCAGGCCGAGCACAGTGATCGCTGCGGCTTGCAAGGCGCCCACTGCGCCAACCTGTGCGACAAGGTTGATCCCGAGCCCCTCGCCCGCGCGCCACAGGGCAAGGCCCGCGGCCACGCCGAGCAGGCCCGGCAGGAAGGGCTGCGGGGCGAGGCGGGCCAGTTCCTCCTCCTTCAATGCCACCAGCCAGGCGGTAATGAGGGGGACGAGCAGGAGGTGGTTGTAGGTGTCGATGTTCCACCACTGGTGCGCCATCGCGCTCCATGCTCCGAAGGAGGCGAAGACCAGAGCGAGCGCCGCAGCAGCCAGTGCCGCAAGCGGCGCGCGCCATGCGGCGGGCAGGCGCGATTCGGTGCGCGGGTTGGGAAGCGCGGCGGCCTCAGGCTGCATGGCGGCGTCCCTCTCCAGCTTTGCCGATGAGCGCGCCGAGCGGGGCGAGCATTGCCTCCCACCCGTGATGGCGGAGCACGAAGTAGCGTGCGGCGATGCCGATGCGGCCGGCGGCGTCAGGATCGGCGAGTAGGTCGGCGATCCGCGCGGCCATCACCTCGGGCTCGGGCGGGGAGACCATCCAGTGCTCCCCGTCGCTGGCCGCGATTCCCGTCGCGGCGTCGGGGGTGAGCACCACGGGCCGCGCCATCGCCATCGCCTCGAGCACCTTGTTCTGCACCCCGCGCGCGATCAGCAGCGGGGCGAGCACGGCGTCGGCGGCGGCGATGAAGGGGCGGACGTCAGGCACCGCGCCCCAGACGCGCACGCCCGGCGCGCCGTCCTGCGCCATCAACGCACGGGTAGCGTTGCGTCCGACGACATGGAACGTCGCTTCCGGCAGGCGCGCGCGCAAGGCAGGCAGCAGCGCCTCGATCACCCACAGCGCGGCCTGCTCGTTGGGGCGGTAATCCATCTGTCCGGTGAAGACGAAATGCGGCCCGGCAGCCTCGGTAAGCGCGGGGTGCGGAGTGGTCGCGGCAGGATCGAAGAAGGCGGCGTCGATCCCGTTGCCGATCACCTGCACATTGACCTTATCGGGCGCGCTCAACCGACTGCGGTAGAGCGCCGCTTCGGCCTCGGAGATCAGGATGGCCGCGTCTGCCCGCTGCCCGAGCCGCTCTTCCTCCGCCGACAGCAGCCGCGCCTCGCGCCCGTAGAGCCAGGCGCGTTCGCCGGCGGCGGCGTAGGCTTCGAACTTGGCGCTGTCGACATCGCACAGGTCGATCACCACCGGCCCGCCGAAGTCATCGGGGACATATTGCCCCATCTGCCCGGAGAAGATGACGATCGCCTCGATCCGGTGCGCCGCGATGGTCTCGCGCACCCACCCCGCCAGTTTGGCCGAGTGGAAGGCGGTGAGGCTCACCGGCTTGCCCGCAAGCACCGCTTGCGCGCCTGCCAGCGGCAGCGGCTTGGTGCGCGGCGCTACGAAAGCCGAAGCCGCGACAGCGGCGAGCGCGCGTTCGGCCGCAGCATCGCCCTCGCCGAAGCACCCCACATGCACCGGGCCGAGTTTCGCGAGCGCCTTGAGCAGGTGATGCGAACGGATGCGGTCGCCCCGGTCAGGCGGGAACGGCACGCGGTGGGCGAGGAACAGGATTCCGCCCATCACGCGAGCCCGCGCGCGATCCACGGCCCCAAGGTATTGGCGAGCGGCAGCGGCAGCTTCTTCCACAGCTCGATCTTGCGCGAGTAGCTGGCGTCGGTCGGATCGATGTTGCGCGCCGGAGCGCCGGGGGCGGTCCACGCGGCGTAGGTCAGCGGCTGCGGATCGAAGCCCCAGTTCTTCTTGAAGCTGAACGGCCCGCTGCCGGTCTTGGAGCGGCCGAAATCGAAGCGGCTCATACCCTGACCGCGGGCATGAAGCATCAGCTCATAATACATCACCTCGTTCGCCCGGGCGGCGCGGGCCTCGAACACGCCGCCGCCCCAGAAGGGGAGCACCGCGTCCGCGTGATAGAAGCTGAGAACGCTCGCGAGCGGCTTGTCGCCCTGCCACACCGTGAGGATGTCGCTGCTTTCGGGAAAGGCCTCCAGCATCGCGGCGAACAGGCGCTTCGGGAAGACCGGCGTGCCGAGATTGCGAACGCTTGCGCTGTAGCAGGCGTAGTGCGCGGCAAGATCGCTCGCCCCCCGCCCCACAGTGACGCGGTGGCCGAAGCCCAGCCCCTTGCGCACCTCGGCGCGCGCCTTGCGCGGGATCGCGAGGAGTTCGGCCTCGTCATCAGCGGCCAGCGCGCGTTCGAAGCCGCAATGCTTGTCGGACCAGTTGTCCCAGCCCTCGGGCACCAAGCCGCCGCGCAGCTCTACCCCTGAAAAACCCCCGCCAAGGGCATGGTCCTGAGCGCCCTCAGCCAAGCCGCGGGCGGCTTCGTCGCCGCAGGCAAGGATGCCGCCGCCGACGCCGAACCCGCTCGATACCAGCGCTTTGCCGAACAGGGCCGAGCGCACTTCGGTGAGCGGCAGCCAGCCCGTGACCGTGCCCATCCGCTCTGCCACCAGACCGGCGGCGCGCTGGCCAGTCCCGGCCTCCACCGCGCGCAGCCATGCGGGGCGGTGGAACAGGCTCCCGCCGTTTTCGGCGACGAAGCCCTCAATGCGGCGCACCTCGTCCGCGTCGCGGAAGTCGAGCGCGCGCACGCTGACCGCAGCCTTGACCGGCGCGTTCATTCGGCCGCCTCCACCTGCGCATCGGCCCCGAGTTCGAGAACCGGCGGCAGCAGGTCCAGATCAACCGCCTGCGCGGCCTCGCGGTGCGCGACCAGATCCATCCGGCCCCAGCGGAATTCGTGGACCAGCTCGCGCAGCTTGCCCGCCATCTGAGTGAGGCCGGTGTAATGCCGGAAGCGCGAGCGCAGCGGTGCATGGCCGACGCGCGGCTGATCGGGATCGACCTCCCAGGGGTGGAAATAGAACACCGCCGGGCGTTCGTCGCGGCGGTTGACCTGACGGATCGCCCAGCGCGAGAAGGCATAGGGCAGCACCCGGAAGAAGCCCCCGCCGCCTGCCGCAACGCGCCGTCCGCCGAGGATCGCGGTGGTCACCGGGATCTCGATCATCGAAGACCACGGCAGCGGACGGAAGGCAAAGCGCGGCGCTTCGGGCCAGCCATAGTGGTCATGCGCCACCGGCGCGACGCTGGAGGAATAGGCATAGCCCTGCTCAGCCAGTTCGGCGAAGGCCCAGGGCGTGCGCTGATCGATCGAGAAGCTCGGCGCGCGGTAGCCGGTCACCGCCACCCCGCCCGCGTCCTCGAGAATTTGGCGCGCCTTGCGGATATCCGCGCCAAACTCCTTGCGGATGAAGGTGAACACCCGCGCATGGTCATAGCCGTGGCTGGCGATCTCGTGCCCGGCATCGACGATCCGGCGGATCATGTTGGGATGACGCTTGGCCACCCAGCCCAGCGTGAAGAAGGTCGCGCTGACATCGGCCTCGGCGAAGAGGTCGATGACGCGGTAGACATTGTCCTCGACACGGGTGCGGATCGAATCCCACTCGCCGCGCGCGATAACGTTCTCGAAGGCGCCGACCTGGAACCAGTCCTCGACATCGACCGACAGGCCGTTGACGATTCGGGTGTCCGAAGGACGGGCCAGCGGGGCGGGAAAAGGCGCGTTCAAGGTCACGCAGCCCTGCGCGACGGGTCTTCCTCGAGCCACTCGATCAGCATCGTGAGCACGTGGCGGAAGGACTGCTCCTGCTCTTCGAGCCGTGCCTCGATCCGATCGAGCGCGGCGGCGAGCCGGGCCTCGGCAGCGCGGGCCTCTTCCGGCGGGAGCGCAAGGCCCTCGCCGCCCGAGGCGCCAGGGTGCGCCATGCCGGCGGCCTGCAATTCGCTGATCGCCGCTTCAACCTCGGCCGTGCGCGCGTCGCGCTCTGCCAGCAGAGCCGCGACTTCGGTGGCCGGCAGGCTGCCCTGCGCCGGGGGAACGGGCGCTGCGGCGGGGGCGGCCCGCGCAGCCATCGGTGCACTGCGCAGATCGCTTGCCGCACGCGCGCCGCGGCTCTGGTCGGCCGCCATCTCGGCGATTACGTCGCCCAGCATGGTGTGGCTGAGCGTCTCGCGCTCCTCGATCGCGCCGAGCAGCAGCAGGCGGTTCATCACCTGGTTGACGCGGCGCGGAATGCCGCCGGTGTGGCGATAGAGCGCATCGAGCAGCCCCGCCTCGAAATTCGGGCGACCGCGCCAACCGACATGGCTGAGGCGGTGGCGCACGTAATGCTCGACTTCGCCGGCATCCAGCGCCTCGAGGTGGTGTGAGGCGATGATCCGCTGGCGCAGCTGTTCGAGGCCCGGGTGCTGCGCGAGCGTCGCGCGGAACTCGGGCTGGCCGAGCAGCAGCGATTGCAGCAGCGGGTGCGAACCCAGCTGGAAGTTGGAGAGCATGCGCAGCTCTTCCAATGCGGTCAGTTCGAGGTTCTGGCACTCGTCGACCACCAGCAGGCAGCGGCGCCCGGCGCGCGCTTCGTCCTGGAGGAAGCGCTCGATCGCGCCCAGCGCGGTTGCCTTGTCGTGGCCCTCGACCGCCAGGCCGAAGCCTTGGGCGATGACGTGGACGATCTCGGCCCCGTCAAGCGCCGAGGTGACGATCTGCGCGACCGTGAGCGCGGCCGGATCGATCCGCTCCATCAGGTGCGCGACCAGCGTCGATTTGCCCGCGCCGACCTCGCCGGTGATGACGATGAAGCCCTCGCCCTGGCTGAGGCCATAGCCGAGGTAGCTCATCGCCTTCTTGTGGCTGACGCTCTCGAAATAGAATTGCGGGTCGGGAGTCAGCTTGAAGGGGCGTCCGCTGAAGCCGTAGAAAGTCTCGTACATGTGCTCTTGCACTCCCCTCAGAAATCGTAGCGTAGGCCGACCAGCGCGGTGGCGAAGGCGAAGTCCTCCGCGGTGAACTCGCTGTCGACATAATCGACCGAGATCGCCGCGCGGCCGGTCAGGCGGCGGGTGATCGTCTGGTTGTAGGCGGCCGAAACCCCCGCGGCGGTGGCATCATTGCCGCCCGCGCCGTCGAACCAGTTGGCATAGGCATTGGTGGCGATGTTGGCGTTCTCGCCAATGTCGCGGCTGAGGCCGCCGATCACGTAGTAGCTCTCGTCGGTCAGGCCATTGACCGGGGCGAGCACAGTGCCGGCCGCAGCGATGAAGGTGCGCCGGTCGTAGCCTGCGCCCAGCGAGGCCGTGGTGCGGCCGATCTGGCGCTGGTAGGAGGCACTCACCCCGCGCCCGCGGAACGCCGCCGAGCGGGTCGAGCCGAGCGCGCCGACGATCGCCTGGCCCTGCGTGCCGCTCACCAGCCCGCCGAAATCGCCGGTCACCGGATTGCGGATCGCCTCGAAATCGCTGTCGAGCCGGGCGAGCCCGTTGTTGATGACCCCGCCAAAGCCGCTGACCCCGTCATAGGCGGCGACCGCAAAGGCGCTGCGCTCGCTCGGGACATAGGTGAAGGTGCCGTAGTAGGTGGTCGAATCGTAGCGGCGGCCGACCGAGGCCTGAAGGCTGGTGCGCGATGACGGGCGCCACAGCACGCCGACATCCCACAGCAGGCCGTCGACCGCGAAGGCGATACGGCGCGGGGCGCTCGAATCGGTGATGAAGCGGCCGTTCTCGTCGCGCTGGGCGACACCATTGGCATCGCGAAGCGCATCGCGGCTGGAGATCTCGACATCCTCGTAGCCCGCCCCTGCGACCACCGCGAGGGTGGCGGAGATGGGCACGGTCACGTCACCGCGCACATAGAGGTCGCGCACGCGCTGATCGAGATTGCCGATGTCTTCCTGGAAGCCCCCGGCGGTCACCGCAAGGCCCACCGGCAGCGGCTCGCCCGGACGTGTGGCGGCCTTCAGCTGGCCCATGTAGGTGATCGAATCGTCGAAGGTGTCGACTACATTGCCGCCCTGCGTCACCAGCGCATTGTCGGTCTCGAAGCGGTTATAACCCACGCGCGCCACGCCCTCGACGCCGACATCGCCAACGCGGGTGCGCAGGCTCGGCCCGGCATAGGCGCTGTAGATACGGCTCTCGGCATCTTCGCGCACCAGCGGGTTGGCGGTGACCGCCCCGCCGCCATCGGCTCGGGTGCGCGACGCCAGCGCGCCCGCCTCGAGGCTGAGCTTGCCCGGCACAATTGCCAGCGTGCCGCGCGCGATACCGCTGACCGTGTCAGTGTCGACCGCGTCGTCGTCATAAGCGATATTGCGTTCATAGCGCAGCGAGACCGCCGCGCCGCTGTTGCGGCCCTGGACGTTGATGTCGACCCCGGCGGCGATCTGGGTGAAGGTCACCACGTCATTGCCGGGGCTGAGCTCGGCCGAGACGATCTGCGAGACCTCGATATAGGGCTGGACCACGCGGCTCGCGCGCTGGGACGGGCCTTCGCCGCCCTGCCCCTGTCCTTGGCCCTGATCCTGAGCGAAAGCGGGCGTCGCGGCGGCGGCAAGGCCGGCGGTCAGCAGAAACTTGGTGAAGGTGCGGGCACGCATGGTCAATTCCCCTTGGCGCCATAGGAGCCGAAGCGCCGGCCCGAGGGGCTGTAGCGCGCGGCGTTGAGCAGGAGCTTGATGTCGCCACAGGCCGAAAGCAGCTGCTGCGCGTCTTCCAGAGCGGCGCGGCTGGTCTCGTCGGCGCGCACCACCAGCAGCGCCTGGCCGACATGCTTGGCAAGTTCGGCGGCGGGCGAGGCGGCAAGCGCGGGCGGCGTGTCGAAGATCAGGATGCGATCGGGCGCGCCTTCGGTCAGGCGGTCGAGCAGATCGGCGGTGCGGTTGCTGGCGAGATATTCGGCATCGCGCGCAGTAGCAGTGCCCGCGGGCAGCACGAACAGGCCGTCGATATCGGTGCGGATCACGAGGCTTTCGGGCAGGATCGCGGGATCGGAGAGCGCGTCCATCAGGCCTTCGCGGGCAGCGAGGCCCAAGCGGTCGGTAATGCTCGGCTTGACCACATCTGCATCGACCAGCAGCACCTCGAGGCCGCGTTCCGCGGCGAGCGCGATGGCGAGATTGGTGGCGCAATAGGTCTTGCCCTCGCCCGTATGCGGCGAGCAGACGAGGATGCGGCGCGCCAGCGGAGACGCGCCGGTGCGGGCATCGGCGAGCAGCTCGCGCTTGACGATCCGGAACTCTTCCAGAAGCCCGGTCACCGGGTCCTCGGGAACGATCAGCCCGCCGTCACGCAGATGCTCGCGGTCGATCCGCGCAAACGGCCCGTTGAAGGCGACCGCGCGCGGCGGCGGCGGTGCGGCGGGTTCAGGCGCCGGAGCGGGAGCGGGTTGCGGCGCGGGCGCGGCCTGGCGGGGCTGCACTTGCGGTGCGGGTGCGGCTGCCGGAGCGGGAGCCGGACGACGCAGCGGCTGCGGCACCGCAGGCACCTCGGGGAGCTTGAGCCCATTGCCACGCGGATCGAGCCCGAAGGCCGCATCCGCACGCTCGAACAGCGATGCCGGCCTTGCGCCCTCGCGGTTGATCTTGCCCTGATCGGTCATGTCTCTTGCCCCGTCCTCAGGCCACGCCGCCGATCGAGACGAACTCGATCGCCAACAAAATCACGAACATCGCGCCAAGCCCTGTGCAGGCCCCGGCGAACTGCTTGAGCCGCTTCTTCTCGATCGTGCGCGCGGCTTCCGATACGGTCAGCGAGATCGCGCCGATCACCGGCAGATCGAAGGTCCGCTCGAGCTTCTGCGGCGTGGCGAAGCTCGATTTGAGCTGGCCGAGCGCATAGGCTGCGGCAAAGCCCGCCCCGATCCCGACGATCAGCACACCGAGCAGCAGCAGCGGCCGGTTGGGCGCTGCAGGGCTCTGCGGGACGCCCGGCTGCTGGATGATGTCGAACCGGAACTGGCTCGCCTTGTCCTCGACCTTGCCGCGCGTCTTCAGCGCCTCGCGGTCCTGAAGCAGCTTCTCGTAGTTCTGGCGCAGCACGTCATAGTCGCGGCTGATGCGGTTCGCCTCGGCCGCAACCGCAGGCTCGCTCGCCTGGCTCGCCATCAAGGCGGCTGCATTGCTCTGGAGCGCAGCGCGGCGGGCCTGGAGCGCCTCGACGCTCGCCTGCCGTTCGCTCTTGATTGCGACCAGCGAGGCATAGGCGGGATTGGGCGTGCCGCCCGCATCATCGCCCGCCGCCGCCGCCTGCCGCGCAAGGATCACGACCTGCTTGTTGGTCGAGACGACATCGGGGTGGCTGTCGGTCAGCCCGCGTGCGCGCAGTTCGGCAAGCTGGGTCTGGGCCTGCTGCAGCGCGGCCCGCGGCCCCGTCGCATCGCGCCCGCCGGCAACCGTGCGCGGCGTGCTCGAAATCTGGCCCGAGATCGCCGCCAGCCCGCTTTGCGCGGCGGCCAGATCGGCCTCGACATTGCGCAATTCGGAGCGCGCGTCCTGCACCTTCTTCGACAGGCTGTCCGAGCCGCCGACCAGATCAGGATATTGCCCCTCGAACGCCAGACGGCGCTGTTCGGCCTGCTCGAGCTCGGCCTTGCGTTCCTGCAACTGGCGGTCGAGGTCGCCGATCGCGGTGCTGATCCCGGTGCGGCTGCCGATCACATATTCCTCGCGCAGGATGTCGAGCAGCTTTTGCACCACATCGCGCGCCAGCACGGCGTTCTCCGCGTCGGAGAATTCGCTGCGGCCGATTTCGGCGGTGATCTGGAACAGGTTGTCCTGCTCGGAGGTCACCTTGACCTTCTTCTCGAGCGCGGCGACCGCCCCGTCGAGCGCGCCGCGTTCGGTGATGCCTTCGCCCAGACGCGTGGTGGTGATGACCTTCTCGAGGTTCTTGGCGCTCGAGAGGGTCTGGCGCACCCGCATGATCTCTTCCTTGCCGTCACCGGCAATGCCGAGCTGCTTGGACAGCACGTCCTCGACATCGACATAGACGCGCGCCTTGCTCTCGTAGGCATTGGGGATCATGCTGACCACCAGCCACCCGAGCAGGCACACCCCCCATGCGACCGCAATCGCGATCCAGCGCCGGTGCCACACCGACCACAGCGCTGCGCGCAGTTCGTCGAAGATCTCGCTCATTGCCCTTCGCGCCCCTTAGAACCGGCTCTCGGGGATGATGATGGTGTCACCGGGCTTGAGCATGACGTTGGCGGTGGAGTCGCCCTTGCGCACCAGATCGGAGAGGCGCAGGCGGTATTCGACCTGAGTGCCGCGCGCACGATCCAGGCGGATCAGCTTGGCGCGGTTGCCCGCAGCAAATTCGTTGAGCCCGCCGACCGCGATCATCGCGTCGAGCGCGGTCATGTTGGCGCGGTAGGGGAGCGAGGCCGGCTGCGCGGTCGCGCCGATGATCCGCACCTGCTGGGTGAAGTTGCCTTCCGGCGTGTTGACGATCACCGAGACGATCGGCTGCTCGATATATTTCGACAGCTCGCCGGCGATGTAGTCCTGCAGCTGGGTCGAAGTCTTGCCCACCGCCGGGATGTCCTGCACCAGCGGGATGGTCAGCCGCCCGTCGGGACGCACGCGCACCTTGTCGGCGCTGAGTTCGGGATTGCGCCAGACGTGGATGGTGATCTCATCGAGCGGGCCGATGGTGTATTCCTCGCTCGGCACCACGCTGCCATCGCCATAGGAGGCGGGCGGAAGCTCCTTACCGCCGCCTGCACAAGCGGCGAGCAGCGCCGCCAGGAAGCCGGTTGCCGCGAGGCGCTTGAGATCGGAATACTGGAACATCGTCACATGGATCCTTGGGCCTGGCCCGGGAGCGCCGCGAATGCGCAGGAGCGACCTGCGACACGGAACACCCGGAAAGTCGTGGTTCTTGTGGCCGGAAATGGTGAAGATAAGATTAGTTATACAGCGCCGAAGTGGGCCCTATCCCGGATCGGAACAGCGCCCGGGCGGACCTTAACGCGCATCGTTAACGGCGCGTGGCACCGTGCGGACGGGCGCTCAGACCAGCAATTCGGCCGCCGGGCCGTGGCCGAGAAAGGCGCTCGGAGAAGCGGTCGCTCCGTAAGCCCCGGCGCAGAACACCGCGACCAGATCACCCACCTCGGCGCGCGGCATCATGGCGTTGTCGGCAAGGCGATCGAGCGGGGTGCAGAGGCAACCGACGATGTTGACCTCCTCGGTTGCTTCCGCCCCGTAACGCGTTGCAATCGCCGAAGGGTAATTGCGGCGCACGACGGTGCCGAAATTGCCCGAGGCCGCCAGCTGATGGTGGAGGCCCCCATCGGTGACGAGGAAGGTCACGCCGTGGCTTTCCTTGCGGTCGATGATGCGGGTGAGATAGACCCCCGCCTCGCCGACGAGGTAGCGGCCCAGCTCCATGCACAGTTCGGTCTCGGCCAGCACCGGCGGCAGGTCCGCGACCTTCTTGGTCAGCGCCGCACCGACCTTGGCGAGGTCCACGGGGGTGTCGCCGGGGAAATAGGGAATGCCCAGCCCCCCGCCCATATTGAGCTTGGGGAGCGGCGCGCCGATGGCTTCGGCGAGTTCGGCTGCAAGCGCGAGGACATTGGCTTGCGCCTCGATGATTGCATCGGCGCTGAGGGTCTGGCTGCCGGTGAAGATGTGGAGGCCCCGCCACTCGGCCCCTTCGGCAATCAGGTGCTTGGCGAGTGCGGGCACCCGCTCGGCATCGACCCCGAACTGCTTGGCCCCGCCGCCCATCTTCATGCCCGATCCAGTCATGACGAAAGAGGGGTTCACCCGCACCGCGATGCGCGGGCGCACGCCGAGACGCTGGCCGATGGCAAGCGCGCGCGCACCCTCGCCCTCGCTCTCGCAGTTGAGCGTGACGCCGGCGGCGATGGCGGGTTCCAGTTCGTCATCGCGCTTGCCGGGGCCGGCAAAGCTGATGCGCTTAGGGTCGATCCCCGCCGCAACGCACAGCTTCAGCTCGCCCGAAGAGGCGATGTCGAATCCGTCCACTTGCGGCGCCATGTGGGCGATCACCTCGGCAAGCGGGTTGGCCTTGACCGCGAAGTTCAAGCCCACCCGCGCGGGCAGAGCGGCGCGCAGTTCGGCAACACGCCGGTCAAGCAGCGCCTTGGCATAGACGAACACCGGCGTGCGCCCCGCTTCAGCCACCCACTCGCTGGCACGCCGACCGGCGATGGCGAGTTCGCCCTCGATGCATTCGAAGCCGGGGGGGATCGGGCCGACGGGCTTCATTCTGCGAATTCCTTGTTCAGTTCCGCCTGCAGCGCGGTGCGGTCGATCTTGCCGTTGGGGTTCAAGGGCATCGCATCGCGCCAGTGGATCATCTGCGGCTGCATGAAATTGGGCAGGTCGCGCTGGAGTCGCTTCGCCAGCTCCTCGCGCGTGGCTGCGTCGCCGCGCACCACCAGATGCACCGCCTGTCCCAACCGCGCATGCGGCACGCCGAGCGCCACCGCCTCGGCCGACAAGCCTGTCGCGAGCGCCGCCTCCTCGATCTCCTGCGGGCTGATGCGGTTGCCCGCGCTCTTGATCATCGCATCGCGCCGTCCGGCGAAGTAGAGCAGGCCTTGCGGGTCGCGTTTCACCCGGTCGCCCGAGAACACCGCCATCCCGCCATAGGCCGAAGCCGCAGGCGCCGGCTTGAACCGCTCCGCAGTGCGCTCCGGGTCCTGCCAATAGCCCTGCGCGACCAGCGGCCCGCAATGGACCAACTCGCCCTCCTCGCCATCGGCGGCGACCTCGCCCGCGTCGTTGATCACAAGGATCTCGGCAAAGGGGATGGCCTTGCCCATCGAGGTGGGGTGGGTATCGACCAGCGCCGGATCGAGGTAGGTCGAGCGGAACGCCTCGGTCAGCCCATACATCGGGAACAGCCGCGCCTCGGAGAACATCCCGCGAAGGCTGCGCACCAGATCGACTGTCAGCGCCCCGCCGCTGTTGGTCAACCGCCGCAGCGGCGTGCGGGCCTCGGCGGGCCACTCGGTCTCGGTCAGCTGCACCCACAAAGGCGGCACCGCGGCCAGCGTCGTCACCCCGTGCTTGGCGCAGGCCTTGGCGACATCCTTGGGAAAGAGGAAATCGAGCGGCACCACGCTCCCGCCTGCATGCCACGTGCTCAAGAGCTGGTTCTGCCCGTAATCGAACGACAGCGGCAGCACCGCCAGCGTCACGTCGTCCTCGGCGAGCCCGAGATAATGCGCCACGCTCACCGCGCCCAGCCATATATTGGCATGGCTCAGCATCACGCCCTTGGGGCGCCCGGTCGAGCCGCTGGTGTAGAGGATGGCCGCCAGCTCGGAAGGATCGGCCTGCGAGGGGCCAAGCTCCAGCCCTGCCGCCTCGGCGGCCACCAGCGCCTCGGCCTCGTCCAGCGCCGTGCAGCCCTCGGGCAGATCACCCGGTTCCAACGAGGCAAGCCGCGAGGGCGTCCCCATCATCAACCGCGCGCCGCTATCGGCGAGAATATGCGCGACCTGCGCGCGCTTCAGCAGCGGGTTGATCGGGACATGCACCAGCCCCGCGCGCGCCGCCGCCAGCGGCATCAGGCAGGTAAGCTCGCCCTTCGCCGCCCAGCTCGCCACCCGCGCGCCCTTTTCGGGCACCTCGCGCGCCAGCCATCCGGCGAGCATCGCAACACGCTGTCTTAACTGATTGTGGTTAAGGCTGCCGCTCCGAAGCACCAGCGCCGGATGCTCACCACGCGCGTTCGCCCCTGCCAGTTCGGCAAGGTGGTCGAGCGGACGCGGGGTCGGATCGGGCAGGAGCGGCATAAGGGAAACGGACTTTCAGTGATCGAAGCGCGGTATCACGATAGCGTTAACGTCTTGCAAGCGCTGTCTGGCGTGCAGGCGGCTGCGCCCTTCGACCGGGCCGAGTGGTTCGCGCTGCTGGCCGAGACCGGGCTCGTCCCGCTCGTCGCCATCGCCAGTGATGCGGGCGCGACCGCCGCCCTCGCCCTGACCGAGAACAATGGCCGCATCACCCCCTTGCGCAACTGGTACAGTTTCACGTGGCGCGAATTGGCTCCGGCGGGCGAAGCGGGTGATCGCCTGCTCGGAGCCATCGCGCGCCAGCTCAAGAGCCGCGGGTGGCGCGTGACGCTCGAACCCGTGCCGGGCGAGGATGGCTCGGCCGAGCGGCTTGCGCGCGCGTTCCACGCCGCGGGCTGGCAGGTCGCGGTCGAGCCCTGCGACATCAACCACGTGCTTGGCGTGAAGGGCCGCAGCTTTGCCGAATATTGGGAGACCCGCCCCGGCCCCTTGCGCACTACCCTCAAGCGCAAGGCGAAGAAGGTCGAGGTCGAGGTGCTGACCCATTTCGACGCGGGCGTCTGGGCCGATTACGAGACGATCTACGCCGCCAGCTGGAAGCCCGCCGAAGACCAGCCCGCCATGCTGCGCGCCTTCGCCGAGGCCGAGGGCGCCGCCGGACGCCTGCGGCTCGGCATCGCCCGCGCCGAGGGCCTTGCGGTCGCGGCGCAGGCCTGGACGGTCGAGAACGGCACGGCCTTCATCCACAAGCTCGCCTATCTCGAAAGCCACAAGCACCTCTCGGCGGGCACCACGCTGACCGCCGAACTGTTCCGCCACGTGATCGACTTCGACCGCGTCGCGCTGGTCGATTTCGGCACCGGCGACCAGAGCTACAAAGCCGACTGGATGGAGGAGGTGCGCACCCGCTACCGCATCGATTGCCTCGATCCGAGCTCCCTGCGCGCCTGGCCCCCGCTCGCCAAGCGGCTGCTGCGCCGCGCAGGGCCCTGATCCTGCAAAACTTGCACCACTGCCCGCGCATGGCTAAGCCCCGCCGCCACGGCCCGGACAACAGGGCTGAACAGGGACTTTTGCAAAGCCGATGACCGTTTCGCACAACCTCGATGGCGCCGCGCTCGACCTTGAACTCAAGGGGCTAATCGCCGACGTGCTGGGCCTCGATCCCGAGCAGGCGCAGGCCTTCGGCCCGGAAACGGGGCTGTTCGGCCACCTGCCCGAACTGGATTCGATGGCGGTCGCAGGGCTTTTGACCGAGATGGAAGACCGGCTCGGCATCGTCATCGAGGATGACGACGTCGATGGCGAGATGCTCGAGACCTATGGGGCCTTGCTCGCCTTTGCCGAGACCAAGCTCGGCGACCGCTGAGCCCTTGCGCCCCGCGTGCTTTCCAGCTGGACCCCGCCCGCCCCTGAAGGCGCCACGGCAGGGGAAGAGCTGCTGGTAGCCTTCGACCGCGAGCGCGATTTCCGGCTGCTGATCTGCCCGGCATGGTTCGACGAGGCGAACAAGCTGCGGCGCTTCACCCTTGAGGTAATGCGGCGGCTCGACCGCGCCGGGGTGGACTGCCTGCTCCCCGATCTGCCGGGCTGCAACGAGAGCCTTGCCCCGCTTGAGGGCCAGACGCTCGAAGGCTGGCGCGCGGCCATGACCGCCGCCGCACGGGACCTTCGCGCCACCCACGTGCTGGCGATCCGCGCGGGGGCGCTCATTGCTCCCCCCGCCCTTCCCGGCTGGCATTACGCCGCACAATCCGGCACCAAGCTCTTGCGCGGCATGATCCGCGCCCGCACCATCGCCGCGCGCGAGGCAGGGCTGGCCGAGACCTCGGAAGGCCTGATGGCTGAAGGCCGCGCCGCGGGCCTCACGCTTGGCGGCTGGAGAATCGGGCCTGCCATGTTCTCCGCGCTCGAATCCGCCGAGCCGACGCTTGCCCCCGGCCAGTCCGAGCTCGCCCAGAGCGCCGTCGGCGGACCCGGCCTGTGGCTGCGCGCCGAACCGGGCGAGGACGCAGGCCAAGCCGACCGCCTCGCCGCGCGGATCGTGCAGAGCCTCGCAGGGGCGCCAGCATGAGCCGCCTCTCGCACAGCTTCGCCTGCGACGGGCAGATGCTCGCAGGCACGCTCGACACGGCACCCGGCACCACCGGGCTGCTGATCGTGACCGGCGGCAACGAGATCCGCTCGGGCGCTTTCGGCGGGCAGGCGGACATGGCGGCGCGCATCGCTGCGGCAGGCTTCCCCGTCTTCCGCTTCGACCGCCGCGGGATCGGCGACAGCGAGGGCGAGAACCGCGGCTTCCGTCATTCGGCCGAGGACATCGACTGTGCCCTCGCCGCCTTCCGGGGCCTGGCCCCGCAGGTCACCTGCGTGATCGCCTTGGGCAATTGCGACGCGGCCTCGGCGCTGATGCTGGCGGGCGGCACAGGTTGCGATGGTCTGGTGCTCTCCAACCCCTGGACTATCGAGGACAGCGAAACTGGCGACAGCACCCCGCCCCCCGAAGCGGTGCGGGCTCGCTATCTCGAAAAGCTGAAGAACCCGCGCGAGATCATGCGGTTGCTCGGCGGAGGTGTGAACCTCGCCAAGCTCGCGCGCGGCGTGCTCCACGCGCTGAAGCCGCCTCCGCCGCCCTCGAGCCTCGCGCAGGACATGGCAGCAGGGCTGGCAGGCTTCACCGGCGATGTCCGCATCCTGCTCGCCACCGCCGATCGCACCGCGCAGGTCTTCGAAGCGGCGTGGGACAAGACCGACCCGCGCATCCGTCGCTGCGAGGGCGCAGGCCACGCCTATGTCGAGCCCGAACACCGCGCGTGGCTTGAGGCGCAAATTCTGGACGCCCTTCGCGCCTAGCGCTCGAACAGGCTCACAAGCTCGACATGGGTCGACCAGCGGAACTGCCCCACGGGACGCAGCTTCGTCAGCCGGAACCCCGCTTCGGCCAGCACCGCCGCATCGCGCGCCCAGCTTGACGGGTTGCAGCTGACATAGACGACCCGCGAGAGCGTGCTCGCGGCAATCTCGGCAATCTGCGCCCGCGCCCCGGCGCGCGGCGGATCGAGCAGCACGGCGTCGAAGCGGTTGAGTTCATCCGGTTGCAAGGGCGCGCGGAACAGATCGCGGTGGAGCGCCAGCACGGCGCCCCCCGCCTGCGCCCCGGCAGCCTTGCAGGCGAAATGGGCCGCCCGCTCGGCCTCGACGGCGAGCACCTTGCGGCCCTCTCTCAATGCAAAGGCAAAGGTGCCGAGACCCGCGAAGAGATCAGCCACCATCCGCGCATCTGACAGCCAAGCGGCGGCATCGGCGGCCATCCGGCTTTCCGCGTCGTGGGTCGCCTGAAGGAAGGCGCCCGGCGGCAGGCTGACCGGCACGCCGGCGAGCGTGACGGTCACCGGCTCGGGCTCCCACATGGTCTCGGGGCCATAGCCCTGATCGAAAGAAAGCCGTGCAAGCCCTTGTTCACGCGCGAAATCAAGCGCCGCTTCGGTCGGGCCGAGCCCCTCCAGCGCGAAGTGCGAGAGGCTCGCCTCCACCCCCTGATCGGCGAGCGTCAGGTCGATCCCGACCATCGCCTTGGGGCCATGTGCGGCGGCGAATTTGCGCAAAGGCGGGATTAACGCGGCCAGCGCGAGGTGCAGCACCGGGCACTCGGCTAAATCGACCACGCGGTGCGATCCGCCCTCGCGATAGCCGAGCACCGCGCCCCGCGCCGTCCGCAGCCCGTGCAGCCCCGCACGGCGGCGGGTGTGCGGGGGCGAGAGGTGGACGGGGAGCAGTTCGGCCGGCTCCAGCCCCTGCCCGCGCGCGGCATTGACCACGCGCTGGGTGACGAAATCGGCCAGCGCCGCATCGTCGGCGTGCTGCAACTGACACCCGCCGCAGGTCGCGAAGTGGCGGCATGGCGGGGTCTGGTGGTGCGGGCCGGGAGTGACCGCGCCCGCCTCGTCCACTATATCGCCCGGCACCGCGCCTGCGACATGGCGCCCGGAGGCGGTGACGCCGTCGCCCTTGGCGGCGAGGCGGATGATTTTTTCGGAACTGCTCACAGGCAGGGCGCTAGCGCGTGCGCGACCCTTTCGGCAAGCTGTGATGGCGTGAAGGCGGCGCCTGCCTGCCGCGCGGCCTCGCCGTGGAGCCACACTGCCTCGCAGGCGGCGGTGAAGGGATCGGCTCCGATGGCGATCCGGCTCGCGGCGATCCCGGCGAGGACGTCGCCTGTGCCCGCGACCGAAAGCCAGCTCGAAGCAGGGGGCGCGAGGGCCAGCCTGCCGTCCGGGGCGGCGACGCAAGTGTCGGGGCCCTTGGCGAGCACGACCATGCCGCTGACTCTGGCCAGCGCCAGCGCGCGGGCGCGGCGTCCCTCGGCGATCACCCCGAAGCTTCGGCACAGCGTTTCGAGCTCGCCATCATGGGGCGTCGCGAGGACAGGCTTGCCTTGCGGGAGCATCGCCGGGGCGAGCAGCATCAGCGCATCGGCGTCGATCACCAGTCCGTGCGCCTCGGCCAGCGCGGCAGCCAGCCTCGCCCTCGCTGCCTCGTCGCGTCCCAAGCCGGGGCCGACCAGCACCGCCGCGATGCGGGAATCGGCGAGCGCTTCGCCAAGCGGCGCGGTGTCGGTCACCACCTCGGGCGGCGTGCGCAGGTCGGCTTCGGGCGCGAGGAGCTTGACATAGCCCGCCCCGGCCCGCTGCGCCGCTGCCGCAGCGAGCAGGCTCGCCCCCGGCATGGCGCCTGCCACGATCCCGAGCAGGCCGCGGCGGTATTTGTGGCTGTCGGCTGCGGGGGCGGCGAGGTGCGGCCGCGCGATCAGCTGCGCCGCACCCTGAGTCGCGCCGATCCCGATAGGCACGAGCCGCATTTGCCCCATCAAGGCGCGGCCCGGCAGGTTCCAATGCGCAAGCTTCCAAGCGCCGAGAGCAAGCGTGAGGTCGAAGGCCGGGAGCTTGTCGTTCAGCACCGCTCCGCTGTCACTGGCGATCCCTGACGGCACATCGACCGCCACGCGCACACGGTGCCGCGCGGCCAGATCGCGCAGCAGCAGCGCGTGCTCGGGAACCAGCGGGCGGGCGAGGCCCGATCCGAACAGGCAGTCGACGAAGACGTCGCCCGCCGCTGCGCCCGAGGTGCCGACGGGGCCGTCCCAGCGCACCCGCGCCTCGCGCGCGGCGTCAGTTCGCGGTTCAAGCGGGGCGATGACCGTCACCGCGTTCCCGGCCTCGCGCAGTCGCCGTGCGATGACATAGCCGTCGCCGCCGTTATTGCCCGGGCCGCACAGCACCGTCACCGCGCGCCCGGCGGCAACGCGCCGGATCCACTCGGCCGCGCCCCCTGCGGCGATCTCCATAAGTTCGCTGACCGAAGTCCCCGAGTCGAACAGCGCCTGCTCTGCGGCGCGCATCTGATCGGCGGTGAGGACCTGCTGCCGTGTCACTGCGGTGTCGGCTGGGTGGCTACGGTTTGGTCCACCATCCGTGCGGGTAGCCGGTAGCGATCCGTATCGATGACGAATTCCACGCTGCCGTCGTCACGCCGGGTCACGTCCGTCGCCCGTTCCGCGCCATCGAGCACCTCGACCGAGCTGTCGGCACTGCGATAGCGCACGCGGCGGAAGCCCCCGTCGGGGTGCCACATCACGAGGAACGCCACCTCGTCCACCGCCTTGACCTCGTAAACCGTGCAGACCTGCGCGAGCGGCGCGTCCCTTCCGATGGCGCAGTCCATCGAGATGCCGCCGGGCTCAAGGCTTTCCGCCCCGCATCCGCCCAGGATCGCAAGGGCGGCGATTGCGCTAGATATCCGCAAAGACATGGGTTTCCGCTTTCGCGCCCGGATGCGTGAGCGCACCGTAGCGGGCCTTGCCGACGACCTGAGCATAGCGCCACAGCGCGCCCGACTGGTAGTCATTGCTGCGCGGCTGCCATGCGGCGCGACGTGCGGCGAGCACGTCTTCGGCCACCTCGAGGTCGATGGTGCCGAGCGTCGCGTCGATGCTGATGATGTCGCCATCCTCCACCAGCGCGATCGGGCCGCCGTCGGCCGCCTCGGGGCCGACATGGCCGATGCAGAAGCCACGCGTCGCGCCCGAGAAGCGCCCGTCGGTGATCAGCGCGACCTTCTCGCCCATGCCCTGCCCATAGAGCGCAGCGGTGGTGGAGAGCATCTCGCGCATGCCGGGGCCGCCCTTGGGGCCCTCGTAGCGGATGACGATGACGCAGCCATCGGCGATATCGCGGCGCTCGACAGCGGCGAAGGCGTCCTCCTCGCAATCGAACACCCGCGCCGGGCCGCTGAACTGGAGGCGCGCCATGCCCGCAACCTTCACAATCGCGCCATCGGGGGCGAGGCTGCCCTTGAGGCCCACAACCCCGCCGGTGGGCGTGATCGGGGTCTTCACATCATAAAAGACCTTCTGGTCGGGGTTCCAGGTGATCTCTTCGAGGTTCTCGCCGATGGTCTTGCCGGTGACGGTAATCGGGTTGGGGTCGAGGAACCCGCCGTCGAGCAGTGTCTTCATCGCCATGTAGACCCCGCCCGCCTCGTGCATGTCCTTGGCGACATACTTGCCGCCGGGCTTGAGGTCGGCGATGTAAGGCGTTGATTTGAATATCTCGGCGACGTCGAACAGGTCGAAGTCGATCCCCGCCTCGCTCGCCATGGCGGGGAGGTGGAGCGCGGCGTTGGTCGAGCCGCCGGTGGCCGCCACGACCCGCGCGGCGTTCTCGAAGGCGGCGCGGGTGCAGATGTCGCGCGGACGCAGGTTGCGGGCGACAAGCTCCATCACCTGCTTTCCGGCCGCGACTGCGATATCATCGCGCGATCTGAAAGGAGCGGGCGTCATGTTGCTGTTCGGGAGAGACAATCCGATCGCCTCGCCGACGCAGGCCATGGTGTTGGCGGTGAACTGCCCGCCACACGCGCCGTGGCCGGGGCAAGCGACCTTTTCCAGCGCGATCAGCTCGCTCAGGGGGCAGTTGCCGGCCGCGAACTGGCCGACTGCTTCGAACACGTCGACCACGGTCACGTCATTGCCGCGGTGGGTGCCGGGGAGGATCGAGCCGCCATAGACGAAGATCGAAGGGACGTTGAGGCGCAGCATCGCCATCATCATGCCGGGAAGGCTCTTGTCGCAGCCTGCAAAGCCGACAAGCGCGTCATAACAATGGCCTCGGACCGAAACCTCGACCGAATCCGCGATGATCTCGCGGCTGATCAGCGAGGACTTCATGCCCTGGTGGCCCATCGCGATGCCGTCGGTGACGGTGATGGTGTTGAACCGGCGCGGAGTGCCGCCGCCCGCAATCACGCCCTCGCGGCAGATATCGGCCTGCGCGTTCAGGGTGGTGTTGCACGGCGCGGAGTCGTTGCCCGCGCTGACCACGCCCACAAACGGAGCGGCGATCTCTTCCTCGGTCATGCCCATCGCGTAGTAGTAGGAGCGATGCGGGGCGCGCTCCGGGCCGACCGAAACGTGGCGGCTGGGGAGCTTCGACTTGTCAAACTTGGACGACATAAGATTTCCCGTATCAGGCGTTTTGCGTAACGCCCCCTGCCTTCAGGCGAGACTTGAAGCAACCCTTTGCGCAATATCTGCCAATATTGCGGCCCAGCGGGAATGATCCTTGGGGGTCTGGACGAGGTCCTGGCGCAGCTCGACGCCGAGGTAGGGGCGGCCGTGGGCTTCGGCATGGCGGTTCATGGTGTAGTTGAGATCGCGGCCCGAATAGGGGAGGTTGTCGCCCACGTTCAGCCCATGCGCGGCGAGCAGCGGGATGGCGATGCGGGCGGCGCGGTCGTCTTCGTTGTAGAGCACCCCCACCTCCCACGGCCGCGCCGCATCCGAGGTTTCGAGCCGCGGGGTGAAGGAGTGGAGCGAGAGGATCAGGCCCGGTTCCGCCGCCGCCAGCCATTGCTCCAGCTCTGTGTGATAGCGGCGGTGGAAGCGGTTTAGCCTTTCCTCGCGGTTTGCGCCGACATTGCCGGGGATCGGATGGCCGTCGCTGGCTTCGGGGACGAGGCCGAAGGCGGTCTCCTCGCGGTTGAGGTCGCAGACGAGGCGACTGACGGCGGCGATGTGGGCGGGGATGGCGTGGTCCTTCGCCAGCAGCTCCGCGATGGCCTCGGTGCCGATGTCGAAGGCGATGTGTTCGTGGAGCAAGTGTGCGGGGATGCCGAGGGGGATATCGGCAGGCACGGCGTTAGAAGCATGGTCGACGACGCAGACGATGCCGCCGGGGGTGGGTGTGCCGGCTTGGCGGAAGACGTCGTTCCTCACATCAAACCCCGTTCGTGCTGAGCTTGTCGAAGCACCGTTCTTCTTTTCCGAGCTTGATCCCACAGAAGGACGGCCCTTCGACAAGCTCAGGGCAAACGGAAGGATGGAAAGTCACCGCAGCCGCCCTGCCATCGTCCACCACTCCTTCGGCATCGCCGCCTGCGCCGCGTCACGGGCTTCGGGGGAATCGTAGAGCGCAAAACAGGTCGCGCCCGAGCCGGACATGCGGGCGAGCCACGGGTTGGTTGCTTGCAGCGCCGACAGCACCTCCGCGATCACGGGGCACAGCGAAATGGCGGGCGCCTCGAGGTCGTTGCGCCCTTCCCTCGCGATCCGGCTCGCAGCGCCTTCGGGGAGCGCCCCGCGATCCACCCCATCCCACGCCTTGAACACCGGCCCGGTCGACAGCGGCACGCGCGGGTTGGCCAGCAGGACGGGAGTTCCCGCGAGGTCGTCCTCGACGCTCTGCTGCTCGGTGCCGGTGCCGAGGCCGATATGGGTGCGGCTGAGCACGCAAGCGGGCACATCTGCGCCGAGCTTCGCCGCGCGCGCTGGCCAGTCATCCGGCAAGCCGTGGAACGCCTCGACAATCCGGAACACCGCCCCAGCATCCGCCGACCCGCCGCCAAGACCCGCCGCAACGGGCAGGTTCTTTTCGAGCGTGACCGCCAAGCCCTGCGGGCGCGGGAGAGCATTGAGGGCCCGCGCCACAAGATTGTCGAAGGGATTGTCGAGCCCGCTCGCAAACTCGCCCAGCGTGATGACGCTGTCCTGCGCGGCCGGCTCAGCCGTCAGCACATCGCCCGCATCAACGAAGGCGAACAGGGTCTCAAGCTCGTGATACCCGTCCTCCCGCCGCCTGCGGATATGCAGCGCGAGGTTAATCTTGGCGTAGGCGGTTTCGGTAAAGGTCATCCGAGTATCAGACCGCAGCCGTGTATTTGTCGGACGCCGCCTCGAAAGCGATTTTCGGCGCACGGATCTTGCCATCAGCCAGCATGGTGCCGCCGAGCGGATCGATCGCTTCGATATCGTAGTCGGCCTCGCCGGGATCGATGCCGGAGATGATCACATCGAAGGTCATGGCCGGGCCGCCGCGGGGCACGAACCAGTGGATGTTGTCGCGGTCCGGGGTCATTGCCGAAAGCTGGCCGGTCGCGGCGATATAGTCGCGGGTCGGGCGGATGATCATCGCCCCTTCCTCATCCTCCAGCCGGTCGAAATTGCGGACCCTGAAAGCCCCTTCCACCACGAGGTGCGACGACACCATGTGGCGGTGGCCGTGGGGCGTGATGACATTGTGCGGCTCGAACGCGAACAGCGCCGCGCCATAGCCGAGCTTGCGCGGCGCGCCGTCTGCATCGAGGAAGCGGATGCTGCTCTTGCGCGGGTCGTTGGTCGGCAGCAGTGCCTGCTGCGTGACCTGCGTCCTGTTCACTTCGGCCATCAGCTCGGCGACCTCGATCTCGCTCGCCAGCCGCTCGGCTTCGGCCATCCATTGCAGCGGAGCGATCTGACCGCCCTTGAGCGCGCGCGCCAATTCGCCCTGCCGCTCGATCCAGTCGCGCGCCGGCATGCGTTGTTGCGGGGCGGCTGCCGATACTTCCCTCCCGAGCAGCGCGAGGGTGAAGGCGGCGAGGCCCGCCCCGGCAAAGCCCCGCCGGTCGAGGCCGAAAGCGCCGAGACCGGCTGGCTGTGCTCGCTCCCAATCCGCCTCATGCATGGCCGGTGATCCACATGTTCGGGTTCTCGCATCGATAGCGCCGGATGGATTCCAAATATGCCACTATCATGAGCTTCGAGAACCAGCTTCGCCAGCCTCGATAACTCGCGCTATCGTCGCAACCGTGTCCGCGCAAAGCTCGACAAGGTCAACCGCCTCACCGTCCTCCAGCCGCTTCTCAATCATCTCGATCGGACTGCAAACGACGTCGAAGCCGACAGGCGCCAATGCCGGACCGGAGCCATAGTCATCCGACAAGTGCACCCACTCAAAGTCGCCATGTGCGCAAATCATCTCCCCGAACGCGGCGCCAAGGGCCAGGAGACTTTCCTCGTCCATATTCCCACTGGCGAGCTGGGCGTCATAGGCCGACTGGATTTCTTCCATCGTCAGAAAATCTGTCTCGGCAGCACTTTGGCGCAAGCCCGCAAAGCTTGCCCGCAAGGCGTGAATTTGCCCTTGGGGAAGGGGAGTGATCACGAAGGTCACTTTGGAGGGTCAATCACATATTCGGATAATTCGGCCCGCCGCCACCCTCAGGCGTCACCCAGTTGATATTCTGGTTGGGGTCCTTGATGTCGCAGGTCTTGCAGTGGACGCAGTTCTGCGAGTTGATCTGGAACTTGGGATCGCCGGTCTTCTCGTCGGTCAACCACTCGTAGACCCCGGCCGGGCAGTAACGCGCGGAGGGACCGCCAAAGACGCCGAGCTCGCTCACCTTCTGGAGTTCCAGATCGCTGACCTGCAGGTGCACCGGCTGATCCTCGGCGTGGTTGGTGTAGCTGTAGGCGACATTGGTGAGGCGGTCGAAGGTGATCACGCCGTCGGGCTTGGGGTAATCGATCTTGGGGTAGAGATCGGCGCGGCCGGTCATGGTGTAGTCGCTGTGGTGCTTCATTGAGATCGGCAGGCCGATCTTGAGCGTGCGCATCCACATGTCGATCCCGCCCAAGAGCGTACCGATATCGCCGCCGAACTTGGCGACGGCAGGCTCGGCGTTCTGGACGAGCTTCAGCTCGGTCGCGATCCAGCTGGAGCGGACCGCCGCGTCGTAATCCGACAGCTCGGTCTTCTCGTGGCCCGCCGCAATCGCTGCCGCGATGCTCTCGGCCGCCAGCATCCCGCTCTTCATCGCGGTGTGGCTGCCCTTGATGCGCGGCACGTTGACGAAGCCCGCCGCGCAGCCGATCAGCGCGCCGCCGGGGAAGGCGAGCTTGGGGACCGATTGCCAGCCGCCCTCGTTGATTGCGCGCGCGCCGTAGCTGACGCGCTTGCCGCCTTCGAGATATTCGCGGATCGCCGGGTGCTGCTTCCAGCGCTGGAACTCCTGATAGGGCGAGACCCAGGGGTTCTTGTAATCGAGCGCAGTGACAAAGCCCAAGGCCACCTGACCATTGGCCTGATGGTAGAGGAAGCCCCCGCCCCAGCTATCGCTCTCCGAAAGCGGCCAGCCCTGCGTATGGATCACGCGGCCCGGCTTGTGCTTCTTGGGACCGATGTCCCACAATTCCTTGATGCCGAGGCCATAGACCTGCGGCTGGCAATTCGCCTCAAGGTCATACTTCGCTTTCATGCGCTTGGTCAGGTTGCCGCGCGCGCCTTCAGCGAAGAGCGTATACTTGGCGTGGATCTCCATGCCCGGAGTGTAGTCGCCCTTGTGGCTGCCATCGGCGGCAATGCCCATGTCCTGCGTGATGACGCCGGCGACGCGGCCGTCTTCGTCGATCATCACGTCCGCAGCGGGGAAGCCGGGGAAGACCATCACGCCCAGCCCCTCGGCCTGCTCGGCCAGCCAGCGGGTCATGTTGCCAAGGCTGCCGGTGTAGCAGCCGTGGTTGCTCATCAGCGGGGGCATGATCGCGTGGGGGAGCGAGGTCTTGCCCCCCTTCGAGAGCACCCAGTGCCAGTTGTCGGTCACCGGGGTCTCGGCCATCGGACACCCTTGGTCGCGCCATTCGGGCAGCAACTCGTCCAAAGCCTTGGGATCGACCACCGCGCCCGACAGGATGTGCGCGCCGATCTCCGAGCCCTTCTCGAGCACGATCACTTCAAGCTCGGCATTGATCTGCTTCAGCCGGATCGCCGCGGAGAGCCCCGCTGGACCGCCGCCGACGATCACCACATCGCAGGGCATTGATTCACGTTCGACCATCGGGCTTTCCTGATCCTTGTTGGTTTTGACCGCGCGGCGGCCACAGTCTGGCGATATGCCTTGCCCGTCCACTTGCTAAGCGCTCGGCACACAGTCAAGACCCGCGATGGATAGCATGACCCCCTGATGAGCCCGCTCGCCCCTTCTCTTGCGCATGAATTCGAAGCGGCGCTGGCCTGGTGGAACCTGGCCGGGGTCGACTGCGACTTTGCCGATGACGCTACGACGTGGCTGGCCGATCCGCGTAGCGCTCCCGGGGCGGCTGCGGTTGAGGGCGTTCCGGCCAGCCGCGGCGGGGCCAATGCCGCGGTTTCGGATCGCCAAGATATTGTTGCGCGCCGAGCCGCGCCTGCGTCCGCCGCGCCCGAACCCGCAGCCTCCCTGCGCCGCGACTGGCTGGGCGATTCGCCCCCGGGTGATCTTGCCGCATTCCGCCATTGGTGGATGGAGACCGCCGAGCTTTCGCCCTCTCACGGCTTCCCGCGCATCCCTGCGCGCGGAGAAGCGGGCGCGGCGCTGATGGTGCTGGTCGCACAGCCCGAGGCCGATGACCGCGAGCGGCTGCTCGATGGACCGCAAGGGCGCCTGCTCGCCAATATCCTTGCCGCAATGGGCCTCGAGGAAAGCGCGGTCTATATCGCCGCCGCGCTCCCCGCCCATGCTCCGATGGCCGATCTTCCCGCTCTGGCAGCGGGCGGCCTCGACGCGGTGACGGCGCATCATGTGAAGCTGGTCGCACCGGCCCGCCTGATCGCCTTCGGCAACGCCTTGGGGCCGATGCTGGGCGCCGCGCCAGCGGGTTCCGGTGAACAGCCTTTACGTGAAATCAACTACATTGCGGGCAAGGTCCCGGTTCTGTCGAGCGAAGCGCTCGATGCCCTGATGGACATGCCCCGGCTCAAGGCCCGGTTCTGGCGGAGATGGATGGAATGGTCGGCAGCACACTAAAGCGCTCGGGAGTGGCGCTGGCGGCGATGGTGCTGGCGAGCGTGGGCGTCCATGCCCCCGCTGCCGCACAGGCGGGCGATCTGGTGGCGCGCTGGAATGGTGCGACTCCGGGCGAGCGCGCGCTGACCGCAGTGCTCTCCCCCGAGGAGCGCAACACCTATCGCCAGCTCTTCGCCGCGATCGATGCCGAGCAATGGCCGCAGGTCGAAAGCCTGATCGCCCAGCTGCCCGGCGGCGTGCTGACCCAAGCTGCGCTCGCCGAATATTACACTCACGCCAAAAGCCCCAAGGTCTCGGCCGACCAGATCGCGCGGTGGTTCGCCGCAGGCACCGATCTGCCCCAGGCCGAACAGCTCGTGAAGATGGGCGCCAAGCGCGGGCTGACCGAGCTTCCCGCGCTGCCCGCAGGGCAAGGCTTCGCGCGCCAGCCCTATGCGCCCAAGCGCATCCTGCCGCGCCCGGTGAGCGACGGCTCCATGCCGTCTGCCAGCGCGAGCGCGATCCTCGCCGCGATCAAGGCCGACAACCCGGTCGAGGCGCAGCGCCTGCTCGCCGAGATCGATCCGCTGCTCTCGGGCGACGCGCGCGCCGAATGGCGCCAGCGGGTGGCGTGGAGCTACTATATCGAGAATCAGGACAGTGCCGCGCTGGAACTGGCGCGCACCGTGGTCGAGGGCACCGGCGAATGGGTGCCCGAAGGCGCGTGGGTCGAGGGGCTTGCCGCCTGGCGCATGGGCTATTGCCAGCTGGCGGGCGAGGCCTTTGCGCGCGTCTCGGAACGTGCCTCCAATGTCGAACTGGCCGCAGCCGGGCATTACTGGGCAAGCCGCGCGGCGGTGCGCTGCCGCGAGCCGGGGCAAGCGCAGCAGCACCTCAACGCCGCAGCGCAGATGGACGAGACGCTCTATGGCATGCTCGCCGCCGACCAGCTCGGGGTGGAACTGCCGCAGCACGCCGCGCCCGCAGCGCTCAGCCGCGAGGACTGGAGCCAGCTCCAGCAGCGCCCCAATGTCCGCGTCGCCGCCGCGCTGATCGAGATCGGCCGCCCTTCGCTTGCCGATGAGGTGCTGCGCTACGAAGCGAAGATCGGCCCCGCCTACCAATACGCCGCACTCGCCCGGCTCGCGCGCGAGCTTGGCCTGCCCTCGACCCAGCTGTTCATGGCGCAGAACGCACCCTACGGTATGAGCAGCGATCCCGCCTTGCGCTTCCCGGTCGCCTATTGGCAGCCCGTGGGCGGTTGGCAGGTCGATCCGGCGCTGGCCTTTGCCCACGCGCTGCAGGAATCGAATTTCCGCGCGGCGGCGGTGAGCCCCGCCAATGCGCGCGGCCTCATGCAGATCATGCCGGGGACCGCGCGCGACCATGCGGGGCGGTTGAACCTCGGAGCCTCCTACGAGGATCTGAACGACCCGCAGGTCAATCTCGCCTATGGCCAGCGCCACCTTGAAATGCTGCGGGATGATCCCGCGACCGGCGGGGCGCTCCCCAAGATCATGGCCGCCTATAACGCGGGCCTCAAGCCGGTGGGGCGCTGGAATACCGAGATCAACGATCAGGGCGATCCGCTGCTGTGGATGGAATCGATCCCCTATTGGGAGACCCGCGGCTATGTCGCGATCGTGATGCGGAACTACTGGATGTACGAGCGCACAGCAGGCGTGCAGTCCGCCAGCCGCCGCGCGCTGACGCAAGGGCGCTGGCCCGAGTTTCCGCAAGCTGCTACCACCCGTTCCGCAAGTCGGGAGCGGTAGAGGAGCGCGCGCGTGGCGATTGACGAGACCAAGGTTTTCAAGCCGATAAATATCGCTGTTCTCACCGTTTCTGACACACGCACGCCGGAGACCGACACCTCGGGCGATATCCTCGCCGGGCGCGTCACGGGTGCGGGGCACCATCTGGCGGCGAGGCTGATCGTCAAGGACGACGCCGCGCTTCTCGCCGCGCAGTTCGAGGCATGGATCGACGACCCTGCCATCGATGCGGTGGTCTCCACCGGCGGCACAGGTCTTACGGGCCGCGATGTCACCCCCGAAGCGCTCAGCCTGGTCAAAGGCGCGCGCGAGATTCCGGGCTTTGGCGAATTGTTCCGCTGGCTCAGCTTCAAGACCATCGGCACCAGCACCGTGCAAAGCCGCGCGCTCGCGGTGGTGGCGCGCGGGACCTATATCTTCGCGCTTCCCGGCTCGAACGGGGCGGTCAAGGACGGGTGGGACGGGATCCTCGCCGAGCAACTCGACAGCCGCAACCGGCCCTGCAATTTCGTCGAACTGATGCCGCGCCTCAAAGAGGTCTGATCCGCCCGGCGGGACTTGCGGAACGCGCCAATGTTCCGTAAATGTTCCACGTGAAACATTCGGGGCTAAAAGGGCGCGGGGCGCAATCGGGGGCGGTTCCCACCCGCTTCGGGCTGGCGGAGCGCGAGGTGGACGGCGACTGGCTTGACCACGTACTGTCCCTTGTCGGCCCTCCGGTCCGCTTGCGCACCACGGTGACCGAGGAGCGGCCCAAGTCGATCCTCACCTTCAACCAGTCGCCCGACGTCCCCTTCGACCGCTCGGTCAACTCCTATCGCGGGTGCGAGCATGGCTGCGTCTATTGCTTCGCCCGCCCGACCCACGCCTATCACGATCTCTCGCCGGGCCTCGATTTCGAGACTAGGCTCTTCGCCAAGCCCGAGGCCGCGGCGCTGCTCCGGGCGACGCTGGCGAAGAAGGGCTACCAGCCCCGCCCGATCGCGCTCGGCACCAACACCGATCCCTATCAGCCGATCGAGCGCGATTACCGCATCACCCGCCAGATCCTCGAAGTCTGTCTCGAGACGCGCCACCCCGTTACCATCACCACCAAGTCCGACAGGGTGCTGTGGGACGCCGAGCTGCTCGCAGAGATGGCCCGCGAAAGGCTGGTCGCGGTGTCGCTGTCGGTGACGACGCTCGATCCGGTGCTTTCGGGGAAGCTGGAACCGCGCTGCGCTGCGCCGTCCAAGCGATTGATTGCGCTTGGCAAACTTGTTGAACTGGGCGTGCCGGTGCATTGCTCGCTCTCGCCCGTCATTCCGGCGCTCACCGATGAATTCATGGAAGGCATCATCGCCCGCGCGGCCGAGCTTGGGGTGCGCAGCGTCGGCTGGATTCCGCTGCGCCTCCCCCATGAAGTCGCGCCGCTGTTCCGTGAATGGCTCAGCGTCCACTACCCCGAGCGCGCAGGCAAAGTCATGAGCATTGTCAGGGACATGCGAGGCGGGCGCGACAATGATCCGAACTTCCACAGCCGCTTCAACCCGCAAGGCGTGTGGGCCGATCTGTTCCGGGCACGCTTCCGGCTCGCGTGCCGCAAGGCCGGGATTGGCCAAGGCCAGGAACGCGCCCGCTTCGAACTCGATTGCTCGCGTTTCCGACCCCCACAAAGGGATGGTCAATTGTCGCTGCTGTGATACGCTTCAAAGCAACCACGCGACAACAAAGGGGGAAACATGCGCTGGACCATTCTTGCTGCCGCCGCCGCTCTGGCTTTCACCACCACCAGCGCGCAGGCGCAGAGCATCCAGCATTTCACCCGCGCCGATTTCGAACGCGCGCTGGTTGAGGCGGGTGCCACGATCACCACCACGGACCCCAAGGCCGAGCGGATCGATTTCGAGTTCGACGGCGGCGTGATCGCCGATGCGCTGTTGCTCGCTTGCGAGGACAATGTCGCCAAGACCAAGTGCCTCGGCTCCTCGATGCTCGCCACCTTCGAGCCCGAGGGCCGCACCCGCGAGCAGGTGATCGAGGCGATCAACACCTACAACTACAAGGAAAATTTCGGCCGCGCCTATCTCGATGAGGACGGCACGATCTCGGTCCGGATGTACATCATCGCTGACGGCGGCATCACCCGCTCGAATTATTCGAACCAGATCGGCCTGTGGTTCGCCTCGGTCTCGGACTTCTTCGGCTACCTCTACGGCGAGGAGTGATCGGTGGCGGCGGCGCCGGACAGCCCGGCGCCGCACCCCCAGACCGGAAGCTGCCCATGCGTATCACAAGACCGGCGCTCCTCGCCGCAGCTGCCGCACTGCCGGTGATGGTGGCGCTGACGACCTGCTCGCCCACGCTGCCCACGCCTGACCACGCCGAGGTCGCCTATGCGCCACTCTCGGCGAGCCAGAAGTTCGATCTCTATCTGCCCGATGGCCCGGGCCCCTTCCCGCTGGTGATCAACATCCACCGCGGCGGGTTTTACAAGGGCGACAAGGGGATGCTCTCCCCTGAGATCCTCGAAGCGCTCCGGGCGCGCGGGATCGCGGTTGCGACGATCAACTACCGACTCTCGCCCGAAGCGCGTTTTCCCGCCGCGATCGAGGATGCCAAGGCCTCAGTCCGCTTCCTGCGCGCCAATGCCGCGCGCTATCGCGTTGACCCTGCGCGCTTTGTCGCCTTCGGGCAATCGGCGGGCGGCAACCTTGCCGCGATGATCGGGACGACCGGCAACACGCAGGACTTCGACAACCCCGCGCTCGGCAACCCCGGCGTCTCTGCCCGGGTGAACGCGGTGATCGACTGGTTCGGGCCGCATGATTTCCTGCTGATGGACCCGCAGGCGCGCGAACAGGGCTGCACGGCCGATCACGGGGTGGCCAGTTCCTTCGAGTCCCAATATCTCGGCGCCCCGATTGCGACCGTGCCGGACAAGGCCAAGGCCGCCAATCCGATCACTTATATCGACGCTGCGGACCCGCCGTTCCTGCTCCAGGTGGGCAGCGAGGATTGCCTGGTCCCGGTCGGGCAGACCAAGATACTCGCGGCGGCGTTGAAGAAGGTCGGCGTGCCGGTCGAAGTCGACCTGTTCGAGGGCGCGTCTCACGGCGACAACAGCTTCTGGTCACCGGTGTTCGTCGGCGACGCCAATGTGGAACGTGTGGCGGATTTTGCGGCAGCACACCTCAGGAAGGCGCGCTGAGGCGGCGCGGCAGTCCAGTGTGATCAGTGCCGGTAGAATGCGTCGAAGGCTCGCATCTCGTCATCCTGCGGCGGTTCGAACATCGCGAACCAATGCGCTACCATGCCGACATCGATCCGCTGAGCCGGCGGCAGCCCGGCGTTGCGCGCCCTGACGCGGTACTCCAGCTCAGCGAGGGGGACGTGGCAAAAATGCAGTTCGCACCGCGCACCCGCCTCACGCGCCAGCGCAAGATACCTCAACCGGTCGGCGGCCGACCATAAGCCGTTCTCGAGGATGACGGAAAATCCCGCCGCCAGCAGCGAGTTCGCGAGCTGTCGCTGCTCGGCCTCGATTGCCTCTCGAGCGGCCGCGTCGTTCAGATCGAAGCCCGCAGCGATGATCCATTCATCGGGCGCGAGGCGGATGCCCCGGCCCTCGCCTTCCAGCGCCCGCGCCAGTGTGGTCTTGCCCGCCCCCATAAGCCCGCAGACAAGCGTGAGGCGAGGCTGGCTCACCCAAACCCCGCCCCCGCCTCGCCCGGGGCGAAGCGGATCAACCGGCTGTCGACCAGCGCGGCGGTGCGGTTGACGACCGCCTGCTGGTAGTCGGGGTCCTTGATCATCGCGAAGAAGGCGCCGGCATTGGGGTAGTGGGCGATGAAGCCGTCGTGCCACTCGCGCACCTCGGGGCCGGTCACCATCGTCTCGAACCGCCCGCGCCACAGGATTGTGCCGCCGAGGCGCTGGAAGATCGGGCCGCTGGTCTCGCCATATTCCTCATAGGCGCGCCGCCCGCTCCAGCCCTTGCCTGCGTGCTCGTGGCCCTCGGGATATTCGGCGTGCTCGCGGTAGAGCAGCAGGTTGAGCATGTTGATCGGCGTGTCGCGCGGCAGGTCCTTGAAGGACTGGAAGTTCGCCGGCGAGGGGTCGATGTAGACTTCACTCATTATCCCATCCCTCTCCTGTCAGGTCGCATTGCATGTAGACGGTATCGAGCAGGCGGCCGAATTTCTTGCCGACATTGCGCATCCGGCCCGCATGGACGAACCCGCATTTGCCATGGAGCGCCACCGAGGCCGGCTCGACCCCGCCGATCACTGCGAGCATTTGCGCAAAGCCGCTCGCCCGCGCGGCATCGATCAGAGCGAGGAGCAGCACGCTGCCGATCCCGGCCCCGCGCGCATCATGCGCGACATAGATGCTGTCCTCGCAGGTATGCGCATAGGCCGCGCGGTCGCGGAAGCGGGCGGCGTAGGCATAGGCGATCACCTCGACCCCGCGCGTCGCGACGAGGAACGGGTGCCCCCGCGCGGCGAAGTCGGCGAGCTTCTCTGCCCACGCCGCTGCGTCGGGCGCGGCGGTGTCGAAAGTCGCGGTGCCGTTCGCCACGTGCCAGGCATAGATCGCGGCGATGGCCTGCGCGTCATCGGGACACGCAGGCCGGATCGCCGCATCAGGCAAGTGTGTAGTTCGCAAAGCGGTCGCGCAGGTCCTTCTTGCTGATCTTGCCGGTGGCGGTGTGCGGGATGTCGTCGACGAACTCGACCGCGTCGGGCATCCACCACTTGGCGATCTGGGGCTTGAGGTGATCGAGGATGTCGTCGGCGGTCACCTCGGCCCCTGCCTTCTTCACCACAAACAGGACCGGGCGCTCGTCCCACTTCGGATGGAAAATGCCGATGCAGGCGGCCTCGGCGACGCCCGGATGCCCGCAGGCGGCGTTCTCGAGCTCGACCGAGCTGATCCACTCGCCGCCCGACTTGATCACGTCCTTGGTGCGATCGGTGAGCTGCAGCGTGCCGTCGGGATGGAGAATGCCGACATCGCCGGTGTCGAACCAGCCGTCATTGCCGACCGCGTCCTTCTCGGCCTTGAAGTAGCGCTTGATGATCCAGGGGCCCCGGATCTGGAGCGCGCCCGAGGTCTTGCCGTCGCGCGGAAGTTCGGTGCTCATGTCCGCAAGATCGACGGTGCGCAGTTGCACGCCGAAGATCGGACGGCCCTGCATCGCGGTCTTCTCGACCTTTTCCTCGAGGCTGAGCGTGTCCCAGTCCCAGGTCGGCCCGCCGACCGTGCCGATGGGCGAGGTTTCGGTCATGCCCCAGGCGTGCTGGACGCGGGTGCCGTTCCTGAGCAAGCGCTCGATCATGAAGCGCGGGCAGGCAGAACCGCCAATGGTCGCGGCCTTGAGCGGCGGCAGATCGAGGCCATTGGCATCGCAATACTGGAAATGCGCGAGCCACACGGTTGGCACGCCCGCAGAATCGGTCACGCCCTCGCGGATCATCAGATCGTGGAGCACGGCGGGATCGTTCACCGCCGAGAAGACGAACTTGATCCCCGCCATCGCGCCTGCATAGGGCAGGCCCCAGCTAGCCGCGTGGAACATCGGCACCACGGGGAGCATCACCGAGGCGCTCGAGAAATTGAACGCCGCGCTCTGGAGCCCCGCCATGGCGTGCATGATGGTCGAGCGGTGCTCGTATTGCACGCCTTTGGGATTGCCGGTGGTGCCGCTGGTGTAGCAGATCATGCAGGGGTCGGTCTCGGGGCCGGTGACCCATTCGAAGTCGCCGTCCTCGGCCGCGATCCAGTCCTCGAAGGCGGGGGCGTGGTCGCCGCTGTCGTAGCAGATGTAGTGCTCGACCGTGGGCCAGCGGCTCTTCATGCGGTCGACGATCGGCTGGAACGCCGCGTCATAGACCAGCACGCGGTCCTCGGCGTGGGTGACGATATATTCGAGCTGGTCGTCAAACAGGCGCGGGTTCACGGTGTGGAGCACCCCGCCCATGCCCGCGACGCCATACCAGCTCACAAGGTGGCGCGAATGGTTCATCGCAAGGCTCGCGACCTTGTCGCCCGGCTTGAGCCCAAGGCGTTGCAAAGCCTGCGCCATCTTGAGCGCATCGCGGCGGATGCCCGCCCAGTCGGTGCGGGTCACGCTGCCATCGGCCCAGCGGCTGACAATCTCGCGTCCGCCCGCCTCGCGCGCGGCGTGATCGATCACCGCGGTCACCCGCATCGTCCAGTCCTGCATTGCTCCGAGGCGCGTGGTCGCCATGGCCTGTCTCTCTCCTCTCGTGTGGTCCCTTGCCGCTGCGTGGCATGGTGTCTCGGGCCCGTTCATGCCGCGCCCCTCGCCGCTTGGCAATCGCTTCGGCCAATCGTGGGCACGGCCTGCCTTGGCCGATGCAACAATCGCCGTGCTGCAAACCTTGCTGCTCACCTGCCGGGAACGGCTGCGCCTCCGCGCGCGGTCCAAAGCCCCTCTCCGGGATCCGGCGGGACACCGAGTTATAAGGTAACAGGACAATGAAAAAGACGACATTTCTGCTCATCGGAGCAGCCGCGGCTGCTCTAGCCGCCCCCGCCCATGCCGACGGCCCCTATATCGGGATCGAAGGCGGCGTCAGCCTCAAGGACAAGGTGACGATCGGCGTCCGTCCCGACAATGCCGCCGCGGATGATGACTTCACCCGCGCCGCCACCGCCCGCACCAAGGTTGGCATCGATGGCGACGTGATCCTCGGCTATGATTTCGGCGCCTTCCGGCTCGAAGCCGAAGGTGGCTACAAGAACGCCAAGTATCGCAGCCTGACGGTCGAGAACACCGGGATCCTGCCGATCGACTCGACCGTCCCGGTCGGCACCGTGGTCCAGAACGAGCGCGATCTCGAAATCTGGAGCGGGATGGTCAATGCGCTGGTCGAGATCGGCAAGGATGACGGCTTCCAGATCTACGGCGGCGGCGGCGCGGGTGTCGCGCGGCTGCAGTTGCCGGTGCGGGTTGCCGGTGTCGGCACGCTGATCGACGACAAGCAGACCGATTTCGCCTGGCAACTGATCGCCGGCGCGCGTTTCCCGATTACCCGCAATGTCGATCTGGGCGTCAAGTACCGCTACTTCAACATCGACGACTTCCGCCTGACGGGCGCCAACGGCAATGACCTCAATGCGAACTATTCGGCGCATTCGGTGCTGGCGAGCCTGATCGTCAACTTCGGCGGTCGTTCGGAGCCTGCGCCGCAGCCCGCACCGCCGCCGCCCCCGCCGCCGCAGGTGTTCGCTCCCCCCCCGCCGCCGCCCGCACCGCCGCCGCTCCCGCCGCGCCCCATGTGCAACAGCGGGCCGTTCATCGTGTTCTTCGATTTCGACCGTTCGGACATCAGCCCGGAAGCCTCGAACATCCTCAACAGTGCCGCGAGCGCCTATACCAATTGCGGCTCGGCGCGGGTGATGCTGGCTGGGCACACCGACACCTCGGGGAGCGCGCAGTACAACCAGGGCCTCGCCGAGCGCCGCAATGCCGCGGTGCAGAGCTATCTCGCCGGGCGCGGGGTTTCCTCGGGTCAGATTTCGGGTCAGGCCTTCGGCGAAAGCAAGCCCCGCGTGCCCACCGCTGACGGTGTGCGCGAGCCGCAGAACCGCCGGGTCGAGATCACTTACGGCCCCGGTTCGGGGATGTAAGGCTCTAAGCCTTCACAGGTTTACGCAAGGAAGGGGCCGGAGCAATCCGGCCCCTTTTCCTATGCGACCAGCCTCAGATTGCCGCGCTTCTTGAGGGGCGCGAGGTTCACCTTGGCGATCCCCGCGACATTGGCGAGCCGCTCGGCCAGTTCGCCAGTCAGCACGAAATTGCGCCCCAAGCACAGCTTGGCCTGCCCGCCATCGGCAAGGGCAAGCGTCACCACCACCTCGCCCGCGCCGGTCGGGCGATCGCCGCGCGCGACGTCGAGTTCGATCTGGAGTTCGAGCAGGGCCTCGAGGCTCGCAATCTCGGCGCTGAGTTCCATCGCGGTGGTCCCGCTCACCGCCGCCAAGGGCCGTGCGCCGCGCACGGTTAGGCGGGGCGGCTCATCGGGATTGGGCGAATCGAGTTCCACGGTCAGCAGCAGGCACTCGCCCGCCGCTGCCCAGCGCTCGAAATCTGGTACGAGGGCTTCCTCGAAACACGCCGCCGAGAACTGCCCGGAGGAGTCGGAGAAATCCGCGCGCACAAAGGTGCCGCCCTTGCGGGTGCGCGCCTTGTTGATGCTCTCGACCAGCGCCGCCATCACCGCCGTCCCGCGCCCGCCCGGGGGAGCGCCGGCTTCCATCAGGCTCTGATAGGTGCGCGCGCCGTTGGCGCTGGCCGCCTCGCGATATTGGGCCACGGGGTGCGCGGAGAAGTAGAAGCCAAAATTCTCGCGCTCCTTGGCCATCTTCTCAGGGCGGCTCCACGCCGCGGCGGGTTGCAGGCGCAGTTCCTCGGCTGGGCCCGCATCGCCGCCGAACAGCCCTGCCTGCCCGCTGGAGCGTTCGCGGATCGCAGCATCGGCGACCGCCATCAGATGCTCGGCATTGGCGAAGAGCAGCCCGCGGTCGGGATCGAGCCCGTCGAAGGCGCCTGCACAGATCAGGCCTTCCAATTGGCGGCGGTTCATTGTGCCCTGCGGCACGCGCTCGAACAGGTCCTTGAGGCTGGCGAAGGGGCCATTAGCCTGCCGCTCGTCGACGATTGCCTCCATCGCCTTCTCGCCGACATTGCGGATCCCTGCGAGCGCATAGCGCACCGCGTAGCCGGTGTCGGTCTGCTCGACGGTGAACTCGGCTTCCGAGGCGTTGATGCAGGGGGGCAGCACCTCGACCCCGCCCTGCCCGTTGGGGTAACGGCGCGCGTCGTCGACGAAGACGTTGAGCTTTTCCGACTGGTGCATGTCGAAGCACATCGAGGCGGCGTAGAACTCCTCGGGGTAATGCGCCTTCATCCACGCGGTCTGGTACGCGAGCAGCGCATAGGCCGCGGCGTGCGACTTGTTGAAGCCATAGCCTGCAAACTTGTCGATCAAGTCGAACAGCTCGTTGGCGCGCTTGGCTTCGATGGCGGAGTTGTCCTTGCAGCCTTCGACGAACCGCCCGCGCTGGGCGTCCATCTCGGCCTGCACCTTCTTGCCCATCGCGCGGCGCAGCATGTCGGCTTCGCCCAGCGTGTAACCGGCGAGCACCTGCGCGGCCTGCATCACCTGTTCCTGATAGACGAAGATCCCGTAGGTCTCCGACAGGATGCCCTCGAGCTTGGGGTGCGGGTATTCGATCGCGACCTGCCCCGCCTTGCGCTGGCCGAACAGCGGGATGTTGTCCATCGGGCCCGGGCGATAAAGCGAGACGAGCGCGATGATGTCGCCGAAATTGGTGGGCTTCACTGCCTTCAGCGTCCGGCGCATGCCTTCGGATTCCAGCTGGAACACCCCCACCGTGTTGCCCGCCTGCATGAGATGGTAGACCTGCGCATCATCCAGCGGCAGCGCGCCCAGATCGATGGCGATGCCGCGCGCCTCGAGCAGATCGACCGCCTTCCTCAGCACCGAGAGCGTCTTCAGCCCGAGGAAGTCGAACTTCACCAACCCGGAGCTCTCGACATACTTCATATCGAACTGCGTCACCGGCATGTCCGATCGCGGGTCGCGGTAGAGCGGTACCAGCTTCGCGAGCGGCCTATCGCCGATCACCACCCCCGCCGCGTGGGTCGAGGAATTGCGCGGCAGGCCTTCCAGCTGCATCGCAAGGTCGACGAGGCGCTTCACCTCCTTGTCGTTGTCATACTCGCGCTTGAAATCCGCCGCGCCGTTCAGCGAGCGCGGCAGGGTCCAGGGGTCGGTCGGGTGGTTGGGCACCATCTTGCACAAGCGGTCGACCTGACCGTAGCTCATCTGCAGGATACGCCCGCAATCGCGCAGCACCGCGCGGGCTTTGAGCTTACCGAAGGTGATGATCTGCGCGACGTGATCGCCGCCATACTTGGCCTGCACATAGCGGATCACCTCGCCGCGGCGGGTTTCGCAGAAGTCGATATCGAAGTCGGGCATCGAGACGCGTTCGGGGTTCAAGAAACGCTCGAACAGCAGCCCCAGCTTGATCGGGTCGAGATCGGTGATGGTCAGCGCCCATGCCACCGCCGAGCCAGCGCCGGAGCCGCGCCCCGGCCCCACCGGAATGCCCTGATCCTTGGCCCACTTGATGAAGTCGGCAACGATCAGGAAGTAGCCGGGAAAGCCCATCTTCACGATCACGTCGATCTCGAATTCGAGCCGGTCGGCGTAGACCTTGCGCTCTTCCTCGGTGAGATCGGGATAGGCCGAAAGCCGCGCCTCCAGCCCCGCGCGCGAGTCCTCGGCAAGCATCCGCGCCTCGCCCGCTAAGTCGCCCGCGAGGCTGGGGAGGATCGGCTTGCGATAGGGCGGCGCGAAGGCGCAGCGCTGGGCGATCACCAGCGTGTTGGCGGTCGCCTCGGGGAGGTCGGCGAAGGCCTCCTCCATCATGCTCGCATGCTTGACGAAGGCCTGCGGGTTGGAGCGCGGGCGATCATCCGCCTCGATCTGGGTCGAATTGGCGATGCACAGCATGGCGTCATGCGCCTTGTGCATATGGGGTTCGGCAAAGTTGGCGGGGTTGGTAGCGACCAGCGGGAGATCGCGGGCATAGGCCATGTCGACCAGCGCATCCTCCGCGCGCTCGCAGGCAGGATCCCCGTGGCGGGCGAGCTCGATGTAGAGCCGCCCGGGGAACAGCGCTTCGAGCGTATCGGCGAGCCGGTCAGCCGCGTCGCGCTGTCCCTCGGCCAGCAGCCGCGTGAGCCCCCCCTCGCCCGCGCCGGTCAGCGCGATCAGCCCCTCGGTGCGGCCTTCCAACTCCGCGAGGGTGACATGGGGATCGCGCTCCAGCGGGCGATCGAGGTGCGCCGCCGAGACAAGGTGGCACAGATTGTCATAGCCCGCCTCGTCCTGCGCAAACAGCGCGAGGTAATCGACCGTGCCCCTCTCATCACCCCGCGCCACGCCGAGCAGCGTGCCGATGATCGGCTGCACGCCCTCGCTCTTGCAGGCGGCGGCGAAGGGCATAATGCCGTAGAGGCCATTGCGGTCGCAGATCGCAATCGCGGGAAAGCCGCGCTCCTTGGCCAGCTTGGCGATATCCTTGGGATCGATCGCCCCTTCGAGCATCGAGTAGGACGAGAGCACGCGCAAGGGGACGAAGGGGGCGAAGGGCATCGCACCAGTTTAGGATTTCGCCGCGATTCTCAAAGCCTCGGTGCGCGAATAATTCTCCACAGGCGCGCATAAGAGGAAGAACGCAAGGCTGGTCAGGCCGGCATCGGCTTCCTCGCCCAAAAGAAGCTTTCGAAGAACTGCGGCGTGCCCACCAGATCGAAGGGGATCGTGCCATAGCCGCCCCGCCCCCAATCACTTCCCCAGCTGTTCTTGAACTGGAACTCGCGCCGGGCGAGGTCGAAACCGGTCAGCACCGCGATGTGCATGGGCCCTGCATCAAGTTCATCGGTGGTCTTGCCGCGCAGGCTTTCGGCGATCGACAGCACGCCATCATCGCCCCAGCCCTCCCCATCATCGGGCAGCGCCGTGGCAAAAATCACCGCAGCCTGTGACCGCCACACAATCTCGGCAAGCGCGAGAGCGCGGGCATCGGCGGCCGCGCGCGAATCCCACCTGGCGCCGTGCAATGCCCGCGCGACCCAGTTGGGCACGCGCATCTGATCGGCCTTGCGATCAATCGCTGCCAGATCGGGGGGGTAAAATCTGGCACCCCGGCGCAAGCGCGTCAGGGGCGCATAGGCGCGGCTGATAGGGCCAGTCCTCGGCGAGCGCAAACCCGTGTTTGCGGGCAATGTCGATCATTTCGGCCGGGCCGGTCGTTTCATCGGCCGGCCGCGGGCTGTCGCCGAACAGCTTGTGCATCAGATAGTCTTCGGAGAGGACCACCCGCGCGCCGGTATTGCGGGCAATGGCGGCCTCGGCTGAGGCGACCATGGCAAAGGCAGCGCAGGTCTTGCGCTCTCCCTGATCCTTGACCGGCCCCATCAGGTGATTGATGTCGAACCGCTCGGGCAAGGCGGGCGTAGCGGATTGCGCAATCGATCGGCCCGCGCCGACCCCGGCAAGGCCGAGCAAACCAAGCCCTGCCGCCCCTTGGAGAAACCGGCGCCGCGAATGCGCGAAGATCAAAGCAGCTTCTCGATGTCCCGCGCGATCGCTTCGGGCTTGTCGGTCGGGCCGTAGCGCTTCACCACCGTGCCATCGCGCCCGATCAGGAACTTAGTGAAGTTCCATTTGATCGAGGTCGAGCCCATTAGCCCCCTGGCCTCGGTCTTGAGCCAGCCATAGAGCGGCGAGGCACTCGCGCCGTTGACGTCGATCTTGGCCATCAGCGGGAAGGTGACGCCGAAATTGACCTTGCAGAACTGCTCGATCTCGTCGGCATCGCCGGGCTCCTGCGCGCCGAACTGGTTGCAGGGGAAGCCCAGCACCTCGAAGCCGCGGTCCTTGTAGGTCTGGTAGAGCTTTTCGAGCCCGTCATATTGCGGGGTGAAGCCGCACTGGCTGGCAGTGTTGACCACCAGCAGCACGGTCCCGAGCTTCTCCTTCAGGGCGAGCTCGGCGCCGCGGTTGGTGGTGACGGTGAAATCGGCAATCGTCGTCATGCGAGGCCCTTTTCTTGTGCGAGTGCGAGAACTTCGCTCACCCCGAGCGACTGACCTCCCGAAACGGCGACCACCAGTCGGGCCCGCTGCGCGCTGTCCATCGCGGCGACCTGAGCCACGATGTCTCGCAGGGGGCCCGTCGCGAGCTCGGTGAAATTGTATTGCAGTTCCGAACCGTCATCGTCGCGCTCGTGCAGCGTCGCTTCGGCATCCCAATCAAGTTCGGCCATGTGATCCCCCTTCGCGTGCCGGCTCGGCGCCCCTCGGTCCGCGTCTGCGGCCCGAGAATGCGGCCTGCCCGGCTATTGTCAAGCGGCGCTAGACCAGCACGCCTTCCTTCAGCCGCACCACCCGGTCCATCTTCGCCGCGAGGCGTTCATTGTGGGTCGCGACCAGCGCCGCGCTGCCCTCGCCCCGCACCAGCGCGAGGAACTCAGCCAGCACGGCGTCGGCAGTGTGCTCGTCAAGATTGCCGGTCGGCTCGTCGGCCAGCACCAGCGTCGGCCGGTTGGCGAGCGCACGGGCGACGGCGACGCGCTGCTGCTCTCCGCCCGACAGCTGGCTGGGGCGGTGGGTCAGGCGATGGCCGAGGCCGAGGCTGGTGAGCAGGCTGTCGGCCCGCGCCTCAGCGTCGGCGCGGGGCGTGCCGAGGATCATCTGCGGCATCACCACATTCTCGCGCGCGTCGAAATCGGGGAGCAGGTGGTGGAACTGGTAGACAAAGCCGAGATGCTCGCGCCGCAGCCGGGTGCGCGCATCGCTCGCCAGCGCCTCGGCCGCGGTGCCCGCGATGCTGATCGCGCCCTCGAAGCCGCCTTCGAGCAGCCCGACAGCTTGCAGCAGCGTCGACTTGCCCGAGCCCGAGGGGCCGAGCAGCGCGACGATCTCGCCGGGTGCAATCGCAAGGTCGACCCCGCGCAGCACTTCGATCCGCTCGCCCCCCTGCTCGAAGGTGCGCTTGAGGCCCTTAAGGGAGACGATGGGGGCCACGTCACTCATAACGCAGCACCTGGACCGGATCGGTATTGGCCGCCTTCAGGGCCGGATAGAGCGTGGCGAGGAAGCTCATGCCGAGAGCCAGTACCACGATCCCGAACACCTCCCACGGATCGGTCCGCGAGGGCAGCGTCGAGAGGAAGCGCACCTCGGGGTCCCAGATCTGCTGGCCGGTGACAAAGGCGATCCCGGCGACAATCGGCTCGCGGAAGAACAGGATGACCGAGCCCAGCAGCAGCCCCGTCCCCGTCCCGATCACGCCGATGGTGGTGCCGGTGGTTACGAAAATCTTGAGCAAGCTACGCCGGGTCGCCCCCATGGTGCGCATGATCGCGATGTCGCGGGTCTTAGCGCGCACCAGCATGACGAGGCTCGAAAGGATGTTGAACGAGGCGACCACCACCATGAAACTGAGCGCGAAGAACATCGCGACACGCTCTACCTGCAAGGCCTCGAACAGCGCCGAGTTCATCGACTTCCAGTCCGAGATCACGGTACGGCCCGTAAGCTGCTCCCTGACCGGCGCGAGGATCTCGCCGACCTTGTCGGGGTTGTCGACCTTGACCTCGATCTGCGCCACCGAATCGCCCATCAGGAGCAGGCTCTGCGCCTCGGCCAAGGGGAGCATGATGAACTTCTCGTCGAAGGTCGAAATGCCGATCTCGAAAATCGCGCCGACCTCGTAGGGCACCTGGCGCGGGGTGGTGCCGAAGGGGGTGGAGCGGCCTGCGGGGTTGATGATGGTGATGACGTCGCCCACCCGCATGCCGAGATTCTGCGCCAGGCGGCTGCCAACCGCGACCTTGGCAAAACCCTCGGGCGCAGGCGGCTTCGAGAGCGTCGTTATGTCGCCGAGCAGCACCTTCTCGCGCAAACCGGCCAAGTCCTTGTCGGTCTGGCCGCGCAGCAGGATGCCCTCGACATTGCCGTTGTGGCTGACCAGCAGCGGCTTTTCGATCATCGGGGTCGCCGAAACCACGCCGGGCGTCTTCTCGAGCGTGGCCATCACGCCCTGCCAATCCTCGATCCGGCCGCCGACGGCCTGCACCACCGCGTGGCCGTTCAGCCCGGTGATCTTGTCGAGCAGCTCGCCGCGAAAGCCGTTCATGACGCTCATGACGACCACCAGCAGCGCGACCGAGAGCGACACCACGCCCACAGAAATCGCCGCGACCAGCGCAATAAACGCCTCCCCCCGGCCCGGCCAGAGGTAGCGCTTGGCGATCATCCATTCGAAGGGGGAGAGCATGTGCGGTAAGGTGCGCCCATAGAGGAGGTTGCCGCCGCATGTAGGGTGCTGGGCCGCTGGCGGCAATCCCCGTGGCGGTGCTCTCCCCGGACGGGCGCTGTCACACCTCTGTCGCCAAAAAGGGGGGCATTTGCCGCCCGCTTTCCCTTGTAATTGATCCGTCACATCGCCATTGGGGGGTCGCGGCAACGCGGGTGTGCACGCGAACAGGTCTGGTGATGCCGATGAGCCTCCATAATGTGACCCATCCCTTCCTCGATGCCGATGGTGACAAGCTGCGCGAGGAATGCGGCATCTTCGGCGCGATCCGCGCGAATGATGCAGCGGCGATGACCGCGCTCGGCCTCCACGCGCTCCAGCACCGCGGGCAGGAAGCCGCCGGGATCGTCAGCTTCGACGGCAGCGAATTCTACGCCAGCCGCGGGCTTGGCCATGTCGCCGAGAATTTCTCCTCCTCCGAGGCGATCGCCGCGCTGCCAGGCCATATGGCGGCCGGCCACGTGCGCTATTCGACCACCGGCGGATCGGGCCTGCGCAACGTCCAGCCGCTCTATGCCGACCTTGCCAGCGGCGGCTTTGCGGTCGCACATAACGGCAATATCTCCAACGCCATGACCCTGCGCACGGACCTCGTGAACAAGGGCTCGATCTTTCAGTCGACCTCGGACACCGAGGTGATCATCCACCTGGTCGCCACCTCGCGCTATCCCACCATCGCCGACCGGCTGGTCGATGCGCTGCGGCTGGTCGAGGGCGCCTATGCGCTGATCGTGATGACGCCCGAGGGCATGATCGCCTGCCGCGACCCGCTCGGCATCCGCCCGCTGGTGATGGGCCGCATGGGTGACGCGATCCTGTTCGCCTCCGAGACGGTGGCCTTCGACGTGGTCGGCGCCGAACTGATCCGCGAGATCGATCCGGGCGAGCTGGTGCTGGTCGATTTCTCCGGCGAGATCCGCTCGGTGCGCCCCTTCGGCAGTCCGGCACCGCGCCCCTGCATCTTCGAGCACGTCTATTTCAGCCGCCCCGATAGCGTGTTCGCCGGCCGCTCGGTCTACGAAGCGCGCAAGGCCATCGGTGTCGAGCTCGCCATCGAAGCCCCGTGTGACGCCGACCTTGTGGTGCCCGTCCCCGACAGCGGCGTGCCCGCGGCCATCGGCTTTGCCCAGCAATCGGGCCTGCCCTTCGAGCTCGGCATCATCCGCTCGCACTATGTCGGGCGCACCTTCATCCAGCCGGGCGACGGCGCGCGCAACTCCAGCGTCAAGCGCAAGCACAACGCCAACCGCGCGCTCGTGGAAGGCAAGCGCATCGTGCTGATCGACGATTCGATCGTGCGCGGCACCACCAGCCTCAAGATCGTCGAGATGATGCGCGAGGCAGGGGCCAGCGAGGTTCACTTCCGCGTCGCCAGCCCGCCGACCGCGCATTCCTGCTTCTACGGCGTCGACACGCCCGAACGCTCCAAGCTGCTCGCCGCGCGCATGGATCTGGAACCGATGCGCGAGTTCATCAAGGCCGACAGCCTCGCCTTCATCTCGATTGACGGGCTTTACCGCGCGGTCGGCAAGCAGGGGCGCGACAAGGCCTGCCCGCAGTTCTGCGACGCCTGCTTTACTGGCGAATACCCCACCTCGCTCACCGACCTGGCGCTTGCCGAGGCCAAGAGCGCCCAGCTCCCCTTCGCTGACCCCAAGGCTGCCTGACAACACATGACCGACACCACCACTGCCAAGCCGCTCGCCGGCCAGACCGCGCTTGTCACCGGAGCGAGCCGCGGGATCGGCGCTGCCACCGCCAAGGCGCTTGCCGCCGCGGGCGCGCACGTCATTCTCGTGTCGCGCAAGGTCAAGGCCTTGGAGGAGGTCGAGGACGCGATCCACGCGATTGGCGGCACCTCGACCATCGCCCCGCTCGACCTGACCGAGCCTGACGCGGTCAGCCGCCTCGCTGCCGCCATCGCCGGGCGCTGGGACACGCTCGACATCATGGTGCTGGCCGCCGCATATCTGCCCGAGCTGACGCCCGCCTCGCAGATGGAGCCCAAGCAGTTCAACCAGGCGCTGCTCACCAATGTGGTCTCGACCCAGGCGCTGATCGCCGGGTTCGATCAGCTGCTGCGCCGCGCCAAGGCGGGCAAGATCATCGGCCTCACCAGCTCGGTCGCGGCTGCTCCGCGGCCCTATTGGGGTGCCTATGGCGCGACCAAGGCCGCCTTCGAAAACCTGCTGGCGACCTATGCCGCCGAGGTCGAGCGCCTGTCGCCCCTGCGCGTCGCGATCATCGATCCCGGCGCGACCCGCACCGAGATGCGCGCGCGCGCCTATCCGGGCGAGGACGCCTCGCAGCTCAAGGGCCCCGAAGTGGTCGCCGAGCGGCTGACCGCGCTGCTGGTCGAAGGCTTCGAGGGCCTCTACCGCGAACGCATCGGCTGACGTCCTGCCCCTGCGGCAGATGAATCTCACCTAACCAGGCATTCACCACTGTTCGAAGGCTTCGCTTAAGGAACGCGGGTGCAAACCTTTGTGCGGACCAATCCGCCCCGAGAGACCGCCCGCTTCGAGACAAGGCCAACGGTAATGCCGCCCGATACCGATCCCTATCGCATTGCTGCTCAGGAAGACCGCAGCGGTCCGCGGACCCGGCTAACGATCCCCGCAACCTTGCGCGCCTCGGGCGGGCGGGCGTTCCAGAGCGTGGTGCACGATCTGTCGATCTCGGGCTTCTCGGCCGCCTCGATCAACCGCATGCACGAAGGCCAGATGTGCTGGCTGACGCTGCCCGGCCTCGAATCGCTTCAGGCCGAAGTGGTGTGGTGGGACAATTGCGTGGTCGGCTGCGCCTTCACCGAGCTGCTCAGCCCGATCGTCCACGACAACGTCCTCCAGCGCTACACCAACGCCGGGGTCTATCGCCAAACCTACTGACGGCGGTTAGCCGCCCGCGCGCGCCGTGCCCCTATTCAACGGCGGCGGCGATCTTGCGGGCGAGGTCGAGGAACTCGCCCCGCTCCGCCCCGCCGCTTGCCTGCTTCCAGTTGCCGATATAGGCGACCACCATCCGCTTGTCGGGGAAGAGGGTGATGGCCTGCCCGAAGATTCCTTGCGCGCCGAAGGTGCCTTGCGGATAGGTCCACCACTGGTAGCCATAGCCAAAGCCGCTATCCCCGAAATCGACCTGCGAGTCGGTCGCCTCGGCAAACCAACCCGTCGGCACCTGCGCGCCGCCGCCCTCGAGCGCGAACTGGCCCATCCGGGCATAGTCCGACAGCCGGATCGAGAGGCAGCACCCGCCGATATTCCCGCCGCGCGGGTCGACCATCCAGAACAGCGCGCCCTCGAAGCCCGCCGGATCGACGATCTTGGCCTTGGCATATTCGGCCAGCGGCTTGCCCACCGCGTTCTCGACCAGCACGCCGATCAGGTTGGTCTCGCCGGTCTTGTAGACCCACTTTATGCCGGGCTCGGCCTCGCGCGGGAGCGCCTTCATCTGAGCGACGATCGCGTCGGCGCCGAACTCGACCACGAAGCGGTTCATCTGCGCGACGTCGGAATTGGGGTCGGTGTAATTCTCGTCCCACTTCACGCCGCTGGTCATGGTGGCGAGCTGCTTGACCGTGACGCCGTCATAGGCCGAGCCTGCAAGGCCCGGGATATATTTGGTCACCGGATTATCGAGGCTGGTGATGAACCCGTCCTTCACCGCCGCGCCGAGCAGGGTCGAGGTGAAGCTCTTGGCGACCGAGAAGCTGGTCCAGCGATCCTGCGGCCCCATGCCGAGGCCATATTCCTCGTGCACCACCTTGCCATCGACCAGCACCATCACGCCGGCGGTGCTGCTGGCCTTCATCAGGGCGGTGATTTCTGCACGTAGCGCCTCAGGCAGCGGCGCGCCTTTGGGGAGCGCACGGGGGGCGGCGGCAGCGGGGACCTCGTGGCCGGCGAACCACTGCTCCATCGCGCGGAAACGCTCAGCGCGCTGGGCGTCGGACCAGAACAGCACCGCAAGCTCAGAGGGGTCGCGCGGCGGCGGCTGGGTGAGGCGCGCGGCGGGCTTCTCGGGATATTGCGGCGGGAGTGCCAGCGCGGGAGCATCCTTGGCCGTCTGCGCCGCGAGCGGTGTCAGACCGCCCAGCGGCATTGCCAAGGTGAGAGCCAGTGCCGCGCCCGCCAGCATGCCGTTCTTCAAGCCCATGATGTCACCCTCTCGTCTGCTTTTGTTGAAGGGTGCATAGGCCCGCGCGGGCCGCGGGAGCAAGCCCCGCCTATCCCGATTTGATCGTCTTCAACGCCGCCAGCGCCCGCTCGCGGGCCTGCCTGTGGCCGATGATCTTGCGCGGATAGCCCGCAGGCCTGCGCCCGAACTCTTCCGGGTCATGGACATAGGGCTCGTCGATGCCTTTCAGCTCAGGCACATAGGTGCGGATATAGCGCGCCGCGTCGAATTTTTCCGACTGCGAGAGCGGGGCCATGATCCGGCTGAACATGTTGGAATCGACGCCGGTGCCCGCGGTCCACTGCCAGTTGGTGGCGTTGGACGCATAGTCGGCGTCGCACAAAGTGTCCCAGAACCACTTCTCGCCCTCGCGCCAGTCGATGAGAAGATGCTTGATGAGGAAGCTCGCCGTGATCATCCGCACACGGTTGTGCATCCACCCGGTCTGCCACAGCTGGCGCATCCCGGCATCGACGATCGGGTAGCCGGTGCGGCCCTGCTGCCAGGCCTTGAGGTCGCGCGCGGCGGCGGGATCATTGGCGGGATCGCGCCAGGGGAAGCGATCGAAATCCTCGCGGTAGTTCTGGGTGGCATACTTGGGGAATTGCAGGATCGCGTTCTGCGAATAGTCGCGCCAGATGAGCTCGCCCTCGAAGGTTTCCCAGCCTTTCGAGCGCTTGTCCTTGAAGCGGTGCCAGATCTGGATCGGCGAGATCTCGCCAAAATGCAGATGCGGCGAGAGGCGCGAGACTTTGTCGACGCTCGGCAGATTGCGCTTGTCGTCATAGTCGTCGACATCGGCTTCCCATGCGGCGAGGCGCTTATGGGCCGCGTCCTCGCCGACCTCCCAGAAATCGCGCATCCCGCCCGCCCAGTCGGGTGTGGTGGGGAGGAGATTCCAATTGGCGAGATCGTCGGAGGCGGGCCAGCTGGCGGGCGCTTCAAGCTTCCCGGGCTCGGGGAGTTCGGGGCGCGGCGGGAATTCGGCCCGCACGGCGCGGCTGAAGGGCGTGTAGATCTTGTACTGCCCGCCGGTGCCGGTGGTGATGCTGCCCGGCACCATCAGGTAATTGCCGTGGTGGAGTTGCAAGTCGAGCGACTTCGCCAGCTTGCGCTCGGCATTGAGCCACCAGGGTTCGTAATGGCAATTGGCGTGGATGGTGGTGGCGCCGGTTTCCGCCGCGAGGCTGGTCAGCACTTCGACCGCATCGCCGCGCCGCAAGATCAGCTTGGAGCCCTTGGCATCAAGGCTCTTGGCGAGGCTCTCTAGCGAATGGTGCAGCCACCAGCGTGAGGCGCCGCCATAGGCATGGTGCTTGGGCGCCTCGTCATCGAGGACATAGACCGCGATGACGGGGCCGTTCTTAGCGGCGTGGTAGAGCGCGGGATTGTCGGCCAGGCGCAGATCGCGCCGCAGCCATACGATTTGGGTCATTATGGTCCTTAAATCATTCGTCATTGCGAGGCGACGCAGTCGCCGTGGCAATCCATGGCCGAACGATGCGGGCCATGGATTGCTTCGCTTCGCTCGCAATGACGAATTAGGGCGCTGGAAGTTCCTCGCACTTCACATAGGGCAGCGCGAGGCTGAAGCGGTCCCCCACCCGCGGATCGGTAAAGCGCGCATCGCGCAGCACCACCGAGCCATCGGGCGCCCGGGTGCGGAAGGGCGCGCGCGACCAGAACAGGAAGGCGTCTACTTGCGAGCCGGACGGCTCCACTAGGTGTCCCATCCGCCGTCCACATGCCCGATCCGGGATCGTAACCTCCCCGTTCAACCCACCAAAGACAGACCAATCGCCGAGCTTGTATCTCAATGTGACGAGATCGCCCTCGACTTCGAGATCGTGATAGATCGTTTGCCGCTTCCAGAATGCTAGCGGAACGGGGCTCGCGATTACCGCGCGTCCATCCCGTTCCAACACCCCCGCCTGCGCGACAGGCACGACGTCGTGCGCGGCGCGCACCGAAATTGCCCCGTTCATCCCGATATAAGTGAGCACCGCCGCAATCCCCACCCGCGCAGGCCGCATCCACTCAGCCCCCGCCTTCTCCCGTCGCCGCGAGAGCCACACCGCCGCGATCAGCACCGCCCACAGCCACGGGTCGATGATGAACAGCGTGTCGCCGTAGAACCACTGCGAGGAGAAGGGCTCCAGCAGGCGGATGCCGTAGACGTTGAGCCAGTCGAAGAACGGGTGGCTGAGGCAGCCGATGAAGGCCATCGCATAGAGCCAGCCGAAGCGCACCGGCAGCCGCGCCTCGGGCCGCGTGCCGCGCTTCGTCTGCCAGCGGTCCCAGCCCCACAGCAGCCCCGCCAAGATCAACGGCAGCAGCACCAGCGCGGGCGGGCCGTGGGTGATGCCTCTGCGGAAGGCGAGATGCTCGGTGCCGTGGAGCCAGAAGAAGCACGCCGCGTCAACGTCGGGCAGGTTCGCGCCGATGATCAGCGCGGGCATGGCAAGGCCGGTCGTCCGCTTCAGCCCCGCCTGCCCCATCACCGCGCCGACAAGGCTATGTGTCAGATTGTCCATATGATCCAAGGCTAGCTGCGCGCCCGCGCCAAGGGAACCGCAAATGCGCTTGGCGAACCCGCCCGCCCTCGCCTATCGCATCGCCAAAGACACGGGAGAGAACCACGATGACGCAAGCGCCCTATATCCGGCCCGACATGAAGGCCTTCCTCGACATCATGGCGCAGGTGAACGGGCCCAAGCTTGTCGACATGACGCTGGAGGAGGCGCGCGCGTCCTATCAGGCGCTGCACAACCTCGCCGACCGCCCCGCGCGCGCGCTACCGGTGATCCGCGACCTCGTCTGCCCCGGCCCTGCGGGCGACATTCCGCTGCGCCTATACGACGCGCGCGAGGCCCGCGAGGGGCCGACGCCGGTGATCACCTTCTACCACGGCGGCGGCTTCGTGATCGGCGATCTCGACACCCACCACGCGCTGTGCACCGAGATCGCCGCGCTCGCCGATCTGCCGCTGGTCGCGGTCCACTATGCCCGCGCGCCCGAGGCGCCCTTCCCCGCCGCGATCCTCGATTGCGAGGCGGCGACGCGGTGGGTTGCGTCCAGCCCGGCCGAGCTGGGCCTTGCCGCGAGCGGCATCGTCACCATCGGCGATTCTGCGGGCGGCAATGCGACCGTGGTCGTCAGCCAACTGCTGGGCGCAAACCCCGCCGCTGTCCCCGTAGTGCTGCAAGTCCCGATCTTCCCGCTGGTCGCCGATGCGAATGGCTCGGCCAGCATGGCGCAGTTCAGCGAGGGCTTCGTCCTCACCGCCGAGACCATGACTTTCTTCGACGCAGCCTATGCCGCCGACCGCAGCGACCCGCGCGGCTTCCCGATCCTGTCGGACCATTCGACCGCCCCGCCAACCATCGTCGTCACCGCCAGCCTCGATCCGATCCGCGATTCGGGCCGCGCCTATGCCAAGGCGCTGGTCGACGCGGGGCGCGACTGCCTGTTCCTCGAGATGCGCGGGGTCACCCACTCCTTCGTCAACCTCAGGCAGATGGTGCCGAGCACGCAAGGTGACCTCGAGCGCATCGTCGCCGCGATGAAGTTCATGCTGGCGAATCCCGCATGATCGACCCCGAAGGCCTCCCCTATCGCCCCTGCGCGGGCTTCATGCTGGTGAACGCCGTCGGCCTGGTCTTTGTCGGCCAGCGGATCGACCCTTCGGCGCACGGCTTCTGGCAGATGCCGCAAGGCGGGATCGACAAGGGCGAGGACGTGCGCACCGCCGCCTTGCGCGAGCTGGAAGAAGAAACCGGCATCGGCGCATCGCTGGTCGAGGTGATCGCGCCTGCCTCGCGCCCGATCCGCTACGACCTACCGCCCGAACTGCTCGGCAAGGTGTGGAAGGGCAAATATCGCGGGCAGGAACAGCACTGGTTCCTCGGCCGGTTCCTCGGTGAGGACGCGGACGTGAACCTCGAGGCGCATAACCCGCCCGAATTCAACGAATGGCGCTGGATCGAGCCTGCGCTGCTGCCCGAGGTCATCGTGCCCTTCAAGCGGGCGGTTTACGAGGAAGTGCTGGCGGAGTTTCGGGCGCTTATCTGAGCCACGTCATTGCGAGGCCCGAAGGGCCGCGGCAATCCATCACCTGCCGGTGAAGCCGCGCGGTCGGTCCATGGGTCGCCGCGCCCGTTCCGGGCTCGCGATGACGAAATCAAACCTAATTCGACGCCGCCCCGTCATCCTTGCTATCGACCGCGAGCCGCGCCGGAGCGCCGCGCGCGATGGTCGATTGCAGCGCGACAGTCTCGGGGCACTCGTCGCCGCACAGCGATTGCAGCTTGGCGAGGTTGCGCTTGGCTTTCTCCAAAGCGCCCTTCTCCACCAGAGCCGCACCCTCGCCCGAGATTGCCGCGAAGTTGCCCGGATCGCGCTCCAGCGCCTCGCGGTAATAGCGGATCGCCTTGCCCTGAAGGCCCTGCTGGCGCGCGGCATCGGCGAGGTTGATGAAGATCGGGGTGTAGCCGGGATCGACCACCAGCGCGGCCTCGAAAGCGTCGGTCGCGGCCTGCGGCTCACCGGCGGCGAGCGCGGCCTGCCCTTGCGCGATCAGCGCTGCTGCGCGCGGATCGGGCCCTGCTTCGCTTCCGGCCAGCGACATGCTCGCCGTCATAGCGAGGCACAGCGATAGGGCGGCGGCAGGGGCTGCGAAACGCATCAGAAGCTCCTTCAGTGCTTGAGACCGGGAACCGGACGGCTGGGTCATAACACCGGAGCCTATCATGGTGAACGCAAGGCTGCGACGAAAAAACCATCCGTGCCGTGATGGAGCGGATCGAGACGAATTCCTGCACCGCGCGGCGTGCCGAAAGGCAGCTTCAGCTCTTCGGCGGTCCACCCCGGATGGCGCGTGAGGAAGGCGGCGGCGCGGTCGGGCCCTTCGGCATCGAGCACCGAGCAGGTGACGAAGGCGATGCTGCCGCCGGGGCGCACCAGATGCACGGCAATGTCGAGCACGTGGTCCTGCAGCGCATTGAGACGCGCAAGCTCCGCCGGATCGAGTCGCCAGCGCCCTTCCGGGCTGCGGCGCCAGGTGCCGCTGCCCGAGCATGGCGCATCGACCAGCACGTGATCGGCCTTTTTCACCCACGGATGCAGCGTGCGCATCTCGCGGCCCGGATCGAGCAGCACGGTGTGATCGACCGCCGCCCCTGCGCGCGCGGCGCGCGGCGCAAGGTTGCCGAGGCGGCGCTTGTCGGTGTCGGCGGCGATGATGCTCGCGGCATTGCCGAGCCGCGCGGCGAGCGCGAGGGTCTTGCCCCCGCCGCCCGCGCACAGGTCGATGATCGTGTCGCCGGGGCTAACTGGCAGCGCCTCGACGATCAGTTGAGAGCCCAAGTCCTGAATTTCGACAAGGCCCTGCTCGTAGGCCTCCCATTGCTCGACCTGCGTGCCCGACTCGAAGCGCAGGCCCTGCGCGCTCGCCAGCGGCTCGCCCGGTTCGGGAAGCGTCAGCCCCTCGCGGTCGGCCTTCAGGGCATTGACCCGCACGTCGAGCGGGGCGCGGTCGAGCAGCGCGGCAATCTCGCGGCCATCGAGGCCGGAGGCGCGCAAGGCTGCGGCGAGCCACTTGGGGGCAAGGCCGGTGTTGGCCGCCTCTTCCCCTTCGCCGCGGGGTGCAGGCCCGTGAGGGGAGCCGTCGAACAGCGCCGCGATGGCCTCGTCCTGCCCGGCCACCGCCAGCATCGCCGCGCGCCCGGTGGCAGGCACCGGCCCGCACAGGCGGATCGCGCGGTAAACGAGATCGCGCACCGCGCGCCGGTCCTTGGACCCGGCATAGCGGCGCGCGCGGAAATATTCGGCGATAATCCGGTCCGCAGGCGCGCCCTTGGCACGTGCGGAAGCGATCACGGTATCGAGCAGCTCGATCGCCGCCTCAACTCTAGCGGCGGGTGTCATATCGAGGCCTCAGCGTGTGGGATAATTCGGCGCCTCGCGGGTGATGGCGACGTCGTGGACGTGGCTTTCGGAAAGCCCCGCATTGGTGATTCGCACGAATTTCGCGCGTTCCTGCAGATCGGTGATAGTGCGCGAGCCGGTGTAGCCCATCGCCGCCTTGATCCCGCCGACCAGCTGGTGGACGACGTCGGCCGCCGGGCCCTTGAAGGGCACCTGCCCCTCGATTCCCTCGGGGACGAGCTTCATGGCGGAGACGTCCTGCTGGAAATAGCGGTCAGCCGAGCCGCGCGCCATCGCGCCGACGGAGCCCATGCCGCGATACGCCTTGTAGGAGCGGCCCTGGTAGAGGAACACTTCGCCCGGGCTCTCGGTGGTGCCTGCGAGCATCGAGCCGATCATCACGCTGGAAGCACCCGCGGCGAGCGCCTTGGCCGCGTCGCCCGAAGTGCGCAGGCCGCCATCGGCGATCACTGGGACGCCCGACTTGGCGGCTTCGGCCGCGCTTTCCATGATCGCGGTCAGCTGCGGCACGCCGACGCCGGCGACCACGCGGGTGGTGCAGATCGAGCCCGGGCCGATCCCGACCTTGACCGCGTCCGCGCCTGCATCGACCAGCGCGCGGGTCGCCTCGGCGGTCGCGACATTGCCTGCGATCACCTGCACCGCATTGGAGAGCTTCTTGACCCGCTCGACCGCGCGGGCGACTTCGATGTTGTGGCCATGGGCGGTGTCGATCACGATCACGTCAACCTCGGCATCGACCAGCGCCTCGGTGCGCGCGAAGCCTGCCTCGCCGACAGTGGTCGCCGCGGCGACGCGCAGGCGGCCGGTGCCGTCCTTGGTGGCGTGGGGGTAGTTCACCGCCTTTTCGATATCCTTGACCGTGATGAGGCCGATGCAGTGGAAGGCATCGTCGACCACCAGCAGCTTCTCGATCCGGCGCGCATGCAGCAGGCGGCGGGCTTCTTCCTGCCCGGTGCCCAGAGGCACGGTGGCGAGGTTCTCGGTAGTCATCAGCTCGCGCACAGGCTGGAGCGGGTTTTCGGCAAAGCGCACGTCGCGGTTGGTAAGGATGCCGCACAGCTTGCCGCCCGCGTCCACCACCGGGATGCCGCTGATCCGGTGCAGCTGCATCAACGCCTGCGCCTCGCCCAGCGTCGCGTCGGGCTGGATCGTGATCGGGTTGACCACCATGCCGCTCTCGTAACGCTTGACCGCGCGCACCGCAGCGCATTGCGCATCGATGTCGAGATTGCGGTGGAGCACGCCGATCCCGCCCAGCTGCGCCATGGCGATCGCCATATCGGCCTCGGTCACGGTATCCATCGCCGAGGACAGCACCGGGATGCTGAGGCGAATGTCGCGGGTCAGGTGGGTCGAAGTGTCGGCCATGCTCGGCAGCACGTTGCTTTCCGCCGGGCGGAGCAGCACGTCATCGAAGGTCAGACCGAGCGGGATATCCATGAGCGCCACTTTCGCTAGCAAACAGTGAGAGGGTTCTCCTCTGGCGGGAGATTCGTGGCGGCCCATGTAACCGCGGTTTGCGCTAAGCGCTAGGGGCGCGGCGGCGTGCTTGCCGGATAGCGTGCCGGGTCGGCGATCTCGCGGATCAGGTCCTCGTGGAGCAGCAGATCTTCGACCGCTCCGCCAAGCTCCATTCCCGAAACCTCGTCCGAGGGCTGGTGGTAGCGAGCGGCGATGAAGGGATCGAGGATCGGGCGGCTGCCATAGGTGCTCGACAGCAGCACCGCGGGCACGTCTGCCTGCACCAGCGCCCACCCGTCCTGCCGCATCAGGAAGCTGTCAGCGAGGTTCTGGTCGCCGAGCGCGCGGTCATGGCGCCGGAGCGCCGCGAGCACCGCCGCATCGAGCATCTCGTCCTTGCCACGTCCGATAAAGCCCACCGGGCTCCCGGCGGGCGCGACCGCCATCATGTCGAGATTGAAGGCGGCAACGATGCCGGTGAGCGGCAGCGGCGGGTCTTTCACAAAGGCACGGATGCCGAGCAGCCCGGGCTCCTCGGCGGTGGTGGCGAGGAAATAGACGTCGCGCGCCAGCGGCGCCCCGCCCTTCAGCCGCCGCGCCAGTTCGAGCATCATCGCGATGCCGCTGGCATTGTCCGCCGCGCCGTTGCAGATCCGGTCGACCGCGCCTTGCGGGCCGCATTCGCCGAGGTGGTCCCAATGTCCCAGCACCAGCACCGCGCCCGATCCGGGCACGCTGCCGGGGATCATGCCGATAATGTTCTGGCTGGCGAATTCGCGGCGATCGCTGGTCGCCTCGATGCTGACCGAGAGGTTGAGTTCGATCGGGGCGAAGGCTTGGGTGGCGGCCTCGGCCTTCCACGATGCCCAGCGGCGCGCGCCGATCACCTCGGCGCAGGCCTTGTCGGTGATATAGGCGGCCAGATTGTCCTCTTCCTCGCTCACGAGCTGCAAGCGCGGGCGCTCGGCAGCGGCGCGCACTGCGGCTAGCGCCTCGCTGTCGGGGACGACGGTGAGCACCGCGGTCGCCCGCTGGTGGAACAAGGCGTCGCGGCGGGCCGTGTCGCGGCCCGGATCGGCGAGCATCACAGCCACCGCGCCCGCCAGCGCATCGCCGAGCACCGAGCCGTCGCCATAGCCCACGAACACCACCGGCACGCCCGTCCCCGGCCCGCCGAAGGCGAGCGCGCGGCGGCGCGGGGTGAAGACTGCGGCATCGGAAGCCGGAACCACCACCCGCCGCCGCCCCTGACCGAGCACCAGCTCGGCGCTCTCGGGCTCGACGCCCAGCAGATCGACCGGGAGGCGCCAGTAGGAGCCCGGATCATTGGTGCCCGAGACGAGGCCGACCTCGCCCATGCGCTGCTCGATCCAGGCATAGGTGTCGCGCCCGCCCTGCGTGCCCGGCTTGCGTCCGGCCAGCGCGTCCGAGGCCAGAGCAGCGATGTCCGCTTCCAGCCGCGCTGCGATCTCGGCGCGGTCGTCCACCGGCACGCTCACGGTCGGCGGGGGCGCGGGCGCGCAGGCCGCTAGCGAGCCGAGCAGCAGCGCCAGAAGGGGGAGCCAGCGCGAAGGGATCATTCGGCGGTCCAGCCCCCGTCGATCGCGTAGTTCGCGCCGGTGATCCCGCGCGCAGGCTCGCCGCACAGGAACACCGCGAGCGCGGCGACATCCTCGGGGGTGATGAACTGCTTGGTCGGCTGCTTGGCGAGGAGGATGTCGTTCATCACCGCCTCGCGCGTCATCCCGCGCGCGGCCATGGTGTCGGGGATCTGGTTTTCGACCAGCGGCGTCCAGACATAGCCGGGCGAAATGCAGTTGGCGGTGATGCCGTGGGTCGCAAGCTCAAGCGCGATGGTCTTGGTGAAGCCGGCGAGGCCATGCTTGGCCGCGACATAGGCGCTCTTGAACGGCGAGGCGACTTGCGAATGCGCGCTCGCGGTGTTGATGATCCGCCCCCAGCCCCGCTCCTTCATCCCCGGCACCGCGAGGCGCGTGGTGTGGAAGGCGGCGGTGAGATTGAGCGCGATGATCGCGTCCCACTTGTCGACCGGGAAATCCTCGACCGCGGCGACGTGTTGCATCCCGGCATTGTTGACGAGGATATCGATGGGGCCGACCTGCTCCATCATCCCTGCGATGGCGGCGGCGTCCATCAGGTTGGCGCCATTATGGGTCGCGCCCAACTCCTCGCAGAGTGCTGAAATCGCGTCTGGATCACCCAGCCCGTTGAGAATCACCTCGGCGCCCTCGGCCGCCAGCGCGCGGGCAACCGCCAGGCCGATCCCCGAGGTCGAGCCGGTCACCAGGGCACGCTTGTCCTTGAGCATTCGCCGCTTCTCCTGCACGTTCGGGCCTTTGGCCTTGTTTTTTGTCGTGCGGCGCTTTTGCCCTGTGGCACGTGGCTGTCCAATAGATTTGTTGCACGATCTTCTGCAGGATTATGGGCTTCTGCAGGATCATGGGACCAAGGGGGAGGAATCGAAAATGCGTTTGGGGCCGTTCGACACGTCACGGATCAATGTCCGCTCGTCCGATGGCGGCGGCGGTGGCGGGGGCGGCATGGGCCCGCGCGGCATCGGCTGCGGGACGCTGGTGATCGCGCTGATCGGCGCGGTGGTGTTCGGGCTCGATCCGATGCAGACCATTGGCCTCGTCCAGGGCGTGCAGCAGCAGTCTGCTCCGGCACAAGGCGCCGGCGCCGGGCGCGAATTGAGCGAGCAGGAGGTCTGCACCTCGAGCGAATATGCGCAGGAAGCCTGCAATGCGCTCACCAGCCTCGATGCCACGTGGGCAGCCGCGTTCCAGCGCGCCGGGATCGCCTTTGAGCAGCCGGTGCTCGATCTCTATCGCGGCGGGCAGGTGACGACGCAGGGCTGCGGCAGCGCCAGCGCAGCCGTCGGCCCGTTCTACTGCCCGGCCGACAAGGGCATCTATATCGACACCGGCTTCTACGACCAGCTTGCGCAGATGAGCGGCACCGGCGGGGATTTCGCGCGGCTCTATGTGATCGCGCATGAATATGGCCACCACATCCAGAACCTCACCGGCATCTCGGATCAGGTGCGCGCCGCCCAGCGCCAGAATCCGGCCGCCGCCAACCGCCTGCAGGTGGCGATGGAACTTCAAGCAGATTGCTATGCTGGGATGTGGGCGGGCAAGAACCGCCAGCTTATCGAGGCCGGTGATTTGGAGGAAGGTTTGAAAGCCGCGAGCGCCATTGGCGACGATACTCTCCAGCGCAATTCAGGTCAGGGGGTCAATCCCGAGAGCTTCACCCACGGCTCCAGCCGCCAGCGCATGGAAGCGTTGCGGCTGGGCCTGGAGGCGAAGGGCGACACCGCCTGCGACGTATTTTTCGAAGGAGGTTGATTGTCATGCGCCCTATCCACTTGGCTACCCTCGCCGCGTTTGGATGGGGCTTATCCGCACCCCTCGCCGCCCAAGTCATGCCCGAACCTGATGCGAGGGAGGTCGCCAAGACACCCTTGCGCGATCTCAACATCGACGCGCGCGACATTCCGGAAGTGCTGCTGGCGGCGGCGCGCGATCCCTATGCCACCGCGGGCCTCGCCAAGTGCGCAAAAGTCGTCTCGGCCATTGCGGAGCTCGATATGGTGCTTGGGGCGGATTACGACATTGCCGAGGATGATGGCGGCGACTGGATCAGCGAAGGCCGCATCGGGCAGAGCCTGGTCGGTTCTGTGATACCCTTCCGCGGCATCCTGCGCGAAGTGACCGGCGCGGCCGAGGCCGACCGCAACTTGCGCGAGGCTTACACGGCCGGGATGGTGCGCCGCGCGTTCCTCAAAGGCTGGGGCTTGGGGCGCGGCTGCGCCTATCCGGCGCGGCCCAAGAAGTAACGCCCAAGGCGGCACAAGCAGCAGCGGGCGGGAAGTAGGCGCAGGTCGCCCCCTTCCCGCCCGCGCCGGGGCTTCCCGATCAGCCCTTGAACATCACGCTTACTTGCTGCTGTTCCAGCGGCTGATCTGAGTATCGAGCGTGCGCAGCAGCTGCTTGCGGGTTTCCTCGGGGATGTCCTTGTCGGCGGCGATCTCGTCGCGCGCTTCCTTGAGGCCCATCACCGCCGTGGCATAGATGCGCTTCTGGCAGATGCTGACGATCTGGACACCGTCGCGGCTGGTGGTCTCCGAGACCTCCTCGCTGCCCGGCTTGCACTCGTGCTTGACGATCATGCGCTGGCGTCCGGCTTCGGCGCGGGCGCTGGCTGCGCCGGCCTCGGCTTCGGCAATGATCCGCGGCAGATCGGCGAGCGCCTTGTCGGCCTCGGCGAGACCGGCGCGCATGTCGGCGAGCATCGCTTCGCGGTCGGCCTTCTCGAGGCCCTCGAGCCCTTCAAGCTCACGGGCAAGCTCCGCGTCATCGCGCGCGCCGCGGGTGACGATCTTGACGCGGCGCTCCTTGCCCTCGGCATCGCGCCACACGCGTTCGGTGACCTGCGTGTCGCCGGTGCCGTCGAGCAGCAGGACCGACGGCGGCTCGGGCGCTTCGGGTGCTTCCGGGGCCTCGGGCGGCGACGGCGGTGCGGGCGGTTCGGGAGCCTCGGGCGGTTCGGGTGCTTCGAAGGCGCTGCCCTGCTCGCCGGCGGCATAGGTGATGCTGGCGGTCAGCGGCAGGGCCAGCAGCCCCGCGCCGAGCAGCGCGCGGCCGGCCATGCGGCGGCGGGGGGAAAGATCGGACATTGATAGGCTCCTCAAGCGGTGGATGATCGATTTCTCGCCGAGCACCGGGCAGGCCATCGGCGCGGTGAGCGCGGCGTGGTGGGCACTGCCGGGGGCGGCAGCAAAGCGGGCGATGAGCGCGGCATAGGCGGCCTTCTCCTGCGCGCCGCGCCGGGCCATGACCCGCGCATCGCACGCCGCCTCCTGGTCACGCCGCAGCGCGAGCCAGCCATAGCGGCCGAGCGGGTTCCACCAGTGCAGCGCGAACAGCGGCTGGACGAGGATGTTGACGAGCAGATCCGCGCCGCGGTGGTGCGCAAGCTCATGCTCGAGCGCGAGATCGCGCCCTGTGCGGTCGTGGAGCGCAAGGAAGCCGGGCGGCAGCGCGATCACCGGATCGAGCACGCCCATCGCGAGCGGCGCATTGGTCGCAGGCGTCTCGACGAGGCGCACCGGGATGCCGAGCAAACCGCGGGTGCGGCCAAGCTCGCGGCCCTGCGCCAGCAGCCCGTCACGCAGGGAGAAATAGGCGGCGAAGCGCAAGGCCAGAAACACCGCCGCCCCGCCGAGCCACAGCGCCAGCAGCGCCTCGAGCAACGGCAAGTCGGCGAGCTGAGCGAAGAGGTCAAAACCGGCCTCGGGCGCAGGCGCAGGCGCCTCCATCGGCACCGTCAACGGAGCCGGAACCGCGCCGGGAGGAGCCTGAACGGCAGCCTCCCACAGAGCCGGATCGGGCGCGGGAGGCGTGTCGGCCAGCACCGTGGCTGCCGGGGCGGCAGCCTTAGGCGCCATCCACGCGGGCAGTGTCACCGGCGGCACAATCAGGCGCAGCAGCGGCAGCGCCCACAAAGCATAGGCCGCCTCAGGGCCGAAATGCCGCGAGACAGGGCGGCGCAGCACCAGCACCGCAGCGATCAGCACGCCGGTCCACACCAGCGTATGCATCAGCATGTCGCTCATGCCCTGAGCTCCTTCAGCAGCGCCTCGATCTCGTCGAGATCATTGGCGGTGAGGGCCTCGCTTTCGGCCAGATGCGCAACCAGCGAGGCGGCGCTGCCGCCGAACAGCCGGTCGACCAGTCGGCGGCTCTCGCCCCCGACATAATCCTCGCGCGCGATCAGCGGCGAGTAGAGGAAGCGGCGGCCATCGGGCTCGGCAGCGGCGGCGCCCTTCTGGACGAGGCGCGAGAGCAGGGTCTTGACCGTGGCGAGGCTCCAGCCGCGCGCTGCGCAGACATCCTCGCAGACTTCGGCAGCGGTCTGGCGCGGGCGGTCCCACAGCACTTCCATCACCGCGTGTTCGGCGTCGGTGATGCGCTCTCCGGGTCCTGATGTGCTGTCTTCTGACGTCGTCACGGGGCGTCTCCCTCGCACTTGTGATTACACCTGTAGTCATGACGATTACAGATGTAAACCTTGCGCGCGGCTGAACAGGGGTGCTCCTGCCTTGCGCTTCGTCGAAGCGGCGATACACCCGGACGAATGACATGGATGCCCCGCACCGCGCTCGCCGCCCTCGCCCTGCTCGCCGCCCCATTGTCCGCGCAGGCCGACGACGCCTTCCTGCCCGAGACCGCGCCCGCCGACCTCGGCGCGGCCCAAGTTGGCGTGCTGACCTTCCGCGGCGGGGTCGAGATTTTCCCCGACACGAAGACAATCGGCGGCATCTCCAGCCTCGAATGGCACGGGGACAGGCTCGTCGGCATCACCGACGACGGCCGCTGGATCGAGCTGACCATCGACGAGATCAAGGGCCGGCTCACCGATGTCTCGGGCGTGCGCCTCGGGCCGCTGCGCGATCAGAAGGGCACACAGATCGACGACAAGACGCGCGGCGATGCCGAGGCGCTGACCCGCCTGCCCTCGGGCGAATGGCTGGTCGCCTACGAGCAGCAGCACCGCATCTTGCGCTATGCCGATCTCGCAAAGGCGGCCACCGGCGAATATCCCGAAGCCGCCGCACTCCTCCCCAAGGTTGCCTCCAATGACGGGATCGAGACCCTTGCATCTTACCCCGGCGGGGTGCTTGCCTGCGGGGAATGGACCGATCCCGCGCGCCCCAATTGCCTGCGCATTGGCGATGATGGCACGCTTACACCCTTCGCCCTCGCTGCGCCCGAAGGCATCGCGGCCTATGGCGGCGTTCCCACCGACGCGACCTGCGCGGGCGACGGCACCTGCTATGTCCTCTTCCGCAGCCACACCCGCAGCGATCCGCCGGGACAGCAGAGCCGCGCGGCGGTCGTCGCGCTCGCGCCCGACAATACCCCCCGCACCCTCACCGAGCTCGCCCCGCCGCTGATGCTCGATAATTTCGAGGGGCTGGCGGTGCGCGAGGAGGCGGGCGCAACGGCGCTCTACATGATCTCGGACGACAACTTGCGGAACTGCAGGGACATCCCGCGCGACCCCACCTGCCAGCGCACGCTGCTGATGAAGTTCGAGATCGTGCAGCCGCGCGAAGGCCCCGTCCCGCCCGCACCTGCGCCCGATCCCGTCCTCACCGCCCGCCCGGGGCTGCGCCCCTACCCTGAGGCCGCGCGCGTCACCGTGGTGCTCGAAACCGAGCTCGGCCCCGTCACCATTGCCTTGGAGACCGAGCGCGCGCCGGTCACCGCGGGCAATTTCCTGCGCTATGTCGACGAGAAGCGGCTGGACGGCACGTCCTTCTACCGCGCGATGGATCTCGACGGCGAGCGCAAGCCCTCCGGCCTCGTCCAGGGCGGCACCCGCGGCGACCCCAAGCGCGTGCGCGCCAAGATCGCCTTCGAGTCCACGACCGTAACCGGCCTCACCCATGCCCACGGCGCACTGTCGATGGCGATGGCCGCGCCGGGCGACGCCGAGGGGGACTTCTTCATCATGATCGAGGACCAGAAGGGCTTCGACGCCGATCCCGCCGCAAGCGATCCGACCTGGGCAGCGGGCTATGCCGCCTTCGGCTATGTGACGGGGGGCATGGACATCATCGCGAAGGTCCTCGCCGCTCCGCGCGATCCGGACGCGGGCGAAGGGGTGATGAAGGGCCAGATGCTGAAGCCCGAGGTGAAGATCATCTCGGCGCGGCGGGCGGCCACTACTTCGCCGCAGCCTTGAATGCGGCTTCATCAAACGCCGGACGCCCGACCGGCTTGCTTGCCTCGCGCGGCATCCCGGCCTCGACCATCGGCAGCCAGCCCCGCGCGTTCATCCCGATGTTGATCTGCGGGAGCGAGGCGAGGAAGCGTGCCTTGGCCTCCCACTCGGCGACCGAGCGGCCCGCCGCCTGCGCCGCCGCCTCGAGGCCCACAGGCTGGCGCAGCGCGCGGTTGATCAGCGCGTCGCCAAAGAAGGTCCAGTCGTTCTCGGCAAGGCAGCCGAAGGACGAGCGCGTGCTCGCCGCGGCGGTGAGGATCGCGGTGTCGGGGCTCGCCAGCACGGGGACGAAGACGCCCGAATAGCACGCCGAGAGGATCAGCACCCGCCGCTTGATCCCGGCCTCGGCGAGCGCCTCCTTGAGCCCCTTGGGCGAGAGCACGCCGTAGCCGCTGTCGCCCCAGTGATAGGCCAGCCCGAGGTCGTTGCCGTGGCTGGTGGTGTAGAGGACGAGCACGTCCTCCTTGCCGTCCATCAGGGTGCCGAGGTGGCTGATGGCGAGGCGCAGCGCGGTGATCGAGCCGTGCGGGGCATCGTCCTGGCGGCCGTCGGGCCCGGCGAGGGTCAGGGTGCGCCCCTGCGCTCCATAGCGCGCGGCGAGCACCTTGGCCGCCTCGCGCGCCTCGCGGGCGAAGACCGGGTCGCTGTCGAGCGCGATGGTGAGGACATAGGCATCGGGCGTGCCGGGACGCTGGGGTGCAAGCGCGGCGAGCGCGGCGTCGAGCCGCTTGGCCTGCGCGCGCATCTCACTGGCGCCGAGGCCGCGCCGCAGTTCGGGCGAAAGCTCGTAGCTCGCGCGCCGCTCGGCCATGGTCTTGCCGCTGCCGAGGTCAGGGAACGGCGCGGTGTGCGGCGGCGGCTGGTTGGGATCGGGCGGAAGCGGCGCGGAGGACTGCGAGAGCGCGGGCAAAGCGGCCATCAGCGCGGCCACCCCCGCCCAAAGCTTCCCCATGATCGCGACCCTGTGCATGCAGGTGGCAAGCTGCCCGCGCATGGCCGTGCCGTCAAGCGCGGCGGCGGGTCAGATCAACCTTGCGCGCTGGTCCGGGGTGAGCAGTTGGCAGGCTTGCGCGGTCTTGCCGAACCAGCGGTAGCGGTTGAGCGCGATGCAGTCATAGAACCAGTCGCGCAAGGGCCGCGGGATGATGCGGAACACGAGGCCAAGCCGCCACCATCCGCCCAGCACCCGCGCGACTTCGAAATAGCCGTCGCTCTTGGTATAGGCGCGGCCTTCGCGGACGAAGACGTAGGTCGCGTTCCAGTCGATCCCGAAGTGGTCGCACAGCTGCCCGCCGAGCGCGCCCTGTGCCGGGGTGAAGGCGATCTTGCCGGAGCGGTCGTGCTTCATGATGAAGCTCACCCCGCCCGAGCATAGCACGCAGACATGGTCGAAGATGAACAGCGGGCGCTTGTCGCCCCAGTCGGGCAGCTCGGGTTCGATCATGCCGTGGTCTCCTCGACGTCGAAATCGGCAAAGGCGGCGCGGAATTCGGCGAGGCTGACGATGCCGAGACACGCCCGCGCGCCGGGCTCGTAGCGACGGCCCGCCGCCAGCGCCTTGGCGATGAGGATGACGGGGATGCAGGGGATATAGGGCCCATGCCCCGAGCGCGCGACGATCCAGTGGCGGCGGGTGAGCGGCGCGCCGTCCGCGCCCTCGCCGGTGATGGTCATGAAGAAGCCGATGGTGCCGGTGCCGAGCCCGTCGAACAACCGTGCGATGCGCACCAGTTGCGGGGCGAAGCGGCCCGGCCGGGGGAGCAGGCCGAGCCGTGTCAGCCAGCCGATCAGCGCGGTGCCGAAATGCATCGGCAGGATCGCGTGGCCCGCCCAGAAGGAATGGTCGCGAAGGCCCGGATAGCGCGCGGCGAAAAGGTCGAGGTCGGGCGCATTGGCCCGCCCGAACCAGCGCGCGCCGATGCCGGGGATGTCGACGCGGCGCTGGTCGCCCCAGCCCGTCACTTCGACCATCCGCCCGCCGATCAGCTGGGTGAAGCGCTGGCCGACGAAGGACAGCACCGCCGCCACCGTCCCCGCGCCTGCATTGGATTGTTCAGCCCCGCTGATGCCGTAGTCGAGCGAATGGACTGTGCGCATCTCCGCCAGCGCCGCGTCGGCATAGGCGGCGGTCAGCGCGGGGATCGAGCTGGCTCCGGCAATCACCGCAACCCTCGCCGCCTTCGCCTTGTAGCCCAGCACCCCAATCCCGGTGACGAACTCGCGCGCATCGGCAATGTCGCAATAATGCGCCCCGCAGGCGATGGCCGCTTTGGCGACGGCATAGGATTGGCCGTTGTAAGGCCCGACCATGTTGATGACGAGATCGGGCTTGAGCGCAGCGAGCGCCTCGGGTGGCCCGGCGAGGTCATAGGCCCCCGCCTCGGCGGGATTGGCCGCATCGAGCGCCGCCGCCGCCGCCTGCGCCTTAGCGAGCGAGCGTCCGGCAAGGAACAACTGGATTGCCGGATCGCCCGCAAGGCTGCGCGCAACATGGGTGCCAAAATTGCCATAGCCGCCGATGATCGCAACCCGCAGCGGCGCGGCACCTTCAACCACGCGCCCTCCCCCGCCGCGCGCGCCATGCGGCAAGGTCGACCGCCATCTTGGCCGGGCGGAAGCCCCGCCCCTTCATCAACCGCTGGAAATCGGGCCAGTTGTCGAAATGCTGGAGCTGCCGGTGGTAGTAGTTCACATACTCGGCCGCCGCGAGAAGCGCCGCGACCAGCACCGCCCAGCGATCGGCCGCCGTGCTTCCCGGGATCGCCAGCACAAAGCCTGCCGCCGCCAATGCCAGCGCCGCGAGGGTGAGGATCAACAGCGCGCGATCCCATCGGTCGGCGATCTGCAGCGCGCTGTCGAGCACCGCCCGGTTCCCCTCGAGCGCCTTGAGCTTCCCGCGCCAGTAAAGCCCGCCGACGATCAGCAGGCCAATGACTGGCACCAGCGCGGCAAAGGTCGGTCAGCTGACGCCCCCGCCGAGCTGGTAGGGAATGATGACGAAGGCGGCCGGCACCAGCACGGCATTGGCGATTTCGAGTTGCCAGTATGAGGACAGCCGTTTGGCCACCCGTCCATCGGCCGCCATCAGCGGTCACCTCCGTCTGGCTGGCGCTCGCGCACGAACACACGGCCACATTGGTAGACCGCATCGCCCTCGCTCCAGTTCTGCAAGGTGTCGCCGACGGGATCGAAGTTCAGCAGGCTACTATCGAGCGTGATGCGCGGGCTGTCACCGCCATCGTAGCGGTAGGTTCCGGTGATGGGGAAGCCCTCGATATCCGTTGCATAGGTGCCTTCAGCGTCAAAGCTGATCGAAGCGTCGATCTTGCTGGTGTTTGGGCTGAACTCGAAATCGGGTTCGCATTCCTCGTGCGAATAGACCCAATTGCCGAGCAGCTTGTCGGGCACGGGATCGCGAGGAAGCTGAAGCGGCGGCATCGCCAAGGCCGGGTCGCCCACCGCCTTGGCTTCAATCTGAGCCACCGCCATCGGACCATCGGATGGCGGGGAACAGGCGGCGAGCAGGGCAGGTGCGATTCCCCATCCTGCCCGCCGCCATTGCATCAGTAAACGCGCGCCTTAGGCTCGATATACTTGATATCGTCCGTCAGCGTGTAGTCGTGCACCGGGCGGTAATCGATCCGGATGTTCGAGCCGCGCCCGCCCCAGCCGTCGAACCAGGAAATGGTGTGCTTCATCCATTCCTTGTCGTTGCGCTCGGGGTAGTCCTCGTGGGCGTGGGCGCCGCGGCTTTCCTTGCGGTTGGCGGCGGACGCGATCGTCACGTTGGCCTGCGCCATGAGGTTGTCGAGCTCGAGCGTCTCGATGAGGTCCGAGTTCCAGATCAGCGACTTGTCGGTGACGTGGATGTCCTCCATCCGCTTGTTCTGCTCGGCTAGCTTGGCGACGCCTTCGTCCATCAGCTTCTGGTCGCGGAACACGGCGCAGTGCTTCTGCATCGCCTTCTGCATTTCCGCGCGGATCTGCGCGGTGGGCGAGCCGCCTTGCGCATAGCGGAAGCGGTCGAGCCGGGTCAGCGCGAAGTCCGCGCTGTCGGCCGGCAGCTCGGGCTGCTTGGCGTTGGGCTTGAGGCTGTCGCGCAGGTGGTGGCCGGTCGCGCGGCCGAACACCACGAGGTCGATCAGCGAGTTCGAGCCCAAGCGGTTGGCCCCGTGCACCGACACGCAGGCCGCCTCGCCCACGGCATAGAGGCCGGGGATCACGGTGTCCGGATTGCCGTCCGGCCCGAGGGTCACGACCTGCCCGTGGTAGTTACAGGGGATGCCGCCCATGTTGTAATGCACCGTCGGGGTGACGGGCAGCGGCTGGCGGGTGAGGTCGACCCCGGCGAAGATCTTGCCGCTCTCGGTGATCCCCGGCAGGCGCTGGGCCAGCGTTTCGGCGGGGATGTGGTTCAGGTGGAGGTAGATATGATCCCCCTCCGGCCCGACGCCGCGGCCCTCGCGCATTTCGAGCGCCATCGAGCGGCTGACGACATCGCGCGAGGCGAGGTCCTTGGCCGACGGGGCATAGCGCTCCATGAAGCGCTCGCCTTCGGAGTTGGTAAGGTAGCCACCCTCCCCGCGCGCGCCTTCGGTGATGAGCACGCCCGCGCCGTAGATGCCGGTCGGGTGGAACTGGACGAACTCCATGTCCTGCAAGGGCAGGCCAGCGCGCAGCACCATCCCGCCGCCGTCACCGGTGCAGGTGTGGGCCGAGGTCGCGGTGTAGTAGCAACGGCCATAGCCGCCGGTCGCGAGAACGACCGACTGCGCGCGGAAGCGGTGGATCTTGCCGTCATCGAGGCACATCGCCATCACGCCGACGCACTGCTTCACGCCGCCGACGTCGGACATGATGAGGTCGAGCGCGAAATATTCGATGAAGAAGTCCGCGTCATACTTCAGGCTCTGCTGGTAGAGCGCGTGGAGCATCGCGTGGCCGGTGCGGTCGGCCGCGGCGCAGGTGCGCTGCACCGGCGGGCCGGCGCCCATGTTCTGCATGTGGCCGCCGAAGGGACGCTGGTAGATCGTCCCGTCCTCGTTGCGGCTGAAGGGCACGCCGGCGTGCTCGAGCTCGTAGACCGCCGCCGGAGCCTCGCGCGCGAGATATTCGATCGCGTCCTGATCGCCCAGCCAGTCCGACCCCTTGACGGTATCGTACATGTGCCAGGTCCAGTGGTCCGGGCTATTGTTGCCCAGCGAAGCGGCGATCCCGCCCTGTGCGGCAACTGTGTGCGAGCGGGTCGGGAAGACCTTGGAGATGTTCGCGGTGCGCAGGCCGCTTTCGGCTGCGCCCATCGTCGCGCGCAGGCCAGAACCGCCTGCGCCGACCACGACAACGTCATAGGTGTGATCGACGATCGTGTAGGCGCCCGTCAGATGCGCGCCGCCGACGTCATTCGCGGTGCCCTTGGGTGCTGCGGTAGCCATCAGGCCTTACCTCCTAATGCGAGTGCGGCGACGCTGAAAATCCCGAAGGCGCCCCCGCCGATGGTTGCAAGATTGAGCAGCGCGATCGCGCCGAACTTGGTGCCGGCTTCGTGGAGATAATCCTCGATCAACACCTGAAGCCCGAGCTTTGCGTGCCAGAACAGGCTGGTGACCAGAAGGATCATCGCGGTCGCGTTGAGCGGGTGCGACAGCCACTTGACCACATTCGCGTGGCCGAAATCGCCCAGCAGCGCCAAGCTGACCAGCAGCCAGGTCATCAGCACCAGATTGCCGATCGCGGTGAACCGCTGGAGGAGCCAGTGATGCGGCCCCTCATGCGCCGCTCCGAGCCCGCGCACGCGGCCGATGGAAGTTCCGTTGCCCATGTGTGCCTCCTCAGGCCAGCAGGATCACGGCCCAAAAGGCCGCGGTTAGCAGGATCGCGATGACCGGCGCCGCGACCGACCAGGTGCGGTTGATGTCGAGCTCGTAGCCCGCACCGATATCGAGCACGAAGTGCCTGAGGCCGCTCATCATGTGCGTGAAGAACGCCCACGAGAGGCCGACCAGCACCAGATAGCCGATAGGCGAACCCATCGCCCACTGGAAGGTCGCATAGGATTCCGGCCCGCTCGCCAGCGAACCCAGCCACCACAGCAGGACGCCGAGGCCCACCAGCGCCATGCCGTCGCCGGTCGCGCGGTGGAGGATCGATACGAGCATGTGCGGCCCCCAGCGCCAGATCTGGAGGTGGGGCGATAGCGGTCTTTGGTTCATGGTGATCCCGTCTGTCCCATAATTCGGTTTCCCACTTAGCGCCGCTGACGCGCGAGGCAAGCGGCGAGCAGTGGACATGGCTTGCAAAGTTTCGGATAGGCGCTTGCATGGGACACATTCTGGTAACCGGATCAAGCCGCGGAATTGGCAGGGCGGCGCTCGAGGCGCTTGCCGCGAGGGGTGCGAAGGTGATCGGCCACGCCTCGCGCGCCGTGGCTTCCGAGGGCAGCGCACCGATCATCGCCGCCGATTTCGGCGATCCGCTGTCGGTGCAATCGCTGTGGGATCAGGCGCTCGACATTGCGGGCGGCGAGATCGATGTCGTCGTCAACAATGCGGGCCGCTTCGAGGCGAACCGGCTCGAGCGTTCCGACATCGAGTGGCTCGATGCCTGGGAGGACACCCTGCGCGTCAACCTCACCAGCGCGGCGCAATTGTCGCGCTTTGCGGTGCTGCATTGGCAGAAACGCGGGTTTGCAGGGCGTCTGGTCCATGTCGCGAGCCGCGCCGCCTATCGCGGTGATTCCCCGGCGCACTGGCACTATGCCGCGGCCAAGAGCGGGATGGTCGGCATGCACAAGACCATCGCCCGCGCCTATGCCAAGGAGGGCATCCTGAGCTTTGCCGTGACCCCCGGCTTCACCGACACCTCGATGGCTGACGACTATCTGGCGAGCCGCGGCGGGCCGGGGCTGCTCGCCGACATCCCGCTCGGCCGCGTCGCCACGCCTAAGGAAATCGCCGCCATCATCACCTTCTGCGCCCTCGATGCGCCCCCCAGCATGACCGGCGCGGTGATCGATGCCAATGGAGCCAGCTTTGTTCGCTGAACTTGTCGCCTTGGCGCTGATGGCAGGCGGCCCGCAAGCCGCCGCGCAGCCGCAGCCTACCGAACCCGCGCCCACGCCAGAGCAACGCGTGATCGATAGCGAAGGCCCTGTCGCACGGGCCGACCAATGGGCGCGCGCGTGCAAGGACTGGGACGATTGGGACAAGCCCGCCCCGCCCTTCAGGGTCTATGGCAACACCTTCTATGTCGGCACCTGCGGCATCACCGTGCTCTTCGTCGTGAGCCAGCATGGCACCGTCATGATCGACACGGGCACCGAAACGGGCGTCTGGCATGCCTTGCGCAATGTCGGGCGGATCGGCCATGACCCCACGCGGATCGGCCTCCTGCTCTACAGCCACGAGCATTTCGACCATGGCGGCGGGATGGCCGCCGCGCAGATCTACACCACGACACCTCTGCTTGCCTCGCCCGAAGCCGCCGAGGTGTTCCGCACTGGCAAGGACGATCCGCGCGATCCGCAGGCCGGCATGCACGATCCGATGCGCCCTGCCCCCCATGTGATCCCGATCGAACCGGGCCGCCCGGTCACCTTCGGCGGCATCGCCTTCACGCCCATCGCCACGCCCGGCCACACCCCCGGAGCGTTGAGCTGGCAGTGGGAGGCGTGCGACAAGGACGCGTGCAAGACCATCGTCTATGCCGACAGCCTCTCGCCCGTCAGCCGTGACGATTACCGTTTCACCGATCACCCGGACTATGTCGCTGCCTATCGCGCCGGGATTGCCCGGCTGCGCGCATTGAAGTGCGACATCCTACTGACCCCCCACCCCTCGGCGAGCGACATGCTGACCCGGGCGCGCACGGGGGCGATGGAGGGCGGGATGACCTGCGCAGCTTATGCCGATGCCAGGACCACGGCGCTCGACGAACGGCTCGCCAAGGAAGCGGCGGCCAAATGAGCACCACCTGGAAGCTCACCGCCCATGCCCCCAAACCGGTAGTGCAGGCCGCGCTGCTCGCGCATGACCTGATCGACGACTGGGATTACGAACTCGTCATCGCCGGGCGCGAGGTGGCTGAGGATCGGCCGGACGATTGGGTGCTCGAAGGCTGGTATCCGCGCAAACCCGGCAAGGCCGAGAAAGCTGCGCTCGCCGATCTATTCGAAGGCAAGGCACCCGCGATCACCGTCGAGGTACTGCCGCCCGAAGACTGGGTGACCCTCAGTCAGCACAACGCGCCCCCGATCCGCGCGGGTCGCTTCCATGTGCACACCCCCGAATACCCTGCCGACCCAGACCTGATCGACTTCGGCATCCCCGCCAGCCAGGCCTTCGGCACCGGCCAACACAAGACCACCGCCGGGTGCCTCGAGATGCTCGGCCACATGAAGGCGAGCGGCGTGACCGCGCGCAATGTCGCCGATATCGGTACGGGCACCGGCCTCCTCGGCTTTGCGGCGCTGGCCCTGTGGCCGCGCGCGCTGTGCACTCTCACCGATATCGACCCGGTCTGCACCGGCGTGGTCGAGGAGAATGCGCGGCTCAACGCCGTCCCGATGGGCGCGGGCGCCGGCGAGGCGGTGATGATCGTCGCCGACGGGATGGACGATCCGCTGCTGCAGGTGCGCGGGCCCTATGACCTGCTCATTGCCAACATCCTTGCGGGGCCGCTGGTAAGCCTCGCGCCCGACTTCGCCAAGGCGGTGCCGCCGGGCGGGAGCCTGCTGCTCGCCGGATTGCTGGCGGGCGAGCAGGAAGCGGCGGTCAAACGCGCGATGCACCTTGCAGGCTTCCGCATGGCGGCCCGCCTCCAGCGCGGCGACTGGGCGATCCTGTGGCTGCGCAGGCGGCGCGCAAGGTAGACGATGATCGAGCGGGGCGGCATTTTCCGCAAGCGACGCGCCTTGGCCAGGCAAGGAAGGCATGTCATAAGCCACTCGCTGACAAAGGCTTGCCGCTCATGATGACCCCCGCCGATCCCGCCACGCTCGATTACGCCATGACCCGCGTGGCGGACCATTTCATGTTCGGGATCTATTTCGATCTCAGCCGCTACCTGATCGCGGCGGGCGCGCTGACGGTGTTGCTGCTGATCTTCCGGGGCTTTGCCGAAACCCGGCGCATCCAGCGCGGCCGCCGCGCCTCGCGCGCCGATTACACCCGCGAACTGCTGTCATCGATGCGCACTGTGGCGGTCTATGCGGTCGTCACCCTCGCGATCCTGGTCGGGCGCGAGACCGGGGTGATCCTCATGAAAATCCAGCAGGCGACGCTGTGGACCATCATCTGGCAGTTCGTGGTGATCGTGATCGCGCATAACGCATGGTTCTACTGGGCGCACCGGGCGATGCACAGCAAGCGCCTGTTCCGCGCGACCCACCTCCACCACCACAAGTCGCGCACACCGACGCCGTGGACCGCCTACAGCTTCACCATGACCGAGGCGGTGATCGAGGTCGCCTTCGTGCCGGTGTTCCTCTTCACCACCAGCCAGCTCGGCATCGCCTATGCGGGCTTTGCGATCCTGTTCTTCATCTGGCACCAGATGATCCGCAACGTGATGGCGCACGCGGGCAGCGAGTTGTTTCCGACCGGCTGGGTCGACAACCCGTGGACCGACTGGATCGCGACCACCACGCACCACGACCTGCACCATTCCTCGGGCCACAATTTCGGCTTCTACTTCACCTTCTGGGACCGCTGGATGGGCACCGAGCACCCGCGCTACCGCGAGGCGTTCCGCGAGGTGACGACGCGGGGACGCGAGCCTGAGGGTTTGGCCGAGCCCGCCGAATAGGCCTCAGCCCAGCATCCCGCGCTGCCGCTCGAGCCACAGCCGTTCGGCGCGCGGGGGATCGAGTGCCAGCGCGGCGTCCAGCGCTGCTCCCGCCTCGCTGGTTCGTCCCGCCTTCGCCAGCAGATCGGCGCGCGCGACATGGAAAGGCCGGGCGAGGGCCAGCCTCTCTGCCGGGAGCGCCTCAATTGCTGCCAGCCCGACCTCGACCCCCTGAGTCTGCGCCAAGGCCAGCGCGCGGGACAGCGCGACCATCGGCGAAGGATGCAGCGCCAGCAGCACATCATAGAGCCGCAGGCACCGTGCTCCAATCGACCACGCCGTCGAAGCCGCGGCGCGCGTGGGTGAGCTGAATTGCGGCCATCACCTGACAGGGGCCGGAGCGCCCCGCCCGCGCCGCCGCTTCCATTAGCGCCCTCGCTTGTGCGATCCGGGCATAGTCCCATTGCGAACAATCTTGCTGCGAGAGCGGCACCATCGCGCCCTCCGCATCAAGCCGCGCTCCGCTGCGCGAGCGCGCCAGCAGCACCAGCGCGGCAAGACCCTGTGCCTCGGGCTCATCGGGCAACAGTTCGGCGACCAGCAGCGCGAGGCGTTCGACCTCGGCGCCGAGATCCTCGCCCAGATCCGCCGAAAGCTCGCCACCCGCATCGGCATAGGCGGCGGTGAAGGCGAGTTCGAGCGCGAGCAGCACCGCCCCCAGCCGCTCGGGCCAGCTTTCACGCGGGGGGAGTTCGAAGGCGATCCCCGCCTCGCGCACCTTGGCCTTGGCGCGGGTGAGGCGCTGGAACATCGTCGGCTCGCTGACCACGAACAGCCGCGCGATGGCGCTCACCGGCAGCCCGCAGATCACCTTAAGCGCAAGGCCTGCGCGCACCTCGGCGCCTAGCGCGGGGTGGCAGCAGATGAACAGCAGGCGCAGGCGCTCGTCGGGGATCGGATCGGGGAGCTGAAGGATGTCGGCCATGTCGGAAATCTCCGCCAGCGCGTCGGCCTTACGCGCTTCGCCGCGGGCCTTGCGGGCGGCATCGAGCGCACGTCGCTTGGCCGCCACGAACAGCCAAGCGGCCACATCGCGCGGCGGCTCGACCATTGCGAGGGGGCGCGCGGCGGCCTCGGCAAAGGCCTCCTCCGCCGCATCGAGATCACGCAATTGCGCGGCAAGCGCGGCCACCACCCGGGGCCGCGCCGCCATGATCGCTTCTCCGCGCGCGCGGCTCAGCCTTGCGGCCCCATCTGCCACACTGGGCGCACCTCGACCCCGCCCTTGGGCACGGGGATGCGCTTGGCCCATTCGAGCGCCTCGTCGAGCCCGGGCACGTCGATGATGTAGAACCCGCCGAGCTCTTCATGGGTCTCGGCGAAGGGGCCGTCGTGCAGCGTGATCACGCCGTTGTCGGAGCGGACGGTGGTGGCGGTCGAAGCGGGCTTCAGCCGCTCGCCCGAGAAAGGGATGCCCGCTGCGACCAGATCCTCGGCGAGCTTCATATGCCCCGCCAGCGTCGCCTCCATCAGCGCCGCACCGTCAGGGCCGGCATAGGGGCTCTCGTCCTCGTTGATCATCAGTATGAATTGCATGGCTCGTCTCCGTCCTTGTCCCCGCCGGGCATGGCGAGGCTCTGACAGGGAGACGCGGCGGGCAAGCCGGATTCGACAGGCGCGCGAAATATTATTCGGCAGGTTCGGCCCCGGCGTCATCGGTCTTCTTGCCGGTGCGGGTCCAGGGATACAGGAACTGCCCGCCATAGCCCTGCGGCACATCCTCGGGGATGCCGTAGTCCTTGGGCCAGCGGTCCTCCGGCAGGTGGAAGGTGCCGAACAGCTTGTCGATCCACGGGAAGTGGATCGCGAAGTTCACATCGAAAGCCTCGCGCTCCAATCCGTGGTGCCAGTGGTGGAAGCGCGGCGTCGCGATCCAGTGGCCGAGGCGGTTAAAGTTCCCCCCCACGTTCGCATGGAGCAGCGAGGACCAGACATAGATGAAGCCGAGATAGGCCTGCATCACCGCCGCATCGAAGCCCAATGTAAACAGCGGCAGCGAGGTCACCGCGCGCAGCAGCACGATCTCGACGATATGCATCCGCGAGCCCGCCAGCCAGTCCATGTTCTTCGCGCTGTGGTGCACCGCGTGGAAGCCCCACAGGAAGGGCACCTGATGGAACAGGCGGTGATACCAATATTGCAGCACGTCCGAGACGACGAGCACGGTGATGAACTGCACCGCCCACGGCAGGCTCGCCACACCGGCGCGGAAGGCGTCCCAGCTGTTGGTGTTGGCGTTGATGATCTGCGACGGCGCGAGGCTCAGGAAGGCGAGAATCTGCACGAACATCGAGCTGACGAGGAAGTAGAACAGATCCTCGCGCCATTCGTGGCGGAACAGGCGCTGCTCGCGGCGGTGGGGGACAAAGCGCTCGAGCGGGGCATACATGAAGCCGGTCGCGAGCAGGTTGACGATGAAGAAGTCGATCCCGAAGAACATTCCCCAGCCGCGCACGTCGTCCGCCGCAACCGCAGCCCCGCCGAGCAAGGTGGCGGCAAGCGCGATCATCAGCGCGGTGAGACCGAGCACCTTCCTCGGGCGCAGCAGCAGGCTGAGCAGCGCCAGCGCATAGCTCGCCAGCAGCATCACGTGGATCACGGTGCGGAACCCCGCCCAGTCGCGCACGATCTGAAGCTCGGGCGTGGTGAACACCGCCGGGAACCTCAACGCGACCACCATGACAAAGCCGCTGATCGCGAAAAGCAGCGCGAAGAAGCCCGCAAACCACCCCGATCCGAACCGCCGCACCTCGACCGGCGATTCAAGATCGCGCATCAATTTTGCAAAGTAGCCCGCCATGATCCCTGTGTGCCCCTGAAGTCTTTGCGCGGGTTTACCATGGAAAACCTTGCCAGACAGCTACCTGCCGCGCGTCATTCCGCCAGCGCGTCTTCGAGCAGCGAGAGGGCGTTGCGGGTGAAGGCGGCCATGTTGGCGATGCGGTCGTCGCTCGCGGTCTCGAGCAGGCGCGTTTGCTCCCCGCCCGGCCCCGCCAGCGCCGCCACCGAGCGTCCGGCAGGCGCGCCGCTCGGATGCGTAGAACCGCCGACCGAGCCGCTCTCGGCCAGCCCCCAATCGGCCCCGAAATTGTCCCTGATCGCGCGGGCTTGCAGGAGTGCATAATCCTCGGTCGCCCCGCGCATCCCCTTGTAGGCCTCGCGCGGGAGGGCGAAAAGCACGTCGCGGGCGCGCAAGGAATAGACCACCCCGCCGCCCACGAAGAAATCGAGCGCGCCGGGCACGGTCAGCAGGGTGGCGGCGATCAAGCCGCCCGTCGCGCCATCGGCGACCGCGACCTTCTCGCCGCGCGCGCGCAACAGCGCGGCGATGCGCAGCGCCTGGGGATGAAGTTCTTCAAGGATCACGCTTCGCCAACTCCACCAGATAGCCCCGCACCGCTTCGACTTCCTCGGCGGTCAAATTGGCATAGCGCCGCCGCGCGACCTTGCTCATCAGCCCGACCTCGCGGTTCCCCGCCGCCTTGCCGGTGCGCATCAGCGCGGCGAAATCCTCTGCACTGTAGGAGCCGACGATCCTGAGGTTGGGCGGCGGATTGCCGTCGCCCTCCATCGGTTCCTTGCCGCCGGCAAGGTCCATGCCGTGGCATTCGGCAGAGGTGGCGCGGATGATGAAGCGGCCATAGGCGTGAGCCTCGCCCAGCGCGGGCGGGCCCTTGTCTTTCATTTTGGCGACGCGGGCGGGCGAATCCATCCATTCGCCCTTGGCCTGCAACGCGAGCAGCTGCGGCCCCAGCACCGGCTCGGGATGGACCGCGCCCTGTGGCTTCAACGTCTTCATGTAGGCCACCAGCGCATCGACATCGGCGGGCGCAAGGTCGCTGAACAGGTAGGAGGGCATGTCGATCAGCGCCCGATCGGCCCGCCGCCCTTCGGTGATCATCGCAGCCAGATCGGCATGCGAAAATTTCGCCGCACTCTGCGTGAGGTTGGCGGTCCACAGCGTGCCCATGTCATCGCTCCAGTCCTGCCCGGTGAGATCATCCGCATAGCAGCCACTGCACCCGAGCACCTGCGACAGGCGCTTGCCGTGCTCGGCCGGATCGTTTGAGGCCAGTTCGAAGCGCGGCGTAACAGGCGCGGCGGGAGGCGTGTCGGAAGCGGGCGAACAGGCGGCGAGGCCCGCTAGCAGCGAGAGCATCAACGCGCGGAGCAGATTGAACGGGGTCATCTCGGGCTCCTCGCACGGGCGCTTCGTCCGCTGTCCCGTAGCACACCAGCCCCGCGCCCGGCAGCCATCCCGAACCCCGCCCGCCTCATGCCAGCGCGATATGCGCGCCGACGCGGCGGTCGAGCGCGCGGCGCTCTTCGGGCGAGAGGCCCGCGATCCAGTGCGCGATTGCATCGACATCGACCTCACGCGCATCGGCGGGCACAGCGACGCCGCTGGCCGCATAGTGGCCCGCCCACTGGCTCACATACGTAACGCTGGCGCGGGCGGTCTGCGCCATGCGGCAGCCGGCCGCCACCAGCGCGGCATGGAACACCCGGTCGCCGATCGGGGCGAGCGGCGCGGGGATCAGCGCCCAGCGCGCGATCACCGGAAAAGCGCCGGGCAGCAGGAACAGGCAATTGGTGTCGATGAACCCGGGCTCGTCTGTCAGCGCCACCGGGGTGCCGCAGGGCAGTTCGATGCGGCGCCGGGCGACGACGAGATCCGGAGGTGCGGAGCCCTCACCCTGAGCTTGCGCCGCGGCAAGGCACAGCGCGACATGATCGGGATCGATCCGGTTGTCGGCGTCGAGAAAGCCGATCGCGTCATAGCCCTCCCCCGCCGCCAGCAGCGCCCCGATCCCGCGCGCGGCATTGCCGTAATCCGCGTGGTTGTGATCGAGCCGCAGATGCCGCTGGGGCCGGGCGTCGAGCCAGTCCTGCGGGGCGCCATCGGCGACGAGCAGGTGATCGCAGGCCACGCTCTGAGCGGCGACGCTGGCAATGCAGCGCTCGAGCACCGCGCGCGGCTCCTGCCAGTAAGGCGTGACGATGGCGATGCGTTTGGACAAGGTCGGCTAACCCAGCGCTTCGGCGACAATCGCCGCCCAGCCCGCTTCGTCGACCACCTCGATCCCGAGTTCGGCCGCCTTCTTGAGCTTGGAGCCCGCGCCGGGCCCTGCCACCAGCAGATCGGTCTTCGCCGACACCGACCCTGCCGCCTTGGCCCCGAGCCGCTCGGCCTGCGCCTTGGCCTCGTCGCGGCTCATGGTTTCGAGCTTGCCGGTGAAGACGACGGTCTTGCCTGCGACGCGGGAGGCGACGGTCTTGACCTCGTAGCGCGGGGGGCTGACTTCAGCGAGGAGGTCTTCCCAAACGGCGACATTGTGCGGCTCGTGGAAGAAATCGCCGAGGGCGTGGGCGACGGTCGCTCCGAACTGATCGGACACCCCGAACAGGTCTTTGGCCGCCTGATCCATCCGCGCCTTGAACGGCGACGCCCTCTCGTCCGGCCCGAGCGGGTTTTGGTTGCGATAGGCGTGGAACGCCTCGGCAGCGGCGCGGAGCGCGGGCAGATCGCCCAGCGACTTCATCAGATCGCGCGCCGTCACCTCGCCGACGTGCCGGATGCCGAGGCCGAAGAGCAACCGCGCAGCGTCGGGCGCGCGCTTGGCCTCGATCGCGGCCAACAGGTTGTCCACAGACTTGTCCTGCCAGCCTTCGAGGGCGAGGATCTCGGCACGGCGGCGGCGCAGACGATAGATGTCGGCGGGGCTTTCGAGCCAGCCGAGCGCAAAGAACTGCGCGATGGTCTTCTCGCCCAGCCCCTCGATATCGAGCGCCTTGCGGCTGACGAAGTGCTCCAATCGCTGGGTCCGCTGCGCTGGGCAGATGAGCCCGCCGGTGCAGCGCACATCGACCTCGCCTTCCTCGGCGACGGCTTCGCTATCGCATTCGGGGCAGTGATCGGGGAAGGCGAAGGCGGCGCGCGGTTCCTCTCGGGTGATGTTCTCGACCACCTGCGGGATCACGTCGCCCGCGCGCTGGATCACCACCCGGTCGCCGACACGAAGGCCGAGCCGCGCGATCTCGTCGCGGTTGTGGAGCGTGACATTGGTGACCGTCACCCCGCCGACCAGCACCGGCGCGAGGCGGCCGACCGGGGTGAGCTTGCCGGTGCGCCCGACCTGAATGTCGATGCCCTGCACGATGGTCTCGGCCCGCTCGGCCGGGAACTTGTGCGCGAGCGCCCAGCGCGGAGCCTTGGCGACGAAGCCCAAACGCTCCTGCCAGTCGAGCCGGTCGAGTTTGTAAACCACGCCGTCGATATCATAGGCGAGGTCCGGGCGGGCCGCGCCGATGGCGTTGAAGTGCGCGACGAGCGCGTCGGCCCCGCCTTCGATCGTCACGAACAGCGGCGAGACCGGAAAACCCCACTCCCTGAGCTTTGCCACAACCTCGCTCTGCGTCTCCCCCGGCACTTCGGAGGCCGCGCCCCAGCCATGCGCCCAGAACCGCAGGGGGCGCTTGGCCGTGACGCTCGCGTCCTTCTGGCGGAGCGATCCGGCCGCCGCATTACGTGGGTTGGCAAACAGCTTTCCGCCCACTTCATGCTGCGCAGCATTGAGCGCGGTAAAGGCATGTTTTTCCATATAGACCTCCCCGCGCACCTCGAACACTTCAGGGACGCTTGCGGGGAGCATTTGCGGGATGTCGGGAATGTGCGCGACATTGGCCGTCACATCCTCGCCCACCTGCCCGTCACCGCGCGTTGCCGCGCGCACCAGACGGCCGTTCTCGTAGCGCAGCGAGCACGACAGCCCGTCGATCTTGTCCTCCGCCGTGCAGGCAAGCGGGGCATCGTCGGGCAGGTTGAGGAACCGCCGCATCCGCGCCAGCCACTCGGCGACCTCCTCGGGGGAGAAGGCGTTGTCGAGGCTCATCATGCGGACTTCGTGCGTCACCTTGCCCAAGGGCGAGGCGGCGATGGCGTGGCCCACTTTGCGGCTCGGCGAGTCCGCGCGGACCAGATGCGGGAAGGCGGCCTCCAGTTCGGCATTGCGGCGGATCAGCGCGTCATATTCGGCGTCGCTGATCTCGGGCGAGTCCTCGGCGTGATAAAGCCGGTCGTGATGCGCGATCTGGCGGGCCAGCCGCATCAATTCATTGGCGGCGTCCGCCTCGGTCATGCCTTCAGTGCTCATGGCCTGAGCTTTTTCACCGCGCCTTCGCAATGTCCAGCAGCGCCGGAGCGATGGCGGCAAAATCCGCGGTGCCGGGGACCAGCATGTTGAAGTGCTGTTGCTGCGACACCCGGATCACCTCGACCGCAATCCCTTGCGCGCGCAGCCCGGCGATCACCTCCGGCTCGGGATCGGGCAGCGCGCCGTCGACCACCAGCATCCGCTTGACCAGCGGCTTGTTCTCCAGCGGATCGAGCATCGCGTACCGCCCCGGAACCTCGGCAGGCGTGCCCCCCATCAGGGGCGCGATCACCGGCTGGCCGCAGATCGCTTCATCGACCCCCAAGAAGGGCGCGGTGCGCAGCGGCCCGTCGATCACCACCGACGCGCGCGCCTTGGGCAGATTATCGTCGATCACCGCGTCGCCATAATTGCCCGTACCGAGCCAGACCGCCGGCGTCGTGCCGGCCGAGTGGCCCATCAGCGTCAGGCGCGACAGATCGAGGGGGTAGGTCTTGGCGAGGGTCTTCACATAGGCCAGCCCCTGCGCCCAATCGACAAAGGTGTTGGGCCAGCCCCCGTCCGATCCCAGCTCGCGGTAACCCGGGGTCCAGGTGGCAACGCCGTTGCGGGCGAGGAAAGTCGCAAGCCCCGCGACCCCGACAGGCCCCGCATAGCCCGACCAGCACCCGCCGTGCCAGATCACCACCACCGGAAACGGACCCTTGCCTGCGGGCATCCGCAGCTCGCCAAATTGCCGCGGCGAGGCGGTATCATAGGCGACCTTGAGCGTCGGCGGGTCCGAGGGGATCGTGTTGACCTCCTCCGGCCCGAAATTGCGCGTGTCGGTCACCGCGAAGGCGTCGTCCGGCGCGGGCGGCGGACCGCCGAGCGCATCGACCGGCGCGCAACCGGCCAAAGCTGCGGCCAATGCGGTCGCCGAAACAAGGTGCTTCATGATCGTCCCTCCCCGGTATTCGCGCCAGCCTAGCGTGTCTGCCGGGGCGGGCAACCGGTCATTGCTTGGCCGTGAGCACCGCCAGCATCGCCGCCTCATTGGCGTCGTGGACCGGATTGCCGGGGGTGATGATCGCAAAGTGGCTCGCGCCCGGGTTCTCGCGCACCGTGACCGCAGCACCGCCCTTGGCGAGCGCGGCTTGCGTCGTTTGCGCGGGCGCGGGGAGCTTCGCCTGCACGAACAGCATTTGGGCGAGCTGCGGCGCATGGGTGGCCGGCGAGATCGCCGCATAGCGCCGCGTGTCGGCGGCGGGCGCGGCGCCCATGAAGGGCTCGACCGCCGAGAACTGGCACAGCGCATCGAAGGCCGGCTGCTCGGCCCCGACATCGCCCGGCCCGTCGAGCACCAGCCCCGCGCGGACCTTGATCGGTGCGCGGACGGCGAGCGGGCCGTCCTCTTCCTGCGCACTCGCCAGCCACTGCACCGGCAACGCGCCCGCCGAATGGCCCACCAGCGTGACGCGGGCGCGGTCGATCGGATAGCGCTCGGCGACCTCTTCGATCAGCTTTGCGGAGGCTTCCCAATCCTCGAACGACCCCGGCCAGCCGCCCCCGTCCCCGACCTCGCGATAATCGACATTGAGCGTGGCGATCCCGAGCTGCTGCCAGCGCGTGGCAAGCGGGGCCATATAGGCCTGGCTGGCGATGCCGGTCTTCCAGCACCCGCCATGATAAATCACCGCGAGCGGGAACGGGCCGGTGCCTTGGGGGAGCCTGAGTTCCGCAAACCCGCGCGGGTGATCGGCATAGCGCAGAATGGCATCGGGCTTGGACGCGGCGAGGTTGGCGTCGGTGCCATAGGTGGCGTTGTTCGGCTGCACGGCGGACGCGGCCTCCTCGGGGGTTGTGGCGGGGGAGCAGGCGGCGAGGAGGAGGAGGGGACTCCACCACCCCCAACCCCCTCCTCTGAAGAGGAGGGGGCTTTT
>CAMCUB010000005.1 GCA_945878845.1 Erythrobacter sanguineus | reverse complement strand
GCTGATCCCGTGGCGGCGGCACACATCCGCCGTCGCCATGCCGGCCTCCTGCTCCTTCAACACCGCGATGATCTGCTCCTCGCTGAACCTGCTCCGCTTCATATCCATCCGACTCCTTCATGGGCCGGACTCTACTCAAACCTGGAGGAAATCTACGGGCTCAGACCAGTCGCCTCGGGCCGGGCTTGCACTGCAACCATATAGTCGACCACCTGCGCGGCGGCCGAATCATCGACCGGCGCCTTGTAGAGCTTGCGCATCTTGCCCACGATCGATTCCCACTTCTCGCGGCTGACTTTTGGCTGCTGGAGCATGGTCGAGGGCGAGTGGCAGGCGGTGCAGTTTTCCAGCACCGCGTCGCGCCCAGGGCCGTCGGGAAGGTCGACCGGATCATCGGGCAGGGTGACGCTCGCATCCGCGAAGGCGATCTCGGGGGCGCTGTCGCATGCCGCCAGCAGCAGCAGCAGCGCGGGTAGGAGGGCGCGCCGCATCATTGCGCCCTCAGGGTGATGCGTTCGATGACGTTGCGGGCGTAGCCGGAGGGGTTCCAGACCAGTTGCTCTGGCTGCACCGCGCCGTTCACGTTCCGAGCACGCACGCCGATATCGGCAAAATCGCCCGCGACCTGCGGCAGGTTCACCGACCAGCGGCGGAAGGCATAGGGCCCGCCCTCGTCCGGCCCCAGATCGCAGGGGATTTCCCATCCCTTGCCGACCAGATCGACCCGTTCGAGCGCGGCGTCTCCGCCCATGGCGATTCCTTCGAGAACCAACGGCTTGCCCAGCGCCACCATCTCGCCGTCACTATGGCTGGTGATGAAGGCGCGCGGGGGCATGGCGGTGATGGGGACAGTCGGAAAATCCTTGCTCTCGGGCGTGATCGGCTGCGCGGGAAAGCGGTAGGTCTCCGCGACGTAATGGCTTTCATCCTCGCCGGTCAGCACTTCGATGGTTGAGAGCATCTTGACCCAGTAGGTCGAGAACCACCCCGGCACCACGATCCGCAAGGGGAAGCCGTGGAGGATCGAGAGCGGCTCGTCATTCATGCCCCAGGCGACCAGCACATCGTCTCGCATCGCGATTTCGAGCGGGATCGACTTGATGAACTGCGGCGCGCCATCGGTCAGCGGCACGTCGAGCCCGGCAAAGCGCACGCGCTTGGCATCCTCGACCACGCCCGCCTTGGCGAGGACATCCTTGAGCCGCACGCCGGTCCACTTCGCGCAGCCCATCGCGCCATTGCCCCACTGGGTCCCGGTGACGCGCGGCTCTGAGAGGCCGCGGCCATTGCCCGCACACTGGTTGATGGCGACCACTTCCACCATCTCGCCCGCTGCGGCCACGTCATCGAGCGTCAGGGAGATGGCGTTCTTCACCGCGCCGCCGACTGCGACCCGGTGTTCGGCGGCCTTGACCTCGGTCGGGAAAGGCCAGTTCCAGCGCACGAACATCCGGTCATTGGGGGTGATGATGCCTTCGCGGAACACCTCCATCGGGGATTCGAGCAAGGGCGGGCGGATGCGCTGGACGATCATTGCGCCTTTGCCGGGGAAGGCAGGGGTGGTGGGGCGCAGGCTCGGCCCGCCGGGTAGGCCGAGGTCGATCATCCCGCCAAGCTTAGCAAGCGCGGGCGCGGCGAGCGCTGCTGTCCCCGCACCTGCGATCAGCGCGCGGCGGGTGAAACTGCTTTCGGTCATGCGTCGGCCCCCTCCAAGCGGGCGATCAGCGCGCCTATATCGGCCACGGCGAGGCCGTGAGCAGCGATCAATTCGCCGATGTCGTCGATCCGCGCCATCTCGCCATCGTCGCGCATGATCGAGCAGATCACCGCCGCGTCCCCTGCGCCCGCGAGGCGTGCGAGATCGATCGAGGCCTCGCAGGCCGAGGCGCGCTCCAGCACGCCGCCGGCGCGCGCAATCAGCGGGAAGACGTGGCCGGGGGAGTGGATATGCGCATTGGTCGCGCCCTCGGCGATGGCGACGCGCACGGTATGCGCGCGGTCGGCGGCAGATATGCCGGTCGAGACGCCTTCCGCTGCCTCGATCGAGCGGGCGAAGGGCCGCCCGGTCTGGCGCGCCGTGCCGGGGTTGACGAGGCTGAGGCCGAGCTTCTCGGCGCGCTCCGGGGTGACCGCAAGGCAGATCAGCCCGCGGCCATGGGTCGCCATGAAATTGATCGCTTCGGGCGTCACATGGCTGGCGACGCACATCAGGTCGATATCGCCCCCGCGCAACCGGTCGCCCGCGATGACGACGATCCGGCCTGCGGCAATCGCCTCCAGCGCCTTTTCAAGCGCCCCGCTCATCACGCAAGGTCCCTTCCGGCCGCAAAGCTCTTCGCGCCGAGCACGACCTGCTTGCCGACCAGTTCGATCTGGCCGCGGGCGCGCTCGTCGAGGCATTCGCCGTCGGGGGAGAACATGCCCTGATAGGTGCGGATCGTCGCGCCCATCGGGGTCGGCCAGCCGCGCAGCGCATGGGTGATGGCGCGCATGGTGAGCAGGGTGCTCATTGAAGCTTGGTCTCCGAAGGCGGTGGCGATGAGGCCGACCGCGCGGCCATCGAGATAGGGGCGTTCATCCCGCGCCAGGTCCTCGAGGTAGTCGAGCGCGTTCTTGACCACGCCCGAAATCGTGCCGTGATAGCCGGGGGCGGCGATCAGCAGGCCGTCCGCCGCGCGCACCGCCTCCACCAGTTCCGCGCCCATTGCGGTCGTATAGCCCGGGCCGCGATAGTGGGGGAGGGCCGCGCAATATTCGCCGCCGAACACCGTCACCTCGGCCCCTTCGCCCGCAGCGATGGTCCCGGCCAGGCGCAGCGCCTGCTCGGTCGAGGAGCCGGGATTGACCGTGCCGCCGAGGGCTACGATTCGGGTCATTGGGAAGGGGTCCTTTCGGTGAGATAGGCAGCCAGACGCGCGGTCTGTTCGGGCGTGAAGTGCAAGCCGAGCTTGGTGCGGCGCCATAGGATATCCTCGGCCGTGATCGCCCATTCGCGTGCAACAAGGTGATCGACCTCGGCAGCGGTCAGGCCGTGGCCGAAATCCTCGCCAAGCTGCGCGCGGGCGGCGGCATTGCCGACGAAATCGAAGGCGCAAGTGCCGTAGAGGCGGATCAGGCGCTCGGCCTCGTGCGGGGACAGGAAGGGGCAGCGCGCGGCAAGCTCGGCCATCTTCGCGCCCGCTTCGGTCATGCCGAAATCGCCGCCCGGAAGGTAAGCGCCGCCGGTCCAGTCGCCGCCCTGCAGCGCGGGCAGGAAGGGCGCGAGTTGCTCGACCGCCTCGGCGGCGAGGTGGCGGTAGGTGGTGATCTTGCCGCCGAACACCGACAGCAGCGGCGCGCTCCCATCGGCCCCGCCGTCGATCTCTAAGCGGTAGCCGCGCGTTGCTGCTTCGGGCTTACCCGAGCCGTCATCGACCAGCGGGCGCACCCCGGAATAGGTCCAGACGACATCGGCGGGGGTCACGGGCTGGCGAAAATACTCCGAGGCGCCCTCGCAAAGATAGGCGATTTCCTCCGCACTCGCCTTCACTTCATCCAACCCCGCCTTGTGGTCGACATCGGTGGTGCCGATGAGGGTGAAGTCGCTCTCGTAAGGGATGGCGAAGAAGATCCGCCCGTCGGGCAGCTGGAAGAAATAGGCGTAGTCGTGGTCGAACAGTTTTCCGACGACGATGTGCGAGCCGCGAACCAGCCGCATCTTCTGTGCCGAAGGTTCGCCCGCGCGGCCGAGCAGGTCGAGCACGCGGGGGCCAGCGGCATTGATGACAGCGCGAGCATGAAAGACTTCGCCCCCGGCTTCGATCCGCCACAGGTCGCCCTCGCGGGTCAGCGCTGTGACCTCGCAACGGGTTCGCACCTCGGCTCCGCGATCCGCCGCATCGCGGGCGTTGAGGATGACGAGGCGGGCATCGTCCACCCAGCCATCGGAATAGGCGAAGGCTCGGGTGTATTGCGGCTTGAGAGGCGCGCCTGCTGGGTGGCTCGCCAATTCGACGCTCTGCGCCGCCGGAAGCCGCTTGCGACCGCCGATATGGTCATAGAGGAACAGCCCCAGCCGCAGCAGCCAGCGCGGGCGCAGGCCGGGGCGGTGGGGCAGGATGAAGCGCAGCGGCCAGATGATGTGCGGCGCGATCCCCCACAGCACCTCGCGCTCGGACAGGGATTCGCGGACGAGGGCGAATTCGTAATGCTCGAGGTAGCGCAGGCCGCCGTGGATCAGCTTGGTCGAGTTGGACGAGGTGCCCTGGGCCAGATCACCTCGCTCGAGCAGCAGCACCTTGGCCCCGCGTCCGGCAGCATCGCGCGCGATCCCGGCGCCGTTCACGCCGCCACCGATCACTGCGAGGTCGTAGGTCTGCGCCATCAGATCACCCACTGCGCATAAGCGAGCGCCGTCGCGAGCGAAGCTATGGTTGCCACCAGCACCGGCATCACCGCCCGCCAGCCGAGGCCCAGCAGCAGATCGGTGCGGGTGCGCATGGCGGTCGCCGTAACCGCGAGCAGCAGCAAAGTCTTGGACAAAGTCAGTGCATAGGCGGCCAGCTCCGGCGGCACCGGGACAAGTGAATTGACCCCCACCAGCGCGAGGAAAGCGAGGATGAAGCCCGGCAGCACCGGCACCCGCGCGCGGCCGACGCCTGCGGGGAGCGGCTCCACGCGCGCGATCCACAAGGCGGCAAGCGTCACCAGCGGGGCGAGCAGCGCCACGCGGGTGAGCTTCACCACCGTCGCCTGCGCCCCCGCCGCATCCGACACGGCGAAGCCCGCACCGATCGCCTGCGCGACGTCGTGGATCGAGGCGCCGACGAGGAACCCCGCCTGCGCGTCGGTGAAGCCGAGCATCGTGGTGAGCGGCGGATAGGTGACGAGCGCGATGGCGCTGGCGGCGGCGAGGATCACGAGGGTGAGGGTGAACAGCGCCTGATCGATCCGCTCGCGCCCGATCACGCCGTAAAGTGCGAGCGCGGCCGAGGCCCCGCAGATCGCAGTCGCCCCGCCGCCGAGCAGGCCGATCGCGGGGCTCTGCCCGGTCGCGCGCGCGGCGGCCAGCGCAGCGAGCAACGCCGAGCCCATGACGAGAGCGAGCCCGGCGAAAGGCACGATACCCATCGCCATGACCTGCATCGCGGTAACCTGAAAGCCGAGCAGTACGATGCCGGCGCGAAGGCCATGGCGGCTGGCCGCGTCGAGCCCGTCATGGGTGCGCGGATCGGCGGCGGCGAAGTTGACGGCGAGGCCGATCAGCAGGCCCGCCAGAATGATCGGCACCCCGTAATTCTGCGCCAGCCACGCCGCCGCCGCGCCCGCGATGGCGCAGATGGCAAGGCCGGGGACGAAGCGTGACAGCGGCTTCCTCGCACCGCGCGCGGCATCGGCAGCGGCGCTGTCGGCGAGCATGATCTCGCCGAACAGATCGCCAGCATAGGCCTCGAAATCGGGGCGGGAGCCTTGCTTCATGGCCTCGCGGGTTTGCCCTCACGCATCACGTATGTCTCGCGGTGTCACAAGCCTACCGCGCGCCTCCCGCGATTGCAACCTTGCTGGGGGTCAGGCGAACAGGTCTTCGCCGGTTTCGGGGCGGCGGATCTCGGGGAGCAGCAGCTGGAACCACGCCAGCGCAATCAGGTAGGATGCCGCAGCAAAGGCGAACAGCGGGCCGTAGCCCAGCCCAGCATCCAGCACCCGCCCGGCCACGAGGCTGATCGCCACCCCGCCCATATTGCCCATGAAGGCGCCAAACGCCGTCACCCGCCCGACTTTTTCGCCCGGCACCACGTCGGTGATGGTCGAGAACAGCGAGAGCGAGAATCCCTGGTGCCCGGCCATCACCACTCCGATCATCACCGCCACCGGCCAGAAACCGCCGAGCGCCAGCACCATCGGCAGCGGCGCGACGATCAGCGCGCAGACCAGCATCACGCCCTTGCGCACGCGGTTGGGGCTCCATCCGGCCTCTAGCAGCCGGGTCGAGACCCATCCGGCGAGCAGCGCGCCAAGCCCCGATCCGGCAAAGGCAATCGCGAGCGGCACCGCCAGCTCCAGCGTCGAGAGGCCGAATTCCTTGCGGTAATAATCCGCCAGCCAGAAATTGATGAACCACCACGTCATGTCTGAGAGCGCCTTGGCGACGACGATTGCCCAGGTCTGGCGGTTCAGCAGGATCGCGCCGTAAGGCACGCTGCCCGCCCCTACGGCAGTCGCTTCGCCGGCTGTGGCGGCATCGAGGCCGGCCACGCCGCGCGCCAGCCACATCCAGGCGAGCAGCGACACGAAGCCGCCAATCCCGCCCGCCACCAGCGCCCCGCGCCAGCCCACGCTGAGCGCCAGTGCCGGGATAAGGAAGGGCATCGCGATCGTCCCCGCGCCCGCCAGCATCGTTGCAAAGCCGAAGGCGAAACTGCGCTTGTCGGGCGGGAACAGCGTCGCGACGGTCTTGATGGTGAGCGGCGTCTGCACTGCCTCAGTAACGCCCAGCCCGACCCTTGCGGCAACTACCTGCCAGGTGGTGAGCGCCCAGCCATGCGCCATCGCGGCGATGCTCCACGCGCTCGCGCCGACCTGCATCGAGCGGTTGACCCCGAGCCGGTCGACCAGCCAGCCGGTGAACAGGAAAGCGAAGGCGGCCGAGAACTGCGTGACGGCGGCAAGATCGCCGAAATCACTGTCGGTCCAGCCGAAATCCTCCATCATGTCGGGCTTGAGGATCGCGATGATCGGCCGGTCCATCGCGTTGAACACCCCCGCGACGCATAGCACCGTGAACAGGCTCCAGCGCAGGCGTGCAGCTATGGGAGAGTGGTTGGCAGCGGCCATCACGGTTTCCTACTTCGGGCAGTCACGGGCAAGTGAGCGCGAGACGAAAGGGGCCGCCGGATCGCTCCGACGGCCCCCTGTTGTTCACGCTGCCACGCGGATCAGCGCGTCCGCACGCGCAAGGACACGCCGAAATAGCGGTCCGCATCGCGCGGGATCTGCAAGCGGCGGCCGTTCTCGATGTTGAGCAGCACGTAGCTTTCGTCCGCGATGTTGCGAGCGTGGAAGGTTACGCGGTACTTGTCGTCCGGGTCCGAGAAGCCGATCGACGCGTTCCAGATGCCGTAGGGATCGATCTGGGTGGTCGGCGACTGGCCGAGGTCCGAGAACTGCGTGCTGGTGTGGCGGTAATCGGTGTTGAGGTACATCGTCACCGGCCCAAGCTCGCGGGTGTAGTCCCCGCCGATGGTGTAGACGAACTTCGGCGCGAGCGGCAGCACGGTGCCGTTGCGCGCGTCGGGCGCGTTGGTGGTCGGGTTGGGGTTGAATTCCTTGACCCGCGCGTCGGCATAGGCCGCGCTGGCGCGCAGGTTGAGCCCGTCGACCGGGTTGACGATCAGGTCAGCCTCGAAGCCTTCGCTCTTCACCGTGCCCGCATTGGTCAGGTTCGAGATCGTCGCGCCGTTGACGACGATGAAGTTGTTCGCCTGGAACCCGTCATACTCGACCATGAAAGCCGCAAGGTTGAGCTGCACGCGGTTGTCGAGGAACTGCGACTTCACCCCGATCTCGAAGCTGTCGGACAGCTCCTCGGAAATCGGCACCGCGTTGTTGGGCGCGGTGTGGTTGAAGAACACGTTGAAGGCCGGACCCTTGTAGCCGCGGGTGTAGGACCCGTAGAGCATGATGTCCTCGGTCGGCTTGAACTGGATCGCAGCCCGGCCCGAAAGGTTGCCGTTGCTGGTCTCGCCGCGGCTGGTGTTGGTGCCGTTACCGCCATTGGCGATGAGGCCACCTGCCGGGTTGAGGTTGGTGCCGGGGCCGGCGACGGGCGCGCCGTTGGTGGCATTCTGGGCCGGCGCGCGGATGTGGACGAACTGGAGGTCATCCCAGGTGTAGCGCAGGCCGCCGGTCAGCCAGAGCTGCTCGGTGATCTCGTAGGTCGCCTGACCGAACAGCGCATAGTTCACCGAGCGCACTTCGGAGCGCGAGGTGGCGAAGGGGAACAGCGTGTTGCCGGTGTCGTTGAGATTGCACGGGATCGCCCCGCCCGGCAGCGCCGCGAGGGTCGAGGTGGTGCAAGTCACGCCGCGGCGGGTGAAGTCCTGCGTGTTGTCCGATTGCCAGGCGAAGGCGCCGACCTGGTAGTAGAACGGCTTGCTCTGATCCGAAGCGAGGCGGATTTCGGCCGAGACCTGCTCGGTCTTGACCACGCCGAGGTCATGCAGCTGGCCTGCGCCGACGATCGCGCGCGGCAGGAAGTCGCCTTCGCGGTTCTCGGTGTTCTCCCAGTTGCGATAGCCGAGCACGATGCTCAGCGTGTGGGTGTCGGTGATGTCGAAATCGCCGGTGCCGGTCAGGCTCCACTGCTGGTCCTGCGTGCTGGTGACGAGGTCGTTGTTGATGAAGCGCTGGTCCTCGCCCAGCGCCACGCCGCCCGGCAGCGCGAGCAGCGCATCCTGCACCGCGCCGCGGCTGGCGCCGGTCACGTCGACGCAGCAATCGTCGTCGGCCTGGTAGTAGTCCGCGATCAGGCGGACGGTGTTGCCGCCGTCGTCATAGTCCACGATGCCGCGCACGCCGTAGCGCTCGTAGCCGTTGACGGTGTTGTTCTGGCCGCCGAAAATATTGGTGATGTTGCCGTCATAGCTGCCGTAGAAGCCGGTCAGGCGGGCGCTGAGGTTCTCGCCGAGCGGGCCGCTGACCGCGGCGCGCAGGCGGTATTCCTCGCCCTCGAACCAGTCGGCGTTGAATTCGGCCTCGAGCGTGTCGGTGCCGCCTTTCGAGACGATGTTGACGAGGCCTGCCGAGGCGTTGCGGCCGAACAATGTGCCCTGCGGGCCGCGCAGCACTTCAAGCCGCTGGATATCGACAAGGTCCATGAAGGCCTGGCCCGAACGGCTCAGCACCACGCCGTCGACAACGGTGGACACAGAGGGTTCGGCCGCGACCGAGAAGGTGATGGTGCCGACGCCGCGCATCACGATCGCAGAGTTGGCGCTGGTGGTGCCCTTGCGGAAGGTCACCGAGGGCACGACGGTCGAGATATTCTCGAGGCTGATGACGCCCGCCTGCGCGAGTCGGTCGCCCGAAACCGCAGCGATCGCGATCGGCACGTCCTGGACGTTTTCCTCGACTTTCTGGGCGGTGACGATGATTTCCTCGACCTGCGCGAGCGCCGGAGCGGCGGTGGCGAAAGCGAGCGAGCTGGCCGACAGGGCCAGCGCCTTGATGGCAAAACGGGTGGTGGCGGACATGATGGTTCTCTCCCCTCTGGTCACGATCAACTCTTTCGGACGGCGGTCTGCGATCTCAGCCCGTGCGGTCGATCTTTAGTGTGTCGGGTTGCGCTTTCCGCTGCATTCTGTCAAGCGGTGTCAGAACGGGCCAAGGGACAGCTCGGGACAAGGATGCGGGTTAGGGATGGTGCGGCTGGAGCCGGAAATGGGGGGCGTGACGTTGCGGCTGGCAGGCCGGACGGTGCTCCGCCATGCTTCGGATTGCCTCGCGATTTCCGTGGCGTCGGGCGCGCCGCAGGTCACCATGGTGCGCGGCAATTTCCGGCTTTCCGACGATGCTATGGCAGCGATGCCACTGTGCCAAGCAGAAGTGGATGGGACGGGCGGCGCGGTGCTGGCAAGCGCTGATGGCAGCGCCAAAGTCGCGGTGTCGCTTGCGCCGGACGCATCGCGGCTGACGCTTGCGGCGCTGAGTGGCCATGACCGCATGACCATCGACCTCGCGCTCGCTTCTGACGACGTGCTGTGGGGCGGGGGCGAGCAGATGAGCTACCTCGTCCTTAATGGCCGCAATTTCCCGGTCTGGACCAGCGAACCCGGCGTCGGGCGGCAGCCCGGCACGCCGCTCACCGATCAAGCGAGCGCCGACGGGAGCTTCTCGGGCGGGGACTACTGGACCACCAATTACCCCGAGCCGACCGTGCTGTGCTCGGGTGGCTGGGCGATCAGCCTCGCCAATGCCGAATATGTGGAGCTCGACGCGCGCGAGCCGGGGCGCTTGCGCGTCCACGTGTGGTCGGGCGAGGTCGCCATCGACCTGTTCGAGGGCGCGCCCGCCGACCTGACGCGCCAGCTGGCCGCGCGCTTCGGTCCGCGCCACGCGCTCCCTGATTGGGCTTTGGGCGGCGCGGTGGTGGGCCTCAAGCAGGGCGAGGCCTCGTTCGAGCGCCTCGAAAGGTTGATCGACGCGGGCGCGGCCGTCTCGGGCCTGTGGTGCGAGGACTGGGTCGGCATCCGCGAGACCAGCTTCGGCCGCCGCCTGTTTTGGGACTGGCAGTGGAACGCGCAGCGCTACCCCGACCTGCCCGCCCGCATCGCCGCATTGAAGGCGCGCGGCATCCGCTTCCTCGGCTATGTGAACCCCTATCTCGCGGTTGACGGCCCGCTCTACCCGGAAGCCGAGGCCAACGGCTATTTCGCCCGGGAGCTGGATAGCGATGCCCCTTACCTCGTCGACTTCGGCGAGTTTCACGCCGGCGTGGTCGACTTCACCAACTCCGCCGCCGCCGACTGGTTCGCCGAGGAGGTGATCGGCAAGCGGATGCTCGATTTCGGGCTCGATGGCTGGATGGCGGATTTCGGGGAATACCTGCCCACCGACCTGCGTCTGTTCGATGGTGACCCGATGCGCGAGCACAACCGTTGGCCGGTGCGCTGGGCGGAAGTGAACGCGCGCGCGGTCGCCTCGCGCGGGCGGACGGGCGATGTGCTGTGGTTCATGCGCGCCGGGCATACGGGGGTGCAGGCGCATTGCTCCTTGTTGTGGGCGGGCGACCAATCGGTCGATTTCAGCCGCCATGACGGCATCGGCACGGTCCTCACCGCTGCGCTGTCATCGGGGCTGGTGGGCAATGCCTTCAGCCATTCGGACGTCGGCGGCTACACCAGCCTGTTCGGCAATGTCCGCAGCGAGGAGCTGATCCTGCGCTGGTACGAACTCGGCGCGTTCTCGCCGGTGTTCCGCACCCACGAGGGTAACCGCCCGGACGACAATCTCCAGATCGACTCCACGCCTGCGCTGATCGCAGGCTTCGTCCACTGGAGCCGGGTGCACGATAGCCTCGCGCCCTACGTCCGCCACCTCGTCGCCGAAGCACAGGCGAGCGGCCTTCCGGCCCAGCGCGCGCTGTTTCTGCATTATCCAGAAGACCGCGATACCTTCGCCATTCAGGACCAGTTCCTCTACGGCGCGGACCTGCTGGTGGCACCGGTGATCGAAGCGGGGGCGATGATGCGCAAGGTCTATCTGCCGCAGGGCCAGTGGCAGCACCTTTGGAGCGGGCTGGAATACGCGCAAGGCTGGCACGAAGTCCCCGCGCCGATCGGCGAGCCGCCGGTGTTCTACCGCGCGGGCAGCACCTTTGCCTCGCTATTCGAAGGCCTGCGCCAATGAGCCGCGCCAACATCAAGGACGTCGCCGCGCGCGCCGGGGTCGCGGTCAAGACCGTCAGCCGGGTCATGAACGGCCACCCCTATGTCAGCGCCGAACTGCGCGAGCGGGTCGAAAAGGCGATGGCCGATCTCGATTATCGACCGTCGGTCGCCGCCCGCATCCTGTCGGGCGCGAAGTCCGGGCAGGTCGCGCTGATCTACGACAATCACAGCCCCTACTACATGTTCCAGATCCAGAAGGGCTGCTGGGAGGTGTGCCACGAGGCCGGCATCCGATTGCTCGCCCAGCCGGTCGACGTCGCCGATCCGCGCGTCGGCGATCAGGTGAGGGGGCTCGTCAGCGAGACCCATGTCGACGGCATCATCCTGTCCTCGCCGGTCACCGACTGCGATCCCGTATTGCGCGCGCTCGAGACCATGGACGTGCCCTTCATCCGCATCTCGCCCGGCACCAAACACGCGCTCACCTCGAGCGTGTTCATGGACGACGCGCAGGCCGCCGACGACATGACCACCCACCTCATCAACGCCGGGCACCGCCGGATCGGGTTCATCAAGGGCCACACCAACCACATGGCCTCCGACGACCGCCTGTTCGGCTACCGCCGCGCATTGGACCGCGTCGGGATCCCGTTCGAGCCCAGCCTCGTGGTCGATGGCGAATTCGACTTCGACAGCGGCGTGCGCGGCGCGAAGGCACTGCTCGATCAACCGGGCCGCCCAACCGCGATCTTCGCCACCAACGACGACATGGCCGCAGGTGTGCTCGCGGTGGCGCACGACCGGGGGATCGCCGTCCCCGCCGAGCTGTCGGTGACCGGCTTCGACGACACCACACTGGCGCGCACCGTGTGGCCGCCGCTCACCACCATCCGCCAGCCGATGGCCGAGCTCGCGCGGACCGCCACCCAGATCCTGATCGCGGGCGGGGACATCACCCACAAGCGCCTGCCCCATGAACTTGTCGAGCGCGCCTCGGTCGCACCGCCTAAGAGGAATATTTGACCCATGAGTGAACTGCCCTTGCCGCCTGCAACCCGCCAGCTTGGCACCAGCGGGATTGAAGTGTCGCCCATCGCCTGGGGCATGTGGCGCCTCGCCGAGAATGGCCGCACCGCAGAGGACGCGGCCAAGCTGGTGCATGCGGCGCTGGATAGCGGGATCACCTTCCTCGACACCGCCGACATCTACGGCTTCGACGGCAGCGGCGGCTTCGGCGATGCCGAGGTGCTGCTGGGCGAGGTGCTGGCGGCGGAACCCGCCTTGCGCGACCGGATGGTGCTGGCGACCAAGGGCGGCATCCTCCCGCCGCTGCCTTACGACCAAAGCGCGGATTACTTGCGCAAGGCGATCCAGGATTCGCTGACCCGGCTGAAGGTCGACAGCGTCGACCTGTGGCAGATCCACCGGCCCGACATTCTAGCCCATCCGCAGGAGGTGGCGCGGGTGCTCGACGATGCGGTCGCGAGCGGCAAGATCCGGACGCTGGGCGTTTCCAACTTCACGCAAGGCCAGATCGCCGCGCTCCAGCACTTCCTCGGCAACAAACTGGCCACCACCCAGCCCGAGATCAGCCCGCTGCGCATCACCTGCTTCGAGAATGGCGAGCTTGATCAGGCGATGATGCTCGGCCTCACCCCGATGGCGTGGTCGCCGCTCGGGGGCGGACGTCTCGCCGCTCCGGAAACGCCGCGCGACAAGGCCGTGGCGGCGGCGCTCGATGCGGTGGCCGAGGCGCAAGGCGTCTCGCGCACGGTGGCCGCCTATAGCTGGCTGATGGCGCACCCGGCCGGGATCATCCCGATCATCGGCTCGCAAACGCCCGCGCGCATCGCGGAAGGGGCAGAGGCATTGAAGGTCCGCTGGCCCCGAACAGATTGGTACGCGGTGCTGGTCGCCGCGCGTGGAGAGAGGCTTCCCTGATGACTCAACAATGCGAAATCGCGTGGTTTTCCGCGCTGTGCGACGATGACTACGAGTTCCTCGGCGTTCCCGACAAATATCTCCAGTCAAGCTGGGAGCATTGCCGCAACCTCGTGCTGCGCGCGGAAGAAGGCGGGTTTGACAACATCCTGCTGCCCTCGGGCTATCAGCTCGGGGTCGACACCACGATCTTCGCCGCCGCGGTGGCGACGCAGGTCAAGCGCATCAAGCTGCTCTGGGCGACCCGCATGGGCGAGGACTGGCCGCCGCAACTGGCGCGCCGGATCGCCACGCTCGACCGCATCCTCGGCCCGAACGCGAGCGGCACCGGCGGGCGGCTCAACGTCAACATCATCTCCTCTGACATGCCGGGCGAGAAGATCGAGAGTGGCCCGCGCTATCGCCGCGGCACCGAGATCATGAAGATCGTCAAGACGCTGCTCAATGGCGAGCATCTCGACTTCGACGGCGAGTTCTACCAGCTGAAGCTCGATCCGCCGCGCATCACTACGCTCAGCGGCAAGTGCCCGCCGTTCTACTTCGGCGGCCTCAGTCACGAGGCGCGCGAGTGTGCGGCCGAGGCGGCGGATGTCTACCTGATGTGGCCCGACACGATGGACAAGGTCCGCGAGAACATCGCCGACCTCAAGGCGCGCGCCGCCAATTACGGGCGGACCCTCCGGTTCGGCTACCGCGTCCACGTGGTCGTGCGCGAGACCGAGGACGAAGCGCGCCACTATGCCGACCGGCTGCTCTCGAAGCTCGATGACGAGGCCGGCCGCGCGATCCGCGAAAAGTCGCTCGATGCCAAGAACTACGGCGTCCAGCGCCAGCAGGAACTGCGCGGCGCGGCGGATGGCGACGGCTTCGTCGAGGAGAACCTGTGGACCGGAATCGGGCGCGCACGCTCGGGCTGCGGGGCGGCGATCGTCGGCACGCCCGATCAGGTGCTCGCCAAGCTGCGCGCCTATCAGGCAGAAGGCATCGAGGCCTTCATCCTCTCGGGCTATCCGCACATGCAGGAAGCCGATCTGTTTGCGCGCCATGTGCTGCCGCATATCCAACATGGTCCGCTGGAGATGTGAGGTAATGCAGGGAGTGGAGTCGCGCGGCGATTCCCTCCCCATTGCATGGTCATTGACGCATCATCGGCGGGTCATTGGCTGTTTCACGTGAAACATGACGCTAGGGCGCGGCGGCTCTGGGGCCGTCGGAGCCAATTGCCTCTTTTCCGCATCCCCGCGCCGTGACAAAGCGTATTCCAAAGCGGCAAAAGCAGTCTGGAGAGAGACCCCATGAACCTCGAATTCACCCCCGAAGAGCAGGCCTTCCGCGACGAAGTGCGCGCCTTCATCACCGAGAACTATCCCAAGCACCTCGCCGACTTCGGCATGCGCGAAGACATGGCGCGCGAGGACTTCGTCGCCTGGCACAAGATCCTTGGCGCGAAGGGCTGGTCGGTTCCGGCATGGCCGACCGAATATGGCGGCACCGGCTGGACCCCGACCCAGCGCTACATCTGGTCGGAAGAGAACGCCCGCGTGAACGCGCTGATGCCGCTGCCCTTCGGCGTCTCGATGGTCGGCCCGGTGATCTACACCTTCGGCAACGAAGAGCAGAAGGCCAAGCACTTGCCCGGCATTCGCAGCGGCGAAGTGTGGTGGTGCCAGGGCTATTCGGAACCGGGCGCAGGCTCGGACCTTGCCAGCCTCAAGACCACCGCGGTGCGTGACGGCGATCACTATGTCATCAACGGCCAGAAGACCTGGACGACGCTCGCCCAGCACGCCGACTGGGGCTTCTTCCTGTGCCGCACCGATCCCACCGCCAAGGCGCAGGAAGGCATCAGCTTCATCCTCGTCGACATGAAGACGCCGGGCGTGGAAGTGAAGCCGATCAAGCTTCTCGACGGCGGCTACGAGGTCAACGAGACCTGGCTGACCGACGTGCGCGTACCGGTCGAGAATCTTGTCGGCGTCGAGAACAAGGGCTGGACCTATGCCAAGTTCCTGCTCGCGCATGAACGTTCGGGCATCGCCGGCGTGGCGCGCTCGAAGCGCGGCGTGGAAAAGCTGCGCGAGATCGCGACGCATGAAACCCTCGACGGCGCGCCGCTGATCAAGGACTTCGACTTCGCCAAGAAGGTGAGCCAGCTCGAGATCGATCTCGCCGCGCTCGAAATCACCGAGCTGCGCACGCTCGCGGGCGAGCAGGCGGGCAAGGGACCCGGGCCGGAAAGCTCGATCCTCAAGATCAAGGGCACCGAAATCCAGCAGCGCCTGACCGAACTCACGCTGGAGGCGGTCGGCACCTACTCGGCGCCCTACATGGGCGGGGTGTCGAACGACAACGGCTCGAACCAGCACCCGGTCGGCCCCGACTATGCGGCGCACGCGGCGGCGACCTATTTCAACATGCGCAAGACCAGCATCTACGGCGGATCGAACGAGATCCAGCGCAACATCATCACCAAGATGATCCTCGGTCTGTAAGACACGAGCGACGGGAGAGAATTCGTGGATTTCAACTTCACTGAAGAACAGGACATGGTGCGCGACGGGCTGTCGCGGCTGGTTCGGGAACAATACGACTGGGAAACCCGCCGCAAGGCCATCGCCAGCGCCGAAGGCTGGCGGCCCGAAGTGTGGGCGCAGCTCGCCGAGCTCGGCATTCTCGGCATGCCGTTCAGCGAGGCCGATGGCGGCTTCGGCGGCGGGCCGGTCGATGCGATGGTCATCATGACCGAGTTCGGCAAGGGCCTCGTGGTCGAGCCGTTCCTCCCCACCGTGGTCTGTGCGGGCGGCTTCCTCAAGAATGGCGGCACCGCGGCGCAGAAGGAAGAGCATATCGGTGGAATCGTGGCGGGCAGCAGCGTCTTCGCTTTCGCCTATGCCGAGCCCAAGGGTCGCTATGACTATGCCGACCTCGAAACCACCGCCAAGAAGGACGGCAGCGGCTATGTGCTGAACGGCCACAAGGCGGTCGTGATCGGCGCGCCTTGGGCAAGCCACCTCGTCGTCACGGCGCGCACCGGCGGCGAGCGGCGCGATCGTTCGGGCGTTTCGGTGTTCGTGCTCGCCAAGGACACGCCGGGTGTGACCACCCGCGACTACGTGACGGTCGATGGCCGCCGCGCCTCGGAAATCTATTTCGAGAATGTCTCGATCCCCGCCGAAGCCCTGATCGGGGCCGAGGGCGAGGGGCTGGCGCTGGTCGAAATGGTCACCGACGAAGCCATCGCCGCGCTGTGCGCCGAGGCTTGCGGGGCGATGAAGGTCGCGCACGCGATGACGGTCGAATACTCGCGCCAGCGCAAGCAGTTCGGCGTGCCGATCGGGAGCTTCCAGGTGCTCCAGCACCGCATGGTCGACATGTACACCGCCTATGAAACCGCGGTCTCGCTGACTTACCTCGCCACGCTGCGGCTCGGTTCGGACGAGGTCGAGCGCAAGAAGGCGGTCTCGGCGGCGAAGGTCGGGGTGGGCCAAGCGGCGCGGCTGATCGGGCAGGAAGCGGTGCAGATCCACGGCGGCAACGGCGTCACGGATGAATATGCCATCGGCCACTACTTCAAGCGGTTGACGATCTTCGACAGCGAGTTCGGCAATGTCGACCACCACCTCAAGCGCCACGTCGCGCTGAGCTGACGGGTCCGAGAATGAGAAAGCAGGCCCCGCGCTCGCACGCCGCGAGCGCGGGGCCTCTTCGTTTCTGGCGCGCGGTCTTTCGAGAAAGACGCGGGCAATTTTTTGCTGCCTGTGTAACGGCGACGACCATCCTCGCGAACAGCCCGTAACACCACGGGCGCGGGCCAGGCACAGGAGGGCGCAGCATGATCAGTGACACGGCTTGCGCAAGGCAGCGCCCATGAGAGCGGACGAGAACAACCTCGCGCGCCTGATGCGCCTGTCGCAGCAGGGCGACAAGCAGGCCTATGCGACGCTGCTCGAGAGCTGCCAGCGCTGGCTGCGCGCCTATTACAGCCGCCGCATCGCGCCCTCGAGCCTCGATGATCTGGTGCAGGAGACGCTGATCGCGCTCCACACCAAGCGCGCCTCGTGGGATGCGACCCGCCCCTTTCTCCCCTGGCTTGCCGCCATCGCCCGCTATCGCTGGGTCGATCACCTGCGCCGCCTCTACCGCGCCGACGAGCACGAGCTCCACGAGGAGCTGATCGGCACCGACGATGAGCCCGCGGTCGCCGCGCGCATCAGCTTGGACCGGCTGCTCGGCCTGCTGCCCCCGGCGCAGGGGCGCGCCATCGCGCTGGTCAAGATCGAAGGGCTGAGCATTGCCGAGGCCTCTGAAATGACAGGCCAAAGCGAAAGCCTGGTCAAAGTGAACATCCACCGCGGGCTGAAAAAGCTCGCCGCCATGATCGAGAAAGAATGACAATGCCACGCACTTCCGATGCCCTGATTGCAGAGCTGGTGGACGGTCTTGAACCGGTAAGGCCGCTGCGCTTCGGCGAGGGTCTGCTGTTGGCGCTGGGCGCGGCCGCGGTGTCTGCTGTAGTGGTGCTGGGGATTTACGGCCTGCGCTACGATCTGGCGGCGGGTCTGGTCGATCCGATGCATCTGGTTGCAACCGGGCTCTACCTCGGGCTGGCGCTGGCCGCGACGGTGACGGTGGTGGTGATGGGCCGCCCGCAGGTGGGCAGCGATCACACCGGCTGGCGCTGGGCGGCGGCGATGGCGGGGCTGCTGCCGCTGGCCGGCGTGATCGTCGCTGCTGCGCGCGGCACTTCGGTGTTCTCGCCCGGGAGCATGACGATGGGGCAGGAGTGCCTTGAGGTCGGCATCGGCTCGTCGCTGCTGGTCTTCGGAATGCTGGTGCTGTGGCTGCGCCGCGGCGCGCCGACCGCGCCGGGCCGTGCGGGCCTCGTCGCCGGGATCGCGGCAGGCGCCTTCGGCACCTTCACCTTCTCGCTCCACTGCCCGGCGAATGACATTGTCCACATCGGCATCTGGCACAGTGCCGTGGTGCTGGCGATGGGGCTGGTCGGCCGCGCTGTGGTGCCTCATCTCGTCAAGTGGTGAGGTGAGCGGCTGGTGAGTACCAGCCGCGCCTCGCAAAGCGCGATCCGGCCCACCGGAATCGAGCGCTGATGTGCCCTTTCAGGACTCCGCCGGGCGGTGTTCGCGAGAGGTCTGACCGGCGCCCTGCGGTTCGTCGCATGCGGGCCTTTTCTGTCGCGTTTCGCGATTGCCACCCCCCGTGCGATGTGCTTTGCTTTCCGCTGAAGCCAAGGGGTTAGGGGGCGCTGTGCGGCCACGTCCACAAGGACGGGTCGGCACAATTTCCGAGGCAGCACAAGCAGCGACGTCGACGGGTTGCACGCGAGGCATGCCGCACCGTGCGACGCTTCGGAATTGCGGGGGATCACGTGTTCACATTTCGGCCTGCCCGCGCCTCCGGCGTGCGCTTCGGCGTCCTGCGCCTGCGCATTGGCGGCAAGAGGGAGGAGGGCGGCGGAGAGGAGGAGTGAGAATCGCATTGCTTAACCGTTCCTGATAATCATTCGCAGAAACGCCTTTAAGAACGATTCTCAATAAGGCAAGCGGGTTTTGTGGGGGATTTGCGGGATAGGGGTGCGCAGTTGTTTGATTGCATCGTCACCCCAGCGAAAGCCGGGGCCTAGAGCCCGATTGTGCGATGCTTGCCGCCCTAGGTCCCAGCGTTCAGCCTCCGGGTGTGCTTTGCAACCGCCGCGATGACGGTTGCAATGAAAGCCGCCCTCACGCCGTCTCGCGCACCACCAGTTCGGGGGGCAAGACGAGGCTCTCGGTCGTCTCGCCGCCTAGCCGCCGCAGCAGCAGGTCGACGAGGCCGCGCGCGCCCGCTGCGATGTCCTGGCGGACGGTGGTGAGCGGGGGGATGGTCTGGCGGGCGATCGGCAGGTCGTCGAAGCCGACCAGCTTGACGTCGTCCGGAACGCTGAGGCCCTGCGCGCGCAGCTCGGTGAGGCACAGAGCGGCGAGGGTGTCGGTGGCGGCGAAGATGCCGTCGATGCTGCGGCCATACGCTGCGAGGTGCGAAGCGATCTCCTCGCTCGCGCGGTCGGGGGAGAGGTGGGTGGCGAGCGGCAGCACCGCGGGTAGCCCCATCCGCACCGCAACATCCTGCGCCCCGGCAAAGCGCGCGGCGAATTCCATCGGGCCGGTGTCGCCGACAAAGGCGATCCGGCGCGCGCCGCCTGCAATCAGGCGCTCGGCCGCCAGCCTGCCGCCCAAGCGGTTGTCGGTGCCGACCACGCAGTGGCGCTGGCCTTCCTGGTGGTTCCCCCACACCACCATCGACCGGTAGCCGTCGGCGACCTCCTCGATCCGCTCGAACTGGTCGGACTGGCCGATCACGATCACCCCGTCGATCATGCCGGAGCCGATGAAACGGTCGAGCCAGTCGGCATCATCGCCGGGCACCACGCGGCGCAACATCAGGTCGTAGCCGTGAGTGGTGAGTTCGTCGGCGAGGAAGCCGAGCAGGGTCATGAAGAAGCTGTCGGAGATCTGCTGGCGGGTGTCGTGGCCCAAGGGGATGGCGACCCCGATCACGCCGGTCTTCTGGCGGCGCAGGCCACTTGCCATCTGGTTGGGCCGGAAGCCGTGCTCGCGCGCGAGCGCCTCGATCTTCTCGCGGGTCTGGGTGTTGACGAGGCTCTTGCCCGCCAGTGCGCGGCTGACCGTGCCGGGAGAGACCCCCGCGAGCCGCGCCAGATCGGTGATGGTGCGCACCAGGATGCGCGTGCCCTTGTCCTCAGCGGCGGCCATGGTCCTCCTAGCCGGCGGCGAGGCTCTGTTCGCGGGGCCTGCGATGTCCGGCATCCACCAGCAGCGTAGCGATAGCGCCCGCCAGCATCAAGGCGCCGCCCAGCATCAGCACATTGCGCGGATCGCTGCCCAGCAGGGGTGCATAGATCAGCGGCATGGTGAGGGTCTGGATCAGCATGGGGATGACGATGAAAAGGTTGAAGATTCCCATGTAGATGCCGTTGCGATCGGGCGGGATGCAGTCGGCGAGCATCACATAGGTGTTCCCCATCATCCCGGCCCAGCCGATGCCGATGCCGAACATCAGGACGAACAATGCAGGCGCGCTCGAGACGCCCGGGATCAGCAGCATCGCCGCGCCCGAGGCGGCGAGGCAGACGGCATGGGTGGGCCGCGCGCCGAAGCGCTTGACGATCGGGATCAGCGCCAGCGCGCCGAGGAAGGCGATGAAGTTGTAGAACGCGCCCGCCTGCTGGGTGGTCAGGGTCGCCTCGCGGAAAAGCGCGCTGGCGGGATCGCTGGTGTTGTAGAGGCTGCGACCGACGGCGAAGGTGATATACTGCCAATAGGCGAACATCGCATACCACTGGCACAGCATCGCGCCTGCCAGCTGGCGCATCGGGCGCGGCATTTCGCGGATCGCGTCGCGGATCTCGACAACGGTGCCGCGCGCGGTGAGGGGGCGTTCGGCAAGGTCGGCCTGTTCGGCTGCGTCCAGCGGCAGCTCGCGCACCCGCAGCACCGACCACAGGATCGTCGAGATCGAGAGGATCGCCCCGATCACGAAAGCGATGCGCACAATCACCGGAATGCCGTTATCGTCCAGCACATCGCGCGCGACGAAGGCGGTGAGCAGCGAGGGCGCGAGGTAGGACAAGGTCTGGGCGAGGCCGGTGAACGCGCTCTGGGTGAGGAAGCCCACCGAGCGCTGCTCAGGCGCGAGCCGGTCGGCGACATAGGCGCGGTAGGGCTCCATGGTGATGTTGTTGCCCGCATCGAGGATCCACAAGAGGCTCGCGGCCATCCACAGCGCGCTGGAATAGGGCATGGCGAACAGCGCGAGGCTGCAGATCACCGCGCCGATCAGAAAATAGGGGGTGCGGCGGCCGAGGCGGGTGTTGGTCCGGTCGCTCATCGCGCCGACGATCGGCTGCACGATCAGGCCGGTCATCGGCCCTGCCAGCCACAGGAGCGGCATCGATCCCTCGTCCGCGCCTAGGAAGCCATAGATCGGGCCCATGTTGGCCTGTTGCAGCCCGAAGGAGAACTGCAGGCCGAAGAAGCCGATGTTCATCTCGATGATTCTGAGCAGCGAAAGCCGCGGCTTTTCCGACATGTTGCGCCTCATCCCATTTTTCTCGTCCGCACCTTATAACCGGTGCTGTGGCTGAGAGGTGACACGAATCCGACTCATTTGCAAACGATTGCAAGATTCCTGTTGCAAACGTTTGCAAGATGTTTAGGCCTCGCCTCGTTAGCGCCCGAAGATGCGCGAGCTCGAGAGGAGATCAATGATGAAATTGCGTTACGCGCTTTGCGCCGGTGCCGCCGTGTCGGCCCTCATCACCACCCCCGCCTTTGCCCAGGATTCGGTCGACGAAACCGTCGAGGGCGAGGAAATCATCGTCACCGCGGTCGCCCGCGGCCAGAACCGTATCGAAAGCTCGGTCTCGGTCAGCGCCATCGGCGCCGAGGCTATCGCCAACCTCAACGCGCCTTCCTCGGCCGACCTCATCCGCCAGATCCCGGGCATCCGCTCGGAAGCTTCGGGCGGTGAGGGCAACGCCAACATCGCGGTGCGCGGCATCCCCGTCTCGACCGGCGGCGCGCGTTACATCCAGCTTCAGGAAGACGGTCTGCCGATCCTCGAATTCGGCGACATCATCTTCGGCAATGCCGACAACTTCTTGCGCGCCGACCGCTCGGTCGCCCGCGTCGAAGCGGTGCGCGGCGGCTCGGCCTCGACCTTCGCCTCGAACGCGCCGGGCGCGGTGATCAACTTCATCTCCAAGACCGGCAAGCAGGAAGGCGGCGCGATCCAGGGCAGCGTCGGCCTCGACTTCGAGACCTATCGCCTCGATTTCGACTACGGCGCTCCGCTGGCCGAGGATCTCTATTTCCACGTCGGCGGCTTCTACCGCACCGGCGAAGGCCCGCGTGACATCGGCTACAACGGCTATGATGGCGGCCAGATCAAGGCCAACATCACCAAGGAATTCGACGGCGGCTACATCCGCTTCTCGGCCAAGTATCTCGACGACAAGACCCCGACCATCCTGCCCCAGCCGGTGCGGGTGACGGGTTCGAACGCTTCGCCCGAATATCAGGCGATTGCCGGCTTCGATCCGCGCACCGATGCGCTCTACAGCCCCTTCCTCACTCCCGCGGTGAGCCTTGACGGCAACAACAACCCGGCCTCCTACGACTTCCGTGACGGTCTCTCGGTGCAGTCGAAGACCTTCGGGATCGAGGCCGAGTTCGACGTCGGCGGCGGCTGGACGCTGACCAACCGCTTCCGCTTCGCCGACAACTCGGGCAGCTTCCAGTCGCCCTTCCCGGCCGGGGCTGACCTCGCACAGAACGTCGCCAACGGGATCGCCGGCGGTCCGGGGGCGAGCATCGTGCTGGCCACCGGCCCCAATGCCGGGCAGGCCGTCAATCCGACCGCGGTCGGCGGCAATGGCCTGCTCGCCAACATCGTGGTGTTCAACGTCCGTCTGAACAGCCTCGACAACGTCACCAATGATTTCCGCGTCAACAAGGAATTCGACCTTGGCGGTGGCACGCTGAATTTCACCAGCGGCTTCTACCTCTCGCGCCAGACGGTCGATACCGACTGGCTGTGGACCAGCCATGTCCAGACCGTCCAAGGCGATGGCCAGGCGGTGCTGGTCAACATCCGCAAAGCGGCCGGGCAGACCGTCACCCAGAACGGCACGGTCGGTTACAGCGCGAGCTTCTTCGGCAATTGCTGCCGTCGCAGCTACGATGTCGACTATTCGACCTACGCGCCCTTTGCCTCGCTCTCGTTCGAGACCGGCCGCCTGACGCTCGACGCCTCGATCCGCTATGATTTCGGCGATGCGAGCGGGACGATCACCGGCTCCGACACCGGCTTCGGCAGCGGCATTGCCAGCTTCGATTTCGACAACAACGGGACGATCAGCCCGGCTGAGGCGCTGACCGCCGTCCTGCCGCTCGGCAATGCGCGCCCGGTGAACTACGAGTTCGACTATGTCAGCTACTCGCTGGGGGCGAACTACCTCGTCTCGGACGACCTCGGCGTCTTCGCCCGGGTAAGCCGCGGCGGGCGTCACACCGCCGACCGCTCGCTGTTCTCGCCTGCGGTCAGCACCACCGACGGCAGCCTGCCTGGGGGTGACGCGGGCGTGATCGCCACGGTCAACCAGATTGAAGTGGGCGCCAAGTACCAGTCGGGCGGGATCGGCTTCTATGCCACCGGCTTCTTCGCCAAGACCGAGGAAACCAATGTCGAGCTTGCCCCGCTGGAGCTGTTCGACAGCACCTACGAGGCCTTCGGGATCGAGCTTGAAGGCTCCTACCGCACCGGCCCGTTCAGCCTCACGGCGGGCGTGACCTGGACCGACTCGGAGATCAAGGACGCGCTCGATGCGACCACGATCGGCAACACCCCGCGCCGTCAGGCCGACCTCGTCTACCAAGCCACCGCGCAGTATGACAGCGACCTGTTCACCGTGGGCGCCAATGTGGTCGGCACCACCGACAGCTTCACGCAGGACAGCAACCAGCTGAAGCTGCCCGCCTACACGCAGGTCAACGCCTTCGTCGCCTTCCGCCCGATCGAGCGGATCGAGGTCGGTCTCAACGCGTCCAACCTGTTCAACGCCACCGGCTACACCGAGGCGGAGGAAGGCTCGATCCCTGCGAACGGGATCGTCCGCGCCCGCTCGATCGCCGGGCGCACCGTGCTTGCCTCGATCCGGTTCGACTTCTGATAACCGGACCCGAGGCATAGGGGCTGGCCGCCAATTCTCCCCGGCGGCCGGCCCTTCCTTTTGGTGATGTGACGTGACGGGATGACAGCTCGGATGACCAGCAGGTGGACAGCCGAACAGGTGCGCGGGATCGCGGCGATGCCGGGAGCTGGCGCGCTGATCCCGGGCGTGGGCGGCGCAGGGCCGGGCAGGCTGGATGCCGCGCGGCTCTACTGGGACATGTGGCCGCTGCAGGACGCTGCTGGCCACCGCACAGAGCTCGCCGGGCGCGAGCTGTGGATGGCGCTTACCGCTCCTGATCGCGGCGATCCCGCGCTGCGCCACTTCGAGGCCAAGATCCACTGGCTCGAGCGCGTGGGCGACGGTTGGACCGACCACGGCCCGGTTCTCCCCGACATGCCCGTCCCCTACGAGCGCGAGTGGGCAGGCTCGGCGCTCCTCCACGATGGCATCGTCACCCTGTTCTTCACCGCCGCCGGCACTGCCGCCCGCGCCGGGGGCTACCAGCAAGAGCTGTGGGCCGCGCACGCCCCGGTCGGCGAGGACGGCTGGCCCACCATCTGGTCCGCCCCCGCGCCGCTCGTCACCGGCTACGGCCCGCACTACATGCCCGCCGACGCGCACGAGGGCGCGCCCGGCACGATCAAGGCCTTCCGCGACCCGGCCTTCTTCCGTGATCCGGCGGACGGCACCGAATACCTCGCCTTCACCGCTTCGCTCGCCGGTTCCGCCAGCGCCTTCAACGGCGCCTTCGGCCTTGCCCGCAAGGGAGCGGACGGCTGGGAGCTGATCGCCCCCGCGTTCCATGCCGAGGGGGTCAACAACGAGCTCGAACGCGCCCATCTGGTATTCCACGCCGGTTCCTACTACGCCTTCTGGTCGACCCAGAACGCGACCTTCGCCGAAGGCCTGCGGCACGCACCGGGAGGGCTTTACGGGATGGTGGCAGACAGCATGGCAGGCCCGTGGCGGCCCTTGAACGGGACGGGCCTCGTGCTCGCCAACCCCGCCGATCGCCCGCAGCAGACCTATAGCTGGTATGTGGATGCGGACCTGACGGTGTGCAGCTTTGTCGACCTCCTTCGCGATGACAGCTTCGGCGGCGTGCCCGCCCCGCTGCTGCGCCTGACGCTCGACGGCGAGACCGCCGCGCTCGCGCTGGAGCGTGCCGCCTGATGCTGGGTGCGATTGAGGCGGGCGGGACCAAGTTCGTGCTCGCGGTCGGCCCGTCGCCTGACGCCATCACCGCGCGCCACACCATCCCGACCCGCGACCCCGCAACGACGCTCGCCGAGGCGGCCGCGTGGCTGGGCAGCCATGGCCCGCTGACCGGGCTGGGGATCGGCAGCTTCGGTCCCGTCGAGCTCGACCACGCCTCGCCCGAGTGGGGCTTCATCACCACCACCCCCAAGCCCGGCTGGGCGGGCACAGACGTCGCCCGCCACCTCGCCCGCTCGCTTGGCGGCGTGCCGGTCGGCTTCGATACCGACGTCAACGCTGCCGCACTCGCAGAGCACATCGCTCGCGGAGGAGCGGAAGGCGGGAGCCTCGCCTATATCACCATCGGCACCGGCATCGGCGGCGGGCTGGTGCTCGATGGCCGTCCGGTCCACGGCATGGCCCACCCCGAGGTCGGCCATATCTACCCGCGTCGCCATCCCAACGATCGCGACTTTGCCGGCACTTGCCCGCATCACGGCGACTGCCTTGAGGGGCTCGCCAGCGGCCCCGCGGTGATGGCGCGCTGGGGCGCCTCGCTCTCCGAGCTTGGCGCCGATCACGCGGCCCACGCGATCATCGCCGACTATGTGGCGCAGGCCTGCCACGTCCTCTTCGCCAGCGTGGCGGTGGAGGAGGTGGTGATCGGCGGCGGGGTGGCGCAGACCCCCGGCCTCGTCGAGCGCATCGCCGCACGCGCCCGCGAGCTTGACGCCGGCTACCTCCCCGGCGGAGCGCGCCACCGCATCATCGCCCCGCGCCTCGGCACCGAGAGCGGGATCACCGGCGCGATGCTCCTCGCGCAAGGCGCTGCCGCCGGGGCTTGAACCTCCTGTCTTCCCTCGCGATAAGGGCGTGAGGGAGAGACAGAGATGAACCGACTGCTCGCAGCGCTCGCCGCAATGATCGGCTTCGCCATGCCGCTGGCTGCTGCGGATGAAGGACGCCTGATCGAGTACGAGCGCGTCGCTGCCGAAGGCCTGCCCGAACAGCGGCTCTCGATCTGGCTGCCGCCCGGCTACGATGCGGGCGAGCAGCGCTACCCGGTGCTCTACATGCATGACGGGCACAATCTGTTCGATGTGAAGAACAGCAACTTCAACAAGATCTGGGCCGCCGACAAGGCGATGCTGGCGGCTGTGCGGAGCGGCAATGTTGAACCGCACATCATGATCGGCATCTGGGCGCCGGGCCGCGACCGGCACCGGCAATACCTGCCGCGCAGTCTCTACGACATGACCAGCGGCAACCTGCGCGCGCAGATCGATGGCATGACCACGGGCGGGGTGATCTCGAACCGCTACCTCGCGTGGATCGCGGGGCCGCTCAAGAGCTGGGTCGACACCTCCTTCCGCACCCGCAGCGGGCGCGACGACACCGCGATCGTCGGCTCCTCGATGGGCGGGCTGATGAGCTGCTACGCCTTCCTCGAACGCCCGGAGGTGTTCGGCCGTGCGGGCTGCGTCTCCTCGCACTGGCCTGCGGTCGATCCGCGCGCGATCGTGGCCGACGAGGCCGCGCTCAAGGCACTGTGGGACGGCTGGTTCGCCGCGCGGCTCGGCGCGCCCGATGGGCGGCGGGTGTGGATGGACCATGGCACGGCGACGCTCGACCAGTTCTACGCGCCCTACCAGCAGGTCGTCGACGCGCAGTTCGCCGCGGCGGGCTGGCAGAAGGGCCGCGACTGGGAGAGCCGGGTCTACGAAGGCGCCGAGCACGAGGAGAACGCCTGGGCCGCGCGCCTGCCCGAGGTGTTCGGGTGGTTGCTGGCGAAGGACTGAGCAGGCCTCCGATTCGTCGTCCGGCCGCCCGGCTGTTGGAGACAATGAAACACTGTATAAATGCAAAAAAGCCTTCTGCCCCGTGTGCCGGTCTTGCGGGGCAGGGAGGGGGCGAGGCCGATCATTCCAGGAGCCTGTCAGCTTCCCGGCGTGTAGGAAAGTTGTTTTGCGCGAGAGACTTGGTCTACCGCAGCCCGAAAGCCTCTTTCGCCAGCCGCTCAACCACCGCCTTGTCGGGCGCACCCTTCGGCGAGACCCAGCTGCCGCCGACGCACAACACGGGCTCGAACGCCAGCCACTCGGACGCGTTCTCGAGGCTGATCCCGCCGGTCGGGCAGAAGCGGACATTGCCGAAGGGCGCGGCTAGGGCCTTCAGCGCGGGGAGTCCGCCCGCTGCCATCGCCGGGAAGAACTTGAAGCGGTCGAGCCCGAGGTCGAGCCCGCGCATGATGTCGCCCGCGTTGGCGATGCCGGGGAGGAACGGCACGCCCGCGGCAATCGCCGCCATGCCGAGCGGTTCGGTGAGGCCGGGAGAGACGATGAACTCGCTCCCCGCTTCCAGCGCCGCGTCCAGATCGCGCGGGTTGGTGACCGTTCCCGCGCCGACAATCGCGCCCGGCACCTGCTTCATCGCCCGGATCGCGCCCAGCGCGGCAGGCGTGCGCAGCGTGACTTCGAGCACCCGCAATCCCCCTGCGACCAGCGCCTCGGCAAGCGGCACGGCGTGCGCCTCGTCCTCGATCACGATCACCGGGATCACCGGCGCGGTGCGCATGATGGCGTCGATATTCATCACATTCCTCCGGTGGCCAGCATCGCGCTGGCGCCTGCTTCTGCGCCATCGGCAAAGCGGCGCAACATGCCGAACAATTCGCGGCCCGTTCCCATGTCGGATTGCGGATCGGCGACGGGCTTGCGCGAGGCGAGGTCGGCGGTGGTTGAAAGCTCGCCCGTTGTTGCACACACTCTCACGACATCGCCGTCGCGCAGCCGCGCGAGCGGACCGCCGACGCCCCCTGCTCCTGCAAACGCTTCGGGGGTGCAGTGGATCGCCGCGGGCACCTTGCCCGACGCGCCCGACATGCGGCCATCGGTGACGAGCGCGACCTTGAACCCGCGGTCCTGCAACACGCCCAATGGCGGGGTGAGCTTGTGGAGTTCGGGCATCCCGTTGGCGCGCGGGCCCTGGAAGCGGACGACGACCACAACGTCGCGGTCCAGCTCGCCCGCCTTGAAGGCGGCGGCGACACTCGGTTGATCCTCGAACACGCGGCAGGGTGCCTCGACCGTCCAGCGCGCCTCGTCCACCGCCGAGGTCTTGAAGCAGGCGCGGCCAAGATTGCCTTCGAGGAGGCGCATGCCCCCATCATGCTTGAACGGATTGGCGACCGGGCGGAGCATCGTGTCGTCGCCCGAAGGCCCGACCTCGCGCCACACCAGATCCTCGCCCTCCAGCCCCGGCTCCTTGGCGTAATCGGCAAAACCGCCGCCCGCCACGGTCAGGATGTCTGCGTGCGCCAGCCCCGCCTCAAGCAGCTCGCCGATGACGAAGCCCATGCCGCCCGCATTGTGGAAGTGGTTCACGTCGCCCGCGCCATTGGGATAGACCTGCGCGATCAGCGGGACGGCGCTGGAGAGTTCCGAAAGGTCGTTCCAGTCGAAGATCACCCCCGCCGCGCGCGCCATGGCGGGCAGGTGGATCGCGTGATTGGTCGAGCCGCCGGTGGCGAGCAGGCCGACAGCCGCGTTCACCACCGCCTTCTCGTCAACCACGAGGCCGAGCGGGCGGTAGTCGTCCGTCTTACGCCCGATCTCCGCCACGCGGTGCATGGCGGCGCGGTCCAATGCCTGCCGCAGCTTAGTACCGGGGTTGATGAAGGCGGAATTGGGAACGTGCAGCCCCATCATCTCCATCATCATCTGGTTGGAATTGGCGGTGCCGAAGAAGGTGCAGGTGCCTTGCGAGTGGTAGCTGCCCATCTCGCTCGCCAGCAGCTCGGCCCGGGTCGCCTTGCCTTCGGCATAGAGCTGGCGGATGCGCTGCTTTTCCTTGTTGGGAATGCCGGTCGGCATCGGCCCGCCGGGGACGAAGATCATCGGCAGGTGGCCGAAGCGCAGCGCCCCCATCAAGAGGCCGGGCACGATCTTGTCGCAGATGCCGAGAAGCAGCGCCCCGTCGAACATCGCGTGACTGAGCGCCACCGCGGTCGACAGCGCGATCACGTCGCGGCTGAACAGCGAGAGCTCCATGCCGACCTCGCCCTGCGTCACCCCGTCGCACATCGCGGGGACGCCGCCTGCGACCTGCGCAGTGGCGCCGATCTCACGGGCGTAGATCTTGAGGCGCTCGGGGTAGCGGTAATAGGGCGCGTGGGCGCTGAGCATGTCGTTATAGGCGCTTACGATCCCGATATTGGCGCCGCGCCCGGCAAGCAGCGCGGGCTGATCCTCCTGCGCCCCGGCATAGGCATGGGCGAGGTTGGAGCAGGAGACGGCCGAACGCTCGCCCATATTGTCGCCCTCGCGGCGGATGAGGTCGAGATAGGCGCTGCGGGTGGCGCGCGAATTCTCGATCACGCGCTGCGTGACCTTGTGCAGGGTGTCATTCATGCCAAGTCACTCCGTCACGTTCGGCAAGAGCGATCGCGGCGCTCGGGCCCCAGCTTCCGGCCGTGTAGGTCTTCGGCGTCAAGCCGTCCGCCGCCCAGCCAGCGCGGATCGCATCGACCCAGTCCCACTGCGCTTCCACTTCGTCGCGTCGCACGAACAGCGTCTGGTCGCCCTCAACCAGATCAAGCAGCAGGCGCTCATAGGCGATGCGCCGCACCGCGCCGCTGAAGGCGTCGGGCATGGCGATGTTGAGCGGCACCGAGCGCAGGCGGATGCCCTCGCGGTCGAGGCCGGGCACCTTGGCCATCAGCGAGAGGGTGATGTTCTCTTCAGGCTGGATGCCGATCACGAGGCGGTTGGGCTGCATGGTCGCGCCCTTGCCCGCGAAGATCGAGTGCGGCACGCAGCGGAACTGGATCACGATCTCGGTCACGCGCTTGGGCATGCGCTTGCCGGTGCGCAGGTAGAAGGGCACGCCCTTCCAGCGCCAGTTGTCGACATGGGCCTTGATCGCGACGAAGGTTTCGGTGTCCGAGGGCTTGCCCAGCTCCTCGTCATAGCCCGGCACCGCCTGCCCGCCGATCGCGCCCGCGCGGTACTGGCCGGTGACGGTCTCGTTCGAGCCGACCCAGCGCAGCGCGCGCAGCACCTTGACCTTCTCGTCACGCACCGCGGTCGCATCGAAATGCGCAGGCGGCTCCATCGCCACCAGCGCGAGCAGCTGGAGCATGTGGTTCTGCACCATGTCGCGGATCGCGCCGGCATCGTCGTAGAAGGCGACGCGGCCTTCGAGACCCACGGTTTCGGCGACGGTGATCTGCACATGGTCGATATGGGCGGCGTTCCACAGCGGCTCGAACATGATGTTGGCGAACCGCAGCGCCAGCAGGTTCTGCACCGTCTCCTTGCCGAGATAGTGGTCGATGCGGAAGATGCGGCTCTCTGGGAAGGCCCCCGCGACCGCGTCATTGATCTCGCGGCTGGTGGCCAGATCGGTGCCGAGCGGCTTTTCGAGGCACATGCGCACCGTCTCGCCCGTCAGCCCGGCGGACTGGAGCCCCTTGATCGTGGGGCCGAACAGGGACGGCGCGGTCGAGAGGAAGATCGCAAGGCCCCGCTCGGGCGTGCCGACCTTCTCGGCGAGTGCGCCGTAGCCTTCCAGTGTGGTGGCATCGAGCGTCTGGTAGGCCAAGCGGTTGAGGAAGCCCGCCATGCTCCCGCGGCGCTCGGCAGGGAGGTATTTCTCGAGCGCGGCACGGGCGAAGTTGCGGTATTCGCTGTCGCTCATGCTGCTGCGCGCGGTGCCGATGATCTTGAGATCGGGGGCAAGCAGCCCGTCCGCCTCGAGCGCAAACAAGCTCGGCAACAGCATGCGCTGGGCAAGGTCGCCGGTGGCTCCGAACAGCAGCAGGCGGTCAGCGGTGAAGCTCATGGCGGATGGCCCCTTTTCTGGTGCGCCCTACCTAGGCGCGCGAAGGATCATCCGCCAGAGGGCGCATACTTATTCAACCCGTCGCGCAGGTCAGGCAGGCTTTCTCGCAAAGATCCCGAACCCGGCGATGATCGCATAGCATGCCGCGGGGAGCACCAGCGCGAAGGCGAGGCTCGTGGCGTCGGCCAGCGCGCCGAACATCGGCGGCATGATCGCCCCGCCGCAGATCGCGACGTTGATGATCCCCGATCCGTCCGCCGCGCGCGGGCCCAGCTTCTCGCAGGCGAGGCTGAAGATGGTCGGGAACATGATCGCGTTCATCAGGCCCACCGCGAGCAGGGTGTAGCCCGCAATCGGACCCGTGCCGTTGGCCGAGATGGCGATCAGCGTGATCGCGCCTGCCGCCACCGCGGCGAGCGTCAGGCCGGGGCTGACGAAGCGCAGGACGGCCGAGCCGATGAACCGCCCGATCAGCGCCCCCAGCCAGTAGAGCGTCACCATCCAGCCGATCACGCTCTCCGGCTGGCCGAGGATTTCCTCTTGCGCCAGATAGTTGATGATGAAGCTGCCGATCGCGACTTCCGCGCCGACATAGAGGAAGATGCACGCCGCGCCGTAGCCAAAGCGCGGGCGGCCGAGCAGCGCGAGACCGTCGGCGAGGCTGGTCTGCTCGTGGCGTTCGCCCTTCAGCCGGTCGCGGAACATCCACACCGCGCCCGCGACCACGGCCAGCGCCACGGCGAGGCCGATATAGGTGCTGGTGATGATCGCGCTTTCGGTCTGGCGATAGGCCTGCAAGGCATCGCCCGAAAGCTCGGCGGCGGTGATGCCGGCGATGGAGCCGAGGATGATGCTCGCGCCGACATAGGGGAAGATCGTCGTCCCCAGCGAATTGAACGCCTGCGCGAAGGTCAGGCGGCTGTGCGTCGTGCGCTCGGGCCCCAGCAGGCTGATCAGCGGGTTGGCGACGATCTGCACCAGCACCACGCCGGTCGCGAGGATGAAATAGGCGAACAGGAACATCGGGAAGAGCGCGGTCTGGCTCGCCGGGATGAACAAGAGGCACCCCGCCATCATCGTCACCAGCCCCGCGACCGCACCGCGCATATAGCCCAGCTTCTTGACCAGCCGCGCGCCCGGGATGCCGACCACGGCATAGGCGATGAAGAACCAGAACTGCACCAGGCTCGCCTCGAAGAAGTTGAGCGTGAACAGCTCCTTGAGCTTGGGGATGATCACATCATTCAGCGACGTGATCCCGCCGAAGATGAAGAACAGCGCGAAGACGAAATAGTTCAGCCCCGGCGCATCGACCTGCGGCGTGTCGCCCGCGCCCGAATGCCCGTAATCCCCCGCGGTGCTGCCACCCGGTGCCCCAACCCCTGAAACTACTGCCATTGTCGCTCTCTCCCAAAGCGTATTATTGTTACGAACGTTCACAATCCGCGCGCCCGTGTCAACCTGCAAGAACCGCGGCGGCTTTTCCAGTGCGTATAGCAATGCAGGCCAAAGAACGCTGACGCTTGCGCGGGGATAACCTTGCGCCCTAGAGTGCCGCCCATGAACGGGGGACCCAAGAGACGGCCGACATCCTTCGATGTCGCAGAGCGCGCGGGCGTCAGCCAGCCGACCGTCAGCCGTGCGCTGTCGGGTTCTCCCGCCATCGCGGAGGCGACCCGCCGCAAGGTGATCGAGGCGGCCGAGGCGCTCGGATACTTCGTCGATGAACGCGCCGCGCGGCTCAGGCGCGGGTCGACCGGCACGCTCGCAGTGGTGGTGATCTGCCGCGAGGGCGACAATGCCTCAAGCATCAATCCTTTCGCCTATGCGCTGCTGGGGAGCGTGTGCGTCGCGGCGTCCGAAAGGAGCTTCGAGACGCTGGTGAGCTTTCAGGCGCGGGCCGACGATTTCTTCGGCCACTACCAGGAACAGGGCCGCGCCGATGGCTTGGTGGTGATCGGCACCACCACCAATGCCGCCGCATGGGAGCATTTCCGCGGCATCGAGGGCGAGGATCGCCGGGTCGCCTATTGGGGCTCGCCCTTCGACGAGCTTGACTGGGTGCGCTCGGACAACCGCGCGGCCGGAAGGCTGGCGGTCGAGCATCTGCTGGCGGCGGGCTACAAGCGCCCGTGCTTCCTCGGCGCGCTGAACACCCCGCAGGTGCAATTCACCGAGCGCTATGAAGGCTATGCCGAGGCGATGCGCGCGGCGGGGCTCGAGCCGTGCCTCGCCCCCACCGTCAACGCCGCCACCCGCGAAGAGGAAGGCCGCCGCGCCGCGCGCCGGTTGATCGAGCGGGGCATGATCGAACAGGGCGATGTCGACGCGGTCTTCGCCGCCTGCGACGCGATGGCGCTGGGCGCGATCGAGGCCTTCGCCGCGGCCGACTTGGCGGTGCCGCAGGCGGTCGGCGTAATGGGCTTTGACGATCTGGTCGCAGGCCGCTTCAGCCGCCCGCCGCTCACCACCATCGCGCCTGATCCCGCTGAGGCAGGCGCGGCGCTGGTCGAAGCGGTTCTCGACGAAGGCGAGGCCGCGCGCAGGCGTGTGCCGGTGAAGCTGATCGCGCGGGGGAGCACGGCGCGCTGATTGTTTTCCGCACGCCATCCGGCGTGCGAAATCCTCGCTCATGCGGCCTGAAGGCCGCGTCGCTGCGGGCGGCCGTTCGGCCTTGCGGTCGCAGCGCGACCGATCAGTTCTTCCCTTGTGGGTCAGGGAAGCTTGGATCACCCATGCGCCCCGAATTCATTGGCGATGGCGGTGGAGATCCGCAGCGACAACTCCTGCGCCTTCGCGATCGGCGTCATGAAGTCGCGCTCGTAGGCGCCGTAGCCTTCCTCGCCGCCGTCGGGATAGTCGGACGGCTCGTCGAGCGGGAAGTCGCGCGGGCCCGGGATGCGCACCGGGAAGGCGCGGCGCAGCTGGGCGAGGGCCTCGTCGACCCGCAATGTCAGCACCATGTCGATCACGTCGCGGCGGCTGATGTCGTTGGCGCGGCTGAAGGCGGGGACCGCGACCACCTTGAGGAACATGTGCTGGAGCAGCGCGAGCCGCAGCGCCTGCAACACGCCGATGCGGCGGCGCACATGCTCGCGCGCGTCGGCGTCGGTGGTGTCATCGGGGAGCAGGTCGAGCAGCCGGTGGAACTTCAGCGCGTCGATCCTGAGGCGCGAGGCCAAGCGGCGGAACACGCCGGTGCGGTCGTCACCCACCAGATATTCGGCGAGCGCGGCGCAGGCTCCGGCCAGGTGATCCTCGGTCCCGCGATAGGTGCGGCTCGCCCAATAGGCCGAGTTGAACAGCTCGCCGTAAGCCGCGACGGTCTTGATGCTGGCGAGCGCATTGGCGGCGCGCACCAGCCGCAGGATCTGGCTGCCGCGCGGGCTTTCGGTGAGCAGCGCGGCGATTTCCTCGCGGTTGCCATCGGCCGCGCTGCCGATCCCGGCGATGACGTTGACCGGGTATCCGAGCTGCTGGAGGATCGCGTTGTGCGGGATCGCGCGGATCTGGCGCAGGCTCATCTCGCGGTCGGCGTTGATGTCCGATTGGCGGCGCGAGACGCGGCTGCCGGTGGGGTTGAGCAAGCCAAGCCCGAAGGCGGTCACCGCGCGCGCATAGGTGCGGCTGGCCAAGTGATCGCCCTGATGCTCCTTCACCGCACGGTAGAAATCGAGGCTGAGGTCGGTGCGGTGGTAGAACGGGTCGGCAGGCGCGGCGAGGTCGGTCTCGGCGGGGCGCAGGTCGGCGATCCGCGAGAGCGTGGCGAGCGCCAGTTCGGGCGTCGCGAAGAACAGGTAGCCGTCGCCTCCCTGGAAGCTGACCTCGGGCTCGAGCCGGATGCCTGCGCGCGCAAACCGCCGCCGCGCCCAAGGTGAGAGCGGCCATTCGAGGCGGTCCTTGAACGAGGCCGGGTGCGCGCCGCGGCCCATGCTCTCGCCATGGGTGTTGAAGACGAGCGCCGCGACATCGCCAAGGCCGTTTGCCGCCATGGCTTCGGCCAAGCGCCCTTGCAGGCGCTCGATGGCGAGGGCGGCCGGGACCTGCCCCACGAAGCGCCCGGCGTCCGAGAACCCGGTCTGCACCGCCACCCGCCCGCGGGCGCGGGCATAGGCGCGGTAGGCGGGCTCGGCGAGCAACGCGTCGAGGAAGCGGCCACCGTGCTCCAATGCGGTCTCGGTCTCGAACAGCGGCGAGACATCGACCTTGTCGTCCACCCCGAACAGCTTGGCGAAATAGAGCGCGGCGAGGACTGTCGCGGGCTGCTCGCACTCGGCGACCAGCATCCGGATCGGCGCGTCGGCGTCGATGTGTTTGACGATCTGCGCCATCGCGAGGAACTGGCGGATCGCGGTCGAGCTTTCGGTCGCGAGCGCGGCGAAATTGGTGCGCAAGGGCGCGGCGTTCTCGACCATCGCGCGCAGCGTGGCGAGCGCGCCCTTGCTCGAAAGGTCGACGCCCTCGTCATCCCCGCCCAGCCGGCGGCGCACCGCGTTGTGGAGCTGCTTGGCGTTCACCCGGAAGTGGATCCAGCCCATGCCAAGCCCATCGGCGCGCATGGCGGCAGCGAGGGTAAGCAGAGCAACGGCGCGGGCCTCGGGCGCGCTGGCCGCTTCGTCTTCGAGCGCGGCGATCAGGGGCGCGAGGCTGAGCAAGTTGTCGTCGCTGTGCGTGGTCAGCCGGTTAGCGGCAGCGGCGAGCGCCTCGGCGCTGGAGAGATCGCCCGCAAAGTCCTCGGCCCGCGCGGCGGCAAAGGCGGTCGCAGGCTTGAGAGTGGCGAGCAGCGGGTGGGCCGCGTCGAGCGCTTCCAGCGAAGCGGTGTAGCGCGCGAGGCGCTCGGCCTTCTCCTGCAACCGGAAGGCGATCGAGGTGCGCCAGCCGATATCGGTGCGCCCGTCCATGTCGTAGCCGACCCAGCTGGCAAAGCGGAACGGCAGCGGGCGAAGCGCGCGCCATTCCTGCGGCCAGCGCTCGCGGGCTTCGTCGATCAGGCGGGCGACGATCACGTCGCGCGCGTCCTGCGCCCGCGCCATCGCGTCCATCGCGGCCCGATGCTCGTGCTCGAGCGTCACTGCGGTGCGGGTCGCGGGGACCGCGCAGGCGCTGTCGTCGACCTCGCCCGGAGCGGAGGCCGCCAGCGCCACCGCTTCGGATTGGGCGGGGCTGAGCAGGAAGGTCGGGTGCGCGGTGAAGACCGCGTGGAGCTGCGGGTTCTCCCAGCGCGCGGCGTAGGCGGCGAAATCCTCCGCCTCGGCAGCAGCGGGCGAGGGGGCAGGGGGCGGCGCCAGCAGCGTGCGCAGCTTGCGCGCGCGCGCTTTCAGCCCGTCGCACTCGAGCTCGGCGACCAGCGCGGCGACGTCATCGAGGCTGGTCTCGCCCGCCTCGATCGCCCGCGAGAGATCGAGCGAGAGCTGGAAGACGGGATTGAACAGCGGGGTTTCCCGCGTGCGCTGGTGCAGCTCGCCCAGCCGCGCCTCGAGCGCCGCGAGGGTCTTCATGCCTCGTCTCCGTGCTCGGAAGCGAAGGCCGCCGCTGCGCCGAACAGGCCGGGCTGCGGGTGGATGATCAGCTTGACCGGGATCCCGGCCATCAGGCTCTCGAACCGCCCCTTGGCCTTGAACCGCGCGGCAAAGCCCGAGGCGAGCAGCGTGTCGCGGATGCGGTAGCCGAGCCCGCCTGCGATCACCACGCCCGCAAAGCCGCCCTGCGCCAGCGCCAGATCGCCCGCGGCCGAGCCCAATGACAGGCAGAACCGGTCCACTGCGGCTGCGGCCAGCGAATCCTCGCCGGAGGTGCCGAGGTTCCAGATTTCGATCGCGTCCCGCTCGGGCTCGGTGCGCTGTTCGAGCGCGGCGAGCGCCTGATAGATGTCGACGATCCCCGGCCCCGCCACCACGCGCTCGACCGAGACCCGCAGATGGCGCTGACGCAAGCGGGCGAGGATCGCGTCCTCGATGGTGTCGAGCGGGGCGAAGTCGATATGGCCGCCCTCGGTCGCCTGCACCCGGTATGCCGAGCCCGACCGGTAGAGATGCGCGACCCCCAGCCCCGTCCCCGGCCCGAGCACCGAGATCGTGCCCTCGCGCCCCAGCGGCACATCGGGCCCCGCAAGGTGCAGGAACTGGCTGTCATCGGCGCGCCCGACCGCATGGGCGACCGCGGCGAAATCATTGACGATGGTGTATTGGTTCGCGCCGAGCTTCTCGGGGATCAGCGCGGGGCGGATGATCCACGGGTTGTTGGTGAAGCGGATTACCGGATTGGGCTTGCCGGGGCTGCCGACCGGACCCGCGACCGCGATGCTTACCGCAGGCGGGAGCGTGCCGCCTTTGCGGTCGCGGAAGGCTTCCCACGCGGTCTGGAAGCTGGCGTGATCGGCGGTCTTGAGCGTCTCCGGCTCGTCGAGCGTGATCGCCCCGTCCGCGCCAAAGCTGGCAATCGCGAAGCGGGCATGGGTCCCGCCGATATCGACCACAACCACTTCGCGCATTGTTCTCTCCCCGCCCGGAATCCCGATGCGGCGAGCAATAGCAGGCGGCGCGCGGAAATCCCACGCGCCGCATACTTATTCAAAATGGTCGGCTTACTTGACGCCCATTTCCTCGAGCAGGCGGGTCGCGCCGTCGACCTTGTCCATGGTCCACAGCATGAAGCGGCTGTCGACGTGGATCGTGCGGTTGATCGCCGGATCATACATCCAATCGCTGACCACGCCCTCGATCGTGCCGTCGAAGGCGAGACCCACGAACTCGCCGCGCGCGTTCAGCGTCGAGGAGCCCGAGTTGCCGTTGGTGATGTCGACCGTCGACATGAAGTCGACCGGCAGCGTGCCGAGGGCAGGCGCGGTGTAGCCGGCGTAGTCCTTGGCCTTGATCAGCTCGATCATCTTGTCGGGCGCATCGAATTCGCCGCGCCCGGTGTGCTTGGCGACAATGCCCTCGGCGGTGGTGAAGGCGGTCCAGACCTGCCCGTCGACCGCCTTGCCCGTCACCTTGCCATAGGTGAAGCGCAGCGAGCCGTTGGCGTCGGGGTACATGGTCTTGCCCTGCGAGGCCGCATAAGCGAGCCGCGCGGCCATCACCGCCGAGCGTGCCTTCTGGACGCGGCCTGCGCGTTCCTTGTCGGCAGCTTCGGCCGCCATCGCCTCGTCAAAGGTGGCGACCGCGAGCTGGATGAAGGGATCGCTCGAGGCTTTGAAGTCGGCCGGGGTCTTGCCCATCCACTCCATGCGCTTGGCCGTGGTGCCAAGCTCGCTCGTTGCATAGAGCGAGGCAAGGTCCTTGCCCTCGATGAAGGCGTCGAAGCTCTTGTTGCGCTGCTCGGCGGGAAGCGTGCGATATTCTGCGATCGCGTCGGCGAACAGCTGCTTGTCGATTGCCTCGACATAGCGGCGCTCGATGACCGTCATGCGCTGCGTCATGAAGGCCTTGTCGCGCGCCTGGAAGCCGGGCTCGCGGTCCTTGTCCGCCTTGGCCTGCTCGTTCGACCAGCGATAGAGCGTGCGCGCCGCGCCATAGAGCTGGCCGCGTCCGAGCAGCCCGCGCTTGGCATCGGCGAGCGCGGCGGCGTTGGTGTCGGTGACCAGCTTGTCGAGCTCGGCGAGCGCTGCGCCATATTGCGCCTCGCGCGCCGGATCGGCCTTGATCCAGGCGCGGAAAAGCTCTTCCTCGGCCTGCTTCTTGGCGACCAGCGAGATCGCCTCGGCACCTGCCATCTGGCCCGCGATCTTCTTCTCGTAGTTCTCGGTGCCCTGAAGCGTCGCGGCATAGGCGATGGTCGCCGCCTGATTGCCCGCGGTCAGCGCGTCGATGCTGTCGCCATATTCGGCGAGCATGCGCTGCTGGTAGGGGTAGAGCTCCTCGTAATAGAAGCGCGCCTCGTCAGCCGTGCGCAGGCGCTCGGTGGTGCCGGGGAAGCCTGCGACCATCACGAAGTCGCCTTCCTTGACGCCCTCCTTGGCGATGGGGAGCCACGCCTTGGGCTTGAAGGGCACGTTGTCCTTGCTGAAGGCGGCCGAGGAACCATCGGGCGCGACGTAAGCGCGGTAGAAGGAGAAGTCCCCGGTGTGGCGCGGCCACTGCCAGTTGTCCTTCTCGCCGCCGAAATTGCCGACCCCGCCAGCCGGGGCATAGACGAGGCGCACGTCCTGGATCTCGAGCTGCTGCTGGAGCCAGTATTGCGCCCCGCCGAAATAGGCGCGCACGTCGCAGCGGCGGTTGGCCTGCTTTTCGCACGCCTCGATCAGCGCGGTGCGGTTGGCCTGCAGGCGGTCATAGCGCGCGCGGCCCTCCAGCTTGTCCGCGCCCTTGAGCATGGCGGCGGTGACATCGCGCAGATCCTCGATCACGTAGATCCGGCTGCCCGGCGCGGCGGGGAGTTCGTCGCCCAGCGTCTTCGCGAGGAAGCCGTCGGTGAGGTAGTCGTTCTCCGGCGAAGAATTGTACTGGAGCGAGCCCGCAACGCAGTGGTGGTTGGTCGCGACCAGACCCTGCGGCGAGAGGAAGGCGGCCGAACAACCGCCGAGCGAAGCGATCGCGGTCAGCGGCGGGCGCTGGAGGTCGCCGAGCGTCTTGGCGTCAAGCTCCAGCCCTGCAGCCTTCATTTCCTCGGCGATGGCACCGGTCTGGCTCGGCAGCCACATGCCTTCATCGGCGGTGGCAACAGCGGGGGCGGCGAGCAGCAGGGCGCTGGCCCCGGCACGCAGGATCGTCTTCATGTGCAGCAAACCTCTCTCACGAGTTAGGAGCGCCCGCGCGGGCGCAAGGCGCGCCTGTTAGGCGAGATGCGGAAGGTTCGGAAGGGGGCAATCTTCCCCATCGATGAAGCGCCGATAGGCCGGGCCCAGCACCATCGGCAGCCGCAAGCTGCAGCGAAAGGCTCTTGCGAGTGATTATCAGTTCGGCCATGAGGCTGGTCGGAATTCAACACACCCACAGGACAGCCCAATCCCATGAACAGCACGCTCAAACTCTGGACCCAGCTTGGCCTCGGCACCGCGCTTGCAGGCGGGCTGCTTGCGGCCTGCGGGGGCGAGGCGGGCGGCGAGGGTGCGACCGGTGAGGCGGGAGAGGCCGCCACTGCCGCCGCCGCCGGTGAAGGCGAGGGCGGGTCGGGTCCGGGCGAGGGTTCGACTGCGGCTGCATCGGGCGGCGAGGGCGAAGGCGGCGTTGCGACCGCCGATGCGGCCAAGGACCCGGTCGCCTACGGGATCGCGCTCGCGGTCGCCGAAGCCCATGTCGTCGCCGCGCGCGATGCCTATGCGGCGGGCAAGAAAGACGCTGCGGGCGAGATGTTCGCGCATCCGGTCAGCGAAGTGCTGCTCGATATGGACCCGGCTTTCACCACGCTGGGCGTCAAGGACATGAAGCCGCTGTTCACCGCCGCTTCGGATGCGGCGCTGGCGGGCAAGCCGGTGGCCGAGGTGAACAAGGCCTATGACGCGATCATCGCCGCGCTGCGCGGTGCGGCGGCCAAGGCGCCCAAGTCGGACGCCAGCGCCGCCAAGGTTCTGGCCGGGGTGATCGCCGACATGATCGAGCGGGCCAGCGCAATGTACCGCCAGCTGCCCAAGAACGATGCCTACGAGCCCTATCTCGACGGCTACGGCTTCTCGCGCGTCGCCATGAGCGCCTTTGCTGCCTCGGGCGCGGGGATCAAGGCCGAGAATCCGGCGCTCCACGCCAGCATCACCGAGGCGCTGGCGCTACTGGCGAAGGCTTATCCCGGCGCCGCCCGCCCGGCCAAGCTCCCCGCTGAGCCCGGCGCCTTGTCGGGCGCTTCGGCCAAGGTGATGCTCGCCTCCGGGAGCTGATCGCCGGCCGCGACGCCCGCGGGCTTGTGCATATGCGACACACCCGTTTGTCCAAATGCGACAATCTTGCCGCTGCGGCCGGATCGGGGCCGCTGCGCGCTTGCCTTTGCTGCACGCCCGAGTAGCGTTGCAGGACAAAAGGGGTCGCCGTTCGCAGATTTGACACTGAGGGGTGTCAGGTCGGCGTGCGTGTATTTGAGGGTCCGGGCTTCGTGCGCGGCCCGCTGCAAGGGCGGCGGGCGGACGGGGGCCGGGTCATTGAAGTTTTGGGGGGGACCTTGTTGCAAGCTCACATCAGCCGGCCGCGCGTGCACCTGCGCTCGTTTGCCAGCGCCGCCGCCATCGCGGCTGGCGCGCTTTGCCTGGCTCCCGCACCCGCGCTGGCGCAGGCCGGCCCTGCGGCAGGCATCACGCCGCCCAACCGCAGCGATCTCGTGCCCCCCGACCAGAGCCCGCCGCAACGCAGCACGACGCTGACCGTCGATGGCGATTTCGAGCGTGCGCCCTGCGCGCTCGACCGGCCCGAATATGCCGGGATCAAATTCACCGTGAAGGGCGCCGTGTTCGACGGCCTCGCCCGCGTCCCCGGCCTCTCGCTCGAGCGCGCCTATGCCGACTATGTCGGGCGCGAGCTGCCGGTTTCGGTCTTGTGCGACATCCGCGCCGAGGCCAACGCCATCCTGCGCCGCGACGGCTATCTCGCCACGGTCGAGATCCCCGAACAGAGCCTCGCCGACGGCACTCCCGATTTCAAGGTCGTGTTCGGCCGCCTCACCTCGGTCCGCGTGCGCGGCGAGGCGGGGGCTTCGGAAGAGCTGGTGGCGCGCTACCTCGAAAAGCTCACCGCTGACGAGGTGTTCAACATCAACCGGGCCGAGCGCTATCTGCTCCTCGCCGATGACCTGCCCGGGCTCGACGTGCGGCTGTCGCTGCGTCCGGCCGCAGGCGGCGCGCCCGGCGATCTGGTCGGCGAAGTCGCGGTGCTGCGCCAGCGCGCGCTAGTCGATCTCAACATCCAGAACCTCGCCTCGCGCGCGATCGGTCGCTACGGCGGGGTGCTGCGGGGCGAAATCTACGATGTCACCGGTATGGGCGACCGCACCTCGGTTGCGGTGTTCACCACGCTCGATTTCGAAGAGCAGCAGACCGTCCAGATCGGCCACGATTTCCGCGTCGGCAGCGAGGGGCTGCGGCTCGGCGGCCAGTTCACCTGGAGCAGCACCAACCCTTCGACCGGGATCGCCGGGTTCAGCGTCGATTCCGAGACGATCTTCGCCAGCGCCTTTGCCAGCTACCCGCTGGTGCGCACCCGGGCGAGCAGCCTCTATGCCGATGCCGGGTTCGACTATGTCGATCAGGACGTATCGCTCAATGGCTTCGGCCTGACGCGCGACCGGGTGCGGATGGCCTATGTGCGGCTGTCGGGCGAGATGATGGATCAAGGCTCGGTGGTGCGCGCGGGCGGCTATTCGCCCTACGAACCCAAGCTCCGCCTGCGCTACGGAGCGGAGCTGCGGCAGGGCCTCGACGTGTTTTCGGCGAGCCCCGATTGCCGCGCCAATCCGCTCGCCTGCCTCGCAGGCGGCATCGCCGGACCGAGCCGGATCGAGGCCGATCCCACCCCGCTGGTGCTGCGTCTCAACTCCGGAATCGAATACCGCCCCGTGCCGACGCTGACGCTGGTGCTGAACACCCAGGCGCAGATCACCGGCGACGCGTTGCCCGCTTTCGAGGAACTGGCCGCCGGCTCCTTCTCGATCGGGCGCGGCTATGATCCGGGCGCGGTGCTGGGCGATAGCGGCATCCTCAACGCCTTCGAACTGCGCATGGGCTCGTTGAGCCCCGAGACTGCCGACGGCGTGGCTTGGCAGCCCTATCTCTTCTCCGACATCGCCTTTGTCTGGAACGAGGATCCGAGCCGCGCGGGCACCAACCCCGACCGGCTGTGGTCGGCGGGCGGGGGCCTGCGCTTTGCCTGGGGCCGCGGCATCCAGAGCGATCTGGTCGTCGCCGTGCCGCTCCAGACCCCCGACCTTGCCCAGCGCAGAGGCGATGTCCGCTTCCTGTTCTCCCTCACCGCACGCCTGTTCCCGTGGAGATTTTGAGATGAGCCAAGCCAACGCAAAGCGCACCTCCCTGATGACCGGCTGCGGTAGCGCGGCGCTGGCGCTCGGGCTGCTGCTGGGCACCGCGTCCGCGCAGGCGCAGGGCATCCAGGCGAACGGCACCGTCACCTTCGGCGGGGCGAATATCGACCAGACGGTGCCGAACCAGACCACTGTCGAGGTCTTTTCCCCGACCACGGTGATCGACTGGCAGCCCATCGAGGATGCAGCGGGCAACGCGCTCGATTTCCTGCCAACGAACGCAAACGCCTTCTACCAGAACAACCCCAATGCCTCGATCAATGGCCGGTTCGCGGTGCTCAACCGGATTCTGCCGTCCACCAACGGCAATGTCGCGGTCATCAACGGCAACGTGATCTCGCAGATCTTCGATGCGAACCTCGGTTCCTCGATTGGCGGGTTCATCGCCTTCTATTCGCCCACCGGGATTCTGGTCGGCAGCACCGCCAGCTTCGATGTCGGGCAGCTGCTGCTGACGACGCTCGACACGACGCCTGACAATTTCGACCAGTTCGCGCAGAGCGGCTCCTTTCTCCAGTTGCAGGGCGCACAAGGCTCGACCGCGCGCATCCAGATCAACCCGGGCGCGCAGATCCTCGCCACGCCCGAAAACGCCTTCTTCGCGGTGGTCGCCGCCGATGTCGAAATGCGCGGGATCGCGCGGGTCAACGGCAGCCACGCCTATATCGCGGGCGAGGCGGTGAACCTCAGCTTCGACAATGGGCTGTTCAGCATCCAGGTGCCGGTCGGCACCGCCGCGGCGGGCGAAGTGGTGACGCTGGACGGCACCGTCGGCGGCCCGTCGAGCACCGGCCTCAACGGCGACAACCACCTGATCTACGCGGTCGCGCGCGCCTCGCAGGACCCGATCTCGATGCTGCTGCGCGGCAATCTCGGCTTCGATCCGGCGCAGAGCGCAGGGGTCGTCAATGGCGAGATCATCATCTCGGCCAACTACAATGTGGCCGGTCGCTCCGTCGACGGCGGCTCGATCGACGATGGCATCAACGCCCGGTTCGGCAACAATTCCGAGCTGTCGACGACGCGCGCCGATATCTTCCTCGAGGATTTCGCCGCGAGCTCCAGCCTGCTGGCGATCGGCACGCACCGCACCCAGGTGACCGCCCGCACCAGAGCCAGCTCGGTGCTCGGCAACCTGTTGATGGTCGGCCGCCAGAATGCCGAGCTGACCGCGAGCAACGGCCAGAACTTCACGATTTCGGGCGACGTGCTGGTCTCGGCCCAGGATTACGGCGTCAGCGGATCGGGCCTGCAATCGCTTAGCGTGATCAATGCCACTGCGGGAATCGCGTTCATCGACGCCTTTGGCGGTGGGACGATGACCATCTCCGGCAGCGCGCTGGTCGCGGCCGATGCCTTTGCCGGCGCCGAAACGATCAGCGGACTGGCCGGCTCGGCAACGGCCGGGCAGGCGCTGATCGGTTCCACCGGCGGCACTCTGAGAATTCTGGGTGACGCAACCGTCACCGCGCGGGGCGTGGGATCCTCCAGCTCCAGCATCCAGACCGGGGCCACCTCGCGCGGCGGGCTGGCGCAGTTCTTCTCGGTGCAGGGCGGCAATGTGACGCTGAACGGCGCGCTGGAGCTCGATGCGAGCGCGACCGGGGCGGGATCGAGCTTTGGCACCAACACCGCTTCCAACGCCTTTGGCGGTAACGCCTTCCTCAACGTTTTCAACGGCGCAGGCTTGATCACCATCGGCAATGGAGCCACGGTGCGGGCGAATGCCACCGGCGGCGATGCCAACGCTGCCAGCGGTGCCGGGATCGGCGATGCGGGCGTGGCGATCGCCAATGTCAACAGCACCGGGACCATCGACATCACCGGCAACCTCACGCTCGAGGCGAGCGGGAGCGGCGGTAACAACGGGGATGGAACCGGGGGCGAGGGCCTCGGCGGGCGCGCCTCATCGTTCATCGACGCGGGCGGCCAGATTTTCGTCCGGGGCGATTTTTCCGCTGACGCCTCGGGCCGGGGCGGGGACGGCGCGAACGGCGGGGACGGGCTGGGCGGTATTGCCGGCGGGATCGCCAATATCGGCGTCCTCTCCATCACTGGAAGCGGATTTGCCAATGCATCGGGCCAAGGCGGCAGTGCGACCTTCGGGTTCGGCGGCAATGGCGGCATCGGGCGCGGCGGCAATGCGGCGTTCCAGGCCAGCGGCACGCTGACGCAGACCGCGCGGATCGCGATTGATGGCGATGCCACCCTCCTTGCCGATGGCGCCGGCGGCGACGGCGGGCTGGCTTTTGACCAGACCAACACCCTGGCCGGACGCGGAGGCGATGCCTTCGGCGGCGCATTCGGCGTCCCCAATCAGGCCGATCCCGCTTTCGGCAGCGGCGCCTTCCTGCTGGCGGGCGGAGACAATGGCAGCATCGCGGTGGGCGGATCGGCATTCGTGTCGGCGGGCGCGACCGGCGGTCGCGGCGGCTCAGGGGATTTCCTGCTCGGCGGAGGCGAGGGCGGTAATGCTGTAGGCGGGCTCGCTCAGGTCGGGCTTGCCTTGCTCGGCCAGAATGGTTCGGTCGGGCTCGGCCTTGCGGACTTCGGCACTGTTATCGTGAACGCCAACGCGTTGGGCGGCGGCGGCGGTCTCACGTCCGTCATCGAGACGGGCAATGGCGGCACCGGCACCGGCGGCTTGGCGGCAGTATCCGTGCGCGCGGGCGACGTGATTGCCGATGACCTTATTCTGAGCGCCACCGGCGTTGGTGGCAACGGGGCGATCGGGGGCATCGGCTCGGGCGGCTCGGCCACCATGCTCGGCAGCCTCGGCGGCACGTTGATCTCGACCGGGGTGACGCTCGAAGCCAACGGCTTTGGCGGCGTCAGCAATCTGGGCACCGGCGGCGACGGGATCGGCGGGGTCGCCGAGCTCGAGGTCGACGGCACCACGATGATGATCAACGGCGATCTGCTGATCGATGCAAGCGGCGTGGGAGGCGATTCGGCGGACGGCGCAGGGGGCAATGGACTTGGCGGCGAGGCCTATATCGGCCAGGTCGGCGTCGGCGTCGGCGGCCCCGGCCCCGGCACCCTCAACGTTACCGGACACACCGAAGTCTTCGCCAATGGCCGGGGCGGGAACAGCGTCACCGACTTTGCCGCGGGCAATGGCCAGGGCGGGCATGCGTGGATCCGCTCGAGCGCGGGCGCGACCAAGACCTTCGGCTCGGTCCAGCTGACCGCGATCGGCACCGGCGGGCTTGCTGCCATCCACGAAGGCGGCAACGGCACGGGCGGCCTTGTGGAACTGATCGCGACCGGCACCGGCAGCCGCATCACCATCGCGCGCAACGTGCCCGCGCCTTTCTCGCCCATTGGGTCCTTCAGCAGCGCCATGCTTGACGCGAGCGGCTTTGGCGAAAGCACCTTCGGCGGCGACGGCATCGGCGGGGTCGGCCAGGGCGGGACGGTTATGGTGAACGCCGAGACGGGCGGGGCCATCAACCTGCCGGTCGACATCCTCTCCGATCCGGCGCGTGCGGCCGATCAGTTGCAGTTCTTCGCTCAGGGCCTTGGCGGCGACAGCTCGGTCGATGGCGGCGCCGGCGGTCAGGGCTCGGGTGGCAGCGTCACCCTGCTGGTCAGCGGCGGCACGCTGCTGGCCGGGCCGACCACGATCTCGACCTACGCGCAGGGCGGCACGTCGCTCAATCAGGGGCACAACATCACCGGCGGCGATGCCTTCGGCGGTTCGCGCACGATCCGGGTGCTCGCCAACGGCAACCTGACGATCGAGACCAGCGACGTCACTGTCCCCGTCGCGGCGCAGGGCGGCAATGGCTCGGGCACCGGCAATGGCGGCAGTGCCAGTTCGGGTTCGGTGCAATTCGAGGTCATCAATTCGGTCGCCACCCTGCAGGGCGCCTTCAACCTCTATAACCGGGCGGCCGGCGGCATTGGCCGGATCGGCGGCAATGCCATCGGCGGAACGATCAGCGTCAATGCCCGCAATGCCACGATCAACGCCGTCGCCGGCGTCGGCGGCAAAGGCACGATCGAGATCGGCGGCGAGAATGCCGGCGGGACCGGTCTCGAGGCGGGCGGCGATGCGTTCGGCGGATCGGTTAACGTCACTCTCGCCTCGTCGCAGCTCAACACCCAGTCGCTGACCATCAACCAGAGCGCGACCGGCGGCCCCGTCAGCGCCGCAGACGCGATCGGCGGCGAGGGTACGGCGGGAACTGTCTCGCTGACAGCGAGCAATTCCACGCTGATCATCACAGATCGCCTTGACCTGATCGCCATCGGCTCCGGCGGGGCGAGCGGGATCAACGCGGTGGGCGGCGCGGGCATCGGCGGCGAGGCCAGCCTGATGCTGACAGAAACCGCGCTGACGGTCGGCGCGGCGGCGCAGGGCGCCCCCGGCGTGATTGCGATCCGCGCCGATGGTGAAGGCGGTCAGGGCGGCACGGTCGGCATTGGCGCCGGCGGCACGGCGCTGCTCGAGGCATCGAACGGCACGATCACGACCGGAACTCTTCTGGTGAGCGCGCAGGGCCGATCGGTCGGCGGAATCGGGCAGATCGGCGGCGCGGCCGATGGCGGAATTGCCAAGATCAGCCTCGACGATGTGGTCGACGGCGGCGGCAACGGAAGCCTGAGTCCGCCGGCGCTCATCCTCGTCGGGGGCGAGGGCGGCGTCACCCCCTTCGGCCCGAATGGCCCGGGCCGGATCGATGCCACCACCATCATCATCGATAGCAGCGCGGCCACGGCGTCGGGCGGGACGGCAATCGCAGGCATTTCTACCTTCGATGTCGAGGGCGCCAGCACGGTCGTGGTCAATGCGACCGACCTGGTCGTCAACGCCGATGCGACCGGCGCCGATCCGGTCCCGCGCGCGAACAGGGCGGGCAGCTTTGGCGTCAGCGTGACTGGCGGCAGCATCAACCTGGTAAACCTCAACGCGACCGCACGCGGCGATCGCGTCGGGCTCGACCCGGTGCCCTCGCTCATCGCTGCGTTCGGCGGCAACATCAACGTCACCAACCACCTCACGGCGACGGCCTTCGACAACCTTCAGGTGAGCCAGGCTTCGGGCGGGATCATCGGCAGTGCGGGCACGGGGCAGACCGGCACGATCGTTGAGCTCGATACGCGCGGTACCCTGACCATAGCGGGGGATGGCGGCTCGACTGGCGGGCTTGGCGGCCGGGTGGTGCTTGGCAATGCCGGGCGCTCGATCCTCATCAACGGCACGATCAATGCCACCAGCGGCGTAACGCTGGTCGCCAACACCCTCGGGGGACAGCCCCTTGCCCAGCCCGGGCCTTCGATGATCACCATGGATGCGGGCAGCCGCATCAATGCCGGCACCGGCGCGGTCTCGATCATCCTCCTCTTCGAAGACGGCTCCAGCGATCCGCAGGCCCAGACCGGTGCGATCACCCTTGCGAACATCACCGCAGGGAGAATCTCGGCGCGCAATTTCGGGATGATCGCGGGGAGCGACGTCAACGTGCTCGCGGGCGGCGTGCTGACCGCCTCGGGCACCGGACGGGCGATCGACCTGGCCGCGCTTGGCGGCGAGGTCATCAACCTCCACGGCGATGCCGGCCTGATCCTCACCGGCGGCGGGCATTTCGGCATCTTCACCGCCACGCCGACCGGATCGCAGATCGGCAGCCCGGGCAATTTCGTGCGGCGCTACAACGTGCTGACCGCAGGGGCCTATGGCGCGCTCAACCCCGGCGGCAATTTCGCGGCGTTCCGCATCACTCCGGTCCTGACCGTCACCGCCGATGACATCGCGCGCTTCTACGGCTCTGCCAACCCGGCCTTCACCGCCACCATCGCTGGCTTTCTGCCGGGGGACAGCATCGCCGACATCACCGGCGCGGCGCAGTTCTCGACATTGGCGGACGGCGCCTCGCCGATCGGCCAATATGCGATCAATGCCGCGCTCGGCACGCTGCTGAGCACGCAAGGCTACCAGTTCAGCTTTGCGCCCGGCATCCTCACCGTCACCCCGCGCCAGATCACCATCACCGCGAACAGCCTCTCGCGCATCTACGGCAACGCCAATCCGGCGCTGACCTTCGTGGTGGGCGGGCAGGGTCTGGTCAATGGCGACCAGCTGGGCGGCGCGCTGGCGACCACCGCGGACCTCACGAGCGGCGTCGGCACATACGGCATCACGCAAGGCACGCTGTTCGCGAACAGCAACTACGCTTTGACCTTCGTCGGCGGGCAGCTGACGGTCACCCCGCGCCCGATCACCATCACCGCGAACAGCTTCTCGCGCATCTACGGCAACGCCAACCCGGCGCTGACCTTCGTGGTGGGCGGGCAGGGTCTGGTCAATGGCGACCAACTCGGCGGCGCGCTGACGACGATTGCAGGCGTGACCACCGGTATCGGCACCTATGCGATCACGCAGGGTACGCTGAGCGCGGGCGCCAATTACGCGGTGACCTACAATGCCGGCAACATCGACATCACCCCGCGTCCGATCACGATCACCGCGGACAGCTTCTCGCGGATCTATGGCAATCTCAATCCCGCTCTGACCTTCGGCATCGGCGGCTTGGGGCTGGTAAATGGCGACCAGATTACCGGCGCGCTGACGACTGTCGCAGGCGTCACGACCGGGATCGGCAACTACGCGATAACGCAGGGCACTCTGGCCGCGAGCGCCAATTACATCCTGACCTTCAATGCAGGAAACCTCTCGATCACCCCGCGCCCGATCACGATTACGGCGAACAGCCTGTCGCGGATCTACGGCAATGCCAACCCGGCGCTGACCTTCGCGGTCGGCGGGCAGGGGCTGGTCAATGGCGACCAGCTCGGCGGCGCGCTGGCGACCACCGCGGGCCTCACGAGCGGCGTGGGCACTTACGGCATCACCCAAGGCACGCTGATCGCGAGCAACAACTACGCGGTGAGCTTCGTCGGCGGGCAGCTGACGGTCACGCCGCGCCCGATCACCATCGACGCGAACAGCTTCTCGCGGATCTATGGCAATGCCAACCCGGCGCTGACCTTCGCGGTGGGCGGGCAGGGCCTCGTCAATGGCGACCAGCTGACCGGCGCGCTGGCGACCACCGCCGGGGTGACGACCGGCGTCGGCACCTTTGCGATCAACCAAGGCACGCTGAGCGCGGGCGCCAATTACACGGTGACCTACAACGCCGGGGCGCTCACCATCACCCCGCGTCCGATCACGATCACCGCGGACAGCTTTGCGCGGGTCTATGGCAACGCCAACCCGGCGCTGACCTTCGGCGTTGGCGGGCAGGGCCTCGTCAATGGCGATCAGCTCACCGGCGCGCTCGCGGCAGCGGGCGTGACCGCCGGGGTCGGCACCTCGGCGATCACGCAGGGCACGCTGACGGCGGGGGCCAATTATGCGGTGACCTTCAACGCGGGCATCCTCACCATCACCCCGCGCCCGATCACGATCACCGCGAACAACTTCTCGCGGGTCTATGGCAATGCCAACCCGGCACTGACCTTCACCGTCGGCGGGCAGGGCCTCGTCAATGGCGACCAGCTGAGCGGCGCGCTGGCCACCGCAGCGGGGCTGACGACGGGTGTTGGCACCTCCGCGATCACTCTGGGTACCCTGACGGCGGGCGGCAACTACACGGTCGCCTTCACCGCCGGCGTGCTCACCATCACCCCGCGCCCGCTGACCGTGGCCGCGAACAACCTGTCGAAGTCGCTTGGTCTGGCTGATCCGCTGCTCACCTTCAGCATCACCGCTGGCGATCTCGTCAACGGCGATCTGCTGAGCGGCAGCCTGGTGCGCGATCCGGGCGAGGGCGTCGCCAGCTTCGTGATCCGTCAGGGCACGCTGAGCGCGGGGAGCAACTACGCGCTCACCTTCGTGCCCGGCACCTTCACCATCAACCCGCCGCCGGTCTCGCCCGACATCAACAACCCGACCACGATCGAGCCTGCGCTCGTCAGCGGCGAGACCCCGCCGCCGGTCGAGGGCGAGGAGGAAGAGCGCTTCGGCATCGACTTCCCCGAACAGCCCGATGCGCCGCTGATCAGCGAAGACCCGCTGCTCGACGATCCGGTCGCGAGCGGGGGTGACAGCTCGCTCTACGGCAGCGGCGGGCCTGCCGCCCCGTCCACCACCACCACCGGAGGCCAGTGACATGAGCGCGCGTCGTTCCAGCCTGCTGCGCACCGCCTTCTCGCTCGCGGCCCTCGCGGGGCTCGGCGCGAGCCTTGTCGCCGGGCCCGGCGCGGCCCGCACCGAGCCGCGCGCCAGCCTCGCGCTGCGCGATACCTTCCCGATCGGCTCCAACGGGCTGTGCGAGGCGCTGATCTTGCCGCCCGAACCGGGCGCAGGGTTGTTCGACCGGCGCTATTCGGTGGTCTGCCGCGATGCCGCCGCGCCGGTCGGCACGCTGTGGGTGGTCAAGCCCAAGACCGGCGAGGCACCCGGCCCCGCGCGCTTTGCCGGAGCCGATGCCGATTGCCGCGGCGATGCGGCCAAAGCCCCGCAGGCGCTCCCCGGCCTTGCCGCGGTCGAGCGATTTGGGTGCAAGCGCGCTGGCAGCATCCTTGCGACCGATCTGCTGATCGGCAACCGCGCGGGCCGCACCTATGCCGCATCGGGCCTTGCCGCCTACGCCAAGGCGCTGGAACTCGGCCTCGCCTCGCTGGCGAGCGATGCCGTTGTGCCCGGCACGGTCGAGATCCCGCTCACCAGCACCACCGATGCCGCTGCCTTTGCGCGCCAGCAGGCTGAAGCGATCGCGGCCGATCAGGCGCTGGTCGAGGCCTATCGCCGCAGCAATGCGGGCGATTATGCCGCAGCGGCGGAATTCTTTGCGGTGTCAGCCGCGGAGCTGTCAGGCTCCGGCGCGGCCGAGGCGCAGCTCAACACCGCGCTCCAGCAATCCAATCTCGGCAGTTTCACCGAGGCGCGCCGCCTGTTTACTGCCGCCCGCGCAGGGAGTGCGACCAGCCCCGTGCTCGCCCGGTTGCAGCGCAATTACGAGGCGATGGACGCTTTGAACCAGCGCCAGCCTGCGCGCGCGCTGGCGCTGCTCGATACGCCGCTCCCCACCGAGTTCGGCGGAGCCGATGAGGTCCGAGCGCTCACCATCGGCACCGCGCTCGCGGGCCAGCTATCGAGTGAGAGCGGACGGATCACGGGCGAGTATTCGACCAGCCTTACCCCGCTCGAACGCGCGCGGCTGCTCGATGGCCAGCACGATTACCTCAAGGCCGCGGTGCTGCGCCAGTTGGGCCGCAGCGCAGAGGCCCCGGCGCTGCTTGCGTCGGCAGAGCGCGGGTTTGCCGAGGTGCGCGGTGGCCGCGTGGTCTCGGTCGCCTGGCTGCGTGGTCAGGTGCTGGGCGAGCTGGCCGAGAACGCCGAACGCTCGGGCCAGGGCGCCGAGGCCGAGCGGCTCCACAAGCAGGCGATCTCCCTGCTGGAGTCCGTCTACCCCGACTCGCCCGCGCTCGGCAGCGCGCGCGCGCAGCTCGCCGGGCTCTATGCCCGCAGCGGCCGGCGCGACGAGGCGCTGACGATCTACCGCGATATCATCGGCGATGCGGGCGGCCGCCCGCTGCCTTCGCTGCGCTCGGTGATGACGCCCTATTTCGCGCTGCTGACCGACCGGAACGCGTCCAGCGGCACGGCTGCTGCTGCCGCCGCCGATGTCTTCACCGCCAGCCAGCTGCTTCAGCGCCCGGGTCTCGCCCAGACGCAGGCCGCGCTCGCCCGCGAGCTGTCCGAGGGGACGGACGCGGCCGCCCAGCTGTTCCGCTCCGCCACCAATCTCGGGCGCGGGATCGAACAAGCCCGCGCCTCGCTGATCGAACTTGAAAGCCTGCCCGAAGCCAATACGCGGCTTGCCGACCAGATTGCCGAGCGGCGCGCGCGGCTCGGCCAGCTCGAACAGCAGCAGGCCGAAGTGCTCGCACAGCTGGCCGCCTACCCCCGCTACCGCGCGGTCGCGGGCGATGCGATCAGCCTTGCCGACCTTCAGGCCGTGCTCGGGCAGGGCGAGGCCTATGTGAAGCTGGTGACGCTCGATAGCGATGCCTATGTGCTCTACGCCACCCGCGATGCTGCCAGGGTGTGGCGCGCCGATGCGACGCCGCGGCAGCTCGAGACGCTGGTGACCCAGATCCGCGAGAGCATCGCGGTGGTCGAGGGCGGGCAGGTCAACACCTATCCCTTCGACCTTGAGGCTTCGCGCCAGCTTTATGTGCGCCTGTTCGCCCCCGTCGCGGACGAGCTGCCTAAGCTCAGGCATCTGGTGTTCGAACCCGATGGCGCGCTGCTCAAGCTGCCGGTCAACCTGCTGGTCACCGACGATGCGAGCGTGGCCGCCTATCAAGCGCGGATGAAGGCCAAGGGCGCGGACGAATACGACTTCCGCGGCACCAAGTGGCTGGGGCGGACGACGCAGGTCAGCACCTCGGTCGGCCCGTCGGCCTTCCGCGATGTGCGCGCGGCGAGGCCTTCGGACGGCAAGCGCGCCTATCTCGGCCTTGGCGAGAATACCCCGATCGGCGTCGCCAGTCCGGGCGCGGCCCGCACCCGCGCGGCGCTGGAAGCCGGGGAGCGCTGCACCTGGTCGCCCAATATCTGGGCCAACCCGATCAAGGCCAAGGAGCTGCGCGATGCGGCGTCGAAGTTCGGCGGCACCGCGCAGGTGCTGACCGGCGAGTCGTTCACCGACACCGGGGTGGCGAGCCTGCCCGACCTTTCCGAATTCCGCATCCTGCACTTCGCCACCCACGGCCTCGTCACCGCGCCCCAGCCCGGCTGCCAGCCGCGCCCGGCGCTGCTGACCAGCTTTGCCAAAGGCGCGGGCTCGGACGGGCTCCTGAGCTTTGCCGAGATCTTCGACCTCAGGATCGATGCCGACCTCGTGATCCTCTCGGCCTGCGACACTGCGGGCAGCGCCACGATCGGCGCGGCGCGCGAGGCGGGGGTGAGGAGCGGCGGCGAATTCGCGCTCGACGGCTTGGTGCGCGCTTTCGTCGGCGCGGGCGGGCGCACGGTGCTCGCCAGCCACTGGCCGGTGCCCGACGATTTCGATGCGACCGGGCGGCTGGTCGGCGGGCTGTTCGCCGAGGACGGGCGCAGCACCGCCGAGGCGCTGCGCACCTCGCAGATCGCGCTGATGGACGATGCGGAGACCTCGCACCCGTTCTACTGGTCGGCCTTCGCGGTTGTCGGCGACGGCGCGGCGCGACTGGCGCGCTGAGCGCAGCCGGGGGCGGGGGTAATGGACAAGACTGTGCAAGCCCGCTCCGGCAAGACGCTGTTCGGCCAGCTTGCGCGTACTTGGCGAACTGTCCGCACGGCAGGCGGTGTGCAGCTGGGGCTGACTCTCATGCTGATGTGCCTCGCGGTATTCATCGCGCGCTACAGTTGGGTTCTGCCGGGCGATTCGGTGCCCACCCCGCTGATCAGCGAGGCCGAGCGCGCGCTCTATGACCTCAGGGCATATTACGCCGCCGATCTGGTCGATGAAGACAAGCGCGTGGTGCTTGTCGTCTACACCGATCAGACCCTGATCGCCGCGCGCAAACGCTCGCCGCTGGACCGCGGCCTGCTGGCGAAGACCCTGCGCACGCTCGACACCTTCGAGCCCAAGGCGATCGGCATCGACATCCTGTTCGACCAGCCGCAGGACGAGGACGAGGAGCTTATCGCGACGCTGCGCGCGATGAAGACTCCCGTTGCGGTTGCCTACGCCGCCAAGGCGACGAACCCGGACGATATCGAATACGAACAGCAGCAATTTCTGGAACAGTTCATGGGGCGGCTCGAGGGCAGCAACGCGCAGCCCGCCAGCATCAGGCTCGACAACACCTTCGGCGCGACCCGGGTGTGGCCCGACATCCGCGAGGGCCTGCCGCCGCTGCTCGGGCGCGTGATGCTGACGGAGGCAGGCGAGCCCGCTGCCGAAGCATTCGCCGGGTACGAGGCCGCGATCGATTACCGGCGGCCCAAGTTCCAGGATTCGGTGCTGTTCCCTCCGGCCCAGATCGACCTCTTCGTCGATCCCGACCCGGAGATCCTGCCCTTCCTCAAGGAGCAGTATGCGGGCAAGTACATCCTGATCGGCGGCGACATCGTGGACTACGACCGGGTCGAGACGACCTTCACCTCGATCAACGGTGAAGTCCCGGCGGGCATCGCGGTCCATGCCGAGATCATCTCGCAGATGCTCGATGGCCGGGTGCTCCAGCCGATCCCCGAATGGGTGCTGTGGGCTATGGCGGTGCTGGTGGTGATCATCGCAGTCCTGACCGCGCTGCTCGAATGGCCCGCGCGGTGGTTGGCGCTGTTCGGCGTTGGGCAGTTGTTCTTCTTTCAGGGCCTGCCGTTCGTCCTGCAGGTGCGCAACGTCGATACCTACGGCTTGCCCGCGGTCGGTTGGCTGATCGGATGGATTCTCGTCTTCACCGCGGTGACCGTGGCCGCGCGCACCGCGGGCGCGGTGCAGCGCAATTTCGCGACCGGAGCGCTCGGCAAGTATATCCCGCGTGACATCGCCCAGGCGATCATCGACCGGCCCGAACTGCTCAGCCTCGGGGGCGAGAAGCGCGAGATCTTCGTGATGTTCAGCGATCTTGAGGGCTTCACCAAGATGAGCCACGCGATCCCGCCGGAAATGGTCGCGAAGTTGCTCAACCGCTATCTCGACCTGCTCAGCCAGGTGGTGCTCGACCACGGGGGCGTGATCGACAAGTTCGTCGGCGATGCGGTGGTCGCCTTCTGGGGCGCGCCGATCAGCCGCCCCGATGATGGAATGCGCGCCGCGCGCGCGGGCTATGCGATGTGGCAGGCGGGCGAGGCGTTCCGCGCCGAGGTTGCCGCGATGGACCCCGATTTGCCGAAGATCGGCAAGACCCGCGTCGGTTTGCACTTCGGCGAGGCGGTGATCGGCAATTTCGGCGGGGCGACGCGCATCCAGTACACCGCTCTGGGCGACTCGATGAACACCGCCGCGCGGCTCGAGGCGGCCAACAAGGCGCTCGATTCGAGCGTCATGGCGAGCCGCGAATTTGCCGAGGCCTCGGGGCTCGACTGGTGGCGGCCGATGGGCCGGGTGCGGTTGCGCGGCCGGGCGCGGCCGGTCGATCTGTTTGAACCGGCACCCGATTTTCCGGCGGATGACCGCGCACACCTCGCAGAGGCAAGCGCGCTTGCTGGCAGCGATCCCGCCGCCGCGCGCACGCTGGCCGAGGCGGTCGCGGCTCGCCATCCGGATGATTCAGCGCTAGGCAATCTTGCCCGGCGCATGGCAGCGATTGACGAAGGAGGAACCTATGTTCTCGATTAGCATCAAGCATCGCCTGGGCGCGCTGGCACTGGCAGGGGCGGCGCTCGCGCTGCCGACGGCGGCCATGGCGGGGGTGGTGGTCAAGTCCACCGGGCCGTCTGCCACCCGCTATCCGGTCGGCTCCAAAGTCGACGACAATGCCACGATCACGCTGAAGGCGGGCGATGTCATCACCGTGCTGACCGCAAACGGCACGCGCGTCATCAAGGGCGCGGGCACTTTCCGCATCGGCGATCGCCCTCAGGTCGCCGCCGACCGCTTCGCCTCGCTCACCCGCAAGCGCGCCGCCACCCGCGTGCGCACCGGGGCGGTGCGCGGCGAGACCGAGGGCAATCCCACCAACCCCAGCTTGTGGTATGTCGATGTCACCCGCTCGGGCACGGTGTGCCTCTATGATCTTGCCACGGTGCGCCTGTGGCGGCCCGGCGCGCCCGACACCATCACCTACCGCATGTTCCACCGCGAGAACGGCACGGCGGTCGATGTCACTTTCGACGAGACGGTGACGGTCGCGGCGCTCGATCCGGCGCGTCTGCCGATCGTCGAGGGCGCGCCCTACACGATCACCGGGCCCGACAACGCCACCAGCGCGCAGGTCAGCTTCGTGCTGCTCGAAGGCGATTTCGAGGCGGCCGACGCGCTGGGCGAGGCCTTGCTCGCCAAGGGCTGCACCGTGCAGCTGGAATTGCTCGCCGCGGGGCTTGAAGACGAATCCGAGGCGAGCGGGGGCTGAGCTGGCGCGCGGCGCCTGATGATTGCCTGTTGCATCGCGGCCCCAAGCTTGGGAGAAGGGCGAAGGGGTCGGCCTGACGGGGGAATCGGGACGCGGTGCGCCACGAAACCTTTGCATGAAGCGGCAGTCATCGCGCGGGGGCGCGGCTGATTGCCCTGCAAGGGCTGGTTGGACCGGGTAACGCGCATCTCGGGGGGGATGGGATGAGACGAATTCTGGCGGATCTGATCGGCGGGTTTGCGGCGCTTGGGGCGGCACCGGCCCCCTCGCGGCGCCTGCTTGCGCGCCTCGCCGCAGTGCTGGCGCTGGTCGCGGTCTATCCGGTCTCGACCGCGCTCGGCGGAGGAACCTTCGAGGGCGTGGCGACTTGCGCCGGATCGACCTGCCATGGCCGCGCCGAGGGCAATGGCGCGGTGGTCCGGCAGGACGAGATCGCGACCTGGCAGGAGCCTTCCTCACCCTCGGGCGCGCACAGCCGCGCCTATGTCGTACTCGGCGGCCGCAGGGGTCAGCAGATCGCCGCGAGCCTCGGGCTCGGAAACGCCCAGAGCGCGCCCGCCTGCCTCGGCTGCCATGCGACCAACGCGCCCGCTGGCGCGCGCGGCGCGAAGTTCACGCTGACCGACGGGGTCGGGTGCGAGAGCTGCCACGGCGCTTCCGGAGGCACCTGGCTTGCCGAGCACTACGCGCTGCCCGCCACCCACGCCTCCAACATCGCCGCAGGGCTCACCCCGCTCGACAATCCCAAGGCGCGCGCCAACGTGTGCCTCGATTGCCATTACGGCTCGAACAAGCCCGGCCAGTTCGTCACCCATGCCATGATGGCCGCGGGCCACCCGCGCGTGTCCTTCGAGCTCGACCTGTTCAGCGCCTTGCAGCAGCACCACCAGATCGACGGCGATTATGTCGCGCGCAAGGGCTCGCCCAGTTCGGTGCGCTTCTGGGCGGTCGGGCAGGCTGAAGCGGTGCGCCGCTCGACCAGCCTCTTCGCCCAGCCCAAGATCGGTTACGAGGGCGCATTCCCGCAGTTCTACTTCCTCGATTGCCATTCCTGCCACCGCACGATCAGCGATGGCCCGCAGAGGAAGCTCACCTTCGAGACCAATCCGGGGCGCCCGATCCCCTTCGGCAACCCGCCCTTCAATGACGAGAACATGATCATGCTCTCGGCGGTCGCAGGCGCGCTGGTGCCGGGCGAGGCGGCGAAGTTCCAGGCGGCCGCGCGCGACTTCCACAAGGCGTTTGGCTCGGGCCCGCCCGAGGCGCTGGGCGCGGCGCAGACGCTCGCAACCCGCGCTGCGGCGCTGTCCGAAGCGCTCTCGGCGCGTGCCTATGCTGATGCCGACGCCTTCAAGGTCATTGCGATCATCGCCGGTGAGGCGACCGCCCCGCGCTTCACCGACTATGCCGGATCGGTGCAGGCGGTGATGGCGGTGGACACGCTGCTCAATGCCCTCGTCAGAGAGGGCCGGGTGACGCAAGGCGCGGCGGCCGGCATTCGCGGCGATATCGCGCGGGCCTACAAGGCGGTCGAGGAGCCCAATGCCTACCGCCCGGCCGATTTCCGCGCCGCATTGAAGGCGGCGGCGGGCGCGATTGGGCGACTGAAATAGCGATGCGCGGGGGGACCACCACCTTCTGGCTGGCCGCGAGCGCGCTGGTGCTCGCCTCCTGCGGGGGCGGCGGACCTTCGAGCAATGGCGGCGCGACCGGCGGGACGGGGCCGACGCCCACGCCCACTCCGCCGCCTGCCGGGCAGGTGTTCTCTGTCCCCGCCGCTGAAAGTCTGTCGAGCGCCGAGGTCGGCACGATCATCGCGCAGGCCGCTGCCGAGGCGCGCGGGCGAGGCGTGTCCGCGACCATCGCGGTGACCGACCGGGTCGGCAATGTGCTTGGCGTGTTCGCCATGCCCGGCGCGGCGACGACCGCGCGCATCCCGGCCGCGTCCGACGGCACCAGCCGCGATGCGCAGGGCCTCACCATCCCCTCGGCAGGCGCCGCGATCGCCAAGGCAATCACCGGCGCGTACCTGTCGAGCGGCGGTAACGCCTTCTCAAGCCGCACTGCGAGCTTCATCGTTCAGGAGCACTTCCCCCCTGCGCCGACCACCGTGGGGCTCGAAAGCGGCCCGCTGTTCGGGGTGCAGTTCAGCCAGCTCCCCTGCTCCGACCTCGCCGCGCGGGCGAGTGATGGGTTGATCGGCCCCAAGCGCTCGCCGCTCGGCCTGGCGGCTGACCCCGGCGGCTTCCCGCTCTACCAGAACGGCGTGGTCGTCGGCGGGATCGGGGTGATCGCTGACGGGACCTACGGCTTCGACCCCAATGTCCTCGACCGCGACACCGATGTCGACGAGGCGATTGCGCTTGCGGGCACCGTAGGCTTCGAAGCCCCGGTCAGCATCCGCGCCGACCGCATCACTGCCGACGGTACGAGCCTGCGCTACACCGATATCGAATACCCGCAGCTAAGCGCGGTTGCGGGCGCAAGCTTCGCCGCGACCGCGGGTGCGCTGGTGCCGGTGACGGGCTACTACACCGGCGCAGGCCTGCTCGCAGGCGCGACCTACGGCACCGAGACGTCGGGCGTGCGCGCCTCGACCCCGGCGGAGTTCGCCAACCGCGATGCCTTTGTGCTCTCCAACGGCGCAGGCGCGAACCGCTATCCGGTGCGCGGCGGGACGGATGCAGGCGATGTCGCCGCGCCGCTGACCGCCGCCGAAGCGCGCGTGATCCTCGAGGAAGCTTTCGCCGTCATGAGCAACGCGCGGGCGCAGATCCGCCAGCCATTGGACAGCCGCGCGCAAGTGACGATCAGCTTGGTCGACACGCGGGGGGCTGTGCTCGGGCTGGTGCGCTCGCCCGATGCGCCGATCTTCGGGATCGACGTGAGCTTGCAGAAGGCGCGCACCGCCAACTTCTTCTCCGGCAGCTTCGCCGCCGCCGAGCTTTCCGCCACGGCGGGCGAGGTGCCGCAATTCGTCACCCGGCTGCGGACCTTCCTCGGCGATCCCACCGCGCTGACCGGCGGCTTCGCCTTGTCCGACCGCGCCCACGGCAACCTCTCGCGGCCCTATTTCCCCGATGGCGAGGTGGGCCAGCCCAACGGGCCGTTCTCGCGCCCAATCCAGCAGTTCAGCCCTTTCTCGACCGGGCTGCAGAGCGCGCTGATCGTGGGCAACCTTGCGCAGCACCTCGGCTTCGTCACCGGGGCGAGCGGGACGGACACGCCGCGCGCCTGCACGGGCCTCCCCAACACCGCAGGCGGCACGCCGCGGCTGGCGAACGGCATCCAGATCTTCCCCGGCTCGGTCCCCGTTTATCGCGGCGGGGTGCTGGTCGGCGGCATCGGCGTCTCGGGCGACGGGATCGATCAGGACGACATGATCAGCTTCCTCGGCCTCCACAACGGCGCCGCGCGCGCCGGGGGCAGCCTCGGCAATGCGCCCGCTGCGATCCGCGCTGACCGGATCGTGGTGCAAGTCGGCAGCCGTCAGGTGCGGCTGCGCTACGTCAATTGCCCCTTCGCGCCGTTCATCGGCAGCAGCGAACAGAACGTGTGTCAGGGGCTGTAGATGACGCCGCTGCTCCCCGCCCTGCTGCTGTTTCAGGTCGCCCCTCCCGAAGAGGCGACGCCTCCCGTTGCGCCGCCCGGTGAGGCACCCGCTCCGCAGGACTGGGAGCAGGACGTTCCTCCCGTCGACCCGCAGATCATCGAGGGCCGTGAGCGCCCCGGCTACACCGCGCCGTTGCCCGAGAAGATCGAGCAGAACAACGCAGGAGCCGTGCGCGCCCCGCCCCCGCAGGCCTTCCCGACCGAGCAGGTGCCGATCCCCGATCGCTGGCGGCTGATCCAGAGCCTGGGCCTCGTGAAGGAGAACCTCCTCGATCCCTACAACCAGAACACCCTTAAGGGCGACCGGCCGATCGACCGCGCGAAAGTGCCGTGGCTGCCGATCAAGGAGGACGACTGGTTCTTCGTCGCCAACCTGATCTCCGACAGCGTGTATGAACCGCGCACCTTCCCGATCCCGGTCGGCGTCCAGACCACCGAAGACCCGGACCGCAACGACGTGTTCGGCAACGACTTCAGCCAGGTCTTCAGCCAGACCTTCATCGCCGGCTTCGCGCTGCTCAAGGGCTCCACCACCTTCAAGCCGCCGGTGATCGAATACCGCGTCACGCTGGCCTACAACATCAACTATGTCGACGTTCCGGAGCGCCGCGTGCTGTTCGTCGAACCCTCGCGCCCCTCGCACCGCTTGGACGATTTCCTCGGCGTGCAGGAAGCCTTCGTCGATTACCACTTCAGCCAGTTCGACAATGACCGGTTCGACTTCATCTCAATCCGCGCCGGGATCCAGCCGTTCCAGTCGGACTTCCGCGGCTTCCTGTTCAACGACCAGCAGCTCGGCGTGCGCCTGTTCGGATCGCGCGACAACAACCGCTTCCAGTTCAATCTGGGCGCCTTCTGGCGGCTGGAGAAGGACACCAATAGCGGCCTCAACGATGTCACCCAGACCCCGCGCGACGATTTCGTCTTCGTCGCCAACGCCTATCGGCAGGATTTCCTGATCCCCGCTCTGACCAGCCAGATCACGGTGGTCTACAACCGCAACCGCGAGTCCGATGATATCGAGATCGACGACAACGGCTTCCCGGTGCGCCCGGCCTTGCTGGGCACGCTCAGGGGCCGCGAATACGACGTCGTCTATCTCGGCTACAATCTCGATGGCCGCATCGGCCGCGTGAACCTGACGGGCAGTTTCTACTGGGCGCTGGGCGAGGACCGCAATTCCTTCCTCACCGACCGCCCGGCCGACATCAACGCGCAGTTCGCGGCGGTGGAAGCGAGCTATGACAAGGACTGGATGCGCTTCCGCCTCTCGGCCGCCTATGCCAGCGGGGACGAGGACCCCTATGACGACACCGAAGGCGGGTTCGACGCGATCTTCGAGAACCCGGTCTTCGCGGGCGCGGACACCTCCTACTGGATCCGCCAGACCATTCCCTTCGCCGGCGGCGGGCGCGTCATCAGCGTCAACGGGCGCAACGGCCTGCTCAATTCGCTGCGTTCCTCGAAAGAGCAGGGACAGAGCAATTTCAACAACCCCGGCCTGATGCTGCTCGGCGCGGGCGCGGATTTCGATCTGACGCCGGAGTTTCGCCTCACCGCCAATGCCAACCACCTGTGGTTCGAGAACACCTCGGTGCTTCAGGTACTCAGGAACGAAGGCTCGATCCCGCGCGAGATCGGCTTCGACCTCTCGGCCTCGGCGATCTGGCGGCCCAAGGCCAACCAGAACCTCGTCTTCCGCCTGTCGGCTGCAACGTTGCTGGCAGGCGACGGCTTCCAGGACCTGTTCACTTCCCGCGGGGGCGGACAGGAATTCGTCTCGATCCTCGCCAACGTGGTGCTGACCTACTGATGCGCGCGCTCACCCAGCCTTTCGCCCGCCACCTTGCGCTGATTGCCGCAGCGCTGGTGCTGGCTGTGTCACTGTTTGCGGGCAGCCCGATGGCGTCCGACAAGGAAAAGCCGGTCAAGCGCGACTACAGCCTCGTGATCGCGCCGCCTGCGCCGCAGCGGCAATCGGTGGCGGAGATGGAAGGCAAGTCCGAAGGCTGCCTCACCTGCCACGTCAAGACCGACGCGCCGACCATGCACGTCTCGCCCGCAGTGCGGCTCGGCTGCACCGATTGCCACGGCGGCAATGTCAGCGTGCGCGGCAATTCCGAGCTGCCGCACGATCACCCCGACTACGTCGCCGCGCGCGATGCCGCCCACGTGCTGCCCAAGTATCCCAAGTCCTGGCACTTCCCCTCCTCGGCGAACCCCAAGCGCTCCTATGCGCTGCTCAATCAGGAATCGCCGGAGTTCGTGAAGTTCATCAACCCGTCCGATTACCGCGTCGCTCGCGATGCCTGCGGGGCGTGCCATATTCAGGCAATCGAGAGCGCCGAGCGCTCGATCATGGCGACCGGCGCGATGCTGTGGGGCGGGGCGAGCTACAATAACGGGATCCTGCCGTTCAAGAACTACCTGCTGGGTGAGGCCTATACGCGCGAGGGCTTGCCCGCCAAGATGACCACGCCGGGCGCGGGGCCGGGGGGCAAGCTTTCCGAGGATCAGGTCGCGCGCGGTGTGCTCGCCGAGATGTATCCGCTCCCCACCTGGCACGTGATCCCGCCGGGCGACGTGTTCCGCGTGTTCGAGCGCGGCGGGCGCACGATCAACTCGCAGTTCCCGGAGATCGGCCTGCCCAACCCCTCGGGCTCGATCCAGCGCCTTGAAGAGCCCGGGCGGCCCGACTTGAAGCAATCAAACCGCGGCCCCGGCACGGGTCTGCGGGTCGCGATCCCGGCGCTCAACATCCACAAGACCCGCCTCAACGATCCCTTTACGTGGTTCATGGGCACCAACGACCAGCCGGGCGACTACCGCCACTCGGGCTGCGCGTCCTGCCACGTGGTCTATGCCAATGACCGCGAGCCGCGCCATTCGCTCACCTATGCGCAATATGGGCGCGACGGGCAGAGCATCACCGTCGATCCGACCATCGCCGAAAAGATCGCCCACGCGGCGGGCTATGACGATGGGCATGGCGGGACGAAGCCCGGCGGCCACGGCGGGGTGAAGCAGCCGGGTGAGGGCGAGGACGACCACCACCTCGATGACGGCGCGCTGCGCACCGCCAGCGGAGAGGTCAAGGAAAGCGGCCACCCGCTCCAGCACGTCTTCACCCGCGCGATCCCGACCAGCCAGTGCATGAACTGCCACATGCATCAGCCCAATATCTTCCTGAATTCGTTCCTCGGCTACACCATGTGGGACTACGAGTCCGACGCGCCCTTCATGTGGCCCAAGGAGCAGAAATACCCCACCGCCGCCGAAGTCCGCGCGATCACCGACCGCAACCCCGAAGGCGCCGCGCCCAAGGGCAACTGGGCCGACCTCGATTTCCTGCGCAACGTCTATGACCTCAACCCTGAGCTCAAGGACACCCAGTTCGCCGACTATCACGGCCACGGTTGGAACTTCCGCGCGATCTTCAAGCGCGACCGCGAGGGCAATCTGCTCGATGCCGATGGCGCGATCGTCGATCCCGACGATCCCGAGAAATGGCGGCGCGAAGGCGAAGGAAAGTTCGTGCCCCCCGGCGTCAACCCCGGCAAGGGGGTCCACCTGATGGACATCCACGCCGAAAAGGGGATGCAGTGCGCCGATTGCCACTTCGAGCAGGACAGCCACGGCAACGGCCTCATCTATGGCGAGGTCGCCAATGCGATCGAGATCACCTGCAAGGACTGCCACGGCACGGCTGACGCCTATCCCACCTTGCGCACCAGCGGCCCCGCCGCGCCTCCGGAGGGCCACAACCTCGCCCTGCTGCGCAACCCCGACGGCAAGCGCCGCTTCGAATGGCTCGAGGGTCCGGACGGCAGGCAAAGGCTGATCCAGCGCTCGATCATCGACCCGAAGCTTGAATGGGAGATGAGCCTCGTCAAGGACTCGGTCGATCCCGCCACCCCGGCGTTCAACGCCAAGGCGGCGCGGGCGAAGCTCGTCAGCCGCTACGGCGCGGAGACCGGCAATTTCGAATTCGGCACCGGCATATCCGAACCCGACCGCGCGCACCGCGAGCCGGAGATGGCGTGCTTCACCTGCCACCTGTCCTGGACGACCTCGTGCGGCGGGTGCCACTTGCCGATCGAGGCCAACTGGAAGACCCCCGTCCACCGCTATGAGGGCGGCGAGACGAGGAACTTCGCGACCTACAACCCGCAGGTCGCGCGTGACGAGATGTTCCAGCTGGGCAAGGGCATGACCACCAAGGGCAGCCAGATTACGCCGGTCCGGTCGTCCTCGGCGCTGGTATTGTCCTCGACCAATATCAACCGCGAGCGGATCTATGTGCAGCAGCCGCCGATCAGCGCCATCGGCTTCTCCAGCCAGGCCTTCGCGCCGCACTTCCCGCACACCGTGCGCCTGACCGAGACCAAGACCTGCACCGATTGCCACCTCTCCGCCAAGGAGGACAACAATGCGATCATGGCGCAGCTCTTCCTGCTCGGCACAAATTACGTCAACTTCGTCGGGCTCAATGCTTGGAGCGGGCTGGAAGGCGGGTTCCAGGCGACGCGGGTGACCGAATATGACGAGCCGCAAGCGGTGATCGGCTCCTACCTCCAGCGCTATGCCTATCCCGATTACTGGAAGCTCCATGTCGAGCAGAACGGGCGCGAGCTGAAGAACTGGACTCGCGGCAAGACCTTCGACGAAAAGCTCAGCGGCGAGACCCATCCCTTCGAGGAATTCGCCAATGTCCACGAAGGCACGCCGGGCCGCGTCGGCTGCCTGCAACTGCGCGGCGAATATATGTTCGTGGCCGAAGGCAAGGGCGGGTTTGTCGCCTATGACGTCGCCAGCATCGCCAACAAGGGCACCTCGGAGCGGATCCTCAAGGGGCCGTTCTCGGGGCTGGGCCATGACACCACGGTCAAGACCACCAACGCGACCTGCATGGCGCTCGCTACCAACCAGCCGATCGCGCCGACCCGCAACACCGAGGCGATGCGCAGCGCCAATCAGGAACAGGCGTTCAAGCCGATCTACAACTACGCCGCCGTCACCGACGCGGTGGAGGGCCTGATCCTCGTCAACGTCAACACGCTGGCGGACGGCGAATTCCGCAACAACAAGCTCACCCGCAAGGTCTATGCCGATGGTTCGACGGCATGGAACCCGGGCGGGGTGCTCACCGGCGCGCAGCACATCACGCTGGCGGGCGAGATCGCCTATATCACTGCGGCCAAGGGTCTGGTGGTGGTCGACCTCTCCGATCCAGCCGCGCCCAAGCTCGCCGCGGTGCGCGAGCTTCGCGATGCGCGGGCGAGCGCGGTGCAGTTCCGCTACCTGTGGGTGACTGATGCCGAGGGCGTGAAGCTGTTCGACATCACCAGCTTGCGCGACCCGGTCGCGGTGCCCGAAGGAACGGTGCCGCTGGCCGACGCGCGCCGCGTGTATATCGCGCGCACCTATGCCTATGTCGCGGCCAAGGGCGACGGGCTCGTAATCCTCAACGTCACCAACCCGCGTGCTCCGAAAGTCTATCAGCGGGTCACGCTCGACGGGACATTGAACGATGCCGAGGACGTGATCGTCGGCACCACCAATGCCTCGCTGTTCGCTTACGTGGCGGACGGGAAGAACGGGGTGAAGGTGCTGCAACTCACCAGCCCTGAAAGCCAGCGCGGCTTCTACGGCTTCAGCCCGGCGCCGATGCCGGAGTTGATCGCCTGGGCGAAGACACCGACGCCCGCGATCGCCATGTCCAAGGGCCTCGACCGCGACCGCGCGGTGGACGAGACCGGCGGGCAGATGGCGGTGTTCGGTCGCTTGGGCTCGCGTCCCTTCACCCGCGAAGAGATGGAGCGGATGTTCATGACCCGCAGCGGCGTGCCGTGGAAGGTGACGGACGAGGTCGACATGAAGCGCTGGGTCGGGCTGGCCCCGGTGGGCGCGCAACGGGCGAGCGCGCGGAAGTAGAGCCTCACTTCGTCATTGCGAGGAGCCGAAGGCGACGCGGCAATCCATCGACCGCCGTCTTGCCTTGGCGCGTCGTCAGTCCATGGGTTGCTTCGCTTCGCTCGCAATGACGAGGAGGTGAGCTACTCCCTTTCCGCGAACATGCCCTCGATCATCGGCTGGAGGCCCGCATGGAAGCGCGCCAGCACCTGCCAGTCCCCGACCCGCTCGTAGTGCGAGACAAGGTTTGCCCCGTCCCAGCGGTGGAGCGCGTAGGTCGGCGGCTCGGTGGTGATGAGCTCGCGATCGTCGGGCATGTCCTTGTCGATCGGGTTGAGATCCATCGCCACCAGCGGCGCGACCGAGGGCGTCACGCCCAGCGGTATCCCGGCAAAGCTGGTGGTGATCTGGCGGTGGAGATGCCCGCAATGGATCGCCTGCACCTGATGCTGGCCTTCCAGCACCGCGCCGAAGCGGGTGATCCAGTCTTCGTCCGGCGCGGGGTCCATCCAATCGATCCCGGCGACGACCGGGGGGTGGTGCATGAAGATCAGCGTCGGCGTATCGGGTGCCTCGGCCAGCCGCTCCGCCAGCCAGTGCGCGCGCGCCGCGCAGAAGGCTCCGCCGTGGCGGCCCTCCTCGAGCGTGTCGAGGCAGATCACTCTGAGGCCCAGCCCGGCATCGACGACATAGTGGAGGAAGCCACCGTCTGCCGGCTCAACCCCGGGGAAGGCGCCGAGCAGGCCCTCGCGGCTGTCGTGATTGCCGACCATTGGCAGGATCGGGATCGGGCAGGCGTGCAGGATCTCGATGGTCTTGGCGAAGCTTTCCGCATCGCCGTGATCGGTGATGTCGCCGGTCAGCACGAGGAAATCGGGGCGGTTGGGCCCCTCGATCAGCCGCTGCAAGGTGGCGCGGAAGCGGGTGAGGTTCAGCTCCTCGGGCTTTTCATCGGGGGCGAAGCCGATATGAATATCGGTCATCTGCGCGATCAGCACCGCCCGGCCCGTCATGAAACGCCCCCGCCCATTGCTATGGTCTAGCTTGTGCGAGCTTGGCCGCAACCTTTGATTTGTCAGGGGGCGGCGGCTTGTAATGCGGAGGCGGGCCCTTGGGCGGCTTCAGGCCCTGCCACTGGCCAGCCGGCACGTGATAGGCATGGCACATCGCGCAGTCGCTGGGCACGATCTTCGCGGTCTTCACCGCGCTCGCCCCGAGGTGGCAGTCGCGGCAGCTCTTGAGGTCGGGCATCAAGAGGTCGCTCGCCGCCTTGGAGGTGTCGGCCGCGTGGCAATCGGTGCATTTCTGCTTGGTGTGCGCGGCGTGGCTGAAATAGCCGCTGGTGAGGAAGCGGTCGGGGAAGTTGACCGGCATGAGGTCGGCCTGCCCGGTCGGTCCGGTGGTGGGCAGGTGGCATTCGGTGCACACCCCGCCTGCCGTGAGCGCGTTGGAGAAGCCGATATAGGAGCGCACCGGGCGGCCGAAATCGGCGCGGTAGGCGGGCGCGGCGCTGCCGATCTGCCCCGGGCGCTGGCGACCGGGCGCGAGCGCGGGGCGCGGGCCGGAGGTGATCCGTGCAAGATCCTCGGCAAGGTTCTTCACGCTGCCGTGGCGAAGCTTGCCGAAACCGCCGCCTGCCGTGCGGCCTGAGACGAGGGAGTGGCACGCCTCGCAGGCCTGCTCCATCTCGACCGGCTTGAAGGTGACCTTGTCGGCGGTCGGCGCGTGACAGTCCTTGCATTCGAGCGGGCTGCGATATTGCGCGAGGCTGACCGCCATCCGCGCCGCGCCGCCGCGCGGGTTCATGTGGACGTCGTGCGGGAAGACGAGACCCGAACGCTCGACCGGCACGCTCCCCGCCGCCGCGCGCACGGGCTTCGCCGCGCCGAAGCTGGCGAAATAAAGCGGGCGGAACTGCGGGTGGGTCTTGCCGAAATCATGCGCATCGGTGAGCGCCGTGTCGGTGAGGCGGGCGTCCAGATCCTTGTGGCAATCGCCGCAGAAGGCCTCGCTTCCCGCTTGCGTGCGCACCGGCCCCTCGTGCTCGGAATGGCAGGCGACGCAGCCGAGAGGGCCTTCCTTGCCGAAGCCTTGCGCGATCTTCCATTGCAGCGCGTCGCCCTCCGACAGCGGCGGCATCCCCTTGGCGAGGCGCGGCTTTTGCGCATGATCGCCGATGTCCTTGTGGCACGACAGGCAGGTCTCGTCCTGCACAGACTCGAAGGCGGCGACGTGGCAGCTCTCGCAATTGTCGGCGAGGTCGTGGTGCTTCAGCGACAGCTCTCCGCTCGTCCACGCGCTGTCCATCAGCACCGCGCCCGGGGTCTTGCCGGTGGGATCGGGTTTGGCCGGGGTGCGCAGCAGATGACTCGCAACCGGCAGGGCGAGCAGCAACAAGATGATCGCGGAGGCAAAGATCCAGCTCATCGTGCGCTTGCCGGGCAGCTTGGAGGCGAGCGCGAAGCCGCGCAGGGCGTCGATCTTGCCCTCGTCGGCGACCACCTGGCGGATGGTGATGGCGATGTTGCCATCCTCCTCGCGCGTCACCGCGAGGCGCGCCGCGCCGAGCGCCACCTCGCCGCCGGTGCGCGGGTCGATCACGCCTTCAGTCACCACCCGCCCGTCGAGCCCGAAGCCGAGCGTGCCAAGCGCCGCCACCGCCAGCGTGCCGTCAGCCGCCAAGTCGATCCCGACGTGGCGTTGCTCCACCGCAAGGTCGGGCAGGTGGATGTCGTTCTCGGCAGCGCGGCCCACCGTGAGGCGGGTCTGATCGAGCACCCGGTCGCGGACGATCTCGCGCCCGGCGGCGGTGAAGTCGATGGTGCGGATCAGGAACGCCATCGGCCCGCCCTCACCAATAGTAGAACACGCTGATCACATGCGCGGTGAGCGCGGCGATCAGGGCGACAGTGAGCGGAATGTGGATGAACAGCCAGATCTCCAGCATTGCGCGGATGCGCAAGGCTCCGCGGATCTGGGTGAGCTGTTCGCGGCGTTTCTCGAGCAGGGCGGTGACGCGCGCCTCGGCCTCGGAGCCGGTGCCCATGCCCTTCAATGCGCGCGCGGTCTTGCAGCCGGGGTAGCTCCCGGTCAGCCGCGCCAGCGCGCCGCCGTAGAACACGTCTTGCCCCAATGCTGCGATAACGAGATCGGACTCAGCGCGCGCCAGCGGCTGCGCGGCGCTCTCAAGCTGGCGGTCGAGCGCGGTGAGCGCGTCGAGCATTTGCGCGCGGGTCATCTCCTTGCGGTTGGCCGACAGGCTCGCGGGCAGGGTGGCGTAGACGATCACCCCGTAAATCCCGGTCGCGATCACCAGCAGCATCAGCACATAGGCGAGCGTGTGGACGTTCCAGCCGATCTGGAAGCTGGTGTGGAGCGTCCCCACCACGGTAAGCGCAAGGCCGAGATAGACGTGGGCCGAGGTCCACGCCTTTAGGCTCCACGCCCCCGGATTGATGCGCCGCTTCCTCACCCCCAGCAGTGAGAGCCACAGGATCAGCCCGAAGCCGATGGTGCCGAGCGTATAGCCATACCACGTCCCGCCATTGGGCCGGGGCTCCTGATCGATCAGCAGATAGCCCGCGATGCTCGCAGCCGAAAGCAGCAGCGCGATCCACAGCCAGCGGAAACCCTTGTGTTTCAGGAAGCTCACATGGTCGCTGTCGCGCCGCCGCTCGTCCTGCGAAAAGCGCCCCGTGCCGCCCGTCTTGGCCCTTGCATTACCCGCTGCCTTGGTCGCCATCACTCGATATCCTCGGTGAGCTTGGCGAAGGTCAGGAACTTGTCGGGGCTGACGCGGATCGCCGCGCCGGTGGGGCAGGCGCGCACGCAGGCGGGGCCGCCGTCGATCCCTGAGCACATATCGCACTTGATCGCCTGCTTGGCCTTCTGCCCGCCCTCTTTCTCGGCCGCCTTCTTGCGCCACGAATAGGAGGCCTCGCCCGGGCCGGGGCCCTTGCCGAACAGCATCCACTGGAGGAGGCTCGGCTTCTTGGGCGGCTTGGCGTCCATGCGGATCACGCCATAGGGGCAGTTGCGCTGGCAATTGCCGCAGCCGATGCAGGTCTCGTCGATGAACACCTCGCCATCGGGGCCGCGCTTGATCGCGTTGGGCGGGCAATCGGACATGCAATGCGGATGCTCGCAGTGGCGGCACGAAGTCGGCACGTGGAGGTGCGCATAGGTCTTGCCCGCTTCCCGGTCGAGGCGCGAGAGGCCGTCGTGACTGTCGGCGCAGGCCTTCTCGCAATTGTCGCAGCCGATGCACAGCTTCTCGTCGATCAGCAGCACGTCGGTCGCCTCGCCGATGCCGTTGTCGACGAGGAATTGCGCGGTCTGCGAATAGAGATCGACCGCGCTGAAAAATTCGCTCTTGCGGCTCTCGATGAAGGCGTTGGTGGCGCGTCTGCCAGCCATGTCCTTCAAGGCCCGCTCGCGCACGGCGGGCTTCTGGGCGAGCAGTGCGAGGAAGCCCTCGGCCGGCAGGCGGATCACTTCGGACTTTATCGCGGCCTTGACTGTGGCGGTGCGCGCGCTCCCGTCGATCACTGCCATCTCGCCGAAATAGCTCCCGGCGGGGAGGTAGGACAAGAACACCGGGCGCCCGCCCATCTCCTTTTCGACGACCATCGAGCCGCGGCGGATGATGAAGACGTCCTTGTCGTCCGCGCCTTCGGCAATCACCACCTCACCTGCGCGCTTTTCCTCGACCTTCGCCGCTTCCACGAGCGGGGCGATGTCCTTGGGAGTGAGGCCGGAACCGAACATCTGGAGCAATTGTCGCTCGATCGAGATGCGCTGGATCGCGGTCTTGGCCGACGGCACCTGCGATTGCAGCTTCAGCGCGGCGAGGCGCGAGATCTCGACCACGATGGTGTCTTCCGCCGCGCGGATCGTCGCGCCGCGGCGGCGGCCCGAGATCAGGCCGACCTCGCCGAAGATCGATCCGGCTTCGATGGGGATTGTGATCGAGGGGTCGGCCGGATTGACCTCCACCGCGACCGACCCGCTGGCGATCCCGAACAGCGATGATCCGGGCGCGTTACGCTCGAAGATCACCTCGCCCGGCGCGTAGAACTTCGCCTCGGAATCGAGCATGAATTCGCGCATCTGGAGCGGGTTCATGCCATTGAGGATCGAGACATTGGCGCGCAGGAATTCGAGCCAATCCTCGGTCGAGCGATTACCGGGAAGGTTCGCGAACTTCGCTGCGATGATCGGCTCGTCGGCGGGCTTCAGTGCGGTGTTGCCGTTGATGAACTCGATGACGTCGTGGCCCTGGTTCATGCAGTGCTTGATCAGCGGATAACCCGCCAGAGCGCCGATCACGAAGATGCCGGGTGCGGTCGATTCGAACACCGGGCTGAGGCGCGGGAAGGCGCCGCGGTCCTCGCTGGTGAAGGCGATCCCGCATTCCTCCACGAAAGCGCGCGGCGGGGCCGAGCCGATGCGCGCGATGATCCGGTCACAGGGGATGCGGATTTCGCCATCACGGGTGGTGAGCGTGATCCAGCCCGGCTCGATCGCCTTGGTCTCGCTCTCGTTGCGAACGGTGAGCTTGCCCGCCTCGTGATCGGCCATCAGCGCGCTGACATTGGCGGCCTTGGCGGTCGGGAATTCGGTGCCGCGGTTGAGGATCGATACGGTGTTGCGCTGCGCCGGGTCTTCGGCAAGGCCGCGCGCGTTCTCGATCCCTGCATCGCCCGTACCGACGATGATGATATGCTCGTCGACATATTCGGTGGGATCGTCGAGCTGGTACTGCACATGCGGCAGGTCGGCGCCCGGGCAGCGCATCAGGTTGGGGTTGCCCTGAGTGCCGATGGCGAGGACGACGTTCTCGGCCATCACCACTTCGCCGCTCGTCAGCTCGATGGCATAGGGCGGGGCGTGGCGCTGGAGTTCCTTGACGTTCTTCGTCCCGTCGCGCGCGCGGGTGACGATCTGCTGCACCGAGCCGGCAATCGCCTCGCCCGTGCCGCGGATCGCCTTGGCTTCGGCGTGGTACTTCACATTGACCTTGTGGCCGCCGATCTGCTCGTCCCAGATACCGAGGATCGTCTCGCGCTTGCCCGCGTCGAAATCGATGTCGGAGCGCAGCACCAGATTGCTGGGCGTCGCCATGACGTGCTTGCCCTTCTGGTACTTGTAGATTGTGTCCGAGAGGTGGTCGGTCTTCTCGAGCAGCACGTGGCTCAGCCCCAGCGCCGCAGCGCGCGCAGCAGCGCTGAGCCCGGCCGGACCCGATCCGATGATCGCCACTTTGAAAATCTCGCCCACCTATCCCCCCCTCGCGGATAGATCGCCCCCAAGCAGGCACCATACCCAAAACCGTCCCCGATGCCAGAGCGAATTGCCCCGTCTTTCGCGGGGTGCTAGCGAGGCGCACATGGGACAGGGCAAAACGCTGCCTGAGGGCGGATCATCGAAGGCGGGCTGGGTCTTGCTGGGGGCAGCGCTGCTGCTGGCGGCAGGCTCGATCGGGTTCAACATCTATCAGGGCTCCGGCGGGTCCGGCGAGCCTGCGGCGGCGACGGGCGGCGATGGCGGAATCGAGGCGCTGCGCGCTGCCGCCGAGGCCTCTACCGATGACGCCGGCCCGTGGGGCGACCTTGCCTTCGCCTATTTCAACCAGGGCCAATATGAGGAGGCCGCCGCTGCCTACCGCCGCGCGGTCCAAATCGCGCCGGGCGAGGCGGTGCTGTGGTCGGCGCTCGGCGAAACGCTGGTGCTGGCGAGCAAGCGCGACCCGCTCCCGCCCGAGGCTTTGCAGGCCTTCGAAAAGGCCCTGTCCCTCGACCCCGAGGACCCGCGCGGGCGCTATTTCCTCGCCGCCAAGAAGGACCTCGACAAGGATCACGAGGGCGCGATTGCCGCGTGGCTCGATCTGCTTGGCGATTCGCCGCAGGGCGCGCCGTGGGAGGCCGATCTGGTGCGCACGATCGAGCAGGTCGGGCAAATCAACAAGATCGACGTCGCCGCGCGGATCGCCAAAGCGCAAAGCCAGCGCAAGCCCGCCATGATCGCGCCGGGATCGGGCGCGGTGGCAGGCGATCAGGCCTCGGCAAACCTGCGCGGTCCGACGGCAGCCGACGTCGCGGCGGCAGGCGCCATGAAGCCTAGCGAACAGCGGACGATGGCCGAAGGCATGGTCGAACAGCTCGAGGCACGGCTGGCGAAGGAGCCCAAGAACGTCGATGGCTGGGTGATGCTGATTCGCAGCCGCATGACGCTGGGCGAACCGGCCAAGGCCAAGGCGGCGCTGGAGGCGGCCGTGAAGGCCAACCCGGGAAGTGCGGCGCAGCTGCGCAGTGCCGCCGCGTCGCTGGGCGTGCAATAGAGCGGCGATCAGGCCGGCTCGGTCAGGTTCTCGATGATGGCCTGCTTCATCGCCGGGGTCACCCCTAGCTCCTTGGCGATGAACGCGTCGACCGAGCCGTGCTTTGCCGCCATGGCGTTAAGCGCGGCCTCGATATAGGCGGGGTCCGAGGCAAGCAGCGGGGCGACCACCTCGCGCGGCAAGCGGGCGAGGGCGGCATAGGGGCCATCCTTGGGGCCTTCAGACAGCTTAGCCATGTAATCGACCAGATCGTCCGAGAGCGCGTAATCGGCCACAATTGTCTCGCGCGGGACGCCCAGCAAGGTCAGCACCAGCGCAGCGGCGGTGCCGGTGCGGTCCTTGCCGGCCGAGCAATTGAAGGCGAGCGGCACCTTGCCCTCGGCGAGGAAGGCGAACATCTGGCGGAAGGCGGGCGCGTGCTGTTCGGGCAGAACGCGGTAGAAGCCGATCATCGCGGCGCGCGATTTCTCGGCGCTGGCATCGGGCCCGCCCAGCGCCTTCATGAGGTCACCCGCATCGGCGGCATAGTCGCGCGTCCAGTAGGTGACATCAGCGTTGGCGGCGACATAGGGGTTGGGCTCGGCCTTGCGCTCGTCGCTGGCGCGCAGATCGCACACAGTGCGGATCCCGCGGCGGGCGAGCTCTGCCTGATCCTTCGCCGTCAGGCCGGCGGGCGATCCGGCGCGGTAGAGCACCTCCCACTTGGTCATCCGGCCACCCGTGGTCATGTAGCCGCCGAGGTCGCGGAAATTGACCCCGCCCTCGAGCGGCAGCACCCGGCGCGGGTCCTTGATCACTGCGGCATTGGCGGTGACCGGCGTAAGGCTGGCGGTGGCCGCAGTCTCTGGCGCGCTGGCCTCCTTGCAGGCCGACAGTAGCGCAAGGGCGGCAAACGGCAGCGCGAGCAGGGCAGGGCTGCGCATCATCTACTTGCCCTGCGCCGGGAAAAGCGCGGCGAGCTGCTCGCCGGTCAGCACCATCGCCCCCACCGGATAGGCGTAGCCTGCCTGCATCGGGCTCACCGCGATGGCCTTGCGATAGACCACGCTTTCATCGTCCATCTGCTCGGCGGCCGGAGTGGCGGTGTTGATGTCGAAGCTGACGCCCGGGAGCGCCGGGATCTCGGCCCCGCGCGATTTCGCCATCATCTGCATCATCGGCGAGGCGGTCGCGGCCATGTTGGCGGTGAAGCCGACCTTGTAGGCGTTGTAGGTGCCGATTTCGGAAAGCTGCCAGCGCGCGCCCTCCAGCCGGTCGGGGAAGTTGACGTTGAGCGCGAGGCCTGCGGGCAACAGCGCAGCCCCCTTGGACAGCGCCTCGAGATGGGCGACGAGTTCGACCGAACGGCGGGCGACTTCATCGGACTGCGGATTGTCGAGGCTCGCCGCTTCGGTTCCCGCCCCGGCGCTGAGCGCAATGGCCGGAATGCCGAGCACCGCGGCGACCTGCGCCGCGCTGACCGTGCCCGAGGACAGGATGATCGCGCCCACGTTCTGGCCTTCATTGGGGCCCGACAGCACCAGATCGGGCGCCTTGCCCCAGCGTGCCATGGCGACCACCTCGACCCCGTGGAGCAGCGATGCGACCGGCGTGCCGTCGACATAGTAGAAGTCGCTGCCCCCGCCCGGCAGGCCCTTGCGGGTCATCGGCCCGGCGCCCGGAGCGCCGGCCTCGGCGGCATCGTTGAGGCAGGGGGCCTTGAGCGGCGCGATCGGCCGCGCGATCCCGAGCGCCGCGCCCTGGCCGCTCTGGTTGGTGCAGGGGACCGACACCACCACATCATGCCCCGCCGCCTTCAGCGCCTCGTAGAGCGCGACGACATTGCTGGTCAGCCCGTCGTCATTGGTGAGCACGATGTTGCGCGCCCCAGCCGGGCCCGCGAGCGCGAGGCATGCGGCGGCGGCGAGCAGAGTGGTGCGGATTGCCATGCTTGGTCCCCTCGGAACGGTCAGAAGTTGAAACGCACGCCGAACAGATAGCGCTCGCCGATCCGTTCGACTTCCGAAGGCGTCGCGGGCGTGCCTTCATAGGCGACATAGGTCTCGTCGGTCAGGTTGGCGAGATCGGCGAACAGCGTGATGTTCGGCGTCAGCGCATAGCGCGCGGTGACATCGAGGTTCTCGAAGCCCTGCCGGAACTCGCCCGCGCCCAGCCCGCCCAGCGTGTCGAGGAAGTCGGTGCGCTTCTGGTAGGCCACGCGCAGCGACAACCCGGCATATTCGTAGAACACCGAGGCGTTGAGCACCGTGTCCGACAGGCCCTGGAAGGCGAAGGTTTCCAGCGCGCCGGCGGCATTGCGCGCCTCGAAATCGCCGCCCAGCAGCGTCAGGTTGCCCTGCACCCCGAGCCCGGCGAGCGCTCCGGGGAGGAAGTCGAACTGGGTCTCGATATTGAACTCGACGCCGTAGAGGCTGCCGCTCTCGCCGTTGAAGGTCGAGCCGAGCAGGTAGTTCGAACGGTCAATCCCGCCCGAGTTGTAGAGGTCCGATCCGACGCGCTGCTGGCTCTGGTAGAGCACGTCCTCGACCCAGCGGTGGAAGCCGGTGACCGAGGCGATGCCGTTGCTGGCGAAGTAGTACTCGGCCGCAACATCGAGGCCCCAGGTATACTCGGGCGTGAGGAAGGGGTTGCCCCCGCCGATCGTCGCAGCGGTATCGCTGATCGAGGCGCCGACGCGGATCGCGGCATAGGCCGGGCGCGACACGCCGCGCTGGCCGCCGAGGCGCAGCACCAGGTTCTCGGTCGCCTCGTAGCGGATGTTGAGGCTGGGGAAGAGGTCGAAGAAGTCCTGCGAGACCGCTAGCGGCCGCGGCGCGGCGCCGACCAGCACGGTGCCGGCATTGTCGATCTCGTATTGCTCGGCGCGCACCCCAGCGACCACCTGCAGCGGGCCCGAATTCCACTGCGCCATCACGTAGCCTGCGTAAATCCGCTCTTCCTGATCGTAGAACGAGGTCGGCAGCACGAAACTGGCCGGGTTGATCCCGTTGCGCGCCAAGGCCGCCTGCAGCGCGGCATTCATCGCGCGGGTATCGACATAGTTGATCCCCACGCCGAGCGGGAACTGCGTGTCCCACGGCCGGCTGGTGGCGAAGGCGTTGGGATCAAACCCGGTCGCCGCCAGCGGCACCACCCCGCCGATGCCGATATTATTGCCGCCGATATCGCGCTTGGTCGAGTAGAGACCGGCGCTGAAGCGGAAATTGCCGAGCTCTTTCCAGGCATCAAGCTTGCCCGAATAGGCATCCGAGATCACGCCCTGCACGATCGGGATCAGCACGGTGCGCGGCAGGTTCTGTTCGGTGATCGGGATCGAGGTCAGCTCCGCCCCGCGCGAGAACACGCCGCCGGTGCTGATCGTGCGGAACAGCCGCACGGTCGGGAAGCGCGCATCGGCGGTGCGATCATAATCGACGCTGATCGAGCGGATCGAGGACTGGATCAGCGGCAGATCGGTGGTGTTCTTGGTGCGGGTGTAGCCGAGGATCGCTTTGATCCCGCCGGTATCGCCCTCGTAATCGAACCCGAACGAACCGATGACGTTCTTGTTGATGTAGCGACCGTCGTTGTAATTGGTGGTGATCGAGACGTTGTCGAGACTGCCGGTCAGCAGCCCGCGGGTGCCGCGCGCGGCGGCCTCGCCGATCTCGATTTCATAGGCGTGGCGTTCTTCGCGGTCGCGGAACTCGGTGTAGATCGCGGTGGCGAAGAATTTGACCTCTTCGTTGGCGCGCACTTCGAAGGCGCCGAACAATCCGTTGTTTTCGCGGGTCAGCTCGTAATTGCGGATATCGATATCGATTGGGATACCGTTGGCATCGTAGCCCGCCTCGCGGTTGTCGGTGACCTGCTGGCGCCGGTAGTGCGAGCCGCCGATGGCGATGCCGATGACATCATCAGTCCACGACAGGCGCAGCGAGCCCGAACGCTGCTCGCCTTCGCCAAGGCTCATCAGGCCATAGCCCGTGTCCCCGGTGATCGAGAAGCCGCGCTTGCCATCGTCGAGCGGCGAGAAGGTTTGCAGGTCGACCAGCGCGGTGATCGCCTCGGCGGTGATGTCGGGGGTGAGGGTCTTGTTGACCACCAGCTGCTGCAGCAGCACCGTAGGCACCGCGTCGAAGCGGAAGGCGCGCTCGCCGCCGCCTTCGTCGGTGCCGGTCTGGGGCAGGCCGTCGATGCTCACCGAAGTCCAGCGGTTGGGCGCGCCGCGCACCTGGATGTAGCGCGCCTGGCCCTGGTCGAGCTGCACCGCGACGCCCGGCAGGCGGGCGAGGGCGGCGGCGATGTTCTCGTCAGGGAAGCGGCCGACCGAGTCGGCGGTGGCGACATCAACAAGGTTCACCGCCTGACGCTTGGTCTCGGTCGCGTTCTCGAGCGAGCCGCGGATCGAGCCGGTGACGATGATCTCGTTCACGTCCTCGGCGGGTTCTTCGGCAGCATTATCCTGCGCGTGTGCCGGAGCGGTCATCGCCAGCGCGGCGAGGCCCGTGCCGGCAAGCCAGAAATTGCGCGAAAAGCTGGTGGTGTCGGTGAACATCTGCAAGCGCCCCCTTGATCGGATTCGGGGTGCAGTTAGAACGCGTGTAAGTAAGCGATGTGACAAAGGCCGAATGCGTCCCGCGCGCTGGTCGGAACAGGCGAGGGTGTTGCAATTCCATGAGCAGGACGCGCGAAATTGTCATGGAGCGGTCGAGGTACGTTCGTGAAATCGCCGTGAAACCGACAGAATTACGCCTGATTGACGCATTGCTCGGGATGTGGGCTGAATTGCCGATCGACCAAATCTCGGTCCGTGCTCTGGTGCAGGAGGCCCATTCGGCGCAGGCGGCGATCCATTATCACTTTGGCGATATGGAACGTTTGTATGTGACCGCCTCGGCGGCCGCACTGGCGCAGGCGGAAGCGTGGATGGCAGACCGCCTCGCCGCGCTCGCACCGCTCGAAGAGGTGCCGGTCCCGCCCGCCATGCAGGCTGCGCTCATCACCGCCACCATCGCCGACTGGACGGGGGAGCAGCGCCGCCTCGCCATGGCCGCGCGCCATGCGCCGGGGCCGGGCTGGGAGCGCAGCCACCTCGCATTCTGGACCCGCCTCGCCGAGGTAATCGGGCTCGGCGCGCATGCCGAGACGATCGCCTGCTACGCGCATGGCGAGGCGGCGCGGCACCTGCTGGTCTGGAACCCGGCAATTGACCGCGCGCTGCTTGAGGAGACCACGACAGCGCTGGTGACCTGGCTCACCGCCCGGCGCTTTGGCGAGGAGGGCGCACGCGCTGCCCACCGCGCGCTGGCGCGGGCCGGCTATCGCGAGCCGCCGCCATCATCCACCGGTGAGCGCGCTGCGGTCGCCGGGGCGGCGGCCGATCTGCTCGCCGCGCAGGGCCACGCCGGGGTCACCTTCCGCGCCGTCGCCGCGCAGGCCGGAGTGACGCTCGGCAAGGTCGTGCATCTTGTGGGCACCAAGAGCGAATTGCTCGCGCTGGCGCTCCACCGGCTCTACGAGCGCGAGGCGCTGGGGGGCGATCCCGAGCAGTTCCAGGCCCAGCGCTTCGCGCCGCAAGCGATGCTGGCGATCATGCTCGATGCGGTACTCGCCGGGAGCCAGCCGGTGCTGGCGGCCTATGACGAGATCGAGCGCGCGATCTACAACGGCGCGGACCATGCCCCGTTGCGCGGGCTGGTGCGGGCGATGGAGGATCCGAGCGGCACCTGGGCGCTCACCCAGCTGCTGGGGCGCGAGGAGGAGCCGCCCGCCTCGCTGGTTGCGGCGTTCTCGGCGATCCTGAGGGGCATCGGCCACCGCGCGGCCCATGCGGCGACCACGCCGGAAATCTTGCGTGCTGCATCCGAGGCCGCGCTGCGCCCGTTCCTGTCGGCCCCATGAAAAAGGGCCCCGCGCCCTGACGGCGCGGGGCCCCTTGTTTTCGGCGAGGTGCTTACACCACCCCGAAAGCCAGCATCGCGTCGGCGACCTTCTTGAAGCCCGCGATATTCGCGCCCTTCACATAGTCGATATAGCCGCCGCCCTGATCGCCGTAGCGGATGCAGGAATTGTGGATGCCCGACATGATGTCCTTGAGCATCTGCTGCAATTCCTCCTCCTTCCACGACCGGCGTTCGGAGTTCTGGCTCATCTCGAGGCCCGAGACTGCCACGCCGCCCGCGTTCGAGGCCTTGCCTGGCGCGTAGAGGATCTTCGCGTGCTTGAAGGTGTGCACCCCGTCGAGGTCGGTGGGCATGTTCGCGCCCTCCGAGACCGCGCGGCAGCCGTTGGCGACGAGCATCTTCGCATCCTCGCCGAGCAGTTCGTTCTGCGTGGCGCAGGGCAGGGCCATGTCGCAGGGCACGCCCCACGGGGTCTTGCCGGCATGGAAGGTCGCCTTCGGGAAGGCCTCGACATATTCCTCGATGCGCCCGCGGCGGTGGGTCTTGTGGGTCTTCACCCAGTCGATCTTTTCCTGATCGATCCCGTCGGGATCATGGATGAAGCCGCCCGAATCCGACAGGGTCAGCACCTTGCCGCCCAGCTGCACGATCTTCTCCGCGGCGTGCGTCGCGACGTTGCCCGAGCCCGAGATCACTGCGGTCTTGCCCTCAAGGTTCTCGCCCTTGGTCGCCAGCATGTTCTCGAGGAAATAGACCGCGCCATACCCCGTCGCCTCGGTGCGGATCAGCGAGCCGCCCCATTCGAGGCCCTTGCCGGTCAGCACCCCGGTGAAGTTGTTGGTGATGCGCTTGTACTGGCCGAACATGAAGCCGATCTCGCGCCCGCCCACGCCGATGTCGCCGGCCGGCACGTCGATATCCGCGCCGATGTGGCGATAAAGCTCGGTCATGAAGCTCTGGCAGAAGCGCATGATCTCGCGCACGCTCTTGCCCTTGGGATTGAAGTTCGAGCCGCCCTTGCCGCCGCCCATGGGGAGGCCAGTGAGCGCGTTCTTGAAGGTCTGCTCGAAGGCGAGGAACTTCAGCACCGACTCGGTGACGCTCGGGTGGAAGCGAATCCCGCCCTTGTAGGGGCCGATCGCATTGTTGTTCTGGACACGCCAGCCGCGCTGGACGCGGATGTTGCCGGCATCGTCTTCCCAGCACACGCGGAACGACACCACGCGGTCAGGCTCGGCGATGCGGCGCAGGATCTGCTGGGAGTGATACTCCTCCTTATCCTGCATGAATTCAAAGATGTCCTCGGCCACTTCCTGGACGGCCTGGACGAATTCCGGCTGATACGGATTGCGCTTCTTGACGCCCTCCATGAAGCCATTGAGGTCGACGTGATCGGTAACTGCCATGATGTATTTCCCCCCCTGATAGTGACTATACGCGCCCCGTTTGCTCCTCGCTTGTCGATTTGCGGCAGAACCATCTTCCCAAATGATGGCGCTTGCAAGACAGGGCTGCGCAGGAGAGCAGGGCGCGCGGTCAGATCGCCGAGGAGAATGTGCGCGGGGCGGCGGCGCGGTAGGCGTCGAACAGCGCGGCGATGACGCGGGCATAGGGCAGGCCCTCGGGCGCGATCGCAAGCTGCCGGCCGTGCAGGCGGGCAAGGCCCGCGTCGGTGAAGGGGGTGAGCCGGTCTGAAACTTGCGCCAGCAGATCTTCGGGGATGGCCGCCTCGCCTTCGCACAAGAGCGCCTCGATCACCGCGCCGCGGCGCTGGTCCTCGGCCGAGCGGTCGATGCCGTAGCTGGCGGACAGGCGCCCGGCCTCGCTCAGCTGGCGATAGGTCGCGGTGTGCTTCTCGTTCTGGGCGTGGAGCCCCGGAAAGCCGCTGATCGCGCTCGCGCCCATGCCGATCAGCACCTCGGAGGGGTCATCGGTGAACCCCTGGAAGTTGCGGCGCAGCCGGCCCTGCTGCGCGGCGCGCGCCATCGGATCATGGGGGAGCGCAAAGTGATCGAAGCCGATCGCCTTGTAGCCACTGGCGGTCAGGATGCGGTGCGCCTCGCTCGCCATGGTGAAGCGCGCCGCCGCGCCGGGCAGGTCGCCCTCGCGGATCATCGTCTGGCGCGGCACGAGATGCGGCACATGGGCATAGCCGAACACCGCGATCCGGTCCGCGCCCAATTTGCGGGTCATCTCGAGGCTGTCTTCAAGGTCCGCCTCGCTCTGGTGGGGGAGGCCATACATCAGGTCGAAATTGAGTGAGGTGACGCCGCCCTGCCGCAGCCAGTCGGTGCTGCGGCAGATCATGGTCAGAGATTGCTCGCGCCCGATCGCCTTCTGGCAATGCGCGGCGAAGGTCTGCACGCCCATGCTCGCCCGGGTGATGCCGACACTGCCGAGCACAGCGCTCCATTCGGCAGTGAGGCTGCGCGGATCGAGCTCGATCGACCATTCGGGGGCGAACAGAGGCATGTGCGCATGAAGCGCATCGACGAGGCCGAGAAACTCGCCGGTCAGAATCGCATTGGGGCTACCCCCGCCAAAGGCGATGCGCCGCACCCGCGCGTCCTGCGGGAGCAGGCTGCCGACGGTCGCGATTTCCTGATGCAGCGCGGCCAAATAGGCCTCGACCCGCGCGCGCTTGCCCGAGACCGCGGTGTTGCAGCCGCAATAGAAGCAGATCTGCTTGCAGAAGGGGATGTGGAGATAGAGCGAGATGTCCCCGCTGGCGCCTGCGACGGCGCGCTCGATGGTGCCGGGTTCCAGCGGGCCGAAGTCCGCGGCGGTCGGGTAGCTGGTGTAGCGCGGCACGGGGGTCGCGAGCAGCTCGGGGTGATAGGTCCACATGAGACGTTTAGAGCGCGGCGCTGACACCCCGTCTTTGCGCGAGATCAAATTGCCCGTTTCGGTTGTTTTGCCTCGTCCTTTTCGCGGCAGGTGCCCGCGTGGCAGCCCTTGGGGTGGCAGTCGCGGTCGGGCGCGGGCTTACCGTCGCCGATCGGAATGGTGATGGTTCCACCGTTGCACAGCTGCGTCGTCAGCGTCTGGCCCGGCGGGGCGGGCAGTGGGCCGATCATCACCGGCACCAGCACGGCAAGCGCGAGGGGGAGAAGGTTCACGGTGCATCCTCCCCGGGCCGGTCCTCGTCGATGAGGATGCGGTGGGCGGCGCCCTCCATGTCGTCATACTGGCCCGCGCGCATCGACCACAGGAAGGCTGCGAGGCCAAGCAGGCCCATGCCGAGCGCGATGGGAATGAGGAACACGAGGCCGGTCATCGCGCGGCTCCCGCCAGCCGCAGCGAGTTGGCGATCACCACCAACGAGGACACCGACATAGCGATCGCGGCGACCAGCGGCGTCACCTGCCCAGTCAGCGCCAGCGGCACAGCGAGCGCGTTGTAGGCGATGGAAAAACCGAAATTCTGCCGCACGATCCGCATGCAGGCCTTTGCGACCCGGACCGCGAGGGCGACCGGCATCAGCGCCTCGCCGATGAACACAGCGTCGGCGGCCTGCTGGCTGGCGTCGGACGCGGTGCCGGGCGCGATGGAGGCGTGGGCGGCGGCGAGCGCGGGGCCATCGTTAAGGCCGTCGCCGACCATGAGCGGGCGGTGCCCGGCGGCTTTCAACGCCTCCAAAGCGGCGAGCTTGGCGCGGGGGTCGGCCCCGGCTTGCGCGGGCAGACCGAGCGCGGCGGCGCAGGCGGCGACTGGTGCGGCGCGGTCGCCTGAGAGGATGCGGGCGGGCAGGCCCTCGGCGGCCAGCGCGGCGATGGCGGCGGCGGCATCCGGGCGCAGGGGATCGGCAAAGGCGATGACCTGACGGGTCTCGCCGATCCTGAGGGTGGTGGCGAGGAGGCCCCCGGCTTCGCTGGCACCCTCGGGCTTTTCGAGCGCGACCGTCAGTCCCTGCCAGCGCCCGGAAAGGCCCAAGCCGCCGGTCTCGCTGATGTCCTCGACCGCGGCGGGCGTCACGCCTTCGCGCAGCAGCGCGGCAGCAAGCCCGCGGCTCAAGGGGTGGCGGCTGGTCTGGGCGAGCGCGAGCGCGATGCTGCGCTCCTGCGCGACGAGCTTGGCGATGTCGGCGCGCGGGGTGCCGAGGGTCAGGGTGCCGGTCTTGTCGAGCACCGCCAGATCGCATTCGGCGAGCCGCTCCAGCGCGCTGCCGTCCTTGACCAGCAACCCGCGCCGCATGAGCGCGCCCGATGCCACGACTTGTGCGGCGGGAACCGCGAGGCCCATGGCGCAGGGGCAGGTGATGATGAGGACGGCAATCGCGATGGTGAGCGAGGTGTGCCACCCGGCGCCTGCGATCATCCACCCGACAAAGGCGGCGAGCGCCAGCGCATGCACCACCGGCGCGTAGAGCCGCGAGGCGCGGTCGGCGATGCGGACATAGCTGGAGCGCGATTGCCCCGCCTCGTCCATCGCCCGCGCGATCTCGGCCAGCGCGGTGTCTTCGGCGACATGGGTGAGGCGCACCTTAAGCGGCGCGCCCATGTTGATCGCGCCTGCATTCACCACCGATCCGGGGACGACAGGTTCGGGCGCGCTCTCGCCGGTGAGCATGGCATTGTCGAGCGCGCTGCGGCCTTCGACGACCTCGCCGTCCGCCGCCAGCGCCTCGCCCGCGGCTACCAGCACCAGCATGCCCGGCAGGAGATCCTTGGCGGCGACCCGCCGCGTAATGCCGTCAGGGGCGATCACGCTGGCGCTCTTGCCCATCCGCCCCAACAAGGCGCCGATCCCGGCCCGCGTCCGGTCACGCATCGCGGCATCGAGCGCGCGGCCTGCCAAGAGGAAGAACAGCAGCATCACCGCCGAATCGAAGAAGGCGTGCGCGCCGCCGGTGATGGTCTCGTAGAGCGACATGCAGGTCGCGAGGATCACGCCGATGCTGATCGGCACGTCCATGTTGGTGCGCCGGTGCTTGAGCGCCATCCACGCGGAGGCGAAGAACGGGCGGCCTGCATAGGCGACCACGGGGATGGCGATGGCGGCGGAGAGCCAGTGGAACAGGCCTCTCGTGGCCCCGTCCGCCCCCGACCAGACGCTGACCGAGAGCAGCATGATGTTCATCATCCCGAACCCGGCAACCCCGAGCGCGCGGGTCAGCCGCTTGCGCTCCGCATCGTCGCTGCCGAGGGGATTGTCGGCGACCGGCTGGGATTCGAACCCGAGGGCGAGCAGCGCCGCGGTGAGCGCGCCTTCGTCCAGCGCCGGATCATGGCTGATCGCAACGCGCTTGGCCGATAGGTTCGCGCGCGCGGCGACGATGCCGGGGGTCTTCGCCAGCTCGCGCTCGATCTTGCCGATGCACCCGGCGCATTTCATCCCCGGCACGGTCAGCCGGGTGGTGACGAGGGTGCTTTCGGCTTCGAGGTTCAGGACAGGCGCGTTCACCTTAGCTCGGCCTCCCCGGCCCAGGCTTCGTTCCCTACGCGGATGGCGAGGCGCACCTGCCAGCGGCCGGGGGCGACAGTCTCGTTCGACACCCATTGGGCGTGGCCATCGGGCACGAAGGTCAGCGGCGTGTCGGCGCGCAGGCCGAGCGGGTGCGCGGCGGTTCCGGTGATGCCCGCGCCTGCGGGAACGGCGAGCGTCTCGACCACCACGCGGCCATCAGCGCGGCGGTGGGGAACCGCCTGCCAGCCGAGCGCCTTCGAGGCCGCCGCCTGCCTGAGCCAGCCGTTGTAATTCTGGCTGGCGACGTAGGAATTGTCGACCACCGTGCCGTGGAAGCTCCTCACCGCAAGGCTCGCCATCAGCAGGTTGACCGCGATCACCACCGCGAACCCGCCGACAAAGATCGCAGCCATGTGCTTGCCGGTGAAGGTGTTCGGGCGGGCCATCAATCGTCCTCCGGCATGGCAAAGGTGGTTGCTTGCGCATCGCTTTCGCGTTGTTCGTCGCGGCTGGTGAGGCGGAAGGTGAAGGGGATGCCGTCATCCTCGGCATGGGTGCCGGGAGGCAGCATCACATAGGCGCGCAGCACAAGGGTCTCGTTGGCGCGGACCGAGACGATCTGAGCGGGCGCTGCGTTTTCGACGCTGATCGCCTCGGTCCACATCACCGCTCCGGCAGGCAGGCCCTCAAGCGCCACTTCCATGTCGCGCGGGCGCGCTTCCATGTTGCGCAAGCGCAGCGTGTAGGCGTTCCTGACTGAGCCGTCCTTCAAGAGCATGAAGGGCGGATTGCGATCAGGCGCGACGGTGAGGTCGGTGTGGGTGCGGGTGCCGAGCGCGAATAGCAGCCCGGCGCCGATCCCCGCCCAGACGCCGAAATAGATTAAGGTGCGCAGGCGCAGCAGCGCCTTCCACGCCGGCCGGGCAGGAGCGCCCGCGCGCTCCGCGTCGCATTGGTCGAGCGTCGCGTAATCGATGAGGCCGCGCGGCCGCCCGGTCTCCTTCATCACCCGGTCGCAGGCGTCGATGCACAGCCCGCAGGTGATGCAGCCGATCTGCTGGCCCTCGCGGATGTCGATGCCGGTCGGGCACACCGCGACGCACAGCTGGCAGTCGATGCAGTCGCCGTAGAGTTCGGGGTTCTTTGCCGCCTTCTTGACGCTGCCGCGCTGCTCGCCGCGCCAATCCTTGTAGGTGACGATCAGGCTCTTCTCGTCGAGCATCGCGGTCTGGATGCGCGGCCAGGGGCACATGTAGATGCACACCTGTTCGCGCATGAACCCGCCGAGCCAGAAGGTCGTGCCGGTCAGCACCGCGACCGTGGCATAGGCGATGGGGTCGGCGGTGCCGCTCCAGAAGTCGCGGGTGAGCGTGGGTGCGTCGGCGAAATACATGATCCACGCGCCGCCGGTCCAGAAGGCGATGGCAAGATAGACCGCCCACTTGGCCAAGCGCCGCGTGGTCTTGCCCGCGGTCCACGGGGCTTTGTCGAGCCGCGCGCGGGCGTTGCGGTCGCCGTCGAAGAAGCGGTCGATGTGCTGGAACAGGTCGGTCCACACGGTTTGCGGGCAGGCATAGCCGCACCATGCGCGGCCCACGGCGCTGGTCACCAGAAATAGCCCGATGCCCGCCATGATGAGCAGCCCGGCGACTAAGTAGAACTCGTGCGGCCAGATCTCGATGTCGAACATGTAGAAGCGGCGGTTCGCCAGATCGACCAGCACCGCCTGATCGGGGGCATAGGGCCCGCGGTCCCAGCGGATCCACGGGGTGGCATAGTAGATGGTGAGGGTGATCACCATGATCGCCCATTTGAAGCGCCGGAAGGGCCCGTCGATCCGCTTGTTGTGGACGGTGCGCCCCGCCTCGTAGAGCGCAGAGCCCATGAACCCGGCGCCATCATCCGCCGTGGGCGTGGCCGCAGCGGCCCCCTCGCTCCCGAGCGCTCCGGCCCAGTCGCGCTGGGGGGCGGGCGCTCCGGGAGCGGGGCGGTCGATTTCGTCGGCTTGCGCCATTTCAGGTGTCCTACTTGGCGGCGACTTTCGCCGCCTCGGGTTGGGGTGCGGCAGGTGCGGCGGGCGCGGGGTCTTGGCCGCCGCCGCGAGCGTGGACGTAAGCGGCGAGCATCTTGATCGTCACCGGATCGAGCCGCCCTTGCCAGGCCGGCATCACGCCGTGGCGGGGGGCAAGGATCTGCTTGCCGATCTGCGCCGCGCTGCCGCCATAGAGCCAGATCGCGTCGTTCAGCGCCGGGCCGCCGACTGCGGGCAGCCCTTCGCCGCCCGCGCCGTGGCAGGCCGCACAATTGTCCGCGAACATCTGCGCGCCGGTGGCATTGGGCTTGGCCTTGCCGGAGAGCGAGAGCACGTGCCCCGCGAGCGCGCTCACTTGGCCCGCATCGAAGCTGCCCTGAAAGGCGGGCATGTAGTTGCTCCGCGTCTCGGCCGCCGCATCCCAGCGGATGCCGTGGGTGAGGGTGTATTCGATCTCGGTCAGCGTCCCGCCCCAGATCCAGTCGTCGTCATTGAGGTTGGGGTAGCCGAATTCCTGATAGCCCGCCGCGCCTGCGCCGTGGCACTGGACGCAATTGACCTTGAACGCTGCGGCGCCGCCGGACACCGCGGCCTGCATCAGCTGCGGGTCTGCGGGGAGCGCCTCGATCGGGGTTGCGGCAATCTTCGCCACCACGCCGGCGCGCGCGGCATCGGCGGCGCGCATCTCGGCAGCAAGATCGCCCCGGCTCGACCAGCCGAGCGTCCCTGCCGTCGCCCGGTCGATCATCGGCCATGCTGGGTAGAGCACCACATAGACGATCGCGAACAGGATCGTCGCGTAGAAGGTGTAGAGCCACCAGCGGGGAAGGGGGGTGTTGAGTTCCTCGATCCCGTCCCACTCGTGGCCGACGAATTCGGTGCCTGTGGGCTCGTCGATACGCTTATTGGTCGTCATGGTCGTCATCCCTGAAGATCGAGTGCTTGGCGTCCGTCACATGGGCCTTGGCGCCCGGGCGGAAGTGCCACAGGCACAGGGTCAGATAGAGCGCGCAGATCATCGCCAGGCCGTAGCTGTCGGCGAAGTGGCGCAGGGCGGTGTAGAGGGTCATTTGCCCTTCTCCCCGGCCTGAGGCTTGCCGCTCAGCTCTTCCTGCGCGGCGGCGCTGTTCACATCGACCATCGTGCCGAGCATCTGGAGATAGGCGACCAGCGCATCCATCTCGGTCACCCGTTTGGGGTCGCCGTCGAAGTCGCGGATCTGCGCCTTGGGGTAGCGGGCGGCGAGATCGCCCGCGTCGGCTTCGGGGTTGGCCTGCGCCTCGAGATCGGTCTTGGCCGCGGCGATGTCCTTGTCGGAATAGGGCACGCCGACGTGCCGCAAGGCGGTGAGGTTCGCCGCCACGTCGGGCACCTTCAGCGGCGCCTCGGCGAGGAAGCTGTAATTGGGCATGATGCTCTCGGGCACCACGCTGCGGGGGGCTTTCAGGTGCTGGACATGCCAGGCATCCGAGTACTTGTTCCCGACCCGCGCCAGATCAGGCCCGGTGCGCTTGCTCCCCCATTGGAAGGGGTGATCATACATCGATTCCGCCGCGAGGCTGTAGTGGCCGTAGCGTTCGACCTCGTCTCGGAAAGGGCGGATCATCTGGCTGTGGCAGACGTAGCAGCCTTCGCGGATATAGATGTCGCGCCCGGCCTGTTCGAGCGGGGTGTAGGGGCGCATGCCCTCGACCTTCTCGATCGTATTGTCGATCCAGAACAGCGGCGCGATCTCGACGATCCCGCCGATCGCCACCACGCCCAGCGTAAGCGCGGCGAGCAAGGTGACGTTGCGTTCGAGTTTCTTGTGGCCCTCGAAGGCACCGGTGTTTGCGGTGTTGCTCATGGTGTCAGTTTCCCTGTCTGAGCGGTCATTCGGCCGGCTGCGCGGCGGCAAGCGCGGGGGCGGGGACGGGCAGCGGCCGGTCGGCGGTTTCGTCGTGCGCGGTTTCGCCCATCGGGGCTTCCTCGCGCAGGCGTCCGGCGATGGTCATCCAGATGTTGAAGGCCATGATCAGCGCGCCGGAGAGGTACATCAGGCCGCCAACAGCGCGCAGGATGTACATCGGGTGGAGCGCGGCGACGGTGTCGACGAAGCTGTTCACGAGGTAGCCGTCCGCGCCGTACTCGCGCCACATCAGCCCCTGGGTGATCCCCGCCACCCACATCGAGGAGGCGTAGAAGACGATCCCCAGCGTCGCGAGCCAGAAGTGCCAGTTGATCATGCGCAAGGAGTAGAGCCGCTCACGGTTCCAAAGGCGCGGCACGAGGTAGTAGACGCAGGCGAAGGTGATCATCCCGTTCCACCCCAGCGCGCCGGAGTGGACGTGGCCGATCGTCCAGTCAGTGTAGTGCGACAGCGAGTTGACCGCCTTGATGCTCATCAGCGGGCCTTCAAAGGTGCTCATCCCGTAGAAGGCGAGCGCGAGAACCATCATGCGGATGATCGGATCGGTGCGCACCTTGTCCCACGCGCCGTTCAAGGTCATCAGCCCGTTGATCATCCCTCCCCAGCTGGGCATCCACAGCATCACCGAGAACACCATCCCCAGCGTCTGCGCCCAGTCGGGCAGCGCGGTGTAGTGGAGGTGGTGCGGGCCCGCCCAAATGTAGAGGAAGATCAGCGACCAGAAGTGGATGATCGACAACCGGTAGGAATAGACCGGGCGGTTCGCTTGCTTGGGGACGAAGTAGTACATCATCGCCAGGAAGCCAGCGGTGAGGAAGAAGCCCACGGCGTTATGGCCATACCACCACTGGGTCAGCGCATCCTGCACGCCCGAGAAAGCGGAGTAGCTCTTGGCACCAAGGAAGCTCACCGGGATCGCGAGGTTGTTGACCACGTGCAGCATGGCGATGGTGATGATGAAGGCGAGGTAGAACCAGTTGGCTACATAGATGTGCGGTTCGCGGCGCTTCAGGATCGTGCCGATGAACACCGCGGCATAGGAAAGCCACACCACCGTCAGCCACAGATCGACATACCATTCGGGCTCGGCATATTCCTTCGACTGGGTGATCCCGAGGAGATAGCCGGTCGCGGCCAGCACGATGAACAGCTGGTAGCCCCAGAACACGAAGCGCGCGGTGCCGGGCAGCGCCAGCGTGGTACGGCAGGTGCGCTGCACGACGTAGAAGCTGGTGGCGAGCAAAGCGTTGCCGCCAAAGGCGAAGATCACCGCGCTGGTGTGCAGCGGGCGCAGTCGTCCGAAGTTGAGGTAGGGCTCGAGATTGAGCTGCGGGAACGCCAGCTGCGCGGCGATGATCACGCCCACCAGCAGGCCCGCGATGCCCCAGAACATCGTCGCGATCACGCCCCAGCGGATCACGTCGTCGTCATAGCGGCCCGCCGCCGGAGGCATCTTGAAGATGCTCTGGGCCTTTGCCAGCGGGTCGTAGCTGGTGGCCGTGGCGACAATCAGGATCACCGCCACAAGGCCGACGATCCCCATGTGGATCGCGAACCCGCTATCGGGGGTAAGCGCGATGGCGGCGATGCTGGCCATGAGGACAAGCGCCCACACGCCCAGCCGCTTAACGACTGTTTCCATTTTGAGTTATCCCTTCCGTCGGCAGGTTGGTTAACCCGCCCCCGAGCTTGCGTGTTTGACTGAGATCAAATTTGGTTCAGTTTTTCGGCGGTCCTGCCTTGGCTCCCGCGCGCCCGGCGATGCGGGCGAGCGCGCCGAGGTCTGTGATGGCGATCTTCGAGCGGCCCTCGGTCTCGACCAGCCCGGCCTCGCGCAGCTCGGTGAGCTGGCGGCTGACGGTCTCGATCGTGAGGCCCAAGCTGTCGCCGATGTCGCGGCGGCTCATCGGCAGCGCGAAGGCGCATGGGCCCGCCGTGCAATCGCCGAGCCGCTCGGCCATCGAGACGAGGAAATCGGCCAGCCGCGCGGCGGCCGACTTGTGCCCCATCTGCATCATCCGCGTGCGCGAGCGGTGGAGCGCCTGGAGCGAGCGCGTCAGCACTGATCGCAGCACCGCCGGATCGCTCTGGGCATGGTCGAGGAAGCGGTCCGAGGGGAAGATCACCAGATCGCACGGGGTAAGCGCAACGAGGCGGAAATCGCCGTCCTTCTGGCGCAGCACCGAGACAAGATCGCCCGCGAAGTGGAAGGCGAGCACCTGCCCGCCCGGAGAGGGTGTCGCCCCGCGCGCGATCAGCTTGGCCGCGCCGCTGGCGAGCCATACCAGCCGGTCGGTCTCGGGATCGGGCGCAAGCTCCTCGCCGCGCGCCAGCTGCGCCGCCTCACCCAGCGCGCAGAGCCCGTCTGCCACGCGCCCCTCGCCCGTTCCGGCCGGCAGCGCGGCGCGGAATTGCTCGAGCCCGAAGGCGGGCTGCGGGGGGCTGAGTGTCGCCATGATGGATGTCGCAATGGGACCTCAAAGCGCAATGGTCTTTGATCCCGATCAATGAGGCCCATGCAATCCTCGGGCTATCCGGCCCCCACAGGCAGCAACCATCCTGGGCCGCGGAGGGCGGCCGCTGCTGCCGGTGAGGACAGAAAAATGAAATTATTTCAGATGTTTGGCGTCGCAATGCTGGCGCTCGCCGCGACGCCTGCCGTGGCACAGGGTGACGAAAGTGCCAATACGGATGGGCGTGCCGGCGACATCCAGTTCAAGGTGCTCGGCACCTATGTGGCGCCCGACGGGGCGATCACCGACATCAACGTCAACCTGCCCGGCCTGCCTGCGACTCTCCAAACCGAGGCCAATGACAATTTCACGCCGACGGTGGCGATCGAATGGTTCGTGACCAACAACATCTCGATCGAGACCATCGCCGGGATCACCCAGCACGATGTCGATACCGTCGCCGGTCTCCCGGCCGGGGCCGAGCTGGTCTCGGACGCCAAGCTGATCCCGGCGACCCTGACGGCGAAGTATCACTTCGACCTCGGCGGCGTGAAGCCTTACGTGGGCGCAGGTCCGGCGCTGTTCCTGTGGGTGAGCGATGATCCGGGCGCGGCGACCCTGCCGCTGGGCGTGACCGAGACCAACCTCTCGAACGAGCTTGGCCTCGCGCTGCAGGCCGGGATCGACGTGCCGATCGGCGATAAGGGCTTCGGCCTTAGCCTCGATGTGAAGCGCTACTTCATCGACACCACCGCGCGCTGGTTCGTCGGCAATACGCTGGCGATCGAGACCGAGCACAAGCTCGATCCGTGGGTGATCAGCGCGGGCGTCGCCTACCGCTTCTGAGGCTGCCCCGCCCCCCCAATACCCAAAATGGCAATGTTTTACGTGAAATATTGCCATTTTGGGTATTGGGGGGCGGGGGTTCAGAAATTGTACTGTGTCGAAAATTGCACCCGCTGCAGATTGCCGCTGCGCCCGTCCTCGAGCGTGCGGGTCGCATACATCACTTCCACCCCGACATTGAGCGGGCCGACCGGGTTCCAGATCAGGTTAGCAAAGGCGTTCCAGCTCTCGTCGGTGACCTGATTGGTGGTGAGCCGCACCGGATTGTCGGCCTTGAAGTACGACCCCCCGAGGTTCGTCCGCAGCCGGTCCGCCCAGACGTGGCGATAGACGGCAAAGCCCGACCAGGTGAAGATCGGGTCGAGCGTCCCGTCGGTGTGGATCGCGGCATCGTTGACGATGTTGAGCCCGATATAGCGCCCCAGCCCGTCGCCCGCGGTCGCCATGAAGCGGAAGTCGTCCTTCGCGCCAACCTTGAGCTTGCCCGAGAGGCTGAGGCCATAGCCCCAGGCGGCATCGTCGACGCCCATCAGATCGTCGGTGGAAACATGCAGTTGGCGCACGATCCCGGCGGCGGTAAAGGTGCCCCAGTCGCCGCTCCAGTTGTAGCGGCCGATGATGTCGGGGATCTGGTCGTCGCCCGGCGTCACTTGAGCCCCGTTCTGGGCGGTGACCACGGTTTCGGGCTGCTCGACGGCGATCTGAAGCCCGCCCTTGGTGTAGCGGATCAGCGGCTGGCGATCGAACACCGTGCCCGGCGTCACCCCGATGAAATCGAGCGAATCCGGCAGCGCCGTCACGTTCTGGAAGGTCGACCAGCCCTGCCCGAAGGTCCAGTTGTCGTAGTTGATCAGCGCGTGGCGGATGCGTGGGCTGAAGCTGTTGGTGACCCGCTCGTTCCCGCCATCGGTGACGTTGAAATCGAGCTCGATCAGACTGCTCAGCTTGTGATCGGTGCCGACATCGGTCTCGGTCTTGAACAGAAAGCGCGTCTGGCGGGCGGAGAAATCGGTGTCGAACCCGCTCGGCCGGCCGCCGACGGGGATCGAGGAGGGAAACAGGAAGTCGCGCAGGATCGAATTGCCGGCCAGCTGTCCGCCGCTGGTGCGCTGGCTGACCGCGTCGAGCTTGACATAGCCGCCATAGGTGACGCGGGTCTTGCCGACCCGGAAGCCCTCGCCTTGCGGAATCGCGAAGTCGATCAGCTTGTCCGACATCTCGGCCTGCTTGGTGACGAGGGTGCGGGTGGTCGCTTCGGTCTCTTCGACCTCGCTGCGCATCGCTTGCTGCTCGGCCCGGATCGCCCCGGTTTCGGCGCGGACCGCTGCGAGCGCCTCGGCCTGCTCGGCCTTCGCACCCGCGTCGGCATCGAGCCGCGTGATCAGCCCTTCGACCAGCTTCTCAAGCCGGTCGAGCCGTGCGTCGACGCTCTGCTCCTGCGCCAGTGCGGGCCCCGCGACCAGCATGCTCGCCCCCAGCAGCGCCGCCCGGAAGGCCCGGGCCACTCCCGATTGAACCATGTGACTCTCCCATCCTCTCTTATGTCTCCCGAAAATGGGCCGAAGTCGGCGGGCCGGACAGCTAGCGGATGGTCGTAAGACCTTTGTCTGACGGGGCGGGCGGTGTAGCCTGATGTAAAAGAAGGCCGAGAATTAGGGAGAGTCGAGATGATCCACGCTGTAGAGCGGCCCCAGCCCCACACGCCCACGCATTGCACCTCCGAGCAATATGCCGCGATGTATCGCGCCTCGGTGGAGACACCCGATGCCTTCTGGCTGGAACAGGCGCAGCGGCTCGATTGGACCAAGGCGCCCACGGTGGGCGGGGAGTGGGCCTATGATCCGGTCGCGATCAAATGGTTCGAGGATGGCGCGCTCAACCTGTGCCACAACGCGGTCGACCGGCACCTGCCCGAGCACGCGGATCGCACCGCGCTGATCTTCGAGCCCGACGATCCGGCCACCCCTTCGCGCAAGCTCACCTATGGCGAGCTGCACAAGGAGGTGGTGTGCATAGCCAATGCCTTGAAAAAGCTGGGTGTTATGCGCGGCGAGCGGGTGACGATCTACATGCCGATGATCCTCGAAGGGGTGGTCGCGATGCTCGCCTGCGCAAGGCTGGGCGCGGTGCATTCGGTGGTGTTCGGCGGCTTCTCGCCCGAGGCGCTTGCCGGCCGCATCGAGGATTGCGGCAGCCGCTTCGTCATCACCGCCGATGAAGGCCTGCGCGGCGGCAAGCACGTGCCGCTGAAGGCCAATGTCGACGCCGCGCTCGCGCTGGCCGCCCATGCGACCCATGTCGCAGGCGTGCTGGTGATCCCGCACACCGGCGGCGCGGTGGAGATGGTGGAGGGCCGCGACCATTGGCTCGCCGATCTCGCCAGCGATGATGATGTCCCGTGCGAGGTGATGGGTGCGGAAGATCCGCTGTTCATCCTCTACACGAGCGGTTCCACGGGCAAGCCCAAGGGCGTGCTCCACACCACCGGCGGCTACGGCGTGTGGACCGCGACGACCTTCCACTACATCTTCGACTACCAGCCCGGCGAGGTGTTCTGGTGCACCGCCGATATCGGCTGGGTGACCGGGCACAGCTACGTCGTCTACGGCCCGCTGTTCAACGCCGCGACCGCGGTGGTATTCGAGGGCGTGCCCAACTACCCCGATCACGGGCGGTTCTGGGACGTGGTCGACAAGCACCAGGTCAACATCATCTACACCGCCCCCACCGCGATCCGCGCGCTGATGCGCGAGGGCGACAGCCATGTGACCAGCCGCAGCCGCGCGTCCTTGCGGCTGCTCGGCTCGGTCGGCGAGCCGATCAACCCCGAAGCATGGCGCTGGTATTTCGATGTCGTGGGTGAGGGCCGCTGCCCGATCATCGACACTTGGTGGCAGACCGAAACCGGCGGCTGCATGATCACGACGCTTCCCGGCGCGCATGACATGAAGCCGGGGAGCGCAGGCCTCCCGATCTTCGGCATCCGCCCGCAATTGGTCGACAGCGAAGGCGGCGTGCTCGACGGCGCGGCCGAGGGCAATCTGTGCATCACGCACTCATGGCCGGGGCAGGCGCGCAGCATCTATGGCGATCACGAGCGCTTCGGGCAGACCTATTTCAGCACCTACTCGGCCAAGTATTTCACCGGCGACGGCTGCAAGCGCGACGCGGACGGCTACTACTGGATCACCGGCCGCGTGGACGACGTCATCAACGTCTCGGGCCACCGCATGGGCACCGCGGAAGTCGAGAGCGCGCTGGTGCTCCACCCTCTTGTGGCTGAGGCTGCGGTGGTCGGCTACCCGCACGACATCAAGGGGCAGGGCATCTATTGCTATGTCACTCTCAACGTCGGGGAGGAGGGCTCGGACGCGCTGCTGGCGGAATTGAAGGCCCACGTCCGCAAGGAAATCGGCCCGATTGCCACGCCCGATATCATCCACTTCACCGACGGGTTGCCCAAGACCCGCTCGGGCAAGATCATGCGCCGAATCCTGCGCAAAATCGCCGAGAACGAGTTCGGCGCGCTGGGCGACACCTCGACCCTCGCCGACCCCTCGCTGGTCGAGCGGCTCATCGAGGGCCGTCAGAACGCTTGAGCCCATGACGACGAGGATTATCATCGCTGACGACCACCCGCTGTTCCGCAGCGCGCTGGCCCATGCGGTCGGCAAGGTGTGGGAAGGGGGCGCGATCATCGAGGCCTCGAGCGCCGCCGAGGCGCGCGCGGCGCTGGCCGAGGGCGGGGCGGAGACGCTGCTGCTTGACCTGCATATGGCGGATTCCTCGGGCCTGTCGGTCCTGATGGACCTCAGGCAGGATTACCCTGCGCTCCCCATCGTGATCGTCTCGGCCTCCGAGGAGCCGCGCGTTGCGGCGGCGGCGGCGCAATTGGGCGCGGCGGGGTTCATCCCCAAGTCGGCGAGCCTCGAGGCGATGCGCGAGGGGCTCGCCGCGGTGCGCGATGGCGATGCGTGGTTCCCCGAGGCCGCCGCGGGCACGGACGACGACCTCGCCCGGATTGCCAGCCTCACCCCCGCCCAGCGGCGCATTCTGGCGGGGATCCGGCAGGGGTTGCTCAACAAGCAGATCGCTTATGAACTGTCGATCAGCGAGGCGACGGTGAAGGCGCATATCACCGCGATCCTGCGCAAGCTCGGGGTCGGCAGCCGCACCCAGGCGGTGCTGCTGGCGGCCAAGCTCGATGTGGATCAGCCGGTGGCGGAACCGGCGAGGGCCTGAGTCGCGCTTTCGCGGCCCTGCGCCAAAGCGGTCGCGATCAGCGCGCGCAGGTCTGCGGGCGGGGCTGGCTTGAGCAGGCGGTTCGCGCCCATTCTTGCGGCGGCCGCTTCGGTCTCCTCGGAAGCCTCGGCCGTGAGCAGAATCGCAGGGCAGCGGCTGCCCCAAGCCTCGCATAGCGCCGCTAAGGCCGCATCGCCGCGCTCGGCATCATCGAGACGGTAGTCCATGATCGCAAGGTCGGGCGCTTCGGCCACAAGGCTTTGCGCCTCGGCGAGGCTGGCGGCGGTGGTGACCTGTAGCCCCCAGCGCGCAAGCAGCGCGGCGATTGCGGCGAGAGCGGCGCGGTCATTGTCGACCACCAGCACCCGCGCATTGCCCAAACCAGCGGACGGGCGCGCCGACACAATGCGGGCCACGGGCGCCGCCTCGCGCCGCAGCACCGGCATGGCCAGAGCAAAGCGGCTGCCGTGGCCGGGACGCGAGGTCGTCTCCACCTCGACCGCGAGCAGCCGCGCCGCGCGCCGGACGATGGCGAGGCCCAATCCCAGCCCCTCGCGGTCGGTCGAGGCGCCGCGCTCGAACTCGCCGAAGATCCGCTCGATGTCCTGCGGTTCGATCCCCCGGCCGGTGTCGTGGATGCAGATCACCGAGTCGCCCCCGCGCCGCCGGACCCCGATCAGCACGCCGCCTTTGCTCGAATAGCGCACCGCGTTGCTCAGCAGGTTGCGCAGAACCGCAGTCAGCAGCGCGCGGTCGGCCATCACCCAGACGCTTGTGCGCGCGCGCTTCAGCTTCAAGCCCTTGGCCTGCGCCTGCAGCGTGAACTCGCGCGCGACATCCTCGAACAGCTGGTCGAGCGCCACCGGCTCGGGCGCGGGCACCACGCCGCCGCTGTCGAGCTTCGAAATCTCCAGCAGCACCCGGATCAGCCGGTCCGCCGCGACGATCGAGCCGTCGAGATCGGCCACCAGCCGCTCCAGCGCAGCCTGCCCACTGACCTCCTCGCCGAGCGCGGAGGCGAACAGGCGCGCAGCGTTCAGCGGCTGGATCAAATCATGGCTCGCCGCAGCGAGGAAGCGGGTTTTGGACTGGGTCGCCTGCGCCAGCAGCGCATTGGCCTCGCTGAGCTGGCGGGTGCGCTCGGCGACCTTGCTTTCCAGCGCCTGCTCCGCCCGCCGGTCCAGCGTGATGTCGGTGTAGGACGTGGTGTAGCCGCCCCCCGGCGTCGGCGCGCCGACAATCCTGAGCACCCGGCCATCGTGCTGGACGCGCTCGATCCGGTGCTCGGTCCCGGCGCGCATATAGGCGAGGCGGCGCGCGACCTGCTCGGCGATCTCGGCCTCGCTGAGGCTCCCGCGCGCAAGGTTGAAGCGGATCAGATCGGCAATCGGCGTGCCGACGGTGACGAGACGATCAGGCAGGTCGAACAGCTGCTGATAACGGCTGTTCCACGCCACCAGCCGCATCTCGCCATCGACCAGGGCGACGCCCTGATCGATGCTCTCGATGGCGGTCTGGAGCAGGTCGGCGGAGAAGGACAGGCGGCGCTGGGTCTCGTCGAACATTGCGACCACTTCGGGCAGCGGGATCGGGTCGCCGCCCGCCCATGACCCGACCAGCATCCGTGCGGACGACGTGCCGATCACGCCCGAGATTACCCGCTCCGCCAGCTCCAGCACCGCCGCGCCTGCCGGATCGCCGTTGCGCATCTGCAAGGGGGCGAGCGCGGCATCGGCCCGTTCGCGCCCAACGAACTGGGCGAGCAGCGCGCGCACATCGCCCAGCCGCTTGGCGGTGGCGTGGCGGGGCAGCGCTCCCGGCATCGGCGTCCCCACAAAGGCCGCTGCCTGCGCCTGATCGAGCAGCGAAGGGCGCACCAGCGCCGAGACCAGCCAGTAGAGCGCGGTGTTGATCCCGAGGCTCAGCACTACGCCCGAGACCAGCGGATCCTCGTGGATGCTGACCAGCGGCGCGGTGTGGCTCGCGGCGGGCCAGATCAGCAGCGCGAGCCATAGCGCAAAGCCGCTCGCAAGACCCGTCAGCATCCCCGCCCGGTTGCCGTGCTGGCTCACCATGCCCAGCACCAGCCCCGGCGCGAACTGCGCGGCGGCGGCGAAGGCGAGGGTGCCCAAGCCGGCGAGGTCGGTGACGCCCGCAAAGCCGCGATAAAAGGCATAGGCCGCCGCGAGCAGCGCGGCGATCACCACGCGGCGGATCAGCAGCAGGCGGCCCGCGATGCGGCTGCGGTCACCGCGCCCGGCGAGCGCGCGGCGCAGCAGCAGCGGGGCGACAAGGTCGTTGGTGATCATGATCGAGAGCGCCACGCAGGCGACCACGATCATGCCGGTCGCCGCCGAGAACCCGCCGAGGAACACCAGCACCGCCAGCCACGGCGCCTCGCGGGCGAGGGGGAGGGCGAGCACAATGGTGTCGGGATCGGTCCCCGCCGGCAGCAGCGCGAGCCCGGCGAGCACGATCGGCACGATGACGGCGGCGGTCGCGGCGAGATAGGCGGGCAGCACCCAGCGCATCGCGGCCGTGGCGCGCTCGCCCGGGGCCTCGATGAAACTCATGTGAAACTGGCGCGGCAGGCACAGGATCGCACTCGCCGCGATCAGCGTAAGGACGGCAAAACGCGCGTCGAGCTGGCCTGCTGTGAGCAGCACCGGGTGCGCCGGGAGCGGTGCGCCCCCGGTGGTGAGCAGCCACCACAGCGCCAGCGCCCCGACCGCGAGCAGCGCGGCGAGCTTGACCACCGCCTCCAGCGCGATGGTCAGCACCAGCCCCGCATTGTCCCCCGGCCGGTCGGCGCGGCGCGAGCCGAACAGGATCGCGAACAGCCCCATCAGCGCGGCCACGATCAGCACCAGCTCGTCCGCTGCGACCTGCTCGCGCAGGTCCGGGGCCATCAACAGCAGGGTCGTGCCCACCGATTCCAGCTGGAGCGCCATGTAGGGCAGCGTCCCCGCGCTGGCGATGACTGTGACCAGCGCGGCGAGGCTGGCGCTCTTGCCGTAGCGGGCGGACAGGAAGTCGGCGATCGAGGTCGAATGCTGCGCCTTGGCCTGCGCCAGGATCTTGCGGACTAGCCCGAAGCCCAATGTGAAGACCAGGATCGGGCCGAGGTAGATCGCGAGGTAATCGAGGCCTGCGGTGGCGGCCGTCCCCACTCCGCCGAAGAAGGTCCAGCTCGAACAATAGACCGCAAGGCTGAGACCGTAGATCACGCCTGCGCGCCTCTGGAGCCAGCCGCTCGTCGCGCCCTGCCGGTCGCGCCACGCGGCGAGCCAGAACAGCGCGCCCAGATAAAGTGTGGCGGCAGCCAGCGCCGCGCCCAGCATCATGACCCGTCCTCTCCCCTCCGCGGGCAAGCTACTGCAACAAGGGGCCAATGCAAAGGGGCGGCGCCCTCGCGGACGCCGCCCCTCCTTGCGACCCTTGCGGGCTAGCTCAGTCGTCGATGTTGCGCTTGAAGGTTTCGGGGAGGAACAGCAGCCCCGCCACCACGGTGAGCGCGCAGATGATGATCGGATACCACAGCCCGTAGTAGATATCCCCCGTCGCCGCGACCATCGCGAAGGCGGTGGTGGGCAGGAAGCCGCCGAACCAGCCGTTGCCGATGTGGTAGGGCAGGCTCATCGCGGTATAGCGGATGCGGGTGGGGAACAGCTCCACCAGCAGCGCGGCGATGGGCCCGTAGACCATCGTCACCAGCAGGACGAGGTAGGTCAGCACCGCGACCACCATGGGGGTGTTCATCGCGTCGAGATCGGCCTTGGCGGGGTAGCCCGCTTGGGCGAGCGCGGCCTTCACCTCTTTCTGGAAGGCGTCGATGGCCGCCTTGCGCTCCTCGCCCGTCACCTTGGCCGGATCGGGCGCGGTGAAGGTTGCGCTGCCCACCTTGACCTGCGCGATCGCGCCCGCAGCCGCTGGCGTGTTGCTGTAGCTCACCGCGCTCTTGGCAAGGAACGACTTGGCGATGTCGCAGCTCTCGGCATCGAACTTGTTCTTGCCGATCGGGTCGAACTGCACCGAGCACTCGTCATTGTTGACGATCACGCTGACGGGCGCGGCGGCCTGCGCCCGGGCGAGCGCGGGGTTGGCGGCTTCGGCCAGCAGGTGGAAGGCGGGGAAGTAGGTCACAGCTGCCAGCGCGCAGCCGGCGAGGATGATCTTCTTGCGCCCGATCTTGTCCGACAGCCAGCCGAAGAAGACGAAGAACGGCGTGCCGATGGCCAGCGCCACCGCGATCAGGATGTTGGTGGTCGCACCATCGACCAGCAGCATCTTCTCAAGGAAGAACAGAGCGTAGAACTGGCCGGTGTACCACACCACCGCCTGCCCTGCGACCGCGCCGAGCAGCGCGATCAGCGCCCAGCGGCCGTTCTTCCAGTTGCCAAAGGCCTCCGAGATCGGCGCCTTGGAATTGGTGCCCTCGTCCTTCATCTTCTGGAAGACCGGGCTTTCCTGCAGCTGCATGCGGATCCACATCGAGACGCCGAGCAGGATCGCCGAGACGAGGAACGGCACGCGCCAGCCCCATTCCTTGAAGGCGTCCTCACCGATCAGGGTGCGGGTGCCGATCACCACCAGCAGCGCGGCAAACAGGCCGAGCGTCGCGGTGGTCTGGATGAAGCTGGTATAAAGCCCGCGCTTGTTGTTGGGCGAGTGCTCGGCCACGTAGGTGGCAGCGCCGCCGTATTCGCCGCCCAGTGCGAGGCCCTGGATCAGGCGCAGCATCACCAGCATGATCGGTGCCGCGACACCGATGCTGACATAGGAGGGCAGCACGCCGACCGTGAAGGTCGATGCCCCCATCAGGCCCATGGTCACGAGGAAAGTGTATTTGCGCCCGACCAGATCGCCCAGCCGCCCGAACACCAGCGCGCCAAAGGGCCGGACCGCAAAGCCAGCGGCAAAGGCCGCGAGCGCGAAGATGAAGCCGGTGGTCTCGTTCACCCCCGAAAAGAACTGTGCCGAGATGATCGTGGCCAGAAGGCCGTAGAGGTAGAAGTCGTACCACTCGAACACCGTCCCCAGCGACGAGGCGAGGATGACGCGCTTTTCGGTCCCCGTAGCCTCGTGGTGCTTGGGCAGCGCGTCATTGAATGCCGTTGCCATTGTCGCTCTCCCGCTTGTGCGCCCGGTCCTCAGCGGCGATCATGCCGCATGTGCCGAGGCCTGCAAACTCGCGCTTTCAGGCTTGCGGGGATAGCTAGACCTTGGTCGGATGGGCGGGGGCGAGGTAGCGCCGAGCGGCAGCCACAAAAAAGCCGCCGGGGCGCGAACCCCGGCGGCTTTTGGAAGCCGTCACGGCGCGGGCGATCAGGCCTCGCGGGTGCCCGACAGCGGCATCGCGCCGAACGCGCCAGCGTTGACCGAGCCGGTCAGGGTGTCGCCATCGATGGTCGCTTCGCAATCGAGCGTCATCGGCATGGGGACGACCATGTTCATCTTCCACTTGATGGTGTTGCCCTCGACAGTGCCGCCGGCGATGTCCATCGAGCCGAGGCTGCCGATCAGCGAGCCCGAGAAGGTGTCGCCATCGGGCACGACGGTGAGAGTGCCTGACTGGTCGCCCATCGGGCTCTTGACGGTGGTCTTGTAGGTACCTGCAACGGACATGATCCATCTCCTCCTTGTGGTCCGGACCATCGGTGACCCGGCTCGGTTGCTCGCGTTATTTACACTCCTGTCAGCGCGCTTCAACCGGTTTCCGGCCTCGGCGCGCTGACGTCTTTCCCTTTTTCCGCCTCGCTCCTCAGAGCTTGTCGGCTTCGAGATATTCAACCGGCATGCCGAGCGTCTCGAGCTGGCTGTCGATCTGCTTGCGGTCGCCGACCACCACGATCACCAGATCGTCATTGCCGAGATACTGGCGCGCAGCGGCGTCGATCTTGGCGGCGTCGATGGCGCGGTAGATCTCCGGCAGCTTCGTCTGGTAATCGGCCGGCCGCCCGAGCAACTGGTTGCCGAGCACCGCCCCGAGCACCTGGCCATTGGTCTCGAAGCGATTGGGCAGGCCGCGGACATTGCCCTCGGTCACCCGCTGGAGTTCGGTCTGGTCGACCCCCCTGCTGGTCGGGAAGGCTTCAAGGTTGCCGAGGATCGCACGGATCGAATCCGCAGTGCGGTCGGACTGCACCGGGGTGAAGACGCTGAAGGCACGCGGCCCCGCTCCGGCGCTGATGCCGCTGCGGATCCCATAGGTCCAGCTCTTCTCCTCGCGCAGATCCATGTTGAGGCGCGACAGGAAGCCGTCGCCGATCACCTCGTTGGCAAGATCGAGCGCCTCGAGCCCGCCGTCAGTCCCGCGCAGCGGCATCACCCGCCCGAGCAGCAGCACGCTCTGCGGGCTGTTCGGGCGGTCGATCACCACCAGCCGCGAACGGGCCGGCGGCACCGCGGCATCGAGGTTCTTCTGCGGCTTGGGCCCGGCCGGCGCCTTCCAACCGCCAAAGGCCTTTTCGAGCGATGCGACCAGTTCGGGCATGGTGGTGTCGCCGACCACGGTGATGCGGGCATTGTCCGGGCGCAGCCAGTTGCCGTGCTCGGCGCGAAGCACATCGGGGGCGAGCGCCGAGACCACCTCGGGCAGGCCGCGCGCGCCGACGCTGCCATAGGGGTGGTCGGGGCCGTAGAGGATCGGGCCGATGGCGCGCTGGGCAAGGCCGATGGGATTGGCCCGCTCCTGCGCGATGGCTGCCAGCCGCTGGCTCTTCACCCGGGCGACATCCGCGTCATTAAAGGCCGGATTGCGCACGATGTCGGACATCAGCGCCAGCGAGGGGGCAAGGTTCGCGGTCAGCGCGGTCATCTGCACCACGCTCGTATCGGTGCCCGACCCGGCCGAGATCTCGGCGCCGAGGCGTTCTTGCTCGATCGCGATCTGCTCGGCGGTGAGGCTTAGGGTGCCCTCTTCGAGCAGGCCCATCATCAGCGACTGCGTGCCCGCGCGCGCCGGGCCGTCGGCGGCATTGCCGGCATCGAAGGTGATCGCGACGCTGACCTTGGGGATCGCGGTGCGCCGGGCGAGCGAAACCTCCATGCCGTTGGTCAGCCGCGCGGTTTTGACCGCGGGGAAGGTCAGCGCGCCCACCGGTGCCACCCCCGGCGCCTCGCGCGGGGGCGCGGTGCGGGTCACTTCGAGCGGGGTCTTGGGATCGGAGGCGATCGGCGCGGCGCTGTCCTCGTCGCCCCAGCCGCCCATCTTTCCGCCGTCGAGCGTGCGTTCGCCGGGCTGGATGGTGAGCGTGTAGGACGGCCGGCCGAGCCAGCGCTGCATCGCGCCCTGCACCTGCGCAGGCGTCACGCGGGCAAGGGCTTCCAGCTCCTTGCGGTAGTGCGCCGGATCGCCGGTGTAGAGCAGCCCCTCGGCGAGCGTGGTGCCCTTGCCGCCGAAGCCGCCGACCTGTTCGAGCGCGTCGATCTGCCCCGAGACGATCTGGGTCGCGGCGCGGTTCAGTTCGTCCTGCGTCGGCCCGCGCGTGACCAGTTCGGCGATGATCGCGTTGAACTTGGCCTCGGCCTCCGCCGGGTCGACCCCGGGCTTCACGTCCATCTGCGCCTGGAGGAAGCTCAGCTGTTCGTGCTGCTGGGAATTGGCGCTGACCGAGACCGCGACCTGATCGCCGCGCACCAGCGCATTGTCGAGCCGCGAGGAAGCCAGCCCGCCGAGCACCGACAGCCCGGCCGCAAGCGGCACCGCGTCGGGATGGTTGATCGCAGGGCCGGTCCAGCTGCGCATGATGCGGGTGACGGGAACCTGATCGGTGATGGTGTCGCGCTTTTCGGCCGCCAGCGTTACCGGCTCGGCCTGGGTGCTGACCACTTCGGGCCCGCGCGGGATCGCGCCGAACCAGCGCTCGACCATCGGGCGCGCGGTCTTGGCGTCGATATCGCCCGCCAGCACCAGCACCACATTGTTGGGGCCGTAATTGTCGGTGAACCACTTGCGCACATCGGTGAGGCTCGCCGCGTCGAGATCGGCCAGCGAGCCGATGGTCGAATGGCGGTAGGGGTGGCCGACCGGCAGCAGACCCTCGGCGATCTGGTAGCGCACCAGCCCATAGGGCGCGTTGTCGCCCTGACGCTTCTCGTTCTGTACAACGCCGCGCTGCTTGTCGAGCTTGTCCTGGCTGATCGCGCCGAGCAGATAGCCCATTCGGTCGCTCTCCATGAACAGCGCCAGATCGAGCGCGCCGGTGGGCACGGTCTCGACGTAGTTGGTGCGGTCATACCAGGTCGAGCCATTGGTGCTGGTCGACCCTGCCGCCTCGAGCGGGATGTCGAAATTCTCGACGTTTTCCGAGCCGCCGAACATCAGGTGTTCGAACAGGTGGGCAAAGCCGGTGCGCCCGCGCGGCTCGCTCTTGCTGCCGACGCGGTAATAGACGGTGACGCCGACGATCGGGCTCTTGCGATCCTCGTGCACGATCACTGTGAGGCCGTTTTCGAGCTGGAACTGCTCGTAGGGGATGTTCACCTGAGAGACGAGGGTCGACAGATCGGCGGGCGCCTGCGGGGCTGCGGGGGCGGCGGCGGGGGCGGGCTTTGGCGCGGCGGTCTCGGCCAGCGAGGGCGAGAAGGGCGCGGCCAGCGCAAGGGCGAGCGCGGAGAGGCTGGCGGTCGCGAAACGGTTGGTCATGGGGTTGGGCTCCGGTGAGGGGATCGCTTGGGCAGGCAGGGCAGGCGCGGATCAGCGCGCGTTGGTGACGGTCTTGATGGTGTGGCGCCGGGCGGCGACGCTCGCCAGCAGGTCATCGCGCCAGAAGTGGACGGGCTTCAGCCGGTGTTCGACGAACAGTGCCATCTGGTCGGTGTAATGCGGGCTTTGCGGCCGGGTGCTCGCCGCGCCGAAGGGCTGCACCGAGCGCGAGCTAACCTTCTGGCCAGGCTGCCATTCGATCCACATGATGAAGCTGTCGCCGTGCTTCAATGAGAGCCGCCCGTCGTCAGCCACGTCCCAGGTGGTCGCGGCGCGCAGGGTGTCCGAGCCGCCGTCCACCGGCAGATCGAGCTTGCCCTGCCGCAGCCGAACCAGGTCGCCCAGCGGCGGGTCGAGCCGGCCGAAATGGGCCGTCAGGTGATCGCTTGCCGCCTTCAGTTTCTCCGCCACGTCGGGGAAGGGCTTGTTGTTGTAATCAGCCGCCATGAAGTCGCGGATCATCAGCATGGCGATGGCGTCAGCCGCGCCCTTGCCGTCGGAGGTGAAGTCCCACGACAGCAGCAGATCGCGGGCCTTGGCGAGATCGCCCTCGGCGGGCATGGCTTCCAGCGCCTCGAACAGGCGGGCGATGTAGCCGTCCTGCTCGTAGCCGGTGTCGTATTTGATCGCCTCGAGCGTCGCCCGGTCGAGCACGCCCGCCTCCGAGAGCAGCTTGTAGGCGCGGCGCGAGCGGTTGGTCTGCTTCAGCTCGATGCCCAGCGTGGGGGCGAAGGTCTCGGGGTCGAGATCATCACCCGCACCGGCGGCGGTGAAGGGGGTGTTGTTCGAATTGTAGAGCCACCCGCTCGCCGGGTTCACGATGCGCGGCAGCGTCTTGTAGTCGACCGCGCCCTGCCAGATCAGATCCGAGCGGTTGCCCGGCAGCACCGAGCGCCAGTCGGCCTTCACGCCCTGCGGCCGATTGGGGATAGCGGCGTTGTAGACATAGGCGATGGTGCCGCTCTGGTCGGCATAGATGAAGTTGGTCGAGGGGATCGCGAGGCGCGCAATCTGCCCCTCCCACTCGGTGAAGCTCTTGGCCTTGTTGAGGCGGTAATAGGCGTCAAGCTGCTGCAATTGCCCGATCCCGCCATAACGCACAGCGAAGGCGCCCTTGGCGTTGCGGATCACCGGGCCGTGCACAGAGCGCAGCACTTCCTTGCGAACTGGCAACACGACCGGCCCCATCTTGACCGGCAGCGTCACCCACTCGCTCTCGAGATCGCGCCACTCGCCGTCGAGCTTGTAGCGCGTGCCCGCCTCGTCGAGTTCGAGCTGGTAGACGTCGATCATGTCGGGGGTGTTGACCGTGTTGGTCCACCCCAGATGTTCGTTGTGGCCGAGGAAGGGGAAGGGCGATCCGGGGAAATTCGCGCCCGCGAAATGCCAGCCCTCGCCGCTTTGGACCACCAGCTCGTACCACGCGACGCCGCCGCGCAGGGGCTGGTGCGAGTTCGAGACCAGTGTCGTCGTGCCGCCCCCCTTGGCAGGCGCGACCGCGAAGGCGTTGGAGCCGAGGCGCTCGGCATCCTCGCCCAGCGGCAGGACCAGCGTGCGCGCCTGTTTCGGCGCGGCGGCGGGCGCAGACGCAGCGGCGTCAAGCGGCGGGCGGGGGAAGCCGGGGATGTCGGGGCCATGCTCGCGGCGTAGGTCCTCGCCCGCCACCAGCGGCCTGATCACGCCGTCGAGGCCGAAGAAGAACGGCTGGCGCAGCGCGAAACCTGCGGCCACATCGATCCCGGCAACAGGAAAGAGGTTGGCGAGCTTCAACTCGCCCGGATGGTCCTCGGCATATTGGTTGAGCCCTGCGGCATAGGCGTCGAACAGCGCGCGGGTGTCGGCGGGGAGCTTGGGATATTCCCGCTCCGCCGTGCCGCGCGCATCGATCAGGTGGTAGACATAATCGACCTGCGCCCCGTCCGCGCCCGCAATCGCGCCATAACGCCCGCGGCTCATGGCGACCACGTCCTGAAGCGTGAAGAAATCATCTTCGGCATGGGCAATGGCGACGCCATAGGCGGTGTCGGCGTCGGTCTTGCCGGTGATGTGGGGGACGCCCCATTCGTCGCGGATGATCTCGGCCGTGTAGGTGCGGGTGGCGGCAGGCGTGGCGGCGCTCGCCATCATCAGCGGCTCCCACGTGGCGAGCACAGCCACCGCCAGCACGAGCACCCCCACCAGCGCAAAGGCGCCGCGCTTCACCCAGATCATGGCGGATTTCTCTCCCAAATCGCTTGGGTCTTCCTTCGCTTGGGCGAGGGGCAAGGTCAAGCAGCCACGCGCCCCCTTGCCTTGTGCGGGGAATGAACCCACCTATCCGAGTAATACACCTCCCGCGCGGCTTTTTGTGGGTGGGGGCTTGTGTTGCCAATGTGCAACACTATCTGGTGGCGGTAACCTTTGGAGGGGTTGGACGATCATGAACCTGGAAAAATTCACCGACCGCGCGAAGGGCTTCCTGCAAGCCGCGCAGACTGTCGCGATCCGCCTCAATCACCAGCGCATCACCCCGCTGCATATCGCCAAGGCCTTGCTGGAAGACAGCGAGGGCATGGCCGCCGGGCTGATCCAGCGTGCCGGCGGGCAGGCACCGCTGGCGGCGACCGCTGTAGACGCGGGGCTTTCCAAGATCCCCGTGGTGACGGGCGGCGGTGCGCAGGCCACACCGGGCCTCGACAATGACGCGGTGCGCCTGCTCGATGCCGCTGAGCAGCTCGCCGACAAGGCGGGGGACAGCTACGTCACGGTCGAGCGGATGCTGACCGCGATTGCCCTTTCGCCGACGCCTGCGGGCGAGGCGCTGAAGGCAGCGGGCATTTCTCCGCAATCGCTCAACGCCGCGATCGAAGCGCTGCGGGGCGGCAAGCGCGCGGACAGCGCCGGTGCCGAGAACACCTATGACGCGATGCAGAAATTCGCCCGCGACCTCACACAAGCCGCGCGTGACGGCAAACTCGATCCGGTGATTGGCCGCGACGAGGAGATCCGCCGCACCATCCAGATCCTCGCGCGCCGCACCAAGAACAACCCCGCGCTGATCGGCGAGCCGGGCACCGGCAAGACCGCGATTGCGGAAGGCCTCGCGTTGCGCATCGCCAATGGCGACGTACCCGACAGCCTCAAGGGCCGCACCCTGATGAGCCTCGACATGGGATCGCTGATCGCGGGCGCGAAATATCGCGGCGAGTTCGAGGAGCGGCTGAAGTCGGTGCTCGACGAGGTCAAGCATGCCGAGGGCCAGATCATCCTGTTCATCGACGAGATGCACACCCTCATTGGTGCCGGAGCCAGCGAAGGTTCGATGGATGCGTCGAACCTTTTGAAGCCCGCGCTTTCGCGGGGCGAACTCCACTGCATCGGCGCGACCACGCTCGATGAGTACCAAAAGTATGTCGAGAAGGACCCCGCGCTCCAGCGGCGGTTCCAGCCGGTGTTCATTGCCGAGCCGAGCGTCGAGGACACGATCTCGATCCTGCGCGGCATCAAGGACAAGTACGAGCTCCACCACGGGGTGCGCATCACCGACGGCGCGATTGTCGCCGCGGCGAAGCTGTCCGATCGCTACATCCAGAACCGCTTCCTCCCCGACAAGGCGATCGACCTGATGGACGAGGCGGCGAGCCGCATCCGCATGGAGGTGGAAAGCAAGCCCGAGGAGATCGAGGCGCTCGACCGGCGGATTATCCAGCTGAAGATCGAGGAAAGCGCGCTCCAGAAGGAGACCGACGCCAATTCGAAGGACCGCCTTGTCACGCTGCGCGAGGAGCTGGCGAACCTCGAACAGCAGTCGGCCGAACTCACTACTCGTTGGCAGAACGAGCGCGACAAGATCGCGGCGGAAGGCAAGATCAAGGAACAGCTCGATCATGCGCGGCTGGAACTCGAACAGGCGCAGCGCGAAGGGGATTTGGCCAAGGCGGGCGAGCTGTCTTATGGCACCATCCCGGCGCTCGAAAAGCAGCTCGCTGAGGCGCAAGGGCAGGCTGCCACCGCCATGCTGCGCGAGGAAGTGACCGAGGAGGACATTGCCGGGGTGGTCAGCCGCTGGACCGGCATTCCGGTCGACCGGATGATGGCGGGCGAGCGCGAGAAGCTGCTGGCGATGGAGGCCATCCTCGGCAAGCGGGTGATCGGCCAGAGCCAAGCGATTGAGGCGGTCTCCAAGGCCGTCCGTCGCGCGCGTGCGGGTCTTCAGGATCCGGGGCGGCCGCTCGGCAGCTTCCTGTTCCTCGGCCCCACGGGCGTCGGCAAGACCGAGCTGACCAAGACGCTCGCCGGATTCCTGTTCGACGACGACAGCGCGATGGTTCGCATCGACATGAGCGAATTCATGGAGAAGCACGCTGTCGCCCGCCTGATCGGCGCGCCTCCGGGCTATGTCGGTTATGAAGAGGGCGGGGTGCTGACCGAGGCGGTGCGCCGCCGCCCCTATCAGGTGGTGCTGTTCGACGAGGTCGAGAAGGCACACCCGGACGTCTTCAACGTGCTGCTGCAAGTGCTCGACGATGGCCGCTTGACCGACGGGCAGGGCCGGGTGGTGGACTTTGCCAACACGCTGATCATCCTCACCAGCAACCTCGGCAGCCAGTATCTCGCCAACCTGCCCGACGGGGCGGAACCGGCGACGGTCGAGAAGGACGTGATGGACGTGGTGCGCGGGCATTTCCGGCCCGAGTTCCTCAACCGGCTCGACGAGATCATCCTGTTCCACCGCTTGGGGCAGGAGCACATGGCGCCGATCGTCACAATCCAGGTGGGGCGCGTCCAGAAGCTGCTCGCAGACCGCAAGATCACGCTCGACCTCACCGAAGCGGCGCTGCGCTGGCTCGGGCGGGTGGGCTATGACCCGGTCTACGGTGCGCGGCCGCTGAAGCGCGCGGTGCAGCGGTATCTGCAGGACCCGCTCGCCGAAATGCTGCTCGCGGGGCAGTTGCCCGATGGCAGCACGCTCAAGATCGACGAGGGCGACGGGGCGCTCACCATGGCGGTCGCCTGACGCGCGGGTGCCTTCGCCCTGTTCCTCTGGCCGCCAGATTGGCTATAGGTGAAGGCAACCGGCACATCAGGGAGAGCGACAATGGCGAATTGGACGAGGGCAGCCGCAGCGCTGGCGGCGGTTGCGGCAGTGACGGCGGGGGCGCCGCTGGCGGCGGAGAAGAAGGACGCAGCCCCGCTGCCCGAGGTTTTCGCCAAGGTGCTCGATTGCCGCGCGATCACCGATCCCGCCGAGCGCCTCGCCTGTTTCGATGCCGCCGTGCCCAAGCTGGCCGAGGCGCAGGAGAGCAAGGAGCTGCGCGTCGTCAGCCGCGAGGACGTGAACCGCACCCGGCGCGGGCTGTTCGGCTTCGTCGGCTCGGGCTTCGGCATCTTCGGGAACGATGAGGCCGAAGACGAGAAGGAAGAGATCAAGGAAATCACCGCGGTGATCAAGGCGGTCTCGGGCGACAGCGGCAGCTATGTCTTCACGCTTGAGGACGGGGCCGTGTGGGCGCAGTCCGACGAGACCTACCTCAAGAAGCCGCAGCCCGGTAAAAAGCTCACCATCCGCCGCGCGGCGCTTGGCAGCTTCATGGCGAGCGTCGAAGGCGGTCTCGGCTTCCGGATCAGGCGGCGCAACTGATCGGGCATCACCCGCGTGGCTACCAGCGCAAGCGTTCTTTCCTCGATCCATGCGAGGCTGCAATCGGGTGACGTCGCGGGCGCGGCGCAGGCGATCGCCGACGTCGTGCGCGCTGATCCCGCCAACGCTGCCGCCTGGCAGCTCGCCGGCATGATCCGCCGCCGGGCCAAGGACGCGGCGGGGGCAGTGGAGGCCTTCGCGCGCGCGCTCGGGGCCGGGCTGCGCACAGCCGAGGTCTATAATAGCCTCGCGCTATCGCTCGAGGATCTGGGCCAAGCGATCGAGGCTGCGGCGGCCTATGAGGCGGCCTTTGCCTGCGATCCGGCCTATCACCCCGCGCGGATCAACGCCGCCAAGCTTGCCCACGCGCAGGGCGACATGGCGGGGGCCGAGGCGGCTTTGCGCAAGGTTCTCGCGGAACAGCCCGGCGCGGCGTCGGTCAGCAATGCGCTCGCCTCGCTGTTTGCGGGCGAGGGCGAGCCGGGCAAGGCGGCGGCGCAATACCGGCAAACGCTGGCTTCCACCCCGCAGAACCTCCCGGCGGTAATCAGGCTTGGCCTTGCCCTGCGCGAGGATGGCCGCGCCGAGGAAGCGCTCGTCCATTTCCGCGAGTGTGCCGACCGCTTTCCGCGCGCGCCCGAATTTGCCGATGCGATGGCCGGCGCGCTGATCGAATCCGGCCATGTCGACGAGGCCGAAGCCCTGCTCGAACGCACCGTCGCCGAGGCCCCGCAATACTTCCCCGCGCATCGCGCGCTCGCCCGCCTCGCTTACGAATATCGCACGGGCAAGGACCCCGACCGCAGCTACCGCGCGCTGGTGGAGCGCTGGCCGCGCGAAGCGTCGATTTGGCACAGCTGGATCGGGTTGATGCTCGACCGGCGCGATTACGAAGGTGTGCTGGCGGCGGTGGCCGAGGCGCGCCGGTCGCTCGGCTCGCGGCCCGAGCTTGATCTCTACGAGGGCATCGCGCGGGGCGAGCAGGGCGAGGGCGCGGCGGCCGAGGCGCTGTTTGCGCGCGCGGCGGAGCGGTTCGGTGCGGCGGCGACGGTGCTCGTGCCGCGCGCGCGCAATGCGCTGCGGCGCGGGGAGCCCGCGCAGGCCGAGGCGCTCGCGGCCGAGGCGATCCGGCTCGACCGTGCCGATTGCTTCGCCTGGGCCTATCGCGGCCTTGCGTGGCGGCTGCTCGAGGATCCGCGCGAATTCTGGCTGCATGATTACTCCGCCCATGTCGAACAGCGCGCGGTCGCCTATCTCGCCGAGCCGGGCAGGCTCGACGAATTGCGCGAGACGCTCCGGGGGCTGCACCGCGCGCAGCACCACCCGTCCGAGCAGAGCCTGCGCGGGGGCACGCAGACCGAGGGCAATCTGTTCAACCGCTCCGATCCGGTGCTGCGGCGCCTTCGCGAGGCGATCCGCGAGCAGGTGGCCGCTTATCTCACCCGTTTCGATGTCGATGCCGATCACCCTTGCGCCGGATATTCGGGCGCGCGGTTCGTGTTCGAGGGATCATGGTCGGTGCGGCTGACGGGGGAGGGCTTTCATATCGCCCACGTCCATCCCTCGGGCTCGATCAGTTCGGCGCTGCATGTCACCGTGCCGCCGCTGGGCCCGGCCGATACGCCCGATGCGGGCGCGCTGGTGCTGGGCGAGCCGCCGTCCGAGCTCGGGCTCGATCTGGCCCCCCGCCGCGTGGTGACCCCGGTCGAGGGCGCGCTGGTGCTGTTCCCGTCCTCGATGTGGCACGGCACCAAGCCGTTCACGCTGCAGACCGAGCGGATGACGGTCGCCTTCGACGCTGCGGTCAGGCGCTGACCGGCTGACCGCGCGCGGCGGCCCGGCGCCGCGGTGCTTTCCACATCTTCGCAACACAAAAGAAAAGGGCGGCTGGCCGAAGCCAACCGCCCTTCCCCCGTTGCTTGTTCAGCCGTCGCTTAGAAAGTGACGGTCGCCTGGACGGTGAAGGTCCGGCCGAGGATCAGCGGAGCGAAGAACGACACGTTGGTGTTCGCCTGCTCGAAGGTCCCCGTCGCGGTCTGCTCCGGATATTCGTCCAGCACGTTGTTGATGATGCCGGTGAGCGAGAACTTGTCGCTGACGTCGTAACGCAGCGAAAGGTCGATCACGTGCAGGTCAGGCACCCGCGGAGTGAAGAAGCCGGCGTCGGCTTCGTTGCCGAACAGGTTGCCCGACTGGTCACCACCGCTCTTGTACACCCAGCGGACCTGACCGCTGAAGCGTTCCTGACGGTAGAGCACCTGGAGGGTCGAGGCCCATTCCGACGTGATCGCGCCGATGCCGGCGTCAGCCGTGTCGACGAACTCGGTGCCCGCGATGTTGTACGAGTCCACCCAGGTCAGCAGTTCCTGAATGCTCAGGTTGCCTGCGAACAGCGGGAAGGACCAGTTGACGCTAAGGTCGATACCCGAGGTCTTGAGGTCGGTGTCGCCGTTCACCAGCGTGGTGTTGACCGAGATCACCTGACCATCGGTCGAGCTACGCACGACACGGTCGCAGGCCGTGAGGATCTGCTGGCCGTAGCACTGGTTGAGGAAGAACTGCGCACCCTGAGCGGCGATACGGTCCGACAGAGTGATGTCGTAGTAGTCGACGGTCAGCGAGAAGTTGCCGAGCGGGAAATCGCTGGGAGCGATCACCGCACCGACGGTGAAGGTCTCGGCCTGTTCTTCCGACAGGTTCGGGTTGCCGAAGGCGAAGGCCTGAACCTGCGAGTTGTTCTGAGCGAAGCCGGTCACCAGCGACGGGTTGGCACCGTTGGCGGTGAACTGCGCCTGGCAGAACGCCGTGTTACGGCCACCGTTGATCTGGTTGCAGGGGTCGCTGTAGCCCGGGAAGCCCTGGTCACCGTTCTGGAACAGTTCGAACACCGAAGGCGCACGAGCCGCCTTGTTGTACGTCCCGCGGAAACGGATCAGCTCGAACGGAGCGAATTCGACGGCGAACTTGTAGTTGAACAGGTTGCCGACCGAGGAGTAGTCCGAATAACGGGCGCCGGCTTCGAATGCGAGCAGTTCGGGGAAGCCGTCACCGCCGAGAACCGGCAGGCGGATTTCGCCGTAGACTTCCTTGACGTTGATCGAACCAGCAATCGGCTGCGATGCGTTGAAGCCGATGATTTCACCGCGCTGCTTGGCATCGTCAGGGATCGAGGTACCGGTGTCCTTGCGATATTCCGCACCGACCGCGATGCCTGCCGGACCACCGGGCAGTTCGAACAGCGTACCGGTCAGGTTGACGGCGGCACGGACCTGCTCGAATTCCGAGAAGTCGTAGGTGTCGGTCTGGAGGAAGGTCACCATCGCCGGGGTGAGCGTGTCACGACCGAAGATGTCGATCGGGACGCAGCCCGGAAGGACGCCGGGGCCGTTCACGACGCCGGCGCTGTTGCGGCAGCCGCGCAGACCCTGGTTGGCCGCAACGCTGTTGATGTTGCCGACCGAGTAGGTGTCGAAATCGGTGCGGCCGTAGCTCGCAACCGCGCTCACGTTCCAGTCCTTGGACAGTTCGTGGTTCACGATCACGCGAGCCTGCAGCTGCTGCGATTCGTTGGTGCCGACGCGCGGACCGGTTTCACCGAAACGACGGTTGAACGCGAAGGGCGCCGTCGGATCCGGACGGGAGGCGAGAGCCGCGGCGAGGTCCGCCGGGATCAGCGGCGAGTCCACCGGGATGGTGAAGCCGGTGCCGCCCGCAGCCGGGGTCGGCGCGAGGTTCACGACCGAAGTGGTCTTGGCATAGCTGAGGAACAGCTTGGCGTCGGTCTTGTCCGAGAACTCGTAGCTGCCGATCGTCGAGATGTTCAGACGGTCGAACGGGATCAGGAGGTAGTTCTGATCAGCGAAGCTGTAGCGCGACGAGTTGCCGACCGGGATCTGGCAGCGGCCACCGGTGCTGCTGGGACGCAGAGCACCATTGGCGTCGAACGAAAGGCTGCCGCCGTTGACTGCGGTACCGGCGGTGGCCGGGTTACAGTCGTTGTCGAAGGCGGTGAAGTTGTTGCCCACGCCCGGGTTGGTCGACAGGTTGCGGAACGGGTTGTTCGCATTGCTGACGACGGTACCGAAGGGGTTGGTCGCCGAACCGCCGGCGAAGATCACCGCGCCGGTGGCACCGAGATCGGCCGGATCGTCGATCACACGCAGGACGCCGTCGACGACGCCGAGTGCGCCCGAGGTGCGCGAGTAGTCGTAACGGCCCTGACCGACCGCATCACGGTCGTAGTACTGCACGGCGACCGCGATGTTGCCGCGGCCTTCGTCGAAGTTGCCGCCGAACACGCCCTGGACCGCGAAGTTGTAGCCCGTGCCGTCCTGCGAGATTTCGTTCTGCGCAGTGAGCTCGAGGCCTTCGTAGTCGTCCTTGAGGACGAAGTTGATGACGCCGGCGATGGCGTCCGAACCGTAAACCGCGGTCGCACCGCCGGTCACGACGTCAACGCGCTTGATCAGCGCGGTCGGGATCTGCGAGATGTCGATCGAACCGGTGGTCGACGAGGGAGCGATACGCTCGCCATCGACGAGGATCAGGGTGCGGTTCGGGCCGAGGCCGCGCAGGTCGAGGGTCGCGAAGGCTTCACCGCCCGAGTTGTTCGACGTGCGGTTGTTGCCCGGGATGACCTGCGGCAGATCGTTGATCAGCTCTTCAAGGGTCAGGGTACCGGTCAGGCTGATGGTTTCGCCGGTGACCGACGCAACCGGGCTGGCCGATTCGAGGTCCGGACGCGCGATGCGCGAACCGGTGACCAGGATCTGGCCGGGCTCTTCGGTGGCCTCTTCGGATTCGGTCTGGTCCTGCGCGTAGGCAGGGACGGCGGCAAGCATCAGACCGAGTGCGATCGGCGCGGTGCCAGCCTTCAGGATCGAAGTCTTTCTCATGTGTGGTTCAGTCCCCTGTTCGTCCGGCCGGGCGGCCGGAGCAAAGTGGTGTATAGATCGCACGTTGGCGGGCCATTGAACGGCCTTCACCCCTGCGTCTGGGACCGAAATGCTCCATCAGCCGCAATTGTCGCAAACGAAAACGCTCTCATCCGCCCCGTTTGGCGAAATTCTGTGTCAATGTTGCAACACCGAGACATGGCGGAATTGCCAGTGGGCGCGGCGCTGCGCTTGACCTGCCCTGTCCCGGTGCTAACGTTTACGCAAACGGAAGGCGTTTTCGGGAGAGAACATGAGCACTGCATATATTGTCGAAGCCGTCCGCACCGCGGGCGGTCGCCGCGGCGGGCGTCTGGCCGGCGTGCACCCGGTCGATCTGCTGGCAAAGTCGCTGGATGCGATCGTCGAGCGCTCGGGGATCGACCCCAAGGCGATCGACGATGTGGTGACCGGCTGCGTCAGCCAAGCGGGCGAGCAGGCGATGCAGGTCGGGCGCATGGGCGTGCTGGCGAGCAAGCTCTTGCCCCAGTCAACCCCGGCGGTCACCATCGACCGCCAGTGCGGATCGAGCCAGCAGGCGATCCAGTTCGCCGCGCAAGCGGTGATGAGCGGCACGCAGGACGTGGTCATCGCCAGCGGGGTCGAGAGCATGACCCGCGTGCCGATGGGCTCCAACGTCACGCTGCACATGAAGGAAGGCCTCTATCACAAGGCTGACGGCATCGAGGCGAAGTGGCCTGGCATCAATTTCAGCCAGTTCATGGGCGCCGAGATGATCGTGAAGAAGCACGGCTTCACCAAGGACGATCTCGACCGCTTCGCCTTTGAAAGCCACAAGCGTGCGATCGCCGCGACCAAGGCGGGCGCCTTCGAGCGCGAGATCGTCGCCATCGAGATCGAGACGCCGGAAGGCACTCAGTTCCACACCGTCGACGAAGGCATCCGCTTCGATGCGACGCTGGAGGGCATCTCCGGGGTCAAGCTGCTCTCGCCCGATGGCGCGCTGACCGCGGCCTCGGCCAGCCAGATCTGCGACGGGTCTTCGGCGGTGCTGGTGGTCAGCGAAGCCGCGCTCAAGGCCCACGGCCTCACTCCGTTGGCGCGCATCCACAACCTCACCGTGACCGCGGGCGATCCGGTGATCATGCTCGAAGAGCCGCTGTTCGCCACCGACCGGGCGCTGCAGCGCGCCGGGCTCACCATCGACGACATCGACCTGTTCGAGGTCAACGAGGCCTTCGCGAGCGTGCCGCTGGCATGGCTCAAGCACACCGGCGCTGATCCTTCGAAGCTCAACGTCAATGGCGGCGCGATTGCGCTCGGCCACCCGCTCGGCGCGTCCGGCACAAAGCTGATGGCGACCCTCGTCCACGCCCTACGCGCGCGCGGCAAGAAATACGGCCTCCAGACGATGTGCGAAGGCGGCGGCGTCGCCAACGTCACCATCATCGAGGCGCTCTGATCACCCCCATCTGAGAGGATAAACAATGGAAGTTTCAGCCAATACACCCGCCGTCGTCACCGGAGGGGCCTCGGGCCTTGGCGCCGCCACCGCGCGCGCGCTCGCCGCGAAGGGCGCGAAGGTCGCGATCTTCGACATGAACGCCGAGAAGGGCGAAGCGCTCGCGGCTGAACTGGGCGGGGTGTTCTGCCTCGTCAACGTGACCAGCGATGCCGACGTCGACGCAGGGTTCGCCAAGGCGCGCGAAGCCCACGGGCAGGAGCGCATTCTGGTGAACTGCGCCGGGATCGGCAACGCGATCAAGACCGCCAGCCGTTCGAAGGAAGACGGCTCGATCAAGCACTTCCCGCTCTCGGCCTTCGATTTCGTGATCCAGGTCAACCTGATCGGCACCTTCCGCTGCATCGCCAAGTCGGCCGCGGGGATGATGACCCTCGACCCGCTCGACGAATTCGGCGAGCGCGGCGCGATCGTCAACACCGCGTCGGTTGCTGGCGAAGACGGCCAGATCGGTCAGGCGGCTTACTCGGCCTCGAAGGCGGGCGTGATCGGCATGACCCTGCCCATCGCCCGCGACCTCATGAACGAGGGTATCCGCGTCAACACCATCCTGCCGGGCATCTTCGACACCCCGCTGCTCGCCGCCGCGCCGCAGAACGTGCGCGACGCGCTCGCCGCCAGCGTGCCGTTCCCCAAGCGCCTCGGCATGCCGGTGGAATATGTCAAGCTCGCCATGACCATGATCGAGACCGGCTATTTCAACGGCGAAGACGTGCGCCTTGACGGCGCGATCCGCATGGCGCCGCGCTAAGCGCAAACCCGCCACCGGTGCACAAGGAAAGCCCTCGCTTTTGCGAGGGTTTTCTTTTGCGTGGCGCATGGCATCACCTGCGATACGCAAGGAGAGGGATTTCATGACCGACTACACCCAGATCATCGTCGCCAAGGCTGACGGCATCGCTACCATCACCTTGAACCGCCCCGACAAGATGAACGCCTATACCCGCACCATGGGCGAGGAAATCATGGCGGCGATGGACGATATCGACGCCGATGACGCGGTGAGGGCGGTGATCTTTACCGGCAGCGGCGAGCGCGCCTTCTGCGCCGGCGCGGACCTGACGCCGGAAGGGGGCGGGCAGGTGTTCTCCGATCCCACGCAAGTTGACAGCCTGTCCGATCCCAAGGTGCGCGACGGTGGCGGTTTGCTGACGCTGCGCCTGTTTGAATCGAAAAAGCCGCTAATCTCGGCCTGCAACGGCGTGGCGGTGGGCGTGGGCGCGACGATGCAGCTCGCGATGGACATCCGCCTTGCCAGCAGCACTGCGCGCTACGGCTTCGTCTTCGCGCGGCGCGGGATCGTGCCCGAGGCTGCCTCGAGCTGGTTCCTGCCGCGCATCGTCGGCATCCAGCAGGCCCTCGAATGGTGCTACACCGGCCGCATCTTCGATGCCGAGGAGGCGAAGGCAGGCGGCCTTGTCCGCTCGATCCACGCGCCCGAGGATCTGCTCTTCGCCGCGCAAGGCCTCGCGCGCGAGATTGCCGACAACACCTCGGCGATTTCGGTGGCGATGACGCGGGCGATGATGTGGCGGCTCGCCAGCGCCGATCACCCGATGGAAGCACACAAGATCGACTCCAGAGCGATCTACCGCCTCAGCCGCGGGGCCGACGCCAAGGAGGGCATCGCCAGCTTCCTCGAAAAGCGCCGCGCGATGTATCCCGGCAAGGTCAGCGCCGACATGCCGGATTTCTACCCGTGGTGGGACGAGCGCCCCTATGAGTGATGATGGAGAGGGGGCAGGCGAGCTGGCAGGCTTCCTTCCCTACCAGCTCTCGGTCACCTCCAACGCGGTCAGCAGCCTGATTGCCGAGCGCTATCGCAAGCGGTTCGGCCTCAAAATCCCCGAATGGCGGGTGATGGCGGTGCTGGGCGATGCCGAGGCCGCGGGGCGCGAACTGACCCAGCGCGCGCTGACCGCGGCGACCGTGATGGACAAGGTCGCGGTCAACCGCGCGGCGCGGGTGCTGGAAGAGCGCGGGCTCATCGCGCGGGTGCCCAATCCGGGCGACGGCCGCTCGCACCTGCTGGCGCTGACCGCCGAGGGCCGGGCGATCCATGCCGAGGTGATGCCGCTGGCGCGCGCGACCGAGCGCGAGCTGCTCGAAGGCTTCGGGGCTGCCGAGGAGGCGGATTTGCGCGAGCTGCTCGCGCGATTGCGGGCGCGGGCGATGCAGCTTGGCGGCCCTGCACCCGAAGGGCCGGAGCAGGACTGATCCCGCTCCGGCCATCCCGGGTTGTTACTTGCCCACGTTCGAGTTGACGAGGTTGTCGCTGATCGAACAGGCCGCAGGGCCGAGAATGACGACGAACAGCGTGGGCAGAATGAACACGATCAGCGGCACGGTCATGATCGCGGGCAGGCGCGCGGCCTTTTCCTCGGCGCGCATCATGCGCTCGTTGCGGAATTCGGCCGAGAGCACGCGCAGCGCCGAAGCGAGCGGGGTGCCGTAGCGTTCGGTCTGAACCATGGTGGTCACCACGCCCTTCACCGCTTCGAGATTGACGCGGTAGGCCAGGTTGTTGAACGCCATGCGCCGTTCGTTGAGGAAGCTCAGTTCGATGGCGGTCAGTGCGAATTCGTCGCCCAGTTCGGGATAGGCGCGGCCCAGTTCCTTGGCGACGCGGTTGAAGGCGGCGTCGACGGTCAGACCGGCCTCGGCGCAGATCACCAGCAAGTCGAGCGCATCGGGCAGGCCCTTCTGGATTTCCTTGGTGCGCTTGCTTGCCTTGTTGCTGAGATAGAGTTCCGGGCCCTTGTAGGACAGGAACACCGACATCGCGAAGGCGCCGAGCCGGGTCATCGGGCCCCAGTCGGGCCAGAACTCGACGACATAGATGAGCAGGCCCATCACGCCGCCGACCACGAGCGGTGCAATTGCGCGCATGCCGATGATCAGCACCGCGAATTCCTTGTTGCGGTAGCCGGCGTGCGCCATCTTCTGCTGGATGGTCTTGATCTGGCTTTCCTGAAGCACGTTCAGGCGGTCGAGGCTCGACTTGACCCGGTCGGTCGTGTCGGTGCGGCGGACCAGGCTGGTGCGCTTCTTGGAGGAGGCGGTGACGATCCCCGCCTTCAATTGCTCGCGCCGCGCCTCGAGCGCGCGCACGCGCTTGGCCATCGGATCGCGGATCGTGATCGCGGCATAGATCGCCAGCATGGTCGCAAAGGCGGCCATGGCGACGAGCATGGTTCCGACGAGGATAACGTCGAAGCCAAGCAGCATTGGTCCGGCGGGTTGATCGATCATGGTTCTCTTGCCCCCGCGCTCAGATCTCGAAGTTGACCATCTTGGCCATGATGAACACGCCAAGACCCATCCACACGCCCGCACCCAGCCCGGCGACGATCAGGCGATCATCGGTGAAGAAGGGGTACATGTAGTTGGGATTGATATAGAAGATCGCGCCGAACACGAGGAAAGGCAGCGAGCCGACGATATAGGCCGAGGCCTTGGATTCCGAGCTCATCGCCCGGATCTTGAGCTTCATCTGCGCGCGCTTGCGCAGCACGTCGGCGAGGTTCGAGAGCGTTTCGGCGAGGTTGCCCCCGGTCTCGCGCTGGATCGCCAGCGTGATCGTGAAGAAGTTGAATTCGGCGATCCCGAGCTTGTCGGCGGTGTCCTGGAGCGCGTCTTCCATGGTCTTGCCGACCTTGATGCGGTCGATCACGGCCTTGAATTCAAAGCCGACCGGGCCGGGCACTTCGCTCGACACGATCCCGAGCGTCTCGGTCACCGGCAGGCCCGAGCGCAGGCCGCGCACGAGCAGCTCGATGCCGTCCGGGAACTTGGTGATGAACTGGTTGGTGCGGCGGTTGATGAGGAAGCCGACCACCATGTGCGGAATCCACAAGCCCACGAACGCCCCGACGCCAAGCGACAGCAGCGGGGCTTGGCTGAGCGCGAAGACCAGCACCGTGATCCCGATCGTAAGCCCGCCCGAGATGTAGAGATATTTCGAGACCGACCAGTTCTTGCCGGTGCGATTGAGGCGCACCTGCAGCGCTTCGGTGCGCGAGCCGGAGCCGGCCACCTTGAAGGTCTTGGGCTTGCGCGCGGCGACCGCGCGCTTGAACTGCGCATCGACCTTGGCATCGAGGCTCTCGGAGTGGCGATAGCGCACCGCCTGCATCCGCCGCTTCTGCGCCTTGGAGACACCCGAGCCAGCGATGACCGCATAGCCCGCGACAAGCACGGCGAAGATCACCAGCGTGATGAGCAGGGTTTGGAAGAAGTCCATGCTGTCGTTTCCTGCCTCGCACCGCCGGAATGCGGCGGGTTCCTGTCGTTATCTTGTCGCCCCGGGCGGTGCGTGCGGGGCGGGCGCCAAGCGCTTTGCCCCGCACAACCGGTCTCGCAGCGATCAGTCCACCTTGGTCAGATCGACCTTCGGCTTCTTGGCGAGCATCGCCTTCAGATCGAAATTGCCGAGCAGCGACTTCTTTTCGGGGCCGGCTGCCGGCAGGTCTTCCGCACTCGCGCCCATCACGCGCTCGGCGATCTGGCGGATGGCCGCGGTCGCCTTGCTCGAACGGTTGGCATCGACGAACACCTGCCCCAGCTTGGCCGCATTCGAGGCCGCCTTGATGTCGTAGGGGACCACGAAATCGACCTTGCGCTCGATCGAGGCCTCGAAATCGGCCTTGCTGATCTCCGAAAGGCTCGGCTGCACCTTGTTGGCCACGATCATCGGATGCGCGTGGGACGCGTTCGTCTTGAGCCACGAAAGAATGCGGATCGTGTCGCGCGCCGAGGCGAGAGTGAACTCGCAGGTCAGCACCACCAGGTTCACGTCTGCGAGAAGCTGGGGGAAGTTGATCAGCATGTTGCGTGGCAGGTCGATGACCGTCATCTCGAAGGCCTGACGGAACTCGTCTTCCAGCTGCACGAAGGCCGAACCATCGGTCATCAGCGGCTGGTTGATCGGGGCTTCCGCCGAGAGGATCGACAGGTTGTCACCGGCACGCACCATGGCGCGTTCGATGAACAAGGGGTCGATGCGGCTCGGGTTCTCGATCGCGTCGGTGAGGCCGCGGCCGGGCTCGAGGTCGAGCGCCAGCGCGCCGGTGCCGAAGTGGACATCCAGATCGAGCAGCGCGGTCGGGGCCTTGTGCTGTTCGGCGAACAGCCACGCCAGCGAAGTCGCCAGCGTCGAGGCGCCGACGCCGCCGCGGGTGCCGACGATCGCGGTCGAGATGTGACGCTTGACCCCATCGGCATCGCCCGCCTTGGGGCTCATGAACACCGCCAGCGCCTGGTTCAGGGCATCATGCACCTGCTGCGGCGAGAGCGGCTTCAGGAGATAGTCGTGAATCCCGCTCGCGAGCAGATCGCGGTAGAGGCGCACGTCATTGACCTGGCCCACGGCGATCACCACCGTGCCCGGCTCGCACACTTCGGCCAGCGCGTTGATGTCGTTGAGCGGATCACCGCTCTCCGACAGGTCGACCATCAGGATCGCAGGCGAAGCGCTGACCGAGAGCGATTGCACCGCGTTGCGCAGGCCGCCCTTGTTGCACTTTTCCGGCTGCCAGCCGAGCTCGATCACCACCGGACGGATCACGTCCAGCGCGTTGTCGTCGCAGATATAGGCCGAGAAGGGATCGCGGTTGCCGGGCAGGCCGGATTTCCAGGGAGCATTCATGGCTCAGTTACCTCCTCCGCCCGAGCCCGAGGCACCGGCTTCCTTCAGGCCGCCCTTGCCGGTCGGATCCTGTTCACGATAAGTCGAGATCGCCTTGTTCGAGGTTGCGATCACGGTTTCGCCCGAGCCCTGCTTGCCTTCGAGCAGGTCCTGCGGATCAGCGACCATCGCGGCGATGTTGCTGTTCACGGCGCAGCCGAAATTGGGGCTGGTGCCGTTGGTGTAGTTCATGTCGGACTTGGCCGACCAGTCGGGGCAGCCCGGAACGCTGGCGGTCGAGCGGGTGATCACCACGCGCGCCTTGCCGGGCTGGACGAAGCCCGGAGTGACGGGCGCGGAGTCGCTGATCATCAGGCCATAACGCGCCGCAAGGTCGCGCACGGCGGCGGTCACCGCCGGGTTCTGGCTCGGGTTCTCGATCGCGATCCGGTCACCGTAGCGCAGGTCCATCGTCTCGAACCAGCCATTGAGGCGCTGCTGCTCGGAGAGCGGCAGGCCCGAGGCGTTGGTGTTGACATCGAGCACCATGTTGGTCCGTTCGACCACCGGCTGCTTGACGCTGTAGAGCGTGGTGTTCTCGGGCATCCCGCCGCACCCGGCAAGGCCGAGACCCAGCGCCAGCGCGACAGCGAGCTTGAGCTTGGGGGCGGGCACGGGGGCCAGCCGGTTCAATCGTGCATTCGGCATTGTGGCACCTTTCTCGCGTTAGAGGCTGAAACCGGGGGCGGCAGAAGCATCGGCCTTGGCGGCACGATCCGGACGGCGGGCCTTCTTGTCGGCGCGACGCGGCTTTTCCTCGCCGGTCGGGATGATCGCGGCCGGATCGGCTTCGCTCACCTTGGGGGCCGGCGCATCGGGCAGGGCCGCGCTCGGACCCGGGCGCACTTCGCCCGAGACACCGGCGTTTTCCTTGTAGCCGAGCAGCTGCTGGAACTCGTTGGCGGCATGGAAGCCGTCGGTCGGCAGCTTGATGTCCTTGGCGTCGACCGGCTTGACCAGATAGGGGGTGACGATGATCACCAGCTCGGTCTCGCCCTTGCGGAACTGACGGCTGCGGAACAGGTTGCCGAGGATCGGCACGTCACCGACGCCCGGCGCCTTATCCAGCGTGTTCTGCGCGTTGGCGCTCATCAGGCCGGCGATCATGAAGCTCTGGCCCGAACCCAGCTCGACCGTCGTTTCGGTGCGGCGGGTGGTGAGTGCGGGGACCTGGAAGCCGTTGAGCGTGACCGAACCCTGTGCCGAAAGCTCCGAGACTTCCGGACGCACGCGCATCGAAATGCGGCCGTTCGAGAGCACGGTCGGGGTATAGGCGAGGCTGACGCCGTACTGGCGGAACTCGATCGACACCTGGCCGAGGCCCTGCGAGATCGGCACCGGGAATTCGCCGCCCGCAAGGAAGGTCGCGGTTTCGCCCGAGAGCGCGGTGAGGTTGGGCTCGGTGATGGTCGAGACGAGGCCGAGACGCTCGGACAGGTCGAGCGCGCCGAGCATGTCCATCCCGAACAGGCGGCCGAGACCCGACAGGGTCGTGCCGTTGTTGCTGTTGACCGCCGTGCCGAGGATTTCCTGAGTGATCGGCGTGCCGTCGGTGTTGAACAGCGGCAGGCCGTTGGCACCGAAGACGGGCACGGTGATGGTCGGGTTGAGGATGTTGTTGCCGGTGGCGAACGGGCCGCCAAGGCCATATTCGCCGCTGACGATCGAACGGCCGCCGGTGCCCACGCCGAAGCGGAAGCCGCCGGTGGTGTCGAAGGTCTGGAGGTTGCCGCCGATGCTGCGGAGCAGCGAGCGGTTGACCTCGGCCACCTTCACCTGAAGGTTGACCTGCAGCGGGGTCGCGGTGCGCAGGCGGCTGATGACATTGGCCTTTTCACCGAGGAAAGCCTGCACCAGGCGCTCGGCCTCGGCGGCATCTTCCGGCGCGCCGACAGTGCCGGTCAGCAGCACGGTGTCGGTGCCCATGGTTGAGACGCTGACCTTGGCATCGGGCATCGCCATCGTGAGCATCTGGCTGATGCTGCCGATGTTCGAGCCGACCCGGATATTGGCCGAGAAGATCACATCGCCGCGTTCGTTGCTGGCGTAGATCGTGGTCTCGCCGCCCGACTTGCCGAAGACATAGAGCTGGCGCTGCGACTTGATCTGGACGTCGGCGACTTCCTCGTTCGCGACGAACACGTCGGCCATCGTGCCGGGGACCGTCACCAGCTCGCCCTTGCCGATCGACAGGACGATTTCCTGCGACGGGCGGACGACCTGCTGTGCGACCGCGGTGGTGGCGGGCATCGCCACCATCGGCACAGCGGCAATCGCGGCCACCAGCAGCTGGAGCTTGAACTTGCGTGTCATGGGTTGACCCCCCTCGGGTTTGATCGACATTGCTCGGGTCCTCAGAAGACCACGGTCGCACCGGCGCTGGGCAGGGTCTGCCCGGGACGCTTCACGCCGCTGGATTGGCTGGAGATGACGGCGCCGGCACCGGAGCGGACGCTTTCCTCGGTGGTTTCCTTGCCGCGGGTGACCCGCACGCTCGGACCGCGATAGACCGGAGCCGGGGCGCTGCCGTCGCTCTGCGCGGCGCGGCGCGTCGGGGCGGCCGGGGCGGGGGCGGGCGCAGCCTGCTGCTGGCCACCGCCGTTCTTGGGCGGCACGGTGGAGCGCTGGAAGCGCGACACATCGCCGCCGGTCGAGAAGGTCGTGCCCTTGTCGACAGGGCGCGCCATGGCGGCCTTGAGGATGCGCTCTTCCTGCTCGGGCGTGGCGCCGGGCGGGATCTGGACATCGCCCGCAGCAACCGCACGTTCGAGCTCAGACTGGCTGTCGGCAATCGAGCGCAGCGCGAGGCTGAGCGTGCCGATGGTCTGCGCCACGGCGATCTTCTCGGCGATCTTGGGGGTGACTTCGAGCGTGACGGTGCGGAATTCGGTGACTTCGGTCTTGCCGTTCTCGTCGACCGTCTTCTCGACCGTTTGGTCGGTGGCGAGCACGCGCAGGTTGCGCAGCACGGTTTCAGCAGCCTTGAGCGGCTGGGTGCCGTTATCGCCCTCGACCGCCTGGGTCAGCACGAGGTCGACGCGGTCGCCAGCGAAGACGAAGCCGGCAACCCCGGTGGTGGCCGACACCGGCACTGTGACGGCGCGCATGCCCGGAGCAAGCGCGGCAGCAAGGAAGCCGCGGTCGCCCGGCGCGACGAGCGCACCCTGCGTGACCGGCTCGCCTGCAGTGATCGGGAAGCGCACGACAGTGCCGAGCAGCTTGTTCATGTCGGCCTCGCCGTCGATGAAGTAGGCGTCCTGCACCAGCTCCTTGGGCCAGGGCTGGAAGCCCAGCGCATCGGCGGTGATGATGGTGCCTGCAGTCAGTGCCCGCTTGGCGACCAGCACGCGCGGGCCGGTGGGCACCGCGGCGGCCTCTGCATCGGGGGCTGCGCCTCCGGCGAAGATCGTACGTGCGGCAAAGGCGGTCCCGATCGCGATGATCAGCGCACCGAGCAGCAGAACCAGTTTCTTCCTATCCATGGCTCAAATAGCCCCCTCGTAATGGCCCGTGGGTTGGTTAGCGGGCAGGTATGGTTGCAGTGCGTAAGGCTTCACTGGTTAAAATCGGGTTATGCGGACTGCGCGGCGAAAGAGACGCCGGGCAAATAGTTGGCCCACAGCACCCACAGCCCGCCGAAAGCGATGGCTATCCCGTAGGGAATCTTGATCTTGTCGCGCTCGCCGCGGATTATGTGCCAGCCTCCCAGCACGATTGTCAGCGCGCCGCCGGCCAGCGCCATTATTAGCAAAAGTTGCATGAACATATGGGGTGGCACCCACAGCGCCAGCGCGGTCAGCAGCTTGACGTCGCCGCCGCCCATCCACTTGAGGGCGAAAAGTCCAGCGAGGATGAAGAACGCCGCCGTCGCCACACCCAGCTGGGTCGCGACGCCCGGCCACAGATCGAGCCCGCTCGCCCACCAGAAGGCAGGCGCGGTCAGCGCGATCAGGGCGTTCAGCCAATTGTCGATCTGGCGCCGCTTCATGTCTGTGAAGGCGGCGATGACCAGCGCAATTGCCAAGCCGACCAGCAGACCGTAGGAAATGGTATTCATCTTGCGTTGCCCCCGGAGCATGGCCGTGCGCCGTGCGCAGACCGTCCTTCAATGGGACACTTGCTACAGGTTATGACTTACCAAATAGTAACCACGATTTCCGGTTTCTGCGCTCCGCATGGGCTAGGCCTGCGGTGAGCGCCGCCGTGCTCGATTCCGCGATCGATCGCCGCGCGATTCCCGCCGCCGCCGCCGAGAGCACGTGGCTCGCCGCCGATGGCCACGCCATCCGCCGGATCGACTGGCCCGGCGCTGCGAGCCCGCGCGGATCGATCCTGTTTCTCCCCGGCCGCGGCGATTTCTACGAGAAATATCTCGAGACGCTCGAAGAGTGGCACCATGCCGGATGGCGGGTGACCGCCTCGGACTGGCGCGGGCAGGCGGGGTCAGGGCGGCTCGGCAAGGATGCGGTGACCGGCCACATCGAGAATTTCGACATCTGGATCGACGATCTGGCGCAGCTTTGGCAGTGCTGGACCGCCGAGACGCCGGGACCGCACGTGCTCGCCGCGCATTCGATGGGCGGGCATATCGTGCTGCGGGCGCTCGTGGAAAAGCGCGTCGCGCCGGATGCCGTGGTGCTGAGCGCGCCGATGACCGGGGTCAACGGCCCGCCGCTGCCGCTCGCTATGCTCCACCGCGTCGCGCAGGCGATGTGTGCGGTCGGCGATCCGATGCGGCAGGCGTGGAAGTGGAGCGAGAAGCCGGGCGAACTCCCCGCCAAGCGCGCCAACTTGCTCACGCATGATCCTGAACGCTATGCCGATGAGGCATGGTGGCGCGAGACCCGCCCCGAACTGGTGATGGGCCCCGCCAGCTGGCGCTGGGTCGAGCGTGCCTATGCCTCGTGGCTCCAGCTCGAAGCCCCCGGCGCGCTCGAGGGCATCGGCGTGCCGGTGCTGTTCGTCTCGACCGCGATCGACAAGCTCGTCAGCCATCCCGCCAACGTCCGCGCCGCCGCGCGCCTGCCCAAGGGCGAGCTCATCGCGCTGGGCGAGGAAGCGCATCACGAAGTGCTGCGCGAGACCGATGCCGTGCGCGCAGGGATCATGGCGAAGATCGCCGATTTCCTCGACCGGACCGCTCACCGGGCATGAATACGACGAGGATGTACGAATTTGCGGTGATCGGCGCCGGGATGGCGGGCGCGAGCATCGCTGCCGAGCTATCTCTCTATGCCCGCGTGCTGCTGATCGAGGCCGAGGACGCGCCCGGATACCACGCCACCGGGCGCTCGGCGGCGTTCTGGGAGGAATGCTATGGTGGCCCCGGCGTGGTGCCGCTGACCCGCGCATCTGGCGCCTACCTCGGCGAGCTTGGCTTCCTCACGCCGCGCGGCGCGCTTTATATCGGGCGTGCCGAGGATCGCGCGGCGATGGATGCCTTCCACGAAAGCTATGAAGGCACCGGCGTGACAATCGAGCGCCTCGCGCCTGCGGCGCTCGGCGAACGTATCCCGCACATCCGGCCCGAATGGACCGAGGCGCTGCACCAGCCCGCCTGTGCGGATATCGACGTGGCAGGGCTCCACCAGCACTACCTCGCGATGGCGCGTCGGAATGGCGCAGACGTAGCGACCCGCGCGCGGGTGACTGGGCTTGTGCGCGAGAGCGGGGCCTGGACGATCACAGGCGCGCGCGGCGAGACGTGGCGGGCGAGGACGATCGTCAACGCTGCCGGGGCCTGGGCGGACGAGATCGCGCGCCTTGCCGGGGTCCAGCCCGTCGGCATCGCGCCTTTCCGCCGCACCGTCGCTGTGCTGCGCGTCGATCCGCCTGCGCCGGCCGATCTGCCGCTGGTGCTCGACATCGGCGGGGGGTTTTACTTCAAGCCTGACGCGGGCCGGTTGTGGCTCTCGCCGCATGACGAAATCCCGTCCGAGCCCTGCGACGCCGCGCCCGAGGAACTCGACGTCGCGATCGCCATCGACCGCTTCCAGCATGTCACCGATTGGCGGATCGCCGCGGTCGAGCGCCGCTGGGCAGGCCTGCGCAGCTTCGCGCCCGACCGCATGCCGGTCTACGGCTTTGACCTGCAGGGCGAGGGCTTCTTCTGGTTCGCAGGCCAGGGCGGCTTCGGCATCCAGACCGCACCCGCCGCCGCGCGGCTGGGCGCGCAGCTTCTTTTGGAGATGGCCGCCGACGCCATGACGGCGGGGATCGATCCAGCCGTCTACGCCCCCGCGCGCTTCGCCGCAGCGCTACAATCGGCCTAGAAAACTCGCGCGCCATCTGCCATTTCCCTAACGTGGATTAACCACTTCAGGAGGGAAATACCGATGGCTCACACGTTCGAGATCTACAAGGACAAGGCTGGCGAATACCGCGTGAAGTTCAAGTACAATTCAGAGACCATGTTCTCGACCGAGGGCTATTCGAGCAAGGCGAGCGCGCAGAACGCCATCGATTCGATCAAGAAGAACGGCCCCGGCGCCGAGGTCGAAGATAACAGCTGAGTTTTTTCCCTCGTCATTGCGAGCGTAGCGAAGCAATCCATGGCCGGACGCCGCCACTGGCCGAGCGGTCGGTCCCTGGATTGCTTCGTCGCCTTCGGTTCCTCGCCGTGACGAAAGCAGGGCCTAGTGCTTAAACGCTGACTTCGAGTCCGCCTGCCGCGCCGCCTCTTCGCTCGCCAGCGCGTCGCACCGTTCGTTTTCCGGGTGGCCCGAGTGGCCCTTCACCCATTCCCACGCAACCTTGTGCGGACGCACCGCCGCGATCAGCTCGCGCCACAGGTCCTCGTTGGCGACCGGTTTCTTCGCGGAATTGACCCACCCGCGCTTCTGCCAGCCGAAGATCCACTCGGTCATCCCGTCGATGACATAGCGGCTGTCGGTGTGGACCGTGACCGCGCAGGGCTCCTTCAGCGAGGTGAGACCGCGAAGCACCGCGGTCATCTCCATGCGGTTGTTGGTCGTCTCGGGCTCGCCGCCGACCAGTTCCTTCTCGTGCCCGCCGCTGCGCAGGATCGCGGCCCAGCCGCCGGGGCCGGGATTGCCCTTGCACGCCCCGTCGGTGAAGATGTCGACCTGTCTCATGGCGCCCGCTTTGGCGCGCGCGGCCTCAGCCTGCAAGCAGGCCCGCGCCGTGCTCGTGGTAAAACTGCCAGCGCCGCGCGAACTGCATCGGGTCCTTGCGGGTGACGAGCGCATCGTCGGGGGTATCGAGCCAGTCCTCGGCACGGCTCGCGACGAACCGCAGGCACGCGCCCTTGGCGACCTCGGCGAACAGTGTGCGCTCTTCGGACGTGAGGCGGCGGACCGACTGGTAGCCCTCCACCAGCGCCGCCCCGCAATCCGCGCGGTAGGCGCTCGCGCCATCGAAGCACCAGGCGGCATGGGTCACCGCAAGGTCGAGCACCATCGGCCCGGTGCAGGCGAAGTAGAAATCGATCAGCCCCGTCACCCGGTCGCCGAGCATCAGCACGTTGTCGGGAAAGAGGTCGGTGTGGGTCTGCGAGCGCGGCAGGCCTGCAAGGTCGAGCGCGGCGGCCTCGTGGGCGGCCGCGATCATCGCGGGCAGCCCTGCGTCGATCGTAGCCAGCGCCTCCGCTCCGCAGGCCTCGAGGATCGCGGCGTTCGCGGGGAAATCCATTGCATTGGCGCGGGTGTGCGGGAAATCCTGCGCGGCAAGGTGGAGGTTCGCCAGCACCGCGCCAATGCTGCGCGCCTGTGCGGGCGTCGGGCGGGTGGGCGAGACCCCCGGCAAAAACTCGATAAGCGCGGCCGCCTTGCCCTCGACCATCCGCCACGATGCGCCAGCGCGGTCATGCATCGTGCGCGGCACGGGGCAGCCCTTGCCCGCCAGATGATCCAGCAGACCAAGGAAATAGGGCAGATCGGCATAGTCGATCCGCCGCTCGTAAAGCGTCAGGATGAAGCGCGTCCCCGAGCCTGCCGAGCCGGTCGTCTCGACCAGCCAGTTGGAATTGGAGACGCCCTCGGCGATGCCCTTGGCCGAGACCAGTTCGCCCACGTCATATTCGCCGATCAGCCGGGCGAGATCCTCCGCGCCCAGATGGGTGTAGACCGCCATTGCCTCAGCCGCGCGCCTATTCGGTCAGCTGGCGGGGCAGCTTGAAGACCATCTTCTCGACGGTGGCGGTGATTTCTTTCTCGTGGATCGTGCGCTGCTGCGCCAGCGCGGCGACCACTTCGCGCACCAGCACCTCGGGCGCCGAGGCCCCCGCGGTCAGGCCCAGCGTCTCGACCCCTTCGAGCCAAGCGAAGTCGATCTCCGAAGCGCGCTGGATCAGCTTGGCCGGCGTGCCGAGCCGCTCCGACACCTCGACCAGCCGCAGCGAGTTCGAGGAATTGGGCGCGCCGATCACCAGCACCAAATCGCAGTCATGCGCCAGTTCCTTGACCGCCGCCTGACGGTTGGAGGTGGCATAGCAGATGTCCTCCGCCCGCGGCCCCGAGATGTTCGGGTATCGCCATTCGAGCGCCTGAATCACCTCGCGCGTGTCGTCCACCGAAAGGGTGGTCTGGGTGAGGTAGGCCAGCTCCTCGTCGGAATCGAAGGGCAGCTTGTCGACATCCTCGATCGTCTCGACCAGCGTCATCTGGCCGGGTTCGACCTGACCCATGGTGCCGATCACCTCGGGGTGGCCTTCATGGCCGATGAAGATGATGTGGCGGCCCTTTTCGATCTGGCGTTCGGCCTGGCGGTGAATCTTGCTCACCAGCGGGCAGGTGGCATCGACATAGAGCAGCTGGCGGCGCCGCGCCTCGGCCGGGATCGCCTTGGGCACGCCGTGGGCGCTGAACACCACCGGCGCATCATCGGGCACTTCGTCGAGCTCCTTGACGAAGATCGCGCCCTTGGCCTTCAACTGCTCGACGACATATTTGTTGTGGACGATCTCGTGACGCACGAACACCGGCGAGCCATAGCGCTCGAGCGCCTTCTCGACGATCTCGATCGCGCGGTCGACCCCGGCGCAGAAGCCGCGCGGGGCGGCGATCAGCAGGTTGAGCGGCGGGAGCCCGGCAACGTCGGTGGAGCCATCGGCGGTGTTGGTCTGAAAGGGCGCGTTCATGTCGCTCCCTCTAGCGCAAGCCGCACGTCCTCGCTAGGGCGCTCGGGATCGTTTAATTCGAGGACGGCTTTAATGAAGCTTCGCGCGCGCGCCCTTTTTGCCCTGACCGCTGTGGCGGCGCTGTCTGCCTGCTCGAAAGAGGGCGAGCTGGTGCTTGACCAGGGCGTCGGCGTCGCCAGCGTGCTGACGCTGTGCCCGTCGGTCGGCATCCCCGACTTTACCGGCGACGTCACCACCTTCCGCAACCCGGCCGACACCACCATCGCCAGCCTCGATGTGAGCGCTGCGATGACCGATCTGCGCAGCGAGTGCAACGACACCGCGGACAAGATCTATTCCGAGGCGAGCTTCACCGTGAACGCGCGCCGCAGCGACACCCGCGGCGCGCGCACGGTCGAACTGCCCTATTTCGTCACCGTGGTGCGCGGTGGCAGCGCCGTGGTCTCCAAGCGCATCGGCACCGTCACGCTCGCCTTCGCTGACGGGCAGGACCGCGCGCAGGGCACTGGAAAGGTCGGCGCCTATGTCAACCGCGCCGATGCCGCGCTGCCCGAGGACATCCGCGAGAAGATCACCAAGCGACGACGCGCGGGCGACGCCGAAGCGGCGCTCGATCCGCTCGCCGACCCCGAGGTCAAGGCCGCGATCGCGCGCACCCGCTTCGAGATGCTGGTCGGCTTCCAGCTGACCGAGGCGCAGTTGAAGTATAACGTGACGAGGTAGGTTTGCGCGGGCGCCTCCGCGCCCGCGTCCTCGGTGCTGTTCCTTCGCTGCGCTACGGGCACCTGCGGCTCGCGCGCGTGCGCTCGCGACGCCTTGGGCGTCGGACCACCGCCATTCGTCAGGTGGTCTCAGTTGCCTTCCCTCCGTCCCGGGCTTGACCCGGGACCCCGCTTCCTTCTTTGCACGCGCGATAGTTCCGCGCTCACCGCACGAGAAACCGATGACCGAACCCAAGACCCTCTATGCCGCCCACGCGGCGCTGATCGAAACCGTGCTGACCGAGCTGATCGGCGAAGGCATGCTGCCCGCCGGCACCAGCTTCGCCAACGTCACGCTCGAGCCTCCGCGCGATGCCTCCCATGGCGACCTTGCCACCAACGCCGCGATGGTGCTGGCCAAGCCCGCAGGCCTCAACCCCCGCGCGCTCGCCGAGGCGATCACCGCCAAGCTTGCTGCGCACCCCGGCATCACCAGCGCCGAGATTGCCGGGCCCGGCTTCATCAATATGCGCCTCGCGGCCACCGCATGGCTCGAAGAACTCGCCGCCATCGCCAGGCTCGGCGCAGATTATGGCCGCTCGGGTGTGGGCGGGGGCAAGATGGTCAACGTCGAATATGTCTCGGCCAACCCCACCGGCCCGATGCACATGGGCCATTGCCGCGGCGCGGTCGTGGGCGATGCGTTGGCCGGACTGCTCGAATTCGCCGGGCACCGGGTCACCAAGGAATACTACGTCAACGACGCTGGCGCGCAGGTCGATGTCCTCGCCCGCTCGGTGCACCTGCGGTATCGCGAGGCGCTGGGGCAGGAAATCACCATCCCCGAGGGTCTCTACCCCGGCGAGTACCTGAAGCCGGTGGGCGAGGCGCTCGCCGCCGCGTTCGGTAACCGCTATGCCGCCGCCCCTGAGGCCGAGTGGCTGATCGACTTCCGCACCCGCGCGGTCGCGGCGATGATGGACATGATCCGCGAAGACCTCGCCACGCTCGGCATCAAGCACGACCTGTTCTCCTCGGAAGCCGAGCTTCAAGCCTCGGGTAAGGTCGATGCCGCCGAGGCGTGGCTGCGCGAACACGATCTGGTCTATGACGGCGTGCTCGAAGCCCCCAAGGGCAAGGCCCCGCCCGAGGACTGGGAGCCGGTGCAACTGCCGCTGTTCCGCTCGACCAAGTTCGGCGACGATCAGGATCGCCCGATCAAGAAGTCGAACGGGGCGTGGACGTACTTTGGCGCGGACCTCGCCTACCACTTCCAGAAGGCGCAGGCTGCCGACGCGCTGGTCGACATCTGGGGCGCGGATCACGCGGGCACCGTCAAGCGGATCAAGGCTGCCGTGGCGGCTCTTACGAGCGCCGACGGGGCATCTCCAAAGCCCTTCGAGGTCAAGCTCGTCCAGATGGTGCAGCTGATGAAGGGCGGCCAACCGTTCAAGATGTCCAAGCGCGCGGGCAATTTCGTCACGCTCGCCGACGTCGTCGACATGGTCGGCAAGGACGTAGTGCGCTTCACCATGCTCACCCGCAAGCCCGACGCGCAGATGGATTTCGACTTCGACAAGGTGGTCGAGGCCTCGAAGGACAACCCGGTGTTCTATGTCCAATACGCCCACGCGCGCATCCGTTCGACGCTGCGCAAGGCGGCGGACATGGGGATCACCCCGTCGGACCTGGCGCTGGACAGGCTCGGCACCGAGGAACTCGCGCTTGTCGCGCGCGCCGCGCAATTCCCGCGCGAGATCGAAGCGGCCGCGCGTGCGCGAGAACCGCACCGGATCGCCTTCTATCTCTATGACCTGGCGGGCGACCTCCATTCCTACTGGAACCTCGGTAATGACCGCCCCGAAAAGCGGTTCATCGTGGAACAGGACGCGAGCCTGACGGCGGCAAGGCTTTTCCTTGCCACCGCAATCGGGCAAGTGATCCGCAACGGTCTCGGCGTGCTAGGCGTCGAGGCGGTCGAGAGCATGTAGTCTGCCTTAGGGGGGCACTGGGTCCGTGATGGTCGATGCCGAATACGAAGAGCTGAACGATGACGCCGGCGAGCTTGGGGGCGGGCTCGGCGACGAACTCGGGCTGGGCGAGACCGACAGCCTGCCGTGGCTCGAATCCGATGAGGAGGAAGAGGGCGCAGGCGGGGTCGACACCAGCCAGATCCTGCTGTTCGCCCTCGGCCTGATCGCGCTGCTCGGCGTGGTGGTGGCGGGCGTGTGGTACGTCACCAACCGCGCCGCGAGCGGCGAGGTGATCGCCGATGGCAGCGTGATTGCCGCGCCCGAGGGCCCGATCAAGCAGCTTCCCGATGATCCGGGCGGCAAGACCTTCGACGGCACCGGCAATGTCGCCCCCGTGGTGGGCGAGGGCGGATCGCGCCCTGGCGTGGTCGCCGAAACCCCGCTTCCGGGCGGGACGCCGGGCCAGCCCTCGGCTGCTCCGACCAAGGCCGCGCCTGCCGCCTCGCCCGCAGCCGGACAGGCGCCTGCGACTGGCGGCGTCGGCGTCCAGCTCGCTGCCTACGGCACCCGCGTCCGCGCCGAACAGGGTTGGAGCGACGCCCAGCGCCGCACCGATGCCCTGAAGGGCGTCAAGTATCGCATCGTCGAAGGCAAGGTCGACATCGGCACGGTCTACCGCCTGCAGGCCGTGGCCGGCACCCGCGCCGAGGCCGACACGCTGTGCCGCGCGCTCAAGGCTGACGGGGTCGATTGCCAGGTCAAGTAAAGGCGGGGTCACGTAGCTGGGGATTGGCGGGGGCTTTCCCCCGCCTTGACCCCCTACCGCCCTTGCTCGCCCCCTCGCTCAGTGCGACGTTACTCCGATGATTCCGGCGATCTTCGGCATTTCGGGCCCGCAGCTGACCGCGGACGAGCGCGCCTTCTTCCGCGAGTGCGACCCTGCGGGCTACATCCTGTTCGGCCGCAACTGCGTCGACCCGGAGCAATTGCGCGCGCTTACCGATGATCTGCGCAGCATCCATGGCCGCGAGCGGCTGCTTGTCTCGATCGATCAGGAAGGCGGCCGCGTCGCGCGGCTGCGCCCGCCGCTGTGGGCGGGCTACCCTGCCGGCGCGGCGTTCGAGGCGCTCTACGCCCTTGCCCCTGCCAGCGCGATCGAGGCGGCGCGCGCCAATGCCACCGCTATGGGGCTCGAACTGTCGGCGATGGGCATCACGGTCGATTACCACCCCCCGCTCGACCTGCGCGTGCCCGGCGCGCACGACGTGATCGGTGACCGCGCCTTCGGGAGCGATCCGATGCAGGTGGCAGCGCTTGGCCGGGCGGTGCTGGAAGGGCTGGCGGCGGGCGGCGTTGCCGGCTGCATCAAGCATATGCCGGGCCACGGGCGCACCGATGTCGACACCCACAAGGCGCTCCCCACGGTCACCGCCTCGGCTGCCGAGCTGGAGGACGACCTCACTCCGTTCCGCACGCTGAACCACGCGCTGATCGGCATGACCGGGCACCTCGTCTTCACCGCATGGGATGCCGAGAACCCTGCGACGCTCTCGCCCACGGTGATCCGTGATGTGATTCGTGGCAGCATCGGCTTCGACGGTCTGTTGCTGACCGACGACATCGACATGGAGGCGCTAGGCGGCACCATCCCCGAACGCGCGGCGCGCGCGCATGCGGCGGGCTGCGACATCATCCTCAACTGCTGGGCGAAGCGGGGCGACATGGAGGGCATCTGCGAGGTGCTGCCCGCCATGTCCGAAGCCACCTCCGCTCGGCTCGAGCGCGCGCTTGCGGGCACGCGGGTGGCCGACGCCATCGCTCCGCAAGCCGCCGAACTCCTCGCTAAGCGCGACGCCTTGCTGGCGCTCACCGCATGACCGCGCCCGAGCCGCCCTTCATGTTCGCTCCCGAAGCGGGACGGCCCGAAACGGACGCGCTCTATCTGGAGCTGGACGGCTGGGAGGGCCCGCTCGACCTGCTGCTCGATCTCGCGCGGCGGCAGAAGGTCGACCTTCTCCAGATTTCGATCCTTGCCCTCGTCGACCAGTATCTCATCTATATCGAGCGTGCGGGCGCGTTGAAGCTGGAGCTGGCCGCCGATTACCTCGTGATGGCCGCCTGGCTCGCCTACCTCAAGTCGGCGATGCTGCTACCCAAGGCCGAGCAGGAGGACCCCTCGCCGGAGGAACTCGCGCTGCGCCTCCAGATCCGCCTGCAACGCCTCGGCGCGATGCGCGAGGCGGCGGGACGGCTGATGGGCCGCGACCGGATCGGGCGCGATGTGTTCCTGCGAGGCGCGCCCGAGGGATTGCGCACCGACCGCAAGACCCTGTGGCGCTCCGACCTGTTCAGCGTCATCCAGGCCTATGGGCAGGTCAAGGCGCGCACCGCGCCGCGCATCTACCACGTCGCGAACCGCCCGGTGATGACGCTCGATTCGGCGCTCGAGCGGGTGTCCTCGATGCTTGGCGTGACGCTGGAATGGATGGAGATCCGCGATTTCCTCCCGCCCCACGCTTCGCCTGCCCTGAAGCGCTCGGCGCTGGCATCGAGCTTTGTGGCCGCGCTGGAACTTACCAAGCGCGGGCGGGCGGAGCTGGAGCAGGACGGCGCCTTCGCGCCCTTGCGCATCCGCCGCCTCAAGGACGCTGCCGCGGCATGAGCGAGGAGCCCAACGACGAGCCCGCCACGCTCGAACGCGCGGTCGAGGCCACGTTGTTCGCCGCCGAAGCGCCGATGAGCGTCGAAGCGCTTGCCGCCCATTTGGGTGGCCTCGCGAGCGGAGAGGTGCGCGAGGCGCTTGGGACTCTGGAAGCGCGCTACGCCAAGCGCGGTATCCATCTGGTCGAGCGCGGCGGCCGCTGGCATTTCGAGACCGCGCCCGATCTGGCGCACCTGCTGCGCCGCGAGAAGGAGCAGGTGCGCCGCCTCAGCCGCGCTGCCACCGAAGTGCTCGCGATCATCGCTTATCACGAGCCCGTCAGCCGCGCCGAGATCGAATCGATCCGCGGCGTGCAGACCAGCGCGGGGACATTGGATGTGCTGATGGAGGCAGACTGGGTGAAGCCTGCCGGCCGCCGCGAGGTGCCGGGGCGCCCGGTGATCTATGCCACCACCCCCGATTTCCTCGACCACTTCGGCCTCGCCTCGCGCCGCGACCTGCCCGGCATCGACGAATTGCGCGCCGCAGGGCTGCTCGATCCGGTCGACGAGGCGATGGAAGCCGCGCTCGACGGCATGGGGCGTTTCGAGCCCGACGAGGAAGACGACACGCCCGAGCCCGAAGACGACGAGAATCTGGCGGACTGACTCGCAATTGCCGCAGAACGGTCCTAAATGATCGGATATTGACGCCGGGGCCGCGCCCCGGCCTTGCGGCATTCCCCCACGACCCGCCGCAGTTCAGGAGTTGAGACAATGGGTATTGGTTCGCTGTGGCACTGGATCATCGTTCTCCTGATCGTGCTGGTCCTGTTCGGACGCGGCCGCATCTCGGAGATGATGGGCGATTTCGGCAAGGGCATCTCGAGCTTCAAGAAGGGCTTGAACGAGACCGAGGAAACCGCCGCCAAGGCGGCCCGGATCGAAGCGCCTGCAGCCGCGCCGGTCGAAACTCCGGCCGCCGCCCCGGCCGAGAAGACCGACGGCACCGGCGCCTGAGCCAGCGTCCCTGATCCCTGACGGTAGCTGAGGCGCCCATTCCATGTTCGATGTCGGCGCCGGAGAGCTGCTGGTCATCCTGATCGTCGCGGTGGTGGTGATCGGGCCCAAGGACCTGCCGATCGCCATGCGCACCGCCGGCCGCTGGATCGGCAAGATGCGGCGCATGTCAGCCCATTTCCGCAGCGGGATCGACGCGATGGTGCGCGAGGCCGAGCTTGAGGACATGGAGAAGAAGTGGAAGGCGCAGAACGAGGAAATCATGCGCCGCTCCGCCACTCTCACCGCAGCCGAAGCCGGCGCGCCGGTGATGACCGGGCCGCTGCCGGTCGATAAGCCGCCGCTTGAGACGCCGCCCGCCGCAATGCCGCCGGTCGAAACGCCTGCGGTCGAAACGCCCGCCGCCGAAAGCCCGCCGCCGCCGCCCCCACAGCCCTCGCTGTTCGACAAGCCGCCCGCGCGCGCGGCGACCGTCACCATCGGCGGTCCGGCGATCGAGCCCGAGACCGATACGCCGCGCCCGCCCATGCTTCCGGCGAAACCGCACACCGGGGACGACGATGTTTGACGTCAAGGACCTCGACGAGACCCGCGCGCCGCTGCTCGACCATCTGATCGAACTGCGCACCCGGCTCGTGCGCGCGCTGCTGGCGCTCGCGGTGGGCTTTGCGGGCTGCCTCTATTTCGCCGACGAGATCCTCGCCATCCTGGTCCAGCCGCTGAAGGACGCCTTTCCGGAAGGGCAGGGCCAGCTGATCTTCACCAAGCTGCCGGAAGTGTTCTTCGTCGAGCTGAAGGTGGCCCTGTTCGCCGGCTTCATGGTCAGCTTCCCGGTGATCGCCAACCAGCTGTGGGCCTTTGTCGCACCCGGCCTCTATGCGCGCGAGAAGAAGGCGTTCCTGCCGTTCCTGTTCGCCACGCCCGTGCTGTTCACTGCGGGCGCATCGCTTGCCTATTTCGTGGTGATGCCGGTCGCCTTCACCTTCTTCCTCGGCTTTGGCGGGATGACCGGCGGGCTCGACATTCAGGCTCTGCCGAGCGCGGGCGATTACCTCAGCCTCGTAATGCAGTTCATCCTCGCGTTCGGGCTCACCTTCCTCCTGCCGGTGCTGCTGCTGCTGCTGCACCGGGCTGGGATCGTCAGCCGCGACCAGATGGTGGCGGCGCGGCGTTATGTGATCGTCGGCATCTTCATCATCGCCGCCGTCGTGACCCCGCCCGATCCGGGCTCGCAGCTGGTGCTGGCAATCCCCTTGTGGCTGTTGTTCGAGATTTCGCTGGTGCTGATGCGCCTGCAAGAGAAAGCCGTCGCCGAAGACAAGCTGGCGCGCGAGGCCGAGCAAGCTGCGGAGCGTGCGGCGGCGGAGTAGTTATTCCGCCCCTTTCACCTTCACCCCGCCGATCCACACTTGCAGGATCTTGGTCTCGCGCAA
>CAMCUB010000004.1 GCA_945878845.1 Erythrobacter sanguineus | reverse complement strand
GATTTCGCGTCCGGGGCTTTCGCCCCTTGCGTTCAAGAGGGCGCGCCTAGCAGCAATGCAAGCAAGCCGCAATCACAGGGGGGCGAGGCGATGCACAGGTGCAACACCAGCACCTTCGCAAACCCGCTTGCCAGCATGGGAAGCCGCGCCTATAGGCCCCGCTCCACTGGTGACGGGACGTAGCGCAGCCTGGTAGCGCATCACACTGGGGGTGTGGGGGTCGGAGGTTCGAATCCTCTCGTCCCGACCAGTGGACTTGTTTCCTTCCATCCAACGCTCACGCCCGCGCAATTGCGCGCCTGGCGCGCGCGGGCTAGGCTGGCGGCTTGTCCAAGCCCCCGACGAAAGCCCCTCCCCGCCCATGACCCGCTGGCGTCTTGCCGCTCCTGTCGACGATGTTCGCGAGGCCCTGCTGGCGCTTCCCGCGCTGCCGGAGCGCTTTGCCATCGCGACGCTGGTCGAGGTCGATGGCTCGGCGCCGCGCGATGTGGGGGCGCAGATGCTGATCACGCAAGACGAGCACTGGGGCTTCCTCTCGGGCGGCTGCATCGAGGATGACGTCGCCCGCCATGGCCGCGAAGTGTTGATTGCGAGCGCGCCGCGCGTCTTGCGTTATGGCGAGGGCAGCCCGTGGATCGACATCAAGCTCGCCTGCGGATCGGGGATCACCGTGCTGGTCGAGCCGGTCGCGAGCAGCGAACCGGCGGTGGCCGCGCTGATCGAAGGTTGGCATACCCGCGCGCCGGTGCTGTGGTCGAGCGATGGCGTGACCCGCCGCGCCGAGGCCGCAAGCGAGGCGCCCTGCGATGCGTGGGACGGCACGGCCTACACCCGCCGCTTCACCCCGCCGCTAAAGCTGGTGCTGATCGGCGAGGACGGGGCGACGCTCACCGCCGCTTCGCTGGCGCTGGCGATGGGCTGGCAGGTTGCGCTTATCACCCCCGGCGGGCCCGAGGCCGCGCCGATGGCGGGGATCGCCTACCACCGCAGCGATCCTGCCGCCGCGCTGGCAGCCATGGCGCCAGACCGCTGGACTGCCGTCGCTGTGCTCTCGCATGACCGCGAGGATGACGAGCGCGGGCTTGCCGCAGCGCTGCGCTCGGAGGCCTTCTATGTGGGGGCTGTCGGTGCCCGCGTGCGGCTGGAGCAGCGCATCGCCAAGCTGCGCGGTCACGGGGTGAGCGAGGCCGCGCTGGCGCGGCTGCACGCCCCCATCGGGCTCTACGGCTTCGGCAAGGCCCCGCGCGAAGTGGCGCTCTCGCTGGTCGCCGAGATTGCTCAGGCCTTCCACGCCGCGGCGGCGCGCGACAGGTCAGCGGGCGTGTCGATATCGAGCCGCACCCCGCTGTCGGCGGTGTCGCAATAGGCGACCGCTTCGGGCCGCGCTTTCAGCAGCGCGGTCGCACCCTGATCGCCGGCGAGCGCCAGCAGATCGACAAAGGCAGCGCGGGTGAAGGCGACCGGGTGCCCGGGCTTGCCCTCGCAGCGCGGCCGCGCGCCATAGCCCGCTGCCTGCGCTCCCGCCACAAGCTCGCCGCATAGTGCGACGGGCACCAGCGGCATGTCGCCGAGGAAGACGCAGACGCCGATGCTCTCGGGATCGAGCGCGGCAATGCCGGTGCGCAAGCTCGCGGCCATCCCCTCGGCCCATTCGGGCGCAAAGAGGATGCGGCAATCGAGCCCTTCCAGCGCCGAACGCAGCGAAGCGTCCTCTGCTCCCGTCACCACCAGCACCTCAGCGAAGCCTGCATCCAGCACCCGCTCAGCCACCCGCCGGATGACCGGCGTGCCGCCGAGGTCGGCGAGGAGCTTGCCCCCCCGCTCATTGGCACCAAACCGCCGCCCCGCCCCTGCGGCGAGGATCAGCGCCGACCAGCGACCGAGGCTCAGGCCTTTGCCTGCGTCAGGATCGGCAGGTTGCGGATGCGCTTGCCGGTCAGCGACGCGAGCGCGTTGGCGAGCGCCGGGGTCGCGGGCGGCAGGCCCGGTTCGCCGATCCCGCCGGTCTTGGCGCCGCTGTCAGCGAAGTGCACGTCGACCGCAGGCGGCGCGTCGGCGAGCTTGAGGATCGGGTAGTCGGCAAAATTGCTCTCCACCACCGCGCCCTTGTCGAGCGTCACCGCCTCGCCGATTGCGGACGAGAGCCCCATGATGAGGCCGCCTGCAATCTGGGATTCGGCATTGAGCGGGTTCACCGTCGTGCCGCAATCGACCACCGCGAAGGCGCGCACCACCTTGGGGCTGCCGCCTTCCTTGAGGGTCGCCTCGACCACCTCGGCCACGATCGTGTCGAAGCTCTCGACGATCGCGATACCGCGCCCGACGCCTGCGGGCAGCGGCGTGCCCCAGCCCGAGCGCTTGGCGACTTCATCGAGCACCTTCAGGTGCCGCGAGCCTTCCGCCAGATGCTTGCGCCGGAACTCGTAGGGATCAGCCCCCGCCGCCAGCGCCAGCTCGTCCATGAAGCTCTCGGTGTAGAAGCCGAGCTGGGTCGCATTGACCGAGCGCCACGGCCCGTCGATCTGGTTCGACTGGTAGGCGAAATGCCGCCGCGAGGTCGCAGGCAGTTTGTAGATGAAGGGCACCTCGCCTTCGGCATTGCCGCTCTGCGCGTAATCGATCCGCATCGCGGTGATCGCGCCATCCTTCAATGACGCCGAAAGCTTGGCCGAGGATTGCGGGCGGTAGGTGCCGTGGGTGACCTCCTGCTCGCGGCTCCACACCAGCTTGACGGGGTAAGGCACCTGCTTGGCGACGAGCGCGATCTGGTCGATGATCTCGACCACATCGGGGAAGCGCCGCCCGAAGCCGCCGCCCATGATCATGGTGTTGAACACGACCTTCTCGACATCGAGCCCGGCCGCCTTGGCCGCGCGCACGCGGGTGCTGAGCGGGTCCTGCAACCCGCCCCAGATGGTGAGCGTGCCGTCCTTGAAATGGCCGGTGAGCGCGAAGGGCTCCATCATCGCGTGGTGGAGGAAGGGGACGCGGTATTCGGCCTCGACGACTTTCGCGCCAGCCGCCTTGAAGGCGCCGTCAACATCGCCCTCACCCGCTTCGTTGTCGGCTTTGCCGCCCGCCATCAGCTTGGCTTGCGCAGCGTAGATCGCCGGGGTCGAAACCGCCGCATGGCCGCCGTCAGAGAACTTGGGCGCGAGCGCAGCCAGGCCCTTGGTCGCGGGCCAGTAGCCCGAGCCGATCACCACCACGGCATCCGCAAGCTTGATGACCTTCTCGACGCCCTTCACGGCGAGCGCGGGGGCCTCGTCGACCGATTCGAGCTTGCCGCCGCGCACCGGGGCCGCGGCGATCGTGGCGACGCGCATCTCGGGGAGCGTGAAGTCGATCCCGTAGACCGCCGAGCCATCGACCTTGGTGGGGATGTCGCGGCGCGGGACGCCCGTGCCGATCAGCTTCCACTGCTCGCGGGTCTTGAGCACCGGATCGCTGCTGAGCGACCGCTCGGCCGCGCCTGCCGCGAGTTCGCCATAGCGCAGCGACTTGCCCGACTTGGCGTGGGTGACGACCGAGTCGGCGGTGGTCAGCTCGCTTTCAGGCACGCCCAGACGGTCGGCGGCTTCCGCAACCAGCGCCGCGCGCACCGCCGCGCCGGTGCGGCGCATCGCGATCTCGCCGGTGAAGCGGATCGCGGACGAGCCGCCGGTGATCATCAGCGGCATCGAGCGCGCCATCATCCCGATCACCGCATCGGGGATCAGCCCGGCGGCAAAATCGCCGGCCATGGAGGGCAGGAAGGCCTTGGCGAGCGAAGCGTTGGCGAAGGCGAGGTCGGCCGGGGCCTGCTCGATCGCGACCTTGTTCCAGTCGGCATCAAGCTCGTCCGCCAGCATTTGCGCGAGCGCGGTCTGCGAGCCCTGGCCAAAGTCGATATGCGGCGAGAAGACCGTGACCGTGTCGTCCTCGGCGATCGTCATGACACTGCCGAAGGCCTGCTTGCCCTCGCCGCCGATCAGCGCATTGCCCTTGGCCTTGACGCTGCTGTCGGTCCACCACACGCCGAAGATGCCGCCGCCCACCACCAGCGCGGAACCGGCGAGGAAGATGCGGCGCTTGATGCCCTTGCGCTTGGGCTTGGCCGCGGGAGCTGCGGTTTCCGGCAGGTCGATGTCGGGATTGGGATTGTCGGCCATTATGCGTCTCCCGTCTGGGCGGCAGCGGCGCCGGTCGCGGCGAGGATCGCCTTGCGGATGCGCGGATAGGTGCCGCAGCGGCAGATATTGGTCATCGCCTGGTCGATCTGCGCGTCCGACGGCGTGCCGACCTTCTCTATCAGCGCCACCGCGGCCATGATCTGGCCCGACTGGCAGTAACCGCATTGCGGCACCTGCGCCTCGACCCAAGCGGCCTGCACCTTGTGGAGCGTGCCGTCGGCGGCCTTCAGTCCCTCGATGGTCGTGATCGCCTTGCCAGCGACCTCGCCCACGGGAACGCTGCACGAGCGGGTGAGGTTGCCGTCGACATGCACCGAACACGCCCCGCAGGCGGCGATGCCGCAGCCGAACTTGGTGCCGGTCAGGCCCAGATCATCACGCAAGGCCCACAGCAGCGGCGTGTCGGCATCGGCCTCGACGCTCACTGGCTTGCCGTTTACAGAAAATGCGATTGCCACAGGCGCCGCTCCCCGATGGTTGGTAATTTGGGTTGCCTATAGCAACGCGTGGCCCTGCTCGCCAAACGGAAAGACGCTATGGCGCGCTCGCCCCGGGCAAATGACGCAGACTTGCGATGCGCGGGCGCGCTCCGTAAGCGCTTTTGCGACGAGGAGAGGAAGTTCCATGCCCCATACCCACCCCGCCCCGCCCCGCCAGAACCCGCCAAAAATGCGCTCATGGCTGTTCGCGCCCGGCGACAGCGAAAAGAAGATGGGCAAGGCGGAAGGGAGTGCGGCGGATATCGCGCTCCTCGACCTCGAGGATTCGGTCTCCCCCGAGAACAAGCCGGCCGCGCGACAGATGGTCGCCGCGCAGATCGCCGCCTCAGCGAACAAGGCGCGGATGTGGGTGCGGATCAATCCGATTTCGGGACACGAATGCATCGCCGATCTGGCCGCGATCATGCCGTCGCGCCCCGGCGGGGTGTTCCTGCCCAAGGCGGAAGGCGCGGCGGACGTGGCCCAGCTCCACCACTATCTCACCGCTCTGGAGGCGGCGAACGGCATCCCGCTCGGCCGCACGCTGATCGCCGCGCTGGTGACCGAGACGGCGGCGGCGATGTTCAAGACCGGCGACTATGCGGGCGACTACCCCGGCAAGGCGCGGCTGGTAGCGATGAGCTGGGGGGCGGAGGATCTCTCGTCCGCGTTGGGCGCGCGCGAGCAGCGCGGGGCCGATGGCGAGTATTCGCACACCTACGAGATGGCGCGCAGCCTGTGCCTGATTGGCGCGGCGGCGGCGGGCGTCGCGGCGATCGAGACGGTGCAACCCGAGTTTCGCGATCTGGAGGCTCTGGCCACCCGCGCGCGGCGGGTGCGGGCGCAGGGGTTTGGCGGGATGCTGGCGATCCACCCCGCGCAGGTCGATCCGATCAACGAGGCTTTTACCCCCAGCACCGAGGAACTCGCCCATGCCCGCGCCGTGGTGCAGGCCTTTGCCGACCACCCCGGCGCAGGCGTGGTGGCGCTCGACGGAGCGATGCTCGACCGCCCGCATCTGTTGCTGGCGCAGCGGCTGCTCGCCGAGGCGAGCGCACAATAGGTTATTTCATTTTCCTACACTAACCTATTTGGTTATTTGATTGCGCGACTCACCTGAACAGGAGCGCGCTACCCATGGCCCTTATCGACGTCCTCATCGGACCCATCGCCTCGATCATCGACAAGATCATCCCCGACAAGGAAGCGCAGGCGAAAGCCAAGCTGGAGCTGATCGCGCTTCAGGGCTCGCAGGAAATGCAGATGCTCGAAACGCAGCTGCAGGCGATCGTCGCCGAGGCGAATTCGAACGACCCGTGGACCAGCCGCGCGCGCCCGAGCTTCCTCTATGTGATGTACATCCTGCTGCTCGCCTCGCTGCCGATGGGGGTTCTGAGCGCCTTCAGCCCTCACGCGGCGCGCGAGATAGCGGCGGGCATGAACGCCTACCTCGCCGGCCTGCCCGAGCCGCTTTACGCGCTGTTCGGCACCGGCTACCTCGGCTACACCGCCGCGCGCCAGTGGGGGAAGGTCAAGGGGGTGGACCGGTAACCGTTCCAATAAGCGCCCCATTGCTCGAACCCCTGACGTTCAGTAGTTTATGAGCGTGAGGCAGAGAGCATTGGCAAGGTTCGAGGAGGCGATCCGCGAAACGGAGGACGTCTTCGTCAGCAGACACCGGGACCGTGACGAATACCTTGCTGCGCTGGAGTCCGGCCTGCGTGAATCGCTTTGCGAACCTATCGAGCTGACCGCAGAGGTGACAGAGCCGGGGCTCGCAGACACTGAAGTTGGATCACCAATCTCCGGCATCTGCATTGCCGAGGCGAATGGGTATTGGCTCATCTACTCGCCAGACAGAGATGCATTTCTCATCTTCTGGGGAATGAACAAAGACAATCTGCAAGCACCGGGGATTGAAGGCTCGCCTCTCGCTTGCTGGTCCGCTTGATCGCAACGCCGAGCAGTTCAAGCGGCCCTTCCCCGCCCCGCGCCTTCACGCTAAGCCGCCCCCATGACCAACCTCGTCTACGTCCTCAACGGCCCCAACCTCAATCTCCTCGGCACGCGCGAGCCGGAGATTTACGGCACCACCACGCTCGATGACATTGCGGGCATGCTCGAAGACCGCGCCCGCGAACTCGGGCTCGAGATCGACATGCGCCAGACCAACTATGAAGGCACGCTGGTCGACTGGCTGCACGAGGCGCAGGCCGAGGGTGCGCGGGCGGTGCTGCTGAACGCTGCCGCCTATACCCACACCTCGATTGCGCTGCTCGACGCGATCAAGGCCATCAAAACGCCGGTGATCGAGGTCCACCTCTCCGACCCCAAAACCCGCGATCCCTTCCGCCACCTTTCCTACGTGGGTATGGCCGCCGCCATGACGATCGAGGGGCATGGCGCGGATTCTTACCGCATCGCGCTCGAAGCCGTAGCGTCGGGCGAAGTCTGAAATCGTCACGCCACTTTCACATTTTGCACCCTTGCCACTTGCCTGCCGCAATTGGCGGCAATAGACGCCCGGGGATCAAGGTCGCACAGCACTTAACAAGGGGCACACATGGCAAACGACGCTGGCCAATCCGGCAAGGCGAACGGTCGCAAGTCGGGAATGAACATCGACACCGCGCTGGTGCGTGAACTCGCCGAACTGCTCAATGAGACCGGGCTGACCGAAATCGAGGTCGAGGATGACGACCGCAAGATCCGCGTCTCGCGCGGCGCGGTTGCGGCTGCCGCCCCGGTCTATGCCGCTGCGCCCGCGCCTGCCGCTGCCGCTCCGGCCCCTGCGGCGGCCGCGCCTGCTCCGGCAGAGCCCGCCGCGCCCGCCGGTCCCGATCTCAAGAACGCGGTCAAATCGCCGATGGTCGGCACCTGCTATCTGACGCCCGAGCCGGGCGCTGCGCCCTTTGTCACGGTCGGACAGGCGGTCAAGGAAGGCGACACACTGGTGATCGTCGAGGCGATGAAGGTGATGAACCCGATCACCGCGCCGCGCGCCGGGACCATCACCGCGATCCTGATCGAAACAGCCCAGCCGGTCGAATTCGACCAGCCCCTCGTGGTGATCTCCTAAACCCATGGGTATCAAACGCATCCTGATCGCCAATCGCGGCGAGATCGCCTTGCGCATCCACCGCGCGGCGCATGAAATGGGGATCGAGACGGTCGCGGTGCACTCCACCGCCGATGCCGACGCGATGCATGTGCGCCTCGCCGACCATGCGGTGTGCATCGGCCCGCCGCCTGCCACCGACTCTTATCTCAACATCGCCAACATCATCTCGGCGGCCGAAATCGCCCAGTGCGATGCGATCCACCCCGGCTACGGCTTCCTCTCGGAGAACGCCAAGTTCGCCGATATCGTCGAAGCGCATGACATCATCTGGATCGGCCCCAAGCCCGAGCATATCCGCACCATGGGCGACAAGATCGAGGCCAAGCGCACCGCGGGCGCACTCGGCCTGCCGCTGGTGCCCGGATCGGATGGCGCGGTCTCCGACATTACCGAGGCCAAGGCGATTGCCGAAGCGGCTGGCTATCCGGTGATCATCAAGGCCGCTTCGGGCGGCGGCGGGCGCGGCATGAAGGTGTGCAACAGCCCGGACCAGCTCGAGACGCTGATCCAGCAGGCCGGCAGCGAGGCGAAGGCGGCTTTCGGTGACGCGACGGTCTATATCGAGAAGTACCTCGGCAATCCGCGCCACATCGAATTCCAGGTGTTCGGCGACGGCAACGGCAACGCGATCCATCTGGGCGAGCGCGACTGCTCGCTCCAGCGCCGCCACCAGAAGGTGCTCGAAGAAGCCCCCTCCCCCGTCATCAGCCACGAAGAGCGGATGCGGATGGGCGAGGTCTGCGCCAAGGCGATGCGCGATATGGGCTATCGCGGCGCGGGCACGATCGAATTCCTTTGGGAAAACGGCGAATTCTACTTCATCGAAATGAACACCCGCCTCCAGGTCGAACACCCGGTGACCGAGGCGATCACCGGTCTCGATCTGGTGCGCGAGCAGATCCGCATCGCCGAAGGCCGTCCGCTCTCGGTCACGCAGGACGAGCTCGAGTTCAAGGGCCACGCGATCGAGTGCCGGATCAACGCCGAGGACCCCTTCAACTTCGCGCCCTCGCCCGGCCTCGTGACCTATTTCCACGCGGCCGGCGGCATGCATGTGCGCGTCGATAGCGGGCTCTATGCGGGTTACCGCATCCCGCCCTATTACGACTCCATGATCGCCAAGCTGATCGTTTACGGTCGCACGCGCGAAGGCTGCATCATGCGGCTCCGGCGGGCGCTCGAGGAAATGGTGGTCGAGGGCGTCAAGACCAACATCCCGCTCCACCAGGAACTGCTGCGGCAGGATGACGTGCTCAACGGCGACTATTCGATCAAGTGGCTGGAAAACTGGCTGGAGGAGCGCGAGGTCTGAGCGACCTGCAGCTAGCCAAGGATGGCGCACAGCTGTTCGCGGGGGCCGCCCGCGACATGCTGCCCGCCCTTGCGGAATTGTTCGACAGAGCCCCGCAAGGACCGGGCATCCGGATCGAAAAGCTGGGCCCGCTCGCCCCGTTCCTTGCCGCGCCCGGCGCAATTGCTGATCTTGCTTCCCGCCTGCTCGGCAGACTGGCGCGGCCCGTGCGTGCCATCGCCTTCGACAAGTCGCCGCACACCAATTGGGCACTCGGCTGGCATCAGGACCGCACGATCAACGTTGCCGCGCGGGCCGATGTCGCGGGCTATGGCCCCTGGACCGTCAAGCAGGGCCACCTCCACGTCCAGCCGCCCTTCGCGCTGATCGAGGCGATGCTGACACTGCGCATCCACCTCGATCCCGTCACGCCCGACAATGCCCCGCTCGAAATCGCGCTCGGCTCGCAGCGGGCGGGGCTGATTGCCGAGCCGCTCATCCCCGATGTCGTCGCGGCGAGCGAGCTTTGTGCCTGCCTTGCCGAACCGGGCGACATCTGGGCCTATGCTACCCCGATCCTCCATGCATCGCGCCGTTCGGTCAGCACGGGCCCTCGCCGGGTGCTGCAAGTGGACTATAGCGCCGACAGCTTGCCCGCGCCGCTCGAATGGGCACTCGACATTTCCGGCGAAACGCTATCCTGATCGCTGAAGTCGCAGGAGAACCCCGATGCAGCCCCACGAAGCAAACCTCAAGACGATGCTCGCAATCTGGAACACGCCCAACGCCGACACGCGCCGCGAAATGGCCGAGGCCTCGATGGAGCACAATGTCCACTTCGTCGATCCGCGCCACAACATCATCGGGCGAGGGGCCTTCCTCAAGATGGTCGCCGAGACCCGCGCCGCCTTCCCCGCGGCCGTCTACCGCCACAACAGCCCCATCGAGATGCAGAACAATTTCTGCCGTCACCACTGGGCGATCGACATCGATGGCAAGCGGGCGATGGACGGCTTCGACGTCACCGAGGTCAATGACGCGGGCAAGGTGGTGAAGGTGATCGGCTTCTTCGGGCGGCTCGATCCGGACGGTTGACCGGCGCGGCTGTGGCATTCATGCTGCACTGCAACACAAGTTGCAGGGCGCTACGTTGATTTGCCGCGCATTTGTTGCCCGCCCCCGCTAACAGGGGATCGGGATTGCGCTGCACAATGATCGCCAAGGAGTGCCGAATGAACCGCAAGACCCAGATTGTCGTCGTCGGCGGAGGCGCGGGCGGGCTTGAGCTGGTCCGGCGGCTCGGTTCCAAGTACGGTCGCAAGAAGCACGACATCATCCTTGTCGACAAGAACCTCTCCCACATCTGGAAGCCGCTGCTGCACGAGGTGGCCGCTGGTTCGCTCGACGCCAATCTCGACGAGGTCGGCTATCGCGGGCACTGCTACCGCTGGGGGTATCGCTTCTTCCAGGGCAGCCTCGACGGGATCGACCGCGCGGCCAAGACCATCAGCCTTGCTCCGGTAAAGGACGAGGACGGCAGCGAGCTGATCGAGGCGCACACCATCCGCTACGATATTCTCGCGGTGGCGCTCGGGTCGGTCTCCAACGATTTCGGCGTGCCCGGAGTGGCCGAGCACTGCCTCTACCTCGACAGCCGCGTGCAGGCCGACCGCTTCCGCACCCGCCTGCTCAACCATTGCCTGCGCGTCAGCCGGGCGATGATGAATGATCCCACCGCCAACGAGCAGGTGCGGATCGCCATCGTCGGCGGCGGGGCGACGGGCGTGGAACTGGCGGCCGAGCTCTACAACGCGGCTGGCGCCCTCAGGCACTACGGGCTCGAAGTGTTTGACGAGAGCCGCCTCAACGTCACCCTGCTCGAAGCCGGCCCGCGTATCCTCCCGGCCCTGCCTGACAAGCTCGCAGCAGCGGCCAAGCACGAGTTGGAAGTGCTCGGCGTCCAGGTGCGCCCGGGGGTGCAAGTGGTCGAAGCCCGCCCGCGCCAGCTGATCACCAAGACGGACGAGGTGATCGAGGCCGACCTCATCGTCTGGGCGGCGGGCGTCAAGGGCGCGGACTTCCTCGCGGAGCTGGGGCTGGAGACCAACGGTCGCAACCAGATCCTCGTCACCGACACGCTCCAGACCAAGGAAGACCCCTGCATCTACGCGCTCGGTGACTGCGCGAGCTACACGCCGCCGGGCGAGGACCGTCCGGTGCCGCCGCGCGCGCAGGCCGCGCACCAGATGGCCGAGACGGTGTTCGCCAACATCGTGCGGATGCAGGAAGGCAAGCCGCTCAAGCACTTCGTCTACCGCGACAAGGGCTCGCTGGTCTCGCTCTCGCGATTCTCGACCGTAGGGAGCCTGATGGGCAATCTGGTGGGCGGCAGCATGGCGATCGAAGGGCGGCTGGCGCGGTTGATCTACACCTCGCTCTATCAGCTGCACCTGATCGGCATTCACGGCTGGATCAAGGCGACCTTCCTGATGCTGGTGGGCCGCGTGAACCGCATCGTGCGGCCCAAGTTGAAGCTGCACTAGGCGGTCAGCCGGGGCTGAGCCCTGCGGCCATCGCCTCGGCGAACACTTCGGCGCCCGTCTTCATCGGGCTTTCCTGAAGGATGTCATACCAGTCGGGCTTCTCCTCGACGAAAATCTGCTGCTCGATCCCGAAGCCGGGTGGCAGATCGAACAGCCCTGCGAGGAACGAGCGGCCCTTGGTGGGGAGGAATTCGTACCACAGGTTGCTGCCGCAAGTGGCGCAGAAGGCGCGCTCGGCCCATGGGCTCGAGCGGTAAACGGTGATCGCGTCCGCACCCGTCACTTCGGCGCTCTCGCCCTTGACGCCGGCGAAGAACGCCCCGCCCCAGCGGCCGCACATCGCGCAGTGACAAATATCAACCTCGGCCTGCATCGCAGTGACGGTGATCGTCACCGCGCCGCACAGGCAGTGGCCCGTGACAGGTTCGGCGAGGCGGGGCGTGTCGTGGTTGTGGGCATCGCTCATGACAGGTCTCCTGCCGCAAGAATGCTAGCCTGCGGCGTTCTTGGCAATCGCCGATGCGACGCAGACGCGTGCGCGGGCGGCGATTGCTTCGGGTTCATCGCTCGCTATCAGTTCGGAGCGCTTGCGGTTGATGACGCCTGCCGTCTCACTCTCGTCCCCGCCCAGCGGGATAGCATAGGCATTGTGGTGCCATGCCAGCGCGAGCGCCGCCTGGCCCGCCATCTCCGTGTCCTCGGGCACTTTGCCCGCGGCCAGCAGATAGGTGTAGGCGCTGATGTCGACCGCGCAGGCGAGGTGTTCCTCGCCCGACATCGCATCGAAGGACTTGGGGCCCGGCGGCGAACAGGCGGCCATGGCCAAGCCTGCGATGAGCAGCAGGCCCCATGCGCCGGTCACAGCGGGACGCCGGGCTCCTGCTTGGCGGTGCGGATCGTCAGCGACGTCTTGACGCTTTCCACATTGGGCGCAGGGGTCAGCTTGCCGGTCAGGAATTCCTGAAAGCTCTGCAGGTCCTTGCTGACGATCTTGAGGATGAAGTCGATCTCGCCGTTGAGCATGTGGCATTCGCGCACTTCGGGCAGGGCGCGCATGTGATCTTCGAACTCGCGAAGCGAGCTTTCGGCCTGGCTCTTAAGGCTGACCATCGCGAAGACGGTGATCGCAAAGCCCAGTTTGGAGGGATCGAGATCGGCGTGGTAGCCGCGGATCACCCCGTCTTCCTCGAGGCCGCGCACCCGGCGCAGGCACGGCGGCGCGGTCAGCCCGACGCGCTGGGCGAGTTCGACATTGGTGACGCGCCCTTCCGCCTGCAATTCCGCCAGCAGGCGGCGGTCGATATCGTCGAGATTGGCCACGCAGTTCCTCCAGCACGCCCCCCTTGCTGAGCTGCAAGGCTGTGCATCATGTTCCCCAAGAAACAACCGGCTTGCCTGATGGCGTGCTCGGCTAATATTATTAGGTCTGGCAGCAATTGTCCCGCTTTGCAACGCGCCTTTCACGCCAGACTGTGACAATTTCCCCATCCTGATAAGACGGATTGGCGCAGTCCACCTATCCTCGCCCTGCGGCAGGTGCGAAGACATGCGAATCGCTGTGTGGCGGCGTGCTTGAGGAGTTCTCCGGGTGTTTTTCGATGATCGCCTTGCCACCGTGCTGCGCCAGCGCGCCACCGGCGAGGCGAGCTTGCGCACCCAGTACCGCCAACTGCTCGACTTGCTCGGGCGCGAGCAGGTGCGCCAGCGCGGCGGCGACCGCAGCCTGCTCGCCGCGGCATGGCTGCGGCTCGATGCGCTGGCCGACGCGATCCCGGCTGACACCCGTGCGCGCATGATCCGCGAGCCCGGTTGGCGCTTCCAGAGCCCCGATCTGGTCGTCCACCTCGCCGATCAGGAGCCCGAGGTCGCCGCCGCCGCGCTGACCCGCGCGGACCTTGCCGGCGAGGACTGGACCGCACTGATCCCTCGCCTGCCGGTGCGCGCGCGCGGGTTCCTGCGCCTGCGCCGCGATCTGCCGATCGATGTAGAGGCGCTGCTCGAGCGGCTGGGTGTGCATGACCGCGGGCTTCCGGCCCCGGCGCAGGCTGCCGCCGAGGAAGCGCCGCCGCCCGCGCCCACTCCCGAACCCGTGCCCCTGCGGCCCGCCGCAGTGGAGCCGCGCGACATCCCCGCTGCCCCGCCGCCCGCCGAACTCGTGACGCCCGCGCCCGTTTCCGCTCCGGCCCCCGCTATCGCCCCCGTCTCGATGCGCAACCGCGACGACACCGGCCGCACTGAAATCTCCGCGCTGGTCGAGCGCATTGCCCAGTTCCGCCGCACCCGCTCCGAAACCCAGGCCGAGCTCGAACGCTCGCCGCTGCTGCCCTTGGGCGAGCTGCCCGAGCGCTCCGAGCGTGCGGTCACGATGTTCGGCTTTGCCACCGACACCACCGGACGCATCGCCTGGGCTGCGGCCGAGGCGGCGCCGATGGTGATCGGCATGCGACTGTTTGCCGGGACTGCGGCGCAAGACGGCGCGGCCGACGCAATCGCGCGCGCCTTCCAGCGCCGCCAGCCGGTCACCCGCGCCGCGATCAGCCTCGAGGGCGCTCCGGCGATCACCGGCGATTGGATCGCCGATGCCGAGCCGCGCTTTTCCGAAGAAGGCCACTTCACCGGCTATTTCGGCCGCTTGCGCCGGGTGCAGGACGCGGCCGAGGCCTCTGCCACCGGCCCCGAAGCGCGCGAGGCCGATCGCATCCGCCAGCTGCTCCACGAATTGCGCACGCCGGTCACGGCGGTGCAGGGCTATGCCGAGGTGATCCAGCAGCAGCTGTTCGGCCCCGCCCCGCACGAATATCGCGCGCTCGCCGCCGCGATTGCGGCCGATGCGGCGCGCATCCTCGCCGGTTTCGAGGAGCTCGACCGGCTGGCGCGGCTCGAGACCGGCGCGACCCGGATTGCGCCGGGCGAGAGCGATCTGGCCGCGCTGCTGCGCCGCACCGCCGGGCAGCTGGCGCCGGTGCTGGCGCCGCAGGGCGCAGGCTTCGAGCTCGACTTCGGTGACGACGCCTGCCTCATCACCGCGATCGACCCTGAGGACGCCGAGGGGCTGGTGTGGCGCCTGCTGGCGAGCCTTGCCGCAGCCGCCGGCCCCGGCGAGCGGATCGCCTTGCAGCTCGCGCCGGTGATCGGCGCCGGGCGCGGCGAGGCGCGGCTGGTCTGCTCCATTCCCGCCCGGCTCGCCGCAGCCGGAGAGGCCAACCTGTTCGCCGCCACCACCCGCACCGGCGAGAGCGCGATCAGCCCCGGCCTGTTCGGCACCGGCTTCGCGTTGCGGCTTGCCCGCGCCGAAGCCCGCGCGGCGGGCGGAGCGCTGCGGCGCGATGGCGACGGCCTGCTCTTGACGCTGCCCCTGCTTGGCGGGAATAGGGAGCTGCGGGACGCAGCCCATGCCTGAACGACCTGCGGCGGGGAGACGCAGACCGGGGATGACAACAGGTTCGATGCTCGAGGTGCCGCCCGCGGGGCGAAGCGCCGTCTTTGCGCCCGGCTTCGGCCAGCGGGTGCTGTTGACGGTCGACACCGAAGAGGAGTTCGACTGGCGCGCCCCCTTCCGGCGCGAGGGCTATGGTCTCAGCCATGTCGCGGCGATCCCGCGCTTCCAGACCTTCTGCGAGCGGATCGGCGCGCATCCGGTCTATCTGGTCGACTGGCCGATCGTGCAGGACGCGCGCGCGGTCGAGGTGATCGGCGATGCTGTGCGCCGCGGCACCGCCGAGGTCGGCGTGCAGCTCCACCCCTGGGTCAACCCGCCGTTCGACGAGGAAGTGAGCGTCAGCAATTCCTTCGCCGGAAACCTGCCGCAGGGGCTTGAGGCGGCCAAGTTCACGCTGCTGCGCGATGCGATCGAGGCGGCTTTCGGCAGCGAGCCGCAGATCTATCGCGCAGGGCGATACGGGCTTGGGCCGCACACCGCCCCGCTGCTCAGGCAGGCGGGGATCCGGATCGACACATCGGTGCGCTCGCTGTTCGATTACAGCCATCAGGGCGGACCCGATTACAGCAACCATCCGCTCACCCCCTACTGGGTCGATCCCGAACAGCAGCTGCTCGAGCTGCCGGTGACCAGCGCCTATTGGGGCCCGCTGCGTGCGCTCGGCCCGCTGATCCACCGCGTGCAGCGCCATATGCCGACCTTCTACTCGGGCTTTTCGCGCCTGCGCCTGCTCGAACGCATCGCGCTGACGCCCGAGGGTGTCTCGGCCGCCGAGGCCATGCGCGGGGTCGACCTGTCGATCGATGCCGGGCTGCCGGTGCTGGTGCTGTCGTTCCACAGCCCGACGCTGGCCCCCGGCCACACGCCCTATGCCGCAAGCGAAGCCCAGGTCGAAGCGCTCTATGGCTGGTTCGAGGCCGTCTATGCCCGCCTCGCGGCGAAAGGCGTGCGCAGTTGCACGGTCGCGGAGATCATTGCAGCCACGGGCGGATAGTCGCGCATCTTGCCCGCTTGTGTCAGCCGCTGCTGCAGAGTAGGGCGGGCCTGTCGCCCTGCCCTGCTCCCGGACGCGTAACTGCGCAACGGGCCTGTAGCTCAGCGGTTAGAGCTGGCCGCTCATAACGGCTAGGTCGCGGGTTCGAATCCTGCCGGGCCCACCGGGGCAGGGCGGGCGAGACGAAAAAGTGTCGGGGAGTGGCGCAGTCCGGTAGCGCGCTTGCTTTGGGAGCAAGATGTCGCAGGTTCGAATCCTGTCTCCCCGACCACCCCCTTCAGCACCATCACTCCCGCGCTCCGCGCGTTCGGCGGAACCTCGGTTCCCGATAATCCTGTCGCGTGGGCCGCGCGACCTATTGCGGACCGGTCCGGCGGAAGCGCGGCTGCTTATCGCTATGGGCGCGCATCGGCTCGGCACGGGCCTGACGTGGCTGGCAAGCGCCCCGGCGGAAAAAAGGGCCACGGAGTGCACACTTATTAATAATGCGACTGATTCGCATTTACATCAAATGCGCGTGACGCTATCGACTCGCTCCCGACAGGACAGGGGTCTTTTCATGTGCAACGCCATTCCCGCCGCCGCCCGCCTCCCCCTCGGAGCAGCCGCATGACGCGCGGGTCGATCAAGGCCTGGGCCTTCGTCCACAAGTGGACGAGTCTCGTCTCCACCGCCTTCCTGCTGATGCTGTGCCTCACCGGCCTGCCGCTGATCTTCCATGACGAGATCGACCGTTTGACCGAGCAGCAGCCAACCTTCGGCATGCCCGGCATCGGCTCCTCCAGCACAGCGCCGGGGCTGCTGACGCTCGACGAAATGCTCGCCCGAGCGCTCGCCAACCGTCCGGGCGAAGTGCCGCTCTACATGGCCTTCGACAATGACCAGCCCTCGATGACCATCACCACCGGCCCGCGCCCCGACGCGCCCGCGGCCGAGATGACAATCCAGTCCTTCGACCGTTCAACCGGCGCGCTGATCGGCGCAGTCAGCGAGGAGAGCGTCAGCGGCGTCGGCGCGGTGATGCATTTCCTGTTGGAACTGCACACCGACATGTTCCTCGGCCTGCCCGGCATGCTGTTCCTTGGCGTCATGGGCCTCAGCTTCGTCGCCGCGCTGGTTTCGGGCGTGGTGCTCTATGCGCCCTTCATGCGGAAGCTCGACTTCGGCACGCTGCGGGTGAGCCGCAGCGCCCGCACCAAGTGGCTCGACTATCACAACCTCCTCGGCATTGCGGCGCTGGCGTGGATGCTGGTGGTGGGAGTGACGGGGGTGATCAACGCCTTTGACGTGCCGATCGAGGCGGCGTGGAAGGCAAACGAGCTCGCCGCGATGACCCGCGAATATGCCGGACGCGCGCCGCTCGATCCGGCGCGCTACGGCTCGCTCGACAAAGCGATGGCGGCGGCGCGAGCGCGGCTGCCCGGCAACAACCCGCAGTTCATCGCCTTTCCGGGCGGCACCTTCAGCTCAAATTACCACTATGCGGTGTTCTTTCAAGGCGACACGCCGCTGACCGAGCGCCTGCTGACCCCGGCGCTGGTCGATGCCGAGACCGGCGCCTTCACCGCCGCGCGGCCGATGCCGTGGTATTATCAGGCGCTCTCGCTCTCGCGCCCGCTGCATTTCGGCGATTACGGCGGGCTGCCCTTGAAGCTGCTGTGGGCGGCACTGACACTGTTCACGATCCACGTGCTGGGCACGGGGCTCTACCTGTGGCTCGCCAAGCGCAGGGCCCCCGCCCCTGCCCCGGCCCGTCTCGCCGCCGAGCCCGCCGGATGAGCCGCGCCCGCACGCCCCTGTTTGCGATCTTCCCCTGGCCGTTGGCGCTGTTCGTCCTCGGCATCGCGGGGCTCGTCATCGCGCTGACCGGTGACGGCTGGCGCGACGCAGCCGCCTGGGCGGCTCTCGCCGCGCCGTGCGTGGCCGTGGGCGCAGCGATGCGTCTGCGCCGCGGCTGAATCGCTTCTCCTCCCCTCCCCCAAACCAAGGAAACCCACGTGACCACTTCCCCCACCCGCTGCCGTCTGCTGCTCGCCACCGCCATCGCTCTCGCGCTGCCCGCTATGCCCGCCACCGCGCAGGATGAGACCGACGACAACACCATCATCGTCACCGCCCAACGCGCCAACCAGTCGGGCGTGGAGCAGGCGGGCAGCGTCGGTGTGCTCGGCGACAAGGAGGCCGCCGACGTCCCCTTCTCGATCCGCAGCTACAACGAGGCGCTGATCCTCAACCAGCAGCCGCAGACGCTCGGCCAGGTCCTCGAGAACGATCCGACCATCCGCACCACCACCGGCTTCGGCATCGCGAGCGAGCTGTTCGTGATCCGCGGCTTTGCGCTGGCAGGCGACGATGTCGGCTATGACGGGCTCTACGGCATCATGCCCCGCCAGCTGGCCGCGCCCGAGCTCTACCAGTCGGTCCAGGTGCTGAACGGCGCGAGCGCTTTCCTCAACGGCGCGGCGCCGGGCGGGACGGGGCTCGGCGGCAGCGTCAATCTGATCCCCAAGCGCGCCGGTGCGGAGGACCTCAACCGCGTGACCGCAGGTTACACAGGGCCCGAGCACATCGGCGGCAGCTTTGACATCGCCCGGAGCACGGGATCGGGCGGCGAATGGGGCATTCGCATCAACGGCACCGCGCGCGCAGGCGATGTGGCGATCGACGACGAATTCCGCAGCACCACTGTGCTCGGCGCCGCGATCGACTACAATTCGGGGCCGCTGCGTGCCTCGCTCGACCTTGCCTACCAGCGCGTGAAGGTGTCGCACTTCCGGCCCAAGCTCAGCATCGCCGGGCTGACCGTGATCCCGGAGGCCCCCGACGCCTCGACCAATTTCGGCCAGCCCTGGCAATATACGACCCTGCGCGACATCTTCGGGCAGGCGCGGATCGAGTATGACATCGCCAAGGATGTGATGCTCTATGCCGCCTTCGGCGCGCGCGACGGTGCGGAGGAAGGGGTCTACAGCACGCCGACGCTGGTCAACGCGGCCACGGGGGAGATCACGGTCAGCAGTTCGTTCATCCCGCGCACCGACAATAACGAGGCAGCCACTGCTGGCCTGCGCGGCAAATTCGCCACCGGCGGGATCACGCACGAGGTCAATGCGGGCGGATCGATCAATTGGCTGGTCAACCGCAACGCCTTCGAATTCTTCGCGCTCTCGGCAGAGCGCAACAATCTCTACGCTCCAGCCCGAGTCACCCCATCGACCACGCTGACTTTCGCCAGCGGCGACCTGGATGATCCGCTGCCGGCCTCGCGCAGCAGGCTCACGAGCGCCTTTGTGTCCGACACGCTCGGCTTGTGGAATGATCGCATCCTGCTCACTGCCGGTGCGCGGTTGCAGGCGATCAAGGTGCGCTCCTTCTCGGTCGCGACCGGGGCGCAGACCGGAGCCTATGATAAAGACAAGGTCACCCCCGTCTTCGGCGTGGTGGTGAAGCCCGCCACAGGCATGTCGTTCTATGCCAACCGGATCGAGGGTCTGGTGCAGGGCGCGACCGCGCCGGTTAGCGGGGCCAACCCCTCAGGCGGCGCGGCGCTGCCGGTCACCAATGCGGGCGCGGTGCTGCCGCCCTTCGTCTCCGAGCAATACGAGATCGGCGGCAAGCTCACGCTGGGCCGGCTCGATCTGTCGCTGGCCGCCTTCCAGATCGACCGCGAGACCGCGATCCTGCGCCCCTCGCCCACCCAGACCGGGGCGCTCGAATTCGGGCCTTTCGGCGTGCAGCGCAACCGCGGGGTGGAGTTCACCATCGCGGGCGAGTTGAGCGAAGGTCTGCGGCTGATCGCGGGCGGGTCGGTGATAGATGCCAAGCTGCGCCGCACCCTGAACGGGGTGAACGAGGGCAACCAGGCGGTCGGCGTGCCGGAATATCTGGTCAACGCCAACCTCGAATGGGACGTGCCTTTCGTGCCCGCGCTCACCCTCACGGGCCGCGTGGTGCACACCGGCGAGCAGGCGGCGAATATCGCCAACACCCTGTTCCTCGAGGATTGGACCCGCATCGACATCGGCGCGCGCTATGTCGCGGTGGTGGCGGGCAAGCCGCTGACCTTGCGGGCGAGCCTCGATAATGTCGCTGACGCGGATTACTGGGCCTCGGCCTTCGACAGCTTCCGCCCCGATCTGCAGCTCAGCAGCCCCCGAACCTTCAAAGCCTCGCTGAGCTACGAGTTCTGATCGGATGCGCCCTCGATCCGCACGGTGAGGGTCCGATAACCGACCGTGCGGACGAGATCGCCATAGCGCTCCTCGCCGGGCTCGGCGTCCAGCACCGTAATGGCGCGGGTGCGTGCGCCGAGCTGGCGGATCAAGCTGCGTAGCAGCGTGCGCGCGTGCGCCGCGCCGAGGCAATTGTGGTTCCCGCTGCCGAAGCCGAGATGCGGATTGGGCGCGCGGTCGAGGCGCACTTCCTCGGGCGCATCGAACACGGTCTCGTCGAAATTGGCCGAGGCCCAGCACAGCGAGGCGCGCGCATCGGGGGCGACCCGGTGGCTGCCAATCTCGGCACCCGCAGGGCACACCCGCCCGATATGAGTGAGCGGCGAGGTGACGCGCACGAATTCCTCGACCGCGAAGGGGATCCGCCGAGGCTCGGCACACAGCGCGTCAAGCGCGGGGCGGTTGCCCGCGAAGAAGGCGAACATCGCCGAGACCGCGGTGATCACCGTGTCGCGCCCCCCGGCGAAGACGAGGTTGGCTATCCCGGCCATCTCGTCGTCGGAGAGCGGGCGGCCGTCTATCGACATGCGGGTCATCGCGCCAAAGAAATCCTCACCCGGAGCCGCCCGCGCCGCCGCGATTGCTGCACGGATATAGTGATCGAGCGCCGAGCCTTTCGCGGTGCTATCATCGCCGTCGTGGAACACGTGGACGCCCCAGCCGATCCACTCCTCCGCCGCGTCTTCGGGCATTCCCAGCAATAGCGTGAGCGCGCGCGACTGCAGCGGCAGGGCAAAGCCGCGCACCACTTCGATCTCGCCCGCGGCAGCAGCAGCGTCGATCGCCCGCGCGACCAGCGCGTCGATCGCGGCGATGTAATCAGGCTGAACGGGCCGCATGAAGGTCGGCTTCAACAGATCGCGCCACGCCTTGTGCGCCGGGGGATCGGTCTCGATCGGCAGCTGGCGCACCGAGCGCACCGCGGTTTCCTCGGGGATCGGCACGCGGCCCGGCGCGTCGGAGCTGAAGGTCTGCCAGTCGCGCGCCGCCGCCCGCACCGCGCGGTGACCGAGGATCATCGGGATCGTCTCGCCCGCGAAATCGACCACCAGCACGCCATCGGCCCGGCGCGCGGCACCGAAGGGATCGCGGGTCTCGTCAGCTGTTTCGGTTTCGGCCATCAGGATATCCCCTGAGCAAAGCCGCTGCCGCCTGTCTCGCACAACCCTTCGATGCGCATGGATGCGACAGTTTTTGGCGGGTAGCTCGCAAGGAAGGCGAACAGACGACAGGGATCGGACAGATTATCCTTGGCGCCATAAGAGAGAGGATCACCGATGAAACGCGCTTCCGCTGCCCTTGCCGCCGCCATCGCGCTGCTCGCCGCCCAGCCCGCCGCAGCCGCGCCCGCACCCGCACCTGGCCCGGCGCGCGACGTGCTCGAGAGTGAGGTCGTCTACCACATCTTCCAGCGCAGTTTTCGCGACAGCAATGGTGACGGGCATGGCGATCTCGAGGGTGTGCGCCAATCGCTGCCCTATCTCGAAAAGCTCGGCATCACCGCGATCCTGATGACGCCGCTCTATCCCAGCCGCACCTACCACAACTATTTCGCGACCGATTTCGAAGGCATCGACCCGCGCTACGGCACCCGCGCCGACTTGCAGCGCCTGATTGCCGAGGCCCACGCGAAGGGCATCAAGATCTACCTCGACATGGAGTTCCAGTACCTGGCCGAGGGTCACCCGTGGTGGACGGCGGCGATGGCCGACCGCACCTCGCCCTATAATGACTGGATGCTGTGGGACGACCGCGCGGCGGGCATCGCCGAGGAAGGCCCCTTCGGCCTCCGTGAAATCGCCAATTTCAACCGCGACACCCACGGCGTCACCACCGTCGCCATGAAGCATCCCGATGTGCGCGCCTATTTCGACCGCTACCTGATGGGCTGGACCGACCCCAACGGCGACGGCAAGTTCGACGACGGGGTCGACGGCTTCCGGCTCGATCACATGATGGACGATCTCGACAGCAAGGGGCTGCTCACCGATCTGTTCCGAGACTTCTGGAACCCGGCCTTTGCCAAGCTGCGCGCGAAGAATCCCGATCTCGCCTTCCTCGCCGAGCAATATGACTGGAAATACGGCGAGGATTACCTCGCCCGCGCCGATGTGAGCGCGGTGTTCGCCTTCCCCATCCACGACGCGATCCGCAAGTTCGACGCCGCAGGGCTCGCCGAGGCGATCACCCGCACCGGCGCGATCACGCCCGCGGGCAAGACCCAGATGATCTTTGCGGAAAACCACGATGTCAGCCGCATCGCCTCCGACCCCGGGATCAGCCCCGAGCGGCTGCGCACGGCGGCGGCCCTGATGTTCCTGCTCAGGGGCACGCCGATTGTCTATTACGGGCAGGAACTAGGCATGCGCGGCGCGACCGATGCGGGCTACATCACCGACGAACACCACATCCCGGTGCGCGAGGCCTTCAAGTGGTCAGCGACCGACGCCGCCGCGACCCAAGCTCTGTGGTACAAGCGCCCAGGCGAGCGCTATTGGGACCAGCGCTATGCCCGCGACCATGACGGCGTGTCGGTTGCCGAGCAGGAAGACAATCCCGCCTCGCTGCTCGCCCATTACCGCAAGCTTGCCGCCTTGCGCGCTTCGCAATCGGCGCTGGCACGCGGCACGCAGCGCGTGCTGGAGGCGCCTGCCGGAATGCTCGCAGTCGAGCGCGTGTTCGCAGGCGAGCGGCTGGTGATCGTCGCCAATCTCTCTGCCCTCCCCGCCGAAGTGCCCGCGCTGGCGGGCGATGGCCCCGACCTGCTCTCGGGCGAGCGCAAACCCCTGCGCCCCTGGCAGACCGCGCTCTACCGCCCCGCCAGGTAGCGCCGCCGGAAGTCGCTCGGCGAGACGCCGAAGCGCTTCCTGAAGGCGGCGGTGAAGTGCGAGGGCGTCTGGAACCCGCTGCGCCAGGCGATGTCGGAGACCCGCGCGCCCTCGGTCGTGAGGCTGCGGGCGGCGGCGCGCAGGCGGTAGGCGCGGGCATATTCGGCAAACCCCACCCCGAATGCCCGGGCGAAGGCGCGGGAGAAGTATGAGGGCGAGAGGTGGCAACGCGCCGCCGCCTCTTCGATCGTCACCAGCCGGAAATCGGCCCCGGCGACCAGATCGAGCGCCGGGCGCAGGCGGTGGAGGCTGCGGCCTGCGGCGGTCGTGTCGGTGTGCGGCGCGGTGCACGGCAGCTCCTTCAGCAGCAGCCGGGTGAGCGCCAGCACGTCGCTTGCCCGCCCCGGCGCCTCGGCCAGCGCGACCAGCCAGTCGAACCCCGCCGCCAGCCGCGCCGCAGTGGGCCAGTCCGGCTGGACCACCTGCGCCGCGGCGAGGCTCCCGCCGCCCAGCCCCGGGTCGCCTTGGCCGAGCGCGGGGTCGCAATGCACCAGCACCCATTCGGTCGCCCCGGCCGCGAGGCGAAAATCATGCGTGGTCATCGCGGGCAGGAACAATAGCGTGCCGTCAGTGATGGGCAGCACCCCCCATTCGGTGCTGACGCTGCCCTCGGCGCGGGTGAACCAGATCAGTTCGGCCGGTTCGTGGAAATGCGGGAAGGGCTCGGGCGCGGGCGATGCGGGCGGGCGCAGCACGCGCTCGACCCGAACCGAAGAGGCCGGATCGAGCGCGATCGGCTCACACAGGGTGCCCGTGTCCATAGGGCAAGGATAGAACAGCTTTAGCCGGCGGCCGTCAATGGCATCGGATGGGAATGCCGCTGCGAACGACAAGGATCGGACAGCAATTCGCCATCGCCACGCAAGCCGCGACGGACTTGCTTGCGCGCGAAACATGCTAAGCAAAGCGCGCTGCATGGGAGAGAATGGCCGCATGACGGGATGGAAGCGCCTTGCCACGCTGATCGCGGGCCTGCTGGCGATGGGCGCTCCGGCGCTGGCCGAGCCCGAGGCACCGACGCCCCCGCCGCCGCCCTCGCACTATGTCGATCCCTTCATCGGCACCGACGGCACCGGACACACCTTCCCCGGCCCCTCGCGCCCCTTCGGGATGATCCAGCCGGGGCCGGACAATGCCGCGACGGGGTGGGAATACACCTCGGGCTACCAGTACCGCGCCGCGCAGATCCTCGGCTTCTCGCACACCCGGGCGAGCGGCACGGGGATTCCTGAGTTGGGCGATGTGCTGCTGATGCCGTCGGCCACCCGCCGCGAGGCGATGGCAAGCGGCAAGGCGGGCGAGGTGGCGCGCGCGGGCTATTACGCCGTCACCCTTCCCGACAATGGCGTGCAGGTGGAGCTGACTTCGTCCTTGCGCTCCGCCATGCACCGCTACACTTTCGCGGCAAGCGGGCGGGTGTGGGTGCTGGTCGACCTCCAGCACGGCCTCACCTTCCGCACCGACCAGCAGCCGGTCGAGACTATCGCAAACCGCTTCGGCCCCGACAGCTTTGAGGGCGAGGCGGTGCGCCGCAACTGGACCACGCGCAAGATTGCATGGTCGGTACGCTTCAACCGCCCGATCGCCGCGGTCGAGACGCTCGCGCCGCGCGAAGGGGACGCCGCGCCGCGCTACATGCTCGCCTTCGACCTACCCGAGGGCGAGCATGTGCTGCTGGTCAAGGCGGGCATGGCGACCACCGATCCCGCAGGCGCGCGCGGCAACCGCGACGAGGTGTTCGGCTGGGATTTCGACGCGCTCGCCACCGAGGCCCGGTCCGAATAGGGCGCGCTGCTCGCCCGCGCGACCATCGAGGGCGACGCGCGCCAGCAGCGCATCTTCACCACCGCGCTCTACCACGCCTTCCTCCACCCCTCGGTGGTGAGCGACGCCGACGGGCGCTTCCGCGGCCCGGACGGCCGCATCCGCACCGCGCCCGCGGGGCACTTGCGCTATTCGACCTTTTCGCTGTGGGACACGTTCCGCGCCGCGCAGCCGCTCTACACCTTGCTGGTGCCCGAGCGGGTCGACGATTTCGTCGCCTCGCTGCTCGATCACCAGCAGGCCGCCGGACGCCTGCCCAAATGGCCGATCTGGGGTGGGGAAACCGGCACGATGATCGGCGAGCCCGCCCTCCCCGTCATCGCCGAGGCCTGGGCCAAGGGTTTCCGCGGCTTTGACGGCGAGCGCGCATTGGCGGCGATGGTGGCGACCTCGACCCGTGATGCGGCGCCGGTTTACGAAGGCGACCATTCGATCTCGCAATGGTCGCTCTATGACCGCTTCGGCTATTACCCGACCGATGTGACCGGCGGCGAGGCGGTGTCGCGCTCGCTCGAGGCGGGGATCGGCGATTCGGCGACCGCGCGCATGGCAGCGATGCTGGGCGACAAGGCCTCGGCCAAGCGCTTCGGCACGCGGGCGCAGAGCTGGCGCAAGCTGATCGACCCCGAAACTCGCCTCGCGCGCGGGCGCGATGCGGCGGGCGGGTGGCGCACACCCTTCGATCCGCTCACCCCGACCTCGCCGCTCAACAACCCGGGCGACTATACCGAGGCGAACGCCTGGCAATATACTTGGACGCCCGCGCTGCATGACCCGCAAGGGCTGGTAAAGGCACTGGGCGGGCGCAAGGCGGCAGGCGCGATGCTCGACCAGTTCTTCTTCGAACTGCCCGTCACCAAGGGCGCAGAATATCTCGGGCAGGAGGCGATGATCGGGCAATATGCCCACGGCAACGAGCCGAGCCACCATGTCGTCTGGCTCTATGCCTTCACTGATCGGCCGGAGCGCACGCCTGCGCTGGTGCGGCGGATCGCGGAAAGCTTCTACCGCGACACCCCCGACGGCCTCGTCGGCAACGAGGACGCAGGCCAGATGAGCGCGTGGTATGTCTTCGCGACGCTTGGATTTTACCCGCTCGATTCGGTCAGCGCGGACTATGTCGCGGGCCTGCCGCTGACCCCGCGCGCCGTGCTGCGGGTGCCGGGGCGGCCCGAGCTGACGATTTCGCGGGAGGGATGCGAGGAGGGCCCGGTCAGGGTGACGCTGGCGGGCAAGGCCTATCCCGCCACCGCGCTCCCCCACGCCGGGCTCATCAAAGGCGGGGCGTTGGTGCTGAGCGGCTGCGCTAGACGCTGACGCCGAACAACTTGCCCACTGCCGCCGTGATCGCCATCGCGAAGACGCCCCAGCCGACGACACGCAACATTGCAGGCACAAGCGGCGCGGCCCCCGCCTTGGCGCCGAGCGCGCCCAGCACGGCGAGCGCCAGAACCGAGACTGCCACCACCGTCACCATGATCGCGCCCGCAGGCGCGAGCCATGCCGCCAGCAGTGGCACGGCAGCCGCCGCGCTGAAGGTCACACCGGAGGCGAGCGCCGCCTGCAAGGGCCTAGCGGCGAGGTGTTCGGAAAGGCCCAGCTCGTCGCGGACATGCGCAGCGAGCGGGTCGAGCGCGGTCAGCTCGCGCGCGACGGCAGCGGCCGTCGCCTCGCTGAGCCCCCGCGCGCGGTAGATCGCGGCAAGCTCGGCCTCCTCGTCCGCCGGGGTGGCGGTGAGCGCCTCTTGCTCGCGGGCGATATCGGCTTTCTCGGAATCGGCCTGCGAGGAGACCGAGATATACTCGCCCGCCGCCATCGACATCGCGCCTGCCATAAGCGCGGCAACGCCTGCGACCAGCACCGCCCCGGCCTCGGGCGTTGCCGCCGCCACGCCGATGATCAGCGAGGCGACCGAGATGATCCCGTCATTCGCCCCCAGCACGGCGGCGCGCAGCCAGCCGCTGCGGTGGACGAAATGCGGATCGTCGGGGTGGGCGCTTTCGGGGGTCATGGCGCGCCTTGTCCGCCTTCGCGGCGAACAAGGCAAGCGCCGCGGCTCAGCCTGCGGCGTTGCCAGCTGCGTTCGTCGTCTCGAGGATCCAGTCGGGGATCGCCTCCTGACGCAGGTCAGCAAGGTCCAGACCCTGCGCGCGCACCGCGTCATAGCGATCGCGCGGGGCGTAATCGGCGGGGCGCTGGACGAAGATCTTGCCCTTGGTCTCGGCGAGGATCGCAAGACCGCGCACCCCGTCGTTGCCGTTCCCGGTGAGCAGCCCGCCAAGCGCGGGCAGGCCGCTCCTCGCAATGCTGCCGAACAGCAGGTCGGCCGAGGGGCGGCAGCCGTTCACCGGATCGCGCTCGACCAACCGCAGGCGCGGCGGCTCGCCCGCCTCGACCACCACGTGGCGGGTCGGATCATGCGCGAGCCATACCTTGCCCGGTTCGAGGCTGACGCCGTCGACCGCATCGCCCAGCTGGCACGGCAGCGAATGGCGCATCGCGCGCACCGCGTTCTCGACCGCGGCGCTATCGGCATCGAACAGCACGATGGTCGGCGGGCAGGCGGCGTCATAGGCGGCGAGTACCTGGCGCGCGCTCTCGATTCCCGCCGCCCCGCAGGCCAGCGCGACGATGCGGCCGTCGGAGCGGTATTTCGCCGCCCCGCCTTCGGCGCCCTCGCCGCCCGGCTTCAGCTCGCCCGCGGCGGCCTTCAGCACGATATCGCCCAACTGGCGCACGGTCGCATCGAACTCCTCGCGCGAGGTGTGGAGCGGCTTGGGCGGCGCGCGAAGAGGCCCCGCTGCTCGCGCTCGACACCTCGCGCGGCCGCGTCATCGCCCGCGTCACCGACAATGCCAGCCTGCTGCGTGCGCTCGGCCATGGCATTCTTCCCCTCGCCGCGCGTGCCCCTGGCTGCGGCGCGCGCCCCAGGAGCTAGAACCATGCTCGTCGACGAATTACGCGCGCTGCGCGAAACCGGAATCCGGGTGATCGGCCTGCTCGCCGGGGTGATCGGCGCGCTGCTAGTGATCTGGGGCCTCGCTGCCGGCGCGCCGCTGGTGGCGACGGCCGCTGGGGTGCTGGTCGCAGGGCCCCTGTGGTTCGCCCGGACCCGCCGCTCGGACCCGGCCGCGCGTCTGGTCATGGGCGTCACCTACCCTCTGCTCGCCGCGCTGTTGCTGGCCATGGCGAGCGGCACGGGTTGGATCATCGACATGCACATGGTGTTCTTCGCCTTCCTCGCGGTGCTCGCTGCGCTGGCCGACTGGCGGGTGATCGTGGCCGGCACCGTGGTGACCGCGCTGCACCACATTGCGCTCAACTTCATCGCGCCTGCGCTGGTCTTCCCCGACGGGGCGGACCTGATGCGGGTGGTGTTCCACGCGGTCATCGTGCTGGTCGAGGCGGCAGTGCTGATCGTGCTGTGCCGCCAGCTCGAGGTGATGGTCCGCAACCTGATGGACGTCCGCCGCGCCGAGGCCGCGCTCGCCGCCGAACGCAGCGCCGAGCGCGAAATGCTCAACAGCGAGCAGCAGGCGGTGCTCTCGGGCCTGTCCGAGCGGCTCCGCAAGCTGGCCGCGGGCGACCTGGCGAGCCGGCTCGACACCCCTTTCCCCGGCGAATATGACCGCGCCCGCGCCCTGCTCAACCAGTCCTGCGCAGAGCTTGACCAGCTGGTCGGCGCGGTGGCGCAGACCGCCGATCAGGTCGCGACCGGCGCGCACGAGCTGCGCGAGGCCTCCTCGGACCTCGCCGGCAAGACCGAACAGCAGACCGCCGCAATCGAAAGCGCCGCGCGCACCGCGGGCGAGCTGCTCCACGAGATCGAGGCGCAGGCGGGCCTGTGGAGCGCGACCCGCTCGACCGCATTGGACGCCAAGAGCGATGCCGACCGCGGCGCTGCAGAAATCGCTGCCGCCGCCGAGGCGATCACCCGGATCGAGGCCTCCTCGGCCGAAATCGGCGAGATGATCGGCTTCATCGACACCATCGCCTTCCAGACCAACCTCTTGGCCCTCAACGCGGGCGTCGAGGCCGCGCGCGCGGGCGAGGCGGGCAAGGGCTTTGCCGTGGTCGCAGGCGAAGTGCGCGAGCTTGCCCAGCGATCGGCCCAGTCGGCGACCGCAATCAAGGCGCTGGTCGCCACTTCCAAGGACGAGGTCGCGATCGGGGTCGCGCGGGTGCAGCAGCTGGTAACTCTGCTCGCCTCGCTGGTCGCGCGCTTCTCGGACATTGCCGGGCAGGTCGATCACATCGCGCAAGGCTCGGAAGGCTCGCTCGAGGCGATCCGCCGGATCAATGCCGCCATGACTCTGCTCGACCGGGGCATGCAGCAGAACGCGGCGATGGCTGAGCAGACCAGCGCCGCCTCGGTCGAGCTGCTGCGCAGCGCCGAGGACCTGAGCGGTCAGGTGTCGCGCTTCCGGCAGCAGAGCGGCAGCGCCGCCCCGCCGCTCAGCCGCGCGGCCTGACGGGGGCTATTCGGCCGGCTGCGGAGTGGCGGTGGCCGCGAGCGGATCGGGCACGGCGGCTCGCTGGCGCGCGCCGCGCTGGAGCAGGAAGAACACCAGCGCCGCGCCCGCCAGCGGCAGGTAGAAGAAGATCAGCCGCCAGGTGCTCATCGCCGCGACCAGCACGCCAGCGGCCACGAAGGGCGCAAACAGCAGCAGGAAGCCCGCCTCCGCCCCGCCCGCGCCGCCCGGGGTCGGCACCACCGAGCTGATCGACTGCACCAGATATTGCAGCAGCCAGTAGAGCGCCGGATGCCAGTCCTGCCCGAAGGCGGCGAGCACGATCCCCGCCATCGAGAACCGCGCCAGCCACTGCGCCAGCGCGAGCACCAGATTGGCCAGCGCCATGCCCTTGCCGCGGCGCAGCACGCCCAGCCAGTCGCTCACCACATGCCCACCGAAATCGCGCGCGCGGGCGACAAGCGCGGCGGCGCGGGCGCGCGGGCGCTCGCCCAGCAGCCCTGCCGCCAGCGCCGCTGCCAGCCCTGCGAGCAGCACAAGCACGCCTCCGGCAACCGCAGCGAGGATCGCCAGATCGGTCCCAATCTCGTTCACCAGTCCGGGCTGGCGGGCGACAAAATCGACCAGCTGAAACCCGCTCAAGGTGAGGCACAGCGCAGCCAGCGAGGTCATCACCAGCGTGTCCTCGACGGTCTGGAGCGAGATCAGCGTCGCCGCACGGCGCGCCGGAACGCCCTCGCCCAGGAGGAACAGCATTTTAATCGGCATGCCCCCCGCAGCCGACGGCGTGATCGAATTGGTGACCATCGTCCCGGTCACGACCTTGAGCCCCCCGCGAAACCCGAGGCCAAGCCCGAGGAACCGGCCCCACAGCGCGAAGCGCAGCGAATTGGCGAGCATCGGCACAAAGGCGATAGCCGCCGCCACCAGCAGCAGCCCGGGCGCGACCAGCCGTCCGGCGAGGTCGATCCCGCCCAGCGACCACACCAGCACCGCGACATTGGCGAGCGCCACCAGCGGTAGCACAGAAAGCGCGATCGTCAGCGTGCGCCGCGGCAGGCGCTGCCACGGGGCGAGCGCTGCACTTGAGGTTTCGGGATCGCTCAAGAGACGTTCAAGGCCCGCTTGACGGGGCCCAGCCACGTGCCCTGCATCCGGGCATCGCGCGCGGCCAGGGCGGCGGCATATTCGACATTGATGAGCTGCTCGAAGGTCTGCGGCCAGCGGTTGTGCGCGGAGGCCAACGCAAGGCTGCGCTGGCGGCGTCCGGCATAGTCGTTCTGCCACACCTCCACCACGCCGCGCGCCATCGCCACCGGATCATCGACCGGGCCGAGGTAGCCGGTACCCTCGGGCACGCGCTCGGGCATGGCGCCGCTCGCGACACCCACCACCGGTAGCCCCGAGGCCTGCGCCTCGAGCACCGAGATGCCGAAGGTCTCGTCGGCCATCCCGCTGACATAGATGTCCGACGACGCCAGCGCCCGGGCGAGCGAGCCGCGGTCGGTCTCGTAACCGGGGAAGGCGATCGGCAGGCCCTTGGCCTCCTCCATCAGCACTTCGCGCAGCTTGCCATCGCCCATCAACACCATCGATGCGCCAAGCGAGCGGGGGAGCTGCTTGAACATCTCGACCAGCACATAGGCGCGCTTCTCGTTATCGAGGCGCCCGGCATAGATCAGCAGCGGGCCATCGGTCTCGGGCAGGCCCATTTCGGCGCGGAAGCCCGGGTCGCGGTGCCCGGGCGAGAAGATGTCGATATCGACGCCAAGCCCCAGCACCCCGGTGTTGTGATAGCCAAGCCCGCCCAGCATCGCGCGGGCCTCGTGGTTGAGCGTATAGACCCGGTCGAAGCGGTGGTAGGTCATCCACGCGTAGGCAAAGGCCAATTGGCGGAAACCCGCCCCCAGCGTGTCGCCAAACCACTGCCGCCCGACGCGGTAGACCTGCGCGGTCGGAAAATCGGTGCGGTAGCCTGCGACCAGCGCGGTGTTGGGATAGCGCCGGCGGTGGCGGATCGCGATCCACGGCAGCACCCAGGGGCACAGGCTCTCGATGATATCAGGCTGGTATTCCTTGAGCAGCGCGAAGACCGCGTCATTGCGGTTGATCCAGCGGTAATTGGGGCTGCCCCACACCAGCGGCGCGCCCACTTCCGCAAAGATCGTGCGGCCTTCAACCGTGATGCGGTCCTCCGGCCCAGGCACGATCTGGAGCAGCCGGTGCTCGGTATTGTCCTGGAAGTATTTTTTCTTTTCCTTGAGGTAGGTGGAGATGCCACCTCCTCCGGTGGGCGACCAGCTCTGAGTCAGGTCGCAAATCAGCAGATCTTTCGCCATGCACACGCCTTCTTGCGCTCTGCCGCGGATGCCGGAGAGGAGCCATGAGCGTGGGGGGCGCAAAGCAGGCTCGTAGCGCGCGACGGGGTTGCGCACCTTTGCCCGCCCTGCGTGTCTTTAGCGCGACGGTTTGCGGTCAGTTCGGTGGCGGATCGCCAACCGTCAGGTGACCGATTTACGTCAGGCGCGTCAGATTACTGCGTTTTCATGATCGCCGGAGCCGCGGGAACCGGCGTGCCGGTGAGGATCGCGGTGCCCTCGTTCGCGAGGATCCCGACGACCTGTGTCCAGACCGCGACGTTCTGCCGCAGCTGCACCGGATCGATCTTGTCGAGCGTGTCGTCGGGGGTGTGGTGCAGGTCGAAATAGCGGGTGCCGTCCTGCTGCAGGTCGACCAGCGCGCCCTTCTGGTCGCGCACGATATTGAGGTCTGCCCCGCCGCCCGCGACATCGGTGCCGCTGGAGACGCCGAAGCGCGCGACGGCGAGGGCGATCTTCTTGTGCAGCGCCGGATTGGTCTCGCGGAAATTCGAATCGAAGCGCCAGATGCGGTCCGCGCCGAAATCGCTTTCGAGGCCCACCGCGATGGGCTCGTTGATATGCGCCTTGCTGTAGGCCGCGCTGCCGAACAGACCGGTCTCCTCAGCGCCCGCGAACAGCACGCGGATGGTGCGCAGAGGTTGGCCGGCCTTTGACGCATTCAGCGCAGCCGCAGCAATGATCGCGCAGCCCGCGCCGTCATCGATCGCGCCGGTCCCCAGCCACCAGCTGTCGAGGTGGCAGGCGAGCAGCACCGGCGGGAGCGAGGGATTGCGCCCCACGATCTCGCCCACCACGTTGCCGCTCTGGGTCTGCCCAAGGAAGCGCGGGGTCAGCACCAGTTTCATGGTGATCGGCTTGCCCTTGGCGCGGGCGAACATCCGCTCGAGATTGGCGGCGTCGGGATTGCTGAGCGCACCTGCCGGAGTGGGCGCAACGCCCTCGGGGAAATCGGTGCCACCGGTGTGCGGGTTGCGGTGATCGTCGGTGCCGACCGACTTGATGACGGTGGCGAGCGCGCCCTTCTTCGCCGCAATCCCCGCCGCGACCCAGCGCGTGGGGCCGGCAAAGCCATATTGGCTGCCGTCCTGTGTGCGGGTCATGGCGTTGCTGACAAAGGCGATCTTGCCCTTGAGGCTGCCTTCGGGCGCGGCCTGCAACTCGGCGACGCTTTTAAACATCACCACTTCGGCGGTGATCCCCTCGGGCCCGGTCGAGGCCGTGTCACCAAGCGGCGCGATGGCAAAGCTCTGCGGGAAGGGGCTGACGATCTCGGCCCGCCCCGGCTCGCCCGGCACCCAGGTGGGCATCATGAAGGGCTCGTCGGCGACATTCTGGAAGCCGTTGGCCTTGAGCCACGCGGCCGCCCACGCCCGCCCGCGCGCCTCGGCCTCGGTGCCCGCCTGACGCTGGCCAACCTCGGTGGTGATACCTTCGACGAAGTCCCACGCAGCCGCGTCGGCCTTCAGCGCATCGTCAGCCACACGCTCCAGCGGCGGCAGCGGCGCAACAGTTTCAGCGAGAGCGGGAACGGCGAGCGAAAGCGCGGCGAGCGCGATGAGGGGCTTGGTCATGGCGGGAGGTGCTATCCCCGCCCTGCCCGCCTGTCTAGCCGCTTGCCCTTGCCCCTCCCCTTCCCTATCTGCGCACCCAAACCAAGACCCCAATTCTACGATCCCGAAGGACCCATCCGATGGCCGCCCAATACGCCTATGTCATGAAGGGCATGACCAAGACCTTCCCCGGCGCGCAGAAGCCGGTGCTGAACAACATCTCGCTCCAGTTCTATCAGGGCGCGAAGATCGGCATCGTCGGCCCCAACGGCGCGGGCAAGTCGACCCTCATCAAGATCATGGCCGGGATCGACAAGGATTACACCGGCGAGGCCTGGCCGGGCGAGAACATCACCGTCGGCTACCTTGAGCAGGAGCCGGAACTCGATCCGACCAAGACCGTGCTCGAAAACGTGCGTGAGGGCGCCAAGGAAACCGCCGATCTGGTCGCGCGCTTCAACGAGGTCAGCGCGCTGATGTGTGAGCCCGATGCCGATTTCGACGCATTGGGCGCGGAGATGGGCGAGCTGCAGGACAAGATCGACGCGGTCGATGGCTGGACGCTCGACAACCAGCTCGAAGTGGCGATGGAGGCCCTGCGCTGCCCGCCCAGCGACTGGCCGGTCAAGGACCTGTCGGGCGGCGAGAAGCGCCGCGTCGCGCTCACCCGCCTGCTGATCCAGAAGCCCTCGATCCTGCTGCTCGACGAGCCGACCAACCACCTGGATGCCGAAAGCGTCAAGTGGCTCGAAAACCACCTCAAGGAATATGCCGGCGCGGTGCTGATGATCACCCACGACCGCTACTTCCTCGACAATGTCGTCGAATGGATCCTCGAACTCGATCGCGGCTCCTACTACCCCTATGAGGGCAACTATTCGACCTACCTCGAAAAGAAGGCCAAGCGGCTCGAGCAGGAAAGCCGCGAGGAATCCGGCAAGCAGAAGGCGCTGCAGCGCGAACTCGAATGGATCCGCCAGACCCCGGCCGCGCGCCAGACCAAGTCCAAGGCGCGTGTCCGCAAGTTCGAGGAACTCCAGAACAGCCAGGACAGCCGCATGGTCGGCAAGGCGCAGATCGTCATCCAGGTGCCGGAGCGCCTCGGTGGCAAGGTGATCGAAGCCAAGGGCATCTCCAAGGCTTACGGCGACAAGCTCCTGTTCGAAAACCTCAGCTTCATCCTGCCCCCGGGCGGGATCGTTGGCGTGATCGGGCCGAACGGCGCGGGCAAGTCCACGCTGTTCAAGATCCTCACCGGCAAGGAAACCCCCGACAGCGGCACGGTCGAAATCGGCTCGACGGTGCGGCTCGGCTTCGTCGATCAGAGCCGCGACCACCTCGACCCCAAGAAGAACGTCTGGGAGGAAATTTCCGACGGGCTCGATTACATGAAGGTCAACGGGCAGGACATGTCGACCCGCGCTTACGTGGGCGCGTTCAACTTCAAGGGCGCCGACCAGCAGAAGAACGTCGGCAAGCTTTCGGGCGGTGAGCGCAACCGCGTGCACATGGCCAAGATGCTCAAGGCTGGCGGCAACGTGCTGCTGCTCGACGAGCCGACCAACGATCTCGACGTCGAGACGCTGGCCGCCTTGGAAGACGCGATCGAGAACTTTGCTGGCTGCGCCGTGGTCATCAGCCACGACCGCTTCTTCCTCGACCGCCTCGCCACCCACATCCTCGCCTTCGAAGGCAACAGCCATGTCGAATGGTTCGAGGGCAACTTCGAAGCCTACGAGGAAGACAAGCGCCGCCGTCTTGGCGATGCGGCCGACCGCCCGACGCGGGTCGCCTACAAGAAGCTGACGCGCTGACCGGATAAGCGGCGTGTGCCATCCCGGCCTGGTGCCGGGGTGGCCGCGCGCGCCTCAGGCTCAGCCGGGCTTGACCTTGCCCAGCATGATTTCCTCGCTGAACCGCATCAGGTCCAACGTGGCGTAATGCCGCGCCCTGTCGGTCAGGTCGGGGCGCGTGGCCAATTCGCGCAACTGCTTGCGCTGCATCGCCACAAGGCCGTCGGCATAGCCATTCTCGGCGTCGGGGTTGTAGAGCACCATCCCGAAGCGCGCCTTCTCGAGCACACCGCGCAGCGGATCATCGGGCGCCATCGCGGCAAGCTTGGCGACCGTCACCGGGCTCTTGAGCAGCGCGATGCGGTTGCCGACCATATTGGGCTTGAGCCCGACCATCTCGAGCATCGGCCCGATCGCGGGATCGTTCCACAGACTGGGCGCGAAGATGAACCCGCTTTCGAAATCGAGATCGAGCCCGAGCGCCTGCGAAAGCATGGCAATGGCAGCATCCGCGCCGTCATTCGCGCCTGATTGCGATGGACGGGGCTGCGGAGCAAAGCTCTGCGGGGCGGGCTGAACTTTTTTGCGACCGAACATCGATACCTTCCGCTCAAGATTGTCCTCGCCGCCATTGTTAGGCGCAAGCAATGGAGAAGCGGTAAATGCCGCCGCACAGTTGATGGCAGTGCTGGCCGCAACTTCAGGGATCTTGCGATAATCGAACGGGCCGCAGCGCTCGTGCTTTACCCGTTCTTAATCAGGCATACGTCACTCTGCCTAGGGACAGAACAGGTCGCAAAAAGGGCAGCGGGGCGTGATGACGGGAATCGAAGTGCCACTCGAGGTGGCCGCATTGCTGTGCGCAGGCTGCGCCGCCGCCGGGGCATGGGTCGCAAGCATGCGCGCCAACCGCCGGCTCGATCCGCGCCGCAGCGCTGCCGGCAGCCCGCTCGGCTCGCTCCACAAGCCCGAGGTCTTCTCCAAGGCGATCGATCTTGCCGCGCGCCGCAACGCCATGCGCGCCGCCTCGGAGGCGGTGCTGCACGGCCAGATCGACCAGCTTCACGCGCTCGGCCCGGTCTGGAGCAGCGACACCCATGCCGAAGTCCGCGAGCACGTCGCCGCGGTCATGCGCGCCAGCCTGCGCCGCGGCGACCGCATGGCGCATGTCGAGGGCAACGCCTTCACCATCACCCTTTCGGGCGCAGACGAGCGCGCCGCGGTGCGCATCGCCGACCGCCTGCGCCGCCGGCTTGGTCAGCTGCGCCTGCCGCAGCTCGGCAGCGAGGCGCGGCTGACCGCGAGCTTCGGGGTCGCCGCCGAAGGCTTCGGCGATGGCAATGACAGCATAGAGGGACGCGCCGCCCGCGCGCTCGAGGCAGCGCTTGCCAAGGGCGCCGACCATGTCGTGCCGGCGAGCGAGATCGAGGAAATCATGCTCCTACCGGCCCCGGCGCCCTCGCCCTCGGTCATGCCCGGCGCAGGCCCTTCCGCCTCGGCCGCCTGAGCGCCGAGCTCAGGGCGAGACCCAGCGCCCTTCCCAAGCCGCTGCTCCGTCACCCGGCACGCGCGTGAACTGCGCGCGCACGTGCCCGGTGTGGGCGAGGTAGAGCCAGTCGAGCCCGGTCAGCGTGATCCTGAGCAGCGCGAAATTCTCCCGCGCGGGGACAAGCTGCGCGTCGTCAGGCTCCACGCCTTCAAACTCGGGCGGCAGGCCCGAGGTCGGCGTGTCCGAGCCCGCCCCCGGCCCCTTACCCAGATAGCAGCGCCGCGCGAAATTGGTGCTGGCGTTCCAGGCCGCATCGACCTGCGCGCCGGAGCGCAGGATCTCGCCGACCCCGCGCGCCCGGATCTGGATCTTGGCGCCCTTGTCGTAGAACAGCACCGCAATGCGCGGATCGGCCTCCACTGCCGCGGCCTTGGGCGCGCGGGCATCGGTGTGGAGCCGCAGGGCCCAACCGGAGGCATCGAAGGCGCGCAGCACCATCACCCGCGCGTCGACATCGGCGGTGACAATCACCGGCGTGTGGAGCGGCGACTTGCGGTCACGGGGCGCGCGAATCAGCCGGTCGCGGCAATCGGTGAGGCAGGCATCAAGGGTGTCGAACATGGCGCTGCGCCTTTGGCTGCAAGCGCGCGCGCGTCAAGCCTTGCGGAAAAATGTTCAGCCACACTGCATTTTTTCTGAACATCGCCGAACCGGTTCATCGCTGCGACAGTCTGCGGGGCTTATTTCAGCATCATCTCAACAGGCCTGTGGTGGGCTGGCGATATCGGAGGCACTTGCCATGAAATCTCTTTTTGCCCCCTTCGCCAAAACCGGCGGATCACTGGCGGCGCTCGCCGCGGCGCTGGCTGTCGCGCTTCCGGCCGTGCCCGCCGCGGCGCAGGACGATCGTCCGCGCCCGACGCGGGTCGAGCGTTCCGCGCCGCGTGCCGAAGTGACCGGCCGCCCGCAGCGCGCCGCAATGCCCCGCGCCGAAGCTCCCCGCGCGCCGCGCGCCGAAGCTCCGCGTGCCCCGCGGGCTGACTTCCCTCGCCCGCAGCGGGCCGATGCCCCCCGCGCCGCGCCGCGCTTTGCCGCACCCGAAGCACCGCGCCCGCAGCGCGCCGCGCCGCCGCCGGTCCAGCAGACCGTGCCCGCCCGCCCCTCAGCGCGTGGTTTCGGCGGCGAGGTGGCTGACCGCACCCGCGCGGCCCAGCAGCAGGCCCAGCGCGACCAGCGCGCCGGCCGCATCGACCAGCGTAGCGAACGGCGCGCAGACCGCGTCGACGGCCGCTTCGAGCAGCGCGCGGACCGTGTCGAACAGCGCGGCGATGTCGAGGCGCGCCGGCTCGAATGGCGCGGCCGCGATCGCGCCGCCGATCAGGTCGACCGCCGCACCGACGCGCGCGCCGACCGCATCGAGGACCGCGGCGACCGCCGTGCGGATCGTGTGGACGGCCGCGTCGGCGACATCCGCGCCCGCGGCGGCCGTGACGGCCGAGGTGGCGGCGGTTTCTCTGGCCAGGTCGGCGATATCGCTCGCGACGCGCGCCGTGCCGATCAGCGCGGCGACTGGCGCCGCGACGACGACCGCCGCGGCGAATGGCGCGGCGACCGTGACCGGCGTGACGGCTGGCGCGGCGACCGCCGGGGCTGGCGTCAGGACGACTGGCGCTGGGGCTGGAACGGGCGACCGGGCTGGGACAGCCGCGATTTCCGTCGCTGGGACAACCGCTGGCGCGCCGACCGCCGTTACGACTGGAACAGTTTCCGCCGCGGCAACCGCTTCGTGTACCGTCCGGGTCCCTACTACGCACCGTTCCGCAGCCACAGCTACAGCCGGCTGAGCATCGGCTTCTATCTCGACAGCCTGTTCTTCCAGCCGCGCTTCTTCATCAGCGATCCCTACGCCTACCGTCTCCCGCCGGCCTATGGGCCTTACCAGTGGGTCCGGTATTATGACGATGTGGTGCTCGTCGATATCTACACCGGCGAAGTCGTAGACGTGATCCACGACTTCTTCTGGTAGGTCTTCGCCAGAAAAGGGACAGCCCCGCCGGAGCGATCCGACGGGGCTTTCTCGTGGTCCGTTCAGCTCCGCGCCGTGCCGAAGGGCAGCATGCGGTAGAGCGTGCCGTCCTTGTCGATGAATGCGTGCTTAAGCGCGGCGAGCGCATGGAGCCCGGCCAATACCAGCAGCGCGATGCCCGCGGCCCCGTGAAGCTCGAAGATGGTCTCGCCAAGCGTGGGGTTCTGCGGCACCGGCAGCGGGGGCAGGCTGAACAGGCCCCAGACGCTGATGGTCTCCCCGAAGGTCGAGAGCGCGATCCACCCGGCGATGGGCATGACCAGCAGCAGCGCGTAGAAGGTCAGGTGGACGACCCGCGCGAGCAGCCGCTCCCACGGCCCGTGGCCAGATACGGTCGGGGGCGGCGGGCTGATCAGGCGCCACACCAGCCGCAGCGCGACCAGGATGAAGATCACCACGCCGAAGGCGAAGTGATTGCCCATGATCTGGCCCGCGGCCTCCTTGTCGGGCGTGGCCTCAGCGGCGACGGCGACCTGCCACTGCACGATCACCAGCACCGCGATCAGCCAGTGCAGCAGCATGGCGAGGCCCGAATATTTGGTCTTGGCGTCGAGGTTCATGGTCTATCCCTCCAAAGCACCCCCGCAGCGGCCTGCATAACAGGCTGGGGCAGGGTCACAAGGGGCACGCGCGCGCCTGCCGCTTGCACCGGCGCGCGCAGGCTTGCTAGGTTCGCCCGACGATGACCGCGCCCACGCCCTCCCCCGCCCCTGCGCCCGACCAGAACGCCCTCGCCCGGCTCGGCACCGCGGTGCGCGCGCGGCTGGGGGCAATGCCGGGGATCTACCGCGTGCCCGACGAGCGGATCGAGCTCTATGCCATCGGCGGGTTCCTGTCGGGCGAGGAATGCGGCCGCCTCACCGCCATGATCGACCAGATCGCCAAGCCCTCGGCGCTGCACGAGCTCGACTATGCGAGCGGGTTTCGCACCTCCTTCTCGAGCGATCTTGACCCCTATGATGCCCTCGTCGCCGGCATCTCGGCGCGGATCGATGCGGTGCTGGGCGTGCCCAAGAGCTTCGGCGAGCCGATCCAGGGCCAGCGCTATCTGCCGGGGCAGGAATTCAAACCGCACAACGACTGGTTCTACACCTCCGAAAGCTACTGGCCGAGCGAAGAGGCGCGCGGCGGGCAGCGCAGCTGGACGACGATGGCCTATCTCAACCCGGTCGAGGCAGGCGGCGCGACCGCCTTCACCCTGCTCGGCATCAATTTCGCTCCCACCCCGGGCGTGCTGTTGCTTTGGAACAATGCGCTGCCTGACGGCCGCCCCAACGAGGCGACGCTCCATGCCGGAACCCCGGTTGAGGCGGGGGCGAAATACATCATCACCAAGTGGTACCGCACCCGCAGATGGCGTTGAGGGCGGGCTATCCGTCCCCACCCGGCCCGGCCTCCTTCTTCGCGATTGCCCGCACATCCGCCGCCAGCGCCTCGACCCGGCGCGCGAGGCGCAGGATTTCGAGCTGGGTGCGCAGATTGACCTCGTAATCATGGCGCGCGGTGATGCGGTCCTTCATCGCCTGACGGTTCTGGCTCATCAGGATCACCGGCGCCTGCACCGCCGCCAGCATCGAGAGCATCAGGTTGAGGAAGATGAAGGGATAGGGATCGAAGGGCCTGAAGCCCAACGCCTGGATCACCCCGCTATTGAGCGCCGCCCACACCACCAGCACCACGCCGAAGGCGATGATGAAGCCCCAGCTTCCCCCCACTGCCGCGACCCGATCGGCGAGCCGGTCGCCAAAGGTGGCGTGCGCCTGCGCCAGTTCATCGGCATCGCGCCCGGTGAAGCTGCCCGCCGCGACATGCTTCAACACCCGCTGCTCGTCCGCCGCCAGATCGTCGTAATCCCGGCCCAGCAACTCGCGGGCAAGCTTGTGCGGATCGGCGTCGCGGCGGGTCATAGACGGGTCATGCCTTGGCCAGCGCCTCCGCGATCAGCGCGCGGGTGGGCGCAATGCCGTAGAGCGCGATGAAGCTGCCCATGCGCGGACCCTGCTCACTGCCAAGCAGGGTTTCGTAGAGCGCCTTGAACCAGTCCCGAAGGCTCTCGAACCCGAACTCCTCGATCTTGCCGATCTCGTAGACGATGGTCTGGAGGTCCTCGGCGCTGGTCGCAGGGTCGGCCATTTCGAGCGCGGCATCAAGCGCCTGCAAGGCCCCAACCTCGCCGCCCGCAGGCGCGCGCTTCTCGAGCGTCGGGGCAACAAAATCGCGGTTATAGGCGAGCGCCCGGCCCACCAGCGCATCGAGCGCGGGGTGCTTGGCCGGGTCCGCATCCGCGACGTAATTGCCGAGGTACGACCACACCGCCTCGCGCGTCGCGCCCGCGCCGAGCACGCCCACGAGGTTCAAGAGCAGGCTGAACGGCACCGCCAACGTATCGCCCTCACCCGGGGCTTCGGCCCCTTCGTGGCGCTCGTTAGCACGCAGCAGATTCCACACCGGATTGCCCAGCCGCTTTTCGGCGTCCTGCCCCGGAATGGCGGCGCGGAACTGCCAATAATCGTCGACCGCCTTGGGGATCACCCCGGCGTGCAATTGCTTGGCGCTCTTGGGATTGGCGAAGATGTAGAGGCCCAGGCTCTCGGGGCTGCCATATTGCAGCCACTCCTCGATCGACAGGCCATTGCCCTTGGACTTAGAAATCTTCTCGCCCTTGGCATCAAGGAACAGCTCGTAGATCAGCCCCTCGGGCTTTTGCCCGCCGAGGACGCGGGCGATCTTGCCCGACTGGATGCCGGAATCGGTCAGGTCCTTGCCGTACATCTCGTAATCGACGCCGAGCCCCACCCAGCGCATCGCCCAGTCGACCTTCCACTGGCACTTGGCCATGCCGCCCAGCGCCGACTGCTCGACGACCGCGCCGTCCTCGTCGGTGAACCGGATGATGCCCGCCGCCGCATCGACCACCTCGATCGGCACCTGCAACACCGCGCCCGTGGTCGGCGAGATAGGCATGACGGGCGAGTAGGTCTTGCGGCGCTCCTCTCCGAGGGTCGGCAGCATGATGTCGAGGATCGCCTGAAAATTCGTCAGGACCCCGCGCAGCGCATCGTCGAACTTGCCGCCATTGTAGCAGTCCGAGGAACTGACGAATTCGTACTCGAACCCGAAGCGATCCAGAAAATCGCGCAGCATCGCATTGTTGTGCGCAGCGAAGCTTTCGAACTTTTCGAAAGGATCGGGGATGCGCGACAGGGGCTTGCCAAGGTTCGCGTCGAGCAGCGCCTTGTTCGGCACATTGTCGGGCACCTTGCGCAGCCCATCCATGTCGTCGCTGAACGCCACCAGCCGGGTCGGCTGACCGGTCAGCGTCTCGTAGGCGCGGCGCACCAGCGTGGTGCGCAGCACTTCCTGAAAGGTTCCGATATGCGGGAGCCCTGAGGGGCCGTAGCCGGTCTCGAACAGCACGCCGCCGGGCTTGCCGTCAGGAAGCCGCTTGGCGAGGCGCTGCGCCTCCTGAAAAGGCCAGGCCTTGGAATTGGTCGCTGCGGCGATGAGGGCGTCTTGGGTTATCGTCATGGTGTGGCGGCTTTTACGGGGCGCAAGGCGGCTTGCAAGCGTAGAATGGCTGTTGGGAAGATGACAAAGATGACAGCGCGTCACTTTCCCAACATGGCGTTTTCAGATTATAAAACAGAATTTTAAAGGCGCATTTTGCAGGCGGACGGACAGGAAATCGCGGCGCTGAATGAAGGGTTGCCGTTGCAGCATGGCGCTCTTCTACGCCATCGGACCGCTGTAGGACAGCCGGCGGGGCAAAGCGGCAGCGCGCGGCGTTTACATCGCCGCAGCCCTCCCCCATCTAAGCGCAGGTGACTCTCCCCGATCCGCTCCCCTTGCCTGCATTGCACGCCAGCCACGGCGGGCATTGGCTGCGGCCTGCAAGCGGCGCGACGCAGGCCGTGTCCAAGGGCGATGCGATCATGGCCGCCGCCGATACCCCGGTGCTGCTGCTCAACGCGCCGCTGGTGGCAAGCCGGCTGGGCTATCCCGACCTCTCGGGGCTCGATCTGCTCGAGGCTTTCGCCTTCATCCACCCCGCGCGCTTCTGCGTGCCGACCCCGCGCGGCCTTGCCGAGGCCTTGGTGCTTCCCGTGCCCGAGAACGACGCCGCAGTGCCCGAGATGCTCCAGCGCGCGGCAGGCGCCTTGGTGGCTGCGTGTCAGGACCCCGAATGGTTCGAGCGCGAGGGGGCGTGGAGCGCGGTGCAATCGCTGGAGCGCCTGCGCTGGCCCTGGGCGCAGGTGCTGCGGCCGCACATCGCCAAGCCCGAAAAGGCCGAGCGCTGGCTGTTCGCCAAGCTGCCCGAATGGGACGAGACCGGCGAGCGCCCTGCCCCGCGGCAGGTCGAACTTTCCGCCGAGGCGGTGCAGGCGCAGCTGGCGCGCCTGACCGGCGAGGGCGCCGAACAACGCGAGGGCCAGCGCGCCTATGCGCAGGATGTCGCCCGAATCTTCGCCCCGCGCTCGGCTCCCGGCAGACCGCATCTCGCGCTGGCGCAGGCCGGGACGGGGATCGGCAAGACTTTGGGCTATCTCGCGCCCGCCTCGGTCTGGGCGGGCCTCAGCGGCGGGACGGTGTGGGTCTCGACCTTCACCAAGAACCTGCAACGCCAATTGCGCGCCGAAAGCCGCCGGGCCTGGCCGGTCAAGCGCGCCGACGGCTCGCCGCCGGTGGTGGTGAGGAAGGGGCGCGAGAATTACCTCTGCCTCCTCAATCTCGAGGACGCGCTGCAAGGCGGGTTCGCAGGGCGGCCTGCCATCCTCGCGCAGCTGGTCGCGCGCTGGGGGGCCTTTACCCGTGACGGGGACATGGTGGGCGGCGATCTGCCGGGGTGGCTCGGCACGCTGTTTAGGAAGCGCGGGATCGCGGCGCTCACCGACCAGCGCGGCGAGTGCATCTATGCCGGCTGCCCGCACTACCGCAAATGCTTCATCGAGCGCGCCGCGCGGGATAGCGCGCAGGCCGATCTGGTGATCGCCAATCACGCGCTGGTGATGGTCAACGCGGCGCGCGCCCGCGACCCCAACCAGCGCCCGACGCGGCTGATCTTCGACGAAGGGCACCATGTCTTCGATGCCGCCGACAGCACCTTTGCTGCCACCCTGAGCGGGCAGGAAACCATCGAACTGCGCCGCTGGATCATGGGGCCGGAACGCGAGGCGCGCGGGCGGCGGCGGGGGCTTTCGGCGCGGCTTGCCGACATCGCCAGCTATGACGATGCGGGCGCGGAGGCCATCACCGCGGCGTGCAAAGCAGGGCAACTGCTCCCCTCCGACGGCTGGCTGCAACGCCTCGCCGAGAATAGCCCCTTCGGGCCATTGGAAGCCCTGCTCGCGGCCGTGCGCACCGCGACCTATGCCCGCGACGAGAGCGGCGGGCAGGAGGCGGGCTACGGGATCGAGACCGAGGCTGAGGGCCTGCCGGGCGAAGTGATCGAGGCGGCGGGAGCGGCTTCCGAGGCCCTCGCCAGCATTCGCGTGCCCTTGATCCGGCTCGGCGGGCGGCTGGAAGCGATCCTCGCCGAGCCGCCCGATTGGCTCGACGCGCAGGGCCGCGCGCGGATCGAAGGCGCGCGGTTTGCGTTGGCGTGGCGGATCGACCTCTTGGCCGCGTGGGAATCGCTGCTCGACCGGCTCGGCGGCCCGGCTGATCCCGAGTTCGTCGACTGGCTCGCGGTCGACCGATCCGACGCGCGCGAGTTCGACGTCGCGATCCACCGCCGCTGGCTCGACCCGATGAAGCCCTTCGCCCGCGTGGTGCTCGAGCCAGCGCACGGCGTGCTGCTGACCAGCGCGACGCTGACCGACCGCACCACCGATGCCGATGCGCCCGACGAGAAATGGTCTAGCGCGATCCAGCGCTCGGGCGCGGCGCATGTCGAAGCCCAGCCTCTGCTCTCGGCGGCGGAAAGCCCGTTTGACTATGCGAGCCGCGCCGAGGTGCTGATCGTCACCGACATCGCCAAGGGCGATCTGCCCGCGCTGGCCGGGGCCTATGCGCGCATCATCGAGGCGTCAGGCGGCGGCGTGCTCGGGCTGTTCACCGCGATCCGCCGACTGCGCGCGGTTCACGGCCGGATTGCCGACCGGCTCGTGCGGGGCGGCCTCCCCGTCTATGCCCAGCACGTCGACCCGATCGACACCGGCACCCTCGTCGACATCTTCCGCGATGATCCGCGCGCGAGCCTGATCGGCACCGATGCGCTGCGTGATGGGGTGGACGTGCCCGGCCACAGCTTGCGATGCGTGGTGATGGAACAGGTCCCCTGGCCGCGCCCCGACATCCTCCACAAGGCGCGGCGGCTGGCGGGCGGGGGCTCGGCCCATGACGACCGCATCATCCGCGCCAAGCTCGCGCAGGCCTTCGGGCGGCTAATCCGCTCGAAGGATGATTGCGGCCACTTCATCGTCCTCTCCCCCGCCTTCCCCTCGCGGTTGCTCAGCGCTTTTCCCAAAGGCACGCCCGTGCTGCGCGTGACGCTCGATGAGGCTTTACAACGCGTCGCGGCTGGTGTTGTGGGCAAGGAGAGCGAGCCAGCCGGAGGAGCCTTGCAGCCATGAAGATTCTCGGCCTCCTGCGCCACGCCAAGTCCGACTGGGACGACACCGCCCAGCGCGATTTCGACCGCGGGCTGAATGCGCGCGGGAAGAAGGGCGCAGGTCTGATCGGCAAGCATATCCGCGACCACGGGGTGAAGTGGGACCGCCTGATCGCGAGCCCTGCGGTGCGGGTGAAGCTGACGCTCGAGGGCGCGCTGCCCGAGCTTGAGCCGATTTATGACCAGCGGCTCTACCTCGCCAGCTTCGACACCATCGTCGAGACGATCGAGGCGCACGCGGGCAGCGGTGACGACGAGGCGAAGACGATCCTCATCTCGGGGCACAATCCGGGCTTGCAGGACGTGCTGCTCGAACTGGTCGCGCCGGGCAAGGAGAACGCCCTGTTCAAGGAAGCGGTCGTGAAATTCCCGACCGCCGCCTACGCTGTGCTCGAATGCGACATCGCGCATTGGAGCGAATTGAAGCGTTACTGCGCGGAGCTCGTCCACTTCGCGCGGCCCAGGGACCTTGATCCGGAGCTGGGGCCGGAAGCCTAGGCTTGCATTCCCCCCTCCCCGAAGGGAGGGGAGCAATGTCTCAATTCACCGCCACCACATTGTCATCCGCATCGCGGTCGATGTAGAAGTTGTAGGGATCGACCCCGGCGAAGGCAGGCTTTTGCGCGGTAACGATCTCGATCACCTGGCCGCCGCCGCGCACCGGCATTCGCTGCATCGACAGGACATTCGCTTTCGCAAAGGCGCCCGTGCCCGGCCGTGCGGTGAATGCGCCGATCTCGATGCTCTCGGCGAGTTTCGCCGCGGTCTCGACACCCTTGCCGTCGGCGTAGAACTTGCCCGCCTCGACCGTGATCCGCGTCACCCACTTGCCGTCGGCACGCTTGGTGGAGGTCGCTTCCTTGGCCTTGAGGTCATAGATCGTGATCTTCTCGAACAGGTCGGTAATCAGCGCCTGATCCTCGGGCGTCTTGGCCTCCTTGCGCAGCTCCGCGATCAGATCGAGGCTGCGCGGATAGGGCGCGCCCTTGAACTTGTAGGTCGCCACCAGCCGCGACAGCGCGCGGTTGACCGCATCCTCGCCCAGCCGGTGCTGGAGCAGGTACATGACAAGGCTGCCCTTGCGGTAATGGATGTGCTGCTGGTTCTCGACCCGGATCAGCGGCTGTTCGGGCAGCGTATCGCCCTTGCGCCCGCCGAGATAGCGATCGAGCTCGAACTTCAGGAAGCGGCGAATCTTGTCCTCGCCATAGAGCTCCTTCATTCCCATCAGCGCCGAATATTGCGCGAGCGTTTCCGACAGCAGGGTCTGGCCCTGCATGTCCGCCCCGATCACCTGATGCGCCCAGTACTGGTGGCCCAGCTCGTGCGCGGTAATGTAGGAGACGTAGTCGATCGTCTCGGGATCGCGCACGTCGGCGGCAAAGCCGATGCTTTCGGAATAGGGCATGGTGCCCGCGAAAGCCTGCGCGAAGCTCGAATAGCCCGGGAACTCGATGATCCGCGCATAGCCGAACTGGTAAGGCCCGAAATTGCGCTGGTAATAGGCCAGCGACGTCTTCAGCGCCTTTTGCATCGCCGGCACGTTCCAGTCGTGCTTGGGATCGTAATAGACGCTGAGGCGCACAGGGCCTGCCATCTCCTCGGCCACGGCATAGCGTGCCGATTGCACCGAGAAGAAGTTGAGGATCGGCGCAGGCGACTGGAACACCGCGATGCGGCGGCCATCCTTGACCACGTCCGAAATCTTGTCGCCCGGCGCGATCGGGGTCTGGTCGGCCGAAGTCGAGAGGGTGATCTTCGAATTGACCCAGTCGGCGCCGATATAGTTGCGCACCTGCGCCGAGGTATCCTCGAGCTTGGCCATGCGCTGCTCGGCCGGCAGGCCCTGCCGCCGCCGCGCGGTGCGGTCCTGCAACACCCCGTTGCGGTCCATCCCGATGATCGGCGCGAAGGTGTAGTTGTTCACGAAGGTGCCGTTGTCGACGATGTCGGTCGCCGCCCCGCTATTGGCAAAGCCGCGCCGCCAGATGTCGGTGGCAAAGTCGAGCCGCACCGCCGCGCCCGGCGCGAGCGGGGTTGCGAAGCGGTAGATGCGGTAGAGATGCGTCTCGTCAAAGCTGGCGAGCTTGGCCCCGGCGATCTCAAGGCGGGTGAACTTCGCGCCGTCATCGCCCTGGCGGACGTGCACCTCGGTGATCGGCTGCCCGCTGTCGTTGCGCAGCATGTAGTGGCCGGTCGCCTTCAACCGCTTGGCGGCCGGATCGATGTCGATCACGAATTCGACATCGGTCACCACCGGGCGCGGCAGGCTGGCATATTTGAGATATTTGCGCTCGAAGTCGGCCATCCGCGCTTCGGCCTCGTCCGAGGTCTCGAAGCGGTTCAGCTCCTTGATGTTGTGGTTGATGACGAGGCCCGTGCCGACCATCCCGGCGATTGCGGCCAGCGCGATCCCGCCCGAAGCGAGGCTGGCGCGCTTGGCGACGCCCTTGAGCCGCGGCATCACTGCGACCACCGTGCCGCTCGGCCAGGCCCAGTGGGCGAACACCAGCATCACCACCCCGAAGCAGGCCCAATAGATCCGCGCAATCGCCGCGCCGACCCAGAAGCCGCCGGTGCCGTTCATGTCGGAAAGCGGCTCGGACGGGGTGCCGTTGTAGGAGTAGAGGATGTTGGTGTAGCCCATGTTCGACATCACGATGCGCAGCACGAACCACACCAGGAACAGGCCCCAACCGACATATTTGTTGGGGCTGAGCACCTGGAAGAACACCGCAAGGATCGCGATCATCAGCAGGTCGATGCTTTGCGGCACGACATAGGCGGTGAGGTAGAGCCCGGGATCGACGCTGCCCGTCCCCTTGGCGAGCTGAAAGAGCACGCCGACCAGCATCCCGGCGAGCGCCATCGCCACCAGCACCGCGAAGATCGCGAGGATCTTGGGCACGAACATTGCCCAGGCGGGCACGGGGGTGGCGTCGATGATCTCGGAAATCTTCACGTCGCGCTCGCGCCACACCAGCTCGCCGCCATAGAACACCGCGACGATGATGCTGAACAGCGCCATCGAGCCGGTCACCGTGCCGATCACGTTGGCGGTCAGCGGATAGGTCGGCGTGCCGTAGGTCGTATCGGAGAAGGCCAGGTTGATCAGCACGAAGCCGATGCCGAGCGGCAGCAGGACAAGGAAGCCGGGGCTGCGCGTGACCATGCGCACCTCGGTCTTGAGGCGCACCCAGAAGGTCGCGAAGGCATGGCCGGTGCCGAAGGTGCGGGTGACCGGGGCGGTGAGCGCGCGGGGGGCGACGGCCTCGGCCTTGGCGGCCTTGGCAGCCTGCTTGGCCAGCCGGCGCTGCCGCCAGCGCGACGGCGCGCGCTCGGTCATGCTGAAGCGCAGCCATGCTACGCCAAAGAACAGCGCGGAAAGCGCCAGCACGAAGACGCGGTTGAACAGCAGGTTGCCCTCGAGCGGGATCGCCTTGGTGTTCATGTCGGCCGAGGTCCAGTAGCGCGAGACCTCGCCGATCGCGCCGGTACCGAGCGGCTCGAACCGCGCGACCGGGTCCTGCCAGCTCGGATCACTGCCGAGCAGCAGCGGCACGGTGAGATAGCCCAGCACCAGCACGATCACGCCGACATAGCTCGCCAGCATCGAACGGGTGAAGGTCGCCAGCGCGAACAGCAGCGCGGAGGACAGGATCAGGTTGGGGATGGCGACGACCAGGAAGGGCCACAGGTAGAGCCCAAGGCTGCTGGGCCCCACGGTTTCGGGATCGACCCAGGGCATCGCCGCGCCCAGCGCGATCCCTGCCGGCACCGCCAGATAGCCGAGGATCGCGATGGAGAGCCCGCCGAGGAAGCGTCCGGCGAGGAACGAGGTGCGCCCCACCGGGGTGGCGCGGATCATCGGGCCAAAGCCCGTTACGTCGTCGCGCACCACGGCATTGGCGACAAAGGCGGTGATGACGAAGAGGTAGAAGATCGAGAACAGCGCGGTCGCGATGGTGACCGTGAAGGGCGAGTTCTCGTTGACCGCGCCGGGCGAGCCGAAGCTGACATTGTCGCTGGCGCTGAGGCCGAAGCCCATCAGCAAGAAGATCGCCATCGAAACCCAGAACACCGGATTGCGGAGCTGGTAACGGATCTCGAACGCGGCGAGGCGTGCGGTGAGCATCTCTCCGGCCCTCCCTTACTTGGCGAGGACGGGAGCGGCGGGCGCGCGGCGGGTCTCGGCGAGGGTCGCGAAGTAGACGTCCTCCAGCCCCCCGCTCACCGGATCGAAGCCTTCCGGCTGGCTGTCGGCCAGCACGTGGACCACGATGTCGCCGGCAAAGAAGCGGTGCGAGATGACCTCGTATTGCGCCTGCATCTCGGCAAGCTGGGTGTGGTGGACGGTCTTCTGCCAGACGCGCCCGCGGGTCGAGGCGATCAGGTCATGCGGCGCGCCTTCCAGACGCAGCTTGCCGCCCGCCAGCACCGCCATGCGCGGGCACAGGTCGGCGACATCGTCAACGATGTGGGTGGAGAGGATGACCACCACATTCTCGCCGATCCCGGCCAGCAGGTTTAGGAAACGGTTGCGCTCTTCGGGGTCGAGCCCGGCGGTGGGCTCGTCGACGATGATGAGCTCGGGCTGGCCGATCAGCGCCTGGGCGATGCCGAAGCGCTGGCGCATCCCGCCCGAAAAGCCCGCAATCGCCTTGCCGCGCACGTTCCACAGGTTGGTCTGGTTGAGCAGATGCTCGACCATCGCCTTGCGCTCGCCCGCATTGCTGACGCCCTTGAGCACCGCCATGTGATCGAGCATCGCGGCGGCCGAAATGCGCGGGTAGACGCCGAAATCCTGCGGCAGATAGCCAAGCGTGCGGCGCAGGCGATCAGGCTCGGCCAGCACGTCGATATCGCCGAAACGGATCATGCCTTGGGTGGGTGCCTGGAGCGTCGCGATGGTCCGCATCAGGGTCGATTTGCCCGCGCCATTGGGGCCCAGCAGGCCGAACATCCCCTTGGGGATCGACAGGCCCACATCATCGAGCGCCTTGGTGCCATTGGGATAGGTGTGGCTGACGCCGCTGAGTTCGAGCATGTGTGGCAGACCCCTGTTACTTAATCCTGCGCACTCTAGCCGAAGCCTGCCAGCGATAAAGCCGCATTGGTGGGAGCGGGCGGGCGATTGATCGAAGCCGATGCCGTTCGTCGATGCAGGTGAACGGTTCAGCGCAGGCTCATCGCCCCACAGCCGAGCAGTTTGCGCGGCCCCGGCCCCTCGCCGCCGAGCCGGTCCTCGGGGTTCCAGATCGCGCAATGTTCAAGGCTGAGGCAGCCGCAGCCGATGCACCCGTCGAGCCGGTCGCGGGTGCGGGTGAGTTCGGCGATCCGCTGGTCGAGCGTGGCGCGGATGGCGCTGCTGATCGCTTCCCAGTCGCGCGCCGTCGGCGTGCGGCCGAGCGGGAGCTTGGCCAGTTCGGCCTCGATCTCGGCAAGGCTGAGGCCCAAGCGCTGGGCGATCAGGATGAAGGAGAGGCGGCGGATGTCCGAGCGCAGGAAGCGCCGCTGGTTGCCGCCGGTGCGCACCGGCTCGATCAACCGCCGCTCCTCGTAGAAGCGGATCGCCGAGACGCTCAGCCCGGTGCGCTGCGCGATCTCGCCGATGGGGATGAGGTCGGAGGGCTTGAGGCGGCGGGGTGCGGGCGCAGGGGGCATGGCGGGGTTCTCGCAATAAAGCTTGATCTCAAGTTAGGTTGAGATTGCACAAGGGCCAAGTCAATCGATTCGCGTCCCCTCGCAAGACGCGGATCGGCAATGTGCGAAAGGAACCCCGACATGCCCCAATCCCGCCTCGAACATATCAACATCACCGTCAGCGACATCGAACGCAGCGCCGCGCTGCTCGAGCGGTTGATGGGCTGGCACATCCGCTGGCGCGGGCCCTCGCAGCTCGGCGGGGAGACGATCCATGTCGGCGGCAAGGATGATTATATCGCGGTTTATACAAGCGGAGCGCCGCTACCCGGACGCCATGCCAAGGGGGCGCCGCTCAACCATGTCGGACTGGTGGTGGGCGATCTCGACGCCGCCGAAGCGGTGGTGAAGGAAGCCGGGCTCGAACCCTTCAACCACGCCGACTACGAACCCGGCCGCCGGTTCTATTTCTTCGACTGGGACGGGATCGAGTTCGAGATGGTGAGCTACGCCTGACAAGCGAAGGCCCGCCCCCCGATGCCGGAGGGCGGGCCTTTGTTGGTGTGGCGGCGTGGGATCAGAACTGCACTTGCAGCGTCGCCCGCGCCCCGTGATCCGAGATCGTGCTGCCGATCAGCCCGGTATAGCCGACCGAGAAGTCGACATTCTTGCCGAGCTTGAGCGAGGCATCGAGGCGGGCCGCGACTGCGACTTCCTCGAACTGCGCCCCGGCCACCCCGAAGGCCTGCTGCGGCGCAGCCGCCAGCGCCAGTTGCGCCTGCGGAGCGCGGTCGCCCAGCTGCGCGCGTCCGGCCAGCGTGCCGAACAGCGTCAGGCTCTTGCCCACCGGTAGCATGCCATCGACCCCGGCGGTCAGCGTGCCGGTCGAGTAGCTCTGCTTGCGCATGGTCAGCGCCGCTGCCCCGCCGGTCTCAGTGAAGGCGTCAAGATCGAAGCTGCCGATCGTGGCGCCGAGGAACGGACGCACCATGCCCTTGCCCGACGGGATCGTGAACGACACCTCGGCAAAGGCCTGACGCGCCTCGCCGCCCGTCTCACCATTGTTGACCTCGGCAAAGCCGGGCAGCGCGATGGTGCGGCTGGCGGTGAGATCGACCGAGGTCAGATAGCCGCCCAGCGTTGCGGTGAAGCCGCCGGTGCTGAGCGAGGCATAGACGCCGCCGCCGCTCTGCTCGACCTCGGCGCTTGATCCGCGCGCGTCGATGGTGACGTCGCTCTGGATCTGCATGCCGAAGACGCCCGCGCGCCAGCTGCCGTTCTCGTTGGCACTGCCGAAGTCGATGCCGGTGGCAAAGCCGGTGCGGTCGGTCTCGATCCGCGCGGCATTGCCGTCGCTATCGCCCTGACCGCCGCCGCCGAACAGCTGCGCCCAGGCGCCCGCGCCCTTGCCCGCTGCCGCATCGCCGCGCGCAGCCATCGCCACCGCATTGACGCGGCCGAGCACCGCTTCGCGCACGAGGCGTTCCTGCTCGATGCCGACACCGGCAGTGCTGGCATAGACCTCGCCCGAAAGCTGGTCGAAGGCGCCGGGCAGCTGCGCGGTCGGCAGGGCATAGACGTTGAACAGCGGCTGCGGGTTGTAGCCCGCGGTCACTGCGCCATCGATGCGGTTGACGACCGAGCGCTGGTTGGCGGTGAGCGCCGTGTTGCCGACGATGTTCGCCAGCAGGTTCGGCGCAAAGCGCAGCCGCGCCTGGTTGGCGGTGTAAACCAGCTCGGGCCGGTAGAGGATGCCGAAGCTCCCGAACCCGGTCGTGCTGGCAAAGGTGCCGGTGCGTCCGCCATCGGCCTGCAGCAGGACGATCTCGGAGTTGAAGGCATAGACCCCGCCGAGGTTGCTGAAGGCCGCCGTGCCGCCGAGCGTCGCCGCGCCATTGCTGACGATCGCGTCCGAGGGCCCGCCCGCGCGGATCTGCAGCTGGACAGTGCTGCCCGCCTGCAGGTTGACCGCGCCATTGACCCCCAGCACGCCAGCGCCGTTCGCGCCCGGCGCGATGGTGCTGCCGCTGTTCGCGATCAGCCCGCCGATGGTGCCGCTGCCCGACAGGGTCGAGCCCGAGAGCACGGTCACCACCGAGTTCGCCAGCTGGCCGCTCACCCGCAGCTCCCCGCCGCGCACGAAGGTGCCGCCGGTGAAGCCGTTGTTGTTGCCGGTCAGGTCGAGCAGGCCGAGCCCGGTCTTGTCGAACAGGCCCGCGCCGAACAGCTGTCCGGCGAAGATGCCGGCGCTGGCTTGCGCGAATTCGAGCGCGGCATTGTTCTGGATCTGGCCCTGCAGCGAGGCGGTGTTGCCGACCAGCCGCCCGCTGCTGATCAGCGTCCCGCCGGAGTAGCTATTGGTGCCGGTCAGCGTGGTCGTGCCGGAGCCGTCCTGCACGAGCATGCCCGTGCCGCTGATCGCGCTGGCGAAGGTGAAGGCATCGCTGCGGTTGATCACCAGCGCGCCGTTGTTCACCACAGGGCCGACGATTGAGCCCGAGGTGCCGCCATTGCCCAGCTGCAGCACGCCGCCGCTGATGGTGGTGCCGCCGGTGTAGGTGTTGGCCCCGGTCAGCACCAGCCGTCCGGTGCCGACCTTGGCAAGGCTGCCCGTGCCGCTGATGACGCCGCCGAACACCGTGCCGACCCCGTCGGTCCCGGTGGTGAGCCGGCCTGCGCCCAGCGTGATGCTGCCTGCGCCCATGATCGCGCCCAGAGTGGTGTCGAACCCGGCGAGGTTGAAGACGCCGCCAGCGGCCTGCTCGAGGAAGTCGATGCCGGTGGTGATGCCGGTCAGCGTGATCGTGCCGGTGTTGATGACATCGCCATCAAGCACGCCTGCGATCTGCGCCTGCCCGTTGTTAACGAGCCCGCCGCCAAGCGTGCCGGTCGAGACCAGCGTGCCGTCATTGCGCACCGCGCCTTCGATCACGCCGTGGTTGCTGGCGCTCGCCCCGGCATTGTTGATCACCATGCCGAGGATCGTGCCGTTGTTGATCAGCGTGGCGCTGTTGACGACGTTGCCCGCGATCACGGCCAGAGCAAGCATGGTGTTCTGCGCAGCGACGTTCGCCATGGGTGCGACGGGCGCCTCTCCTGCGACTGCGGCAATGACCGGAGCGGTCTCGACCACTGCGAGGGTCGCGGCAGGCTCGAGCGAGACGCTGGTGCGCCCGCCGGTGAGGCTGCCCGTGCCGCCGACCAGCAGGCCGCGGCCGACCTGGGCCGGAGCGCTCGCGATGGCCGGTTCGATGGCCTGCGCGGTGACCGCGACAAGAGTCGGGGCCGGTGCAACGGTCGCGGCCGGCGGCGGAGCCACCACACCGCCCTCGCCCACCACCAGCGTGCCGGCGTCGACGAAGGTCGTGCCGGTGTAGGTGTTGACCCCCGTGAGCGTCAGCGTGCCTCCACCGATCTTGATGAGGCTCCCGCTGCCGCCGATGACGCCCGACAGGGTGAACATGTTGGCGGCCGAATCAATCGTGCTGGTGCCAGAGATGTCGATATTGTTCGCCAGCGCGATATTCGCTGCGCCGGAACGCAGCGTCGTGCCGCCAAGCATGGTGACTTGGCCAGTGCCGAGCGCCCGGTTGTTGGCAACCGTGAGTACGCCTTCGAACAGGCCGGTTCCACCCTGATAGGTGTTGGCGTTCGTCAGAATCAGCGTGCCCGCGCCCTGCTTGAGCAAGCCACCAACGCCCGAGACCACACCGCCCAGCGTCACCGGCGCCGTGCCGAGGGTTTGCAGGTTGATGTTGGTGTTGCCGATGAAATTGCGCGTCGAGCCGAACGCCGCCGTGTTGTTAAAGATCAGCGTGGCGCCGCCATTGAACGTCACGGCGCCGCTAGCGGCACCCAGGTTGGCATCGCGGGATACAAGCGTGAAGGCACCGTTCAGCACGGTTCCACCCGTGTAGGTGTTGGTGCCGCTCAGCGTGAGCAGGCTGCCGCCAGCGCCGGTCTGGTTCAGGGTGCCGCCGCTGATGACGCCGGCCAGCGTGAAGCGCTGATTCGTCCCGATATCAATCGTGCCGGTGCCAGAAATGTCGATGGCATTGGCCAGCGCGATATTCGCTGCGCCGGAACGCAGCGTCGTGCCACTAAGCATGGTGACTTGGCCAGTGCCGAGCGCCAGATTATTGGCAACCGTGAGGACGCCTCCGGACAGGCTGGTTCCACCCGCATAGGTGTTGGCCCCCAACAGAGTGAGGGTCTGGCTGCCGGTCTTGATCAGGCCGCCATTGCCCGAAATCACACCCGAGAAGCCGGTGTTAGAGGCGGCATTGACCGTCAGATCGCCGTCGCCCAGCAGCACCTGGCCCGAGCCCTGCACCCCGCCGATGGTGGTGTCGAACCCACCCAGATCGAAAGTCCCGCTCGCGGTCTGGAACAGGATGTTGATCCCGGTGGTCGTTCCGACCAGCTCGATCCGCCCCATGTTGCTGATGTTGCCATTGAGGGCGCCCGCCAGCGTGGTCAGCGTGTTGACGCCGCTGCTGAAGTTGCCGTTGACCGTGCCAATCGAGGAGAAGGTGCCCGAGTTGGCGACATTGCCGTTGATGGTGCCCGAATTGCCGACCGAGCCGGTCGCCGCGATGATCACAGGGCCATTCCAGCTGGCCCCTGCGAAGTTGCGCAGGATGCCGCCGGCATTGACATTGGCAGTGGCGCTCGCCGTGCCGAAGTTGTTGATCCGGCCCCCGGTGTCGATGTTGAAGGCCTGACCAAAGTTGAGCGTGATGACGCCGGTGATGTTGTTGTCGAGCAGCGCATTGGCGCCGGTCACGGCAAAGCCGAGCCCGATAAGGTTGCCGGTGTTGATGAAGGTCCCGTCGCGCACCGCCCCGCCGAAGAGCGAAGTGGTGTCCCACGTCCCGCTATTGGTGATCTGCGCGCCCACATCGAGCAGGAAGTTGCCGTTCCACCGGCCGGTGTTGGTGACCGACCCGAGGCCCTGCGACATGGTGCCGTTCCAGGTGCCATTGTTGGTGATGGTGCCTGCGACGTTACCGGAGCCGTTCGTCACATCGGTGTTGACTGTGCCGTTGTTGGTCACAGTGCCGAGGTTGGTCGAGTTCTGCGCGGTCAGCGTGCCGCCGCTGGCGATGACCGTGGTCGCGCCCGCCTGGGTCACGAAGATCCCGTTCACATCCAGCGTGCCCGCGATCGACAGACCTGCGGCGTTGGTGCTGAGGTTAGTGAAGCCCAGCAGCCCGCTCCAGCGCGCGCCCGACTGCACCGTCACCTGCCCGGTGCCGGTGATCTGGCCGAAATCATTGCTGGCAAGGTTGCCATTGACGGTCAGAGTCCCGGCGTTGTTGACGAACCCGTTCAGCGTTCCCGAGACCGTGCCGGTCGCGCCCGAAAACTGGGAGAGCCCGCCGCCGATCGTGCCGCTCGAGGTGAGGGTGGCGAGGTTGACCACGCTGCCGTTCACTGTGCCGCTGTTGTTGAAGGTGCCGCTGTTGCGCACCTGCCCGGCGATCACGCCGCTCGCAGCCAGCGCCAGCGTGCCCTCGTCGATCCGGGTCTGGCCGGTGTAGCCGTTGGTGCCCGCCAGCGTGAAGGTGCCCGCGCCGGTCTTGACGAGGCCGCCGGTGCCGTTGATCGCCCCGTCGAAGCTGGTCGAGGTGCCGTTGCCACCTACGGTCAGCGTGCCCGCACCGAGGTTCACCGTGCCGCTGCCCGCAAGGCTGCCGAAGCTGGTGGTGAACCCGCCGAGGTTGAACGTGCCTGCGCTGTTCTGCGTCACGGCGCCGTTCACCGTCAGGCCGCCGGTCACGGTGACCGTGCCGCTGTTGGTGAACGCCCCGTTGACCGCACCCTGCAGCGACGCCGTTGCGCCCGCATTGTTGAAGAACACGCCGTTGATCGTGCCCGTCGAAGTCAGGCTGCCATTGTTTTCAAGGCGGTTGGAGGTCGTGATCGTCCCCGCGTTCAGGAACGACGAGTTTGCGCCATTGGAGACGATCTGGGCGCTCAAGGTGCGGCCAGCCGAGATATTGACCCCGTTGGTTGCGGTCGAGGAATTGCTGACGACCACCAGCCCGGTGTAATCGCCATCGCTGACATTGAGCACGCCCGCGTCAAACCCGAAATAGCTCGCGTTGGGGTTAGTGTTGGTGAGATTGCCGGTGACATTGAAGGTGCCGGCATTGTTCACCCCGCCGTTCAGCGTGCCGCGCGCATTGACCACGGCGCCCGCGTTGTTGGACAAACCGCCTGACGTCAGGGTTGCCCCGGTCAGGTTGAAGACACCGTTGTTCGTGATGAAGCCATCATTCACCAGATTGCCGGTGACATTGAAGGTGCCGGCATTGCTGATCGAACCAGTGATCGTGCCCGAGGCATTGGTGGTCGATCCCGCCAACCCGCGCAGGCCAAAGCTGCCGACATTGATCGTCCCGGTGGTGGTCAGGGTGCCGCTGTTGTCGATGCGGTTCGAGGCCGTGAGCGTCCCTGCGTTCAGGATCGACGAGGTCGCACCATTGGAGACGATCCCGGCGCTCAGGGTGCGGCCAGCCGAGATGTTGACGGCGTTGGCTGCGGTCGAGTTGTTGATGACCACGGTCAACCCGGTGTAGTCGCCACCGCTGACATTGAGCAGGCCCGTACCGGAATTGATGAAGGCGTTGTTGCCGGTGAGGTTTCCGGTGACGTTGAACGTCCCGGCGTTGCCCAGCTGCCCATTGATCGCGCCTGCCGCATTGACCGTCCCACTCGCCTCGTTGTTTAGGCCCAGGGTCGTCACCGTCGCGCCAGTGACGTTGAACGTCCCTGTATTGGTGATGCTGCTGTTGTTCACCAGGTTGCCGGTAACATTGAAGGTGCCGGCATTGCTGACCGCGCCATTGATCGTGCCCGAGGCATTGGTGGTCGATCCCGCCAACCCGCGCAGGCCAGTGCTGCCGCCGTTGATCGTGCCGGTGGTGGTCAGGGTGCCGCTATTGTCGATGCGGTTCGAGGTCGTGATCGTCCCCGCATTCAGGATCGACGAGGTCGCGCCATTGACGATGATCGCGGCGCCAAGAGTGCGGCCAGAGGACACATTGATCCCATTGAGCGCGGTCGAGTTGTTGATGAGGGCGTTGGCGCCGGTGTAGTTGCCCCCGCTGACATTGAGCAAGCCAGCGTCTGAATTGATGAAATTGAAATTGTTGGTGGTGGCCAGATTGCCAGTGACGTTGACCGTGCCCGAATTGTTGATCTGTCCGTTGACCGTACCCGCCAGATTGGCAACCGCACCCGCACTATTGGTGAGCCCGCCCAGCAGGCTGCCGGTCGAGGTGAGCGTCGCATTGTTGGTCACGGATCCGGTGATCGTGCCGCTGTTCACCAGCGTCCCGCCAAGCACCGTGGTGCTGCCGGTGTAGGTGTTGACCCCGCGCAGCGTCAGCGTGCCGGTGCCTGTCTTGGTCATCGAACCCGTGCCCGAGATCACCGCGTTGATCGTCGCGCCTACGGCCGCAGCGGTGTCGACCCCGGTGGGGCCCGTCAGTTCGAGCCGCGAGGCCGCGTTGCCGCCTTCGATCGTGTAGCCATCGACCAGGAAGGCCAGGCCGCTCGGCGCAACTGTGGTGTCGGCGCCGATCGTGACCGTGCCGCCAGTGCCTGCGAACACGGCGTTGAAGCCGTTGCCCGCCCAGGCGCCGGTGAAGTCGCCGTCATCCTCGGTGAAGTTGCCGTTGACGAGGTTCCAGGTGCCGCTGCCACCGACCACCGCGCCGGTCGGCGCAAGAGTCGAGCCGTTCCAGAAGATCAGGTCTTCGGGCGGCGCGGCATTGAGGACGATGGTGTTGCCGTCCACTGCCAGCGTGCCGACGAAACCGCCGTCAAGCGGATTGAGGAAGAGGTTGCCGAGCCCGCCGACCAGCGAGCCGAATTCGAACAGGGTGTAACGGCCCGAACTGAAGCCCGATCCGCGCACGATGTCGACGCTGCCGCCATTGAGCGTCAGCGCGCCGGTCACCCGGATCAGGTCGTTATTGGCCCCGCCCGCAACGCCCGCCTCGCCCAGCTCGAAGGTGGTGAGCGATCCCATGTTGAGCGACAGCGCGCCGACCGTCAGCGTGCCCGGGCTGTTGCCCGCAGCCACGGTGCCGCCATTGTTGACAATAACCGCGCCAGCAATCGTGCCGGTGCCGCCAAGGATGCCGCCGTCGACCGTGATCGCGCCGCCGAAATCGCCTTGGATGGTCAGCTGCCCGTCCTCGACCAAAGTCGAGCCGGTGAAACCGGCCACGTTGGTCAGTATCACGGTGCCGGCCCCCGACTTCACGATGGTCCCCGCTCCGGTGATCGCATTGCTCACCGAATAGAGGTTCGAGCGCCGGAAGTTGAGCGTCCCGTTCGCCTCGACCAGCACGGTCGCGGTGCCGAGCCCGAGCGTGCCCGTCGTCAGGTTATTGCCGACCTGCAATGTGCCGTTGTTGACGGTGATGCCGCCAACGAAATTGTTGAACCCGGTCAGGGTGAAAGTGCCCGTCCCGGTCTTTATCAGGTTGCCGTCGCCCGACAGCTGCCCGGAGAAGCTAGTCGAACTGTTGTTGCCGCCAAGGGTCAGGGTTACCGGAGAGCCAAAGCCGTTGACCGAAAGCCGGGTATCGCCGCTCACCGACCCGACGATGACAGAGCGGAACACGTCGAACGCGCCGCCGTTCAGGGTCACAGCATTGGCGACCGACAGGGCATTGGTGTTGACCCCCTGAAGCGTGCCGCCATTCACGGTCACATTGCCGGCAATCGTATTGCTGCCCGAAAGAGCGACAACACCGCTCCCGTTCTTGGTCAGCGTGGCGATGTTGAGGAGGCCGGCGGTGAAGTTGATGCTGCCGCCGCTGGCATCCGCGATCAGGTCATTGCCGCCGCCCTGAACGCCGCCGGAAGCAAAAATGGTCAGCGAGTTGGCGTCCGCGGCGATGATCGAATCCGCCAACAGCGTGAGGGGCCCGGAAATGTTGGTGTTCCCGGCGATATTGCGCAAGGTCCCGCCATCAAGGACGATGGTTTCGGAGATTTGCAGCGAGCCAACGGTAATGGTGGACTCGAACCCCAGCGTCCCGCCCGTCTGGACGACGGTGCCCGCAGTCGCAGCGCCAAGACCGCTCGCAGAGCCGACCGCGAGCGTGCCGCCCGATACCGTGGTCAGCCCGGTGTAGGTGCTCGCGCCCGACAGCGTCAGCTTGCCCGTGCCCCGCTTGGTGATCGAGCCGCTACCGTTCGCTGTCTGGATCACGCCGCTGAACACGGTGTCGGTGGCATCACCAACAACAAGCGAACCGCCGTTCTGCAGGAAGATGGTCCCGCTTCCCGCAAGACTGCCGATGGTCTCTGTGTTGGTGATCACCCGGGCGCTCGTCCCGGTCCCAAGCGTAAGCCGGCCGGTGTCGGACAGCGCGCTCCCGCCCGAGATTTGCAGCTGCCCGCCTCTGACATCGGTATCGCCGGTGAAGGAGTTGGTGTTGAACAGCCCGAGGATCCCGGCACCCTCCTTGATCACTGAGCCGCTGCCGAGCTGCAAGCTTCCGAGCTGGATGACGATGTTGCCAGCACCGCCAAAGGTGGCCGTCCGGTCAACGCCGGACACCACGCCCCTGAAGTCAAGGACGGAATCGGCTTCAATCCGGGCATCTGAAGCAAGCGTAATCGCGCCGGTCAGGGTGCTGACGTTCGCGAGGCCTCGCAGCGCGCCGGTGCCGCCCACACCCGTGCCATTGAGCGTGATCGCTTCGCCGACGATGCGCTCGCCACTCAGCACCAAGGCTGCGCCATTCTGAACAATAGTGCCTGCAGCCGTGCTGCCCAGCGCCGTGTTGCTGCCGATCACCAGCGTGCCTGCCGCAACCGTGGTGAGCCCGGAATAGGTGTTCGCGCCCGACAGCGTCAGTGTGCCGGTGCCCGCCTTGGCCAGCGCACCTGCTCCGGAAACGACATTGGCCAGCGCCTGATCACTGGCGATATCGAAGGTCGTCGTGCCCGAGGCGATCTCGACCCCGCCGGTCAGGGTGCCGATATTGGTGACGGTGTTGGTGCCCGACAGGCGCATCGCCAGCGCCTGCACACCGCCGCCGCCGGAAAGCCCGCCTGCAATCGTGCCCGTGTTGTTGATCGTGACACCGGAGCCGACAAACCCGATGCCGCCAAGGCCCCCGACCGAGCCAGTGCCGCCAACGCCGCCGCGCAGTGTGCCCTGATTGTTCAACGTGCCGTTTGTCTGGTTCAGCCCCGCGCCGCCGACGCCGCCGAGACCTGCAACCACCCCGCTGCCGCCGGCCCCGCCAACACCACCAGTATAAAGAGCACCTGCCTCGATGGTATTGATTCCGCCTAGCACGACAGTGAGCCCGGCGCCGCCATCACCGCCGTCACCGCCGTTGCCGCTGACACCGCCATTACCGCCTGCGCCGCCCGCCCCACCGGTCCGCGCAGCACCTGCCGAGATCGAGGCGTTGAACTGGAGATTGCCGACGAAGGTCGCGCCAGCACCGCCGCCGCCACCAGAACCGCTGCCCAGACCTGCACCACCGGCACCGCCACTGATGTAGGTGGTGGCGCCGGCAAAAAATGACAAAGACCCACCAGAAAGGAACCGGGTGGACGCACCAGCGCCGCCACCGCCGCCGTTACCGGCTATCGTTGCATTGGCGCCGTTGCCCGCCGGAGCATTGAACACATTGTTGCCGACCCCGCCTGCGGTTCCGCCAGATCCGGTGCCGCCATTGCCGCCCGTAACCCCGGTTCCGCCGCCGCCGCCGCCGCCGCCCGAACCAGCCGCAACGCCGGGTCCGCCAGCGACGCCGATGCCGCCGTCGACAATAACCGAACCGCCCCCTGCGCCGCCGCCGCCGCCGCCGTTACCGCCCTCGGCGTCGGTCGACTGGGCAAAGGCCGCGCCCGGCGTCGCGAGCAGACCCACCGCAGCAAGCGCGCCGACGACCGGGATCAGGGCTGTGGAGTTGAGAAGGAAGCGAGCCTTCGACCGGAACTGGAAACGCGACGAATCCTGCGCAAAATCGCGCGACAAACCGGTAAGCATAAAGGCTAATTCCCCCAATTAAGTTAGGGCGGGATAACCTCATTTGACGCGTTCCGATAGTGACAAAATCGCAATCGCAAACCTTACGAAGATTGCATTTGCAAAGCGCCGCAGAGCATCAAAATATCGTCTCGTTCTCAGGGCCTTGACCGGCTTTTCGCCTCGCCCAGCCTTCATCGGTCCGCGCAATCGCAAGCGGCCCGGTCCACGCCCGGCACAGTTCCAGCGCCTCGGATGGCGGCGCGGTTAGCCAGAGTTGCTGATCGTCCGGGGCGAGCAGCACAGGCATGCGATCATGCACGGATTCGGACGCCGCTCCGGCGCTGTCGGTCATCACCATCGCGTAGCTTGCGCCCCACGTGTCGGTCGGCTGCCACACCCCCGCGGCGGCGAGCAGCGGCGATTCCGGGGAGGACATCCACGTCCGGGTCATCCGCCCCTTGGGGCCCTCGGCCTCGGCCCATTGTTCCAGCGGGATCAGGCAGCGCCGCGCGGCAAAGGACGCGCGCCAGAACCCCGTCCCCAGCTTGTCCGAACGCGCGTTGTTGACCGGCTTGGGTTTCAGCGGCTGGCCCTGTTTGCCCTTGAGCACCAGCGGCACGCCCCAGGTCATCGCCCGCACCGCGCCGTCTGCCACCACCAGCCCGGTATAGCCCGGGTAGACCTCGGCCGCGAAGTTCGCCCCGCCTGCGCCCTCCACCGCCCCGAACCACGCAGCGACCTCGCTCGCGTTTTTGGTCATGCGGTAGAGGTTGCACATGGACTCAGGCGTTCCCGACCACGAAGCACGCCGCCGCCATCAGTGCCCCGGCCCAGCGGTTGGCGCGAAAGCGGGCGAGCGGGTTCATCGGATCGTCGGCGTCGAGCGTCGCCACCTGCCACGCCAGATGCCCCGCCACCGGCAGCAATGCAGCGAGCGCTAGGGGATCGGCGCGGTAGAGCCAGAAGGCCAGTGCCCACAAGCCGATGGCCGCGGCATAGAAGGCCGCGATCCCGCCCTTGACCGCCGCGCCCATCGCCAGCGCGGAGGAGCGGATGCCGACCATCGCATCATCCTCGCGGTCTTGCAGGGCATAGATCGTGTCGTAGCCGATCACCCAGCAGATCGCGCCGGCATAGAGCGCCGCGAGCGCGTCCCAATTGTCCCACCTGAGCTCGGTCCAGCCGACCAGCAGCCCCCAGTTGAACACCATCCCGAGCCACGCCTGCGGCCACCAGGTGATGCGCTTCATGAAGGGATAGGCGGCGACCAGCGCAAGGCTGCCGAGCGCGACGATCTGCGCCTCGAGCCGCAATTGCAGCACCACCACGAGGCCGACGAGGCACAGCGCCAGCAGCCAGCCCCAGGCGAGCTTCTTGGACACACGCCCACTCGCCACGGGGCGCAAGGCGGTGCGCGCCACCTGCCGGTCGAGATCGGCATCGACGATGTCGTTGTAGACGCACCCCGCCCCGCGCATCGCGATCGAGCCGAGCAGCAGCCAGCCGAGCAGCGCGAGTTGCGGCCCCGCTCCCGCCAACCACACCGCAAAGACACAGGGCCAGAACAACAGCCACCACCCGATCGGCCGGTCGAACCGCGCCAGCATGGCAAGATCGCGCGGCAGCTGCGGCAGGCGCGCGACGAGGCCCTTATGTTCGCTGTCGGGGACGACCTGTTCGTTCATGCCGCCTCTGCCCGCGCCGCGCGCCAACCGAGGATCGCGAGCACCAGCATGGTCACGTTGCCCGCGAAGTCGAGCATCCCGATGCTGGTCAGCACCGGCACCTCGTAGTGGAACCAGTAGTTGAAGCCGAAGAACGGCAGCAGCAGCACGGCGAACACGGCAAAGCTGCGCGCGCTCCAGCTTGTGACCAGCGCCATCAGCCCGAACAAGACCGCCTGCGAACCAAAGCAGGCGATGGTGAAGCGGTTGATGAAACTGGTGCCGCGGTAGGGCTCGGTAAAGGCGAGGTCGATCACGCTGGCAGGCGCGAACAGGCACCAGCCGCCGAGGATAAGGAACACGGCGGCGATCAGGAATTGTGCGGTTCGCGCGGACATGGCTTGCTCCCTAGCGCCCCGCGCGCCTAGTGCAAAGCCATGCCCGCTACCCCCGCCTGGCCCCCCAAGAGCGCCCCGCGCCTGTTCGTCGAGCAGGAGCTTGGCGCAGGCGTCCACGTCGATCTTGAAGGACCCCATGCCCACTACCTCGCCCGCGTGATGCGGGTTGATGGTGGCGATGTCGTGATCCTGTGCGATGACATAACCGGCGAATGGGCCGCGCGGGTGTTTGCTGTTGCCAAGCGGCAGGTCAGCTTGGTTGTCGATGCAATGCTCCGCCCGCGCGAGGCGGTGCCCGATCTGTGGCTGTGCCCGGCGCTGCTCAAGAGGGACCGCTTCGACCTGATCCTCGAGAAGGCCACCGAACTGGGTGCCGCGCACATCCAGCCGCTCGTCACGCGGCGGTGCGTCGCCGACAAGCTCAACCTCGAACGCGCCCGCGCGATCACCACCGAGGCCGCCGAGCAATGCGCCCGCACCGCGCTGCCGCAGCTGGCCGAGCCGGTGAAGCTCGACGCGCTGCTGGCAGGCTGGCCAGAGGGCCGCGCGCTGTTCTTCGCCGACGAGAACGGGGGCGAGCCTGCCGCCGCCGCCTTCGCACAGCATCAAGGCCCCGCCGCGATCCTCACCGGCCCCGAAGGCGGTTTCGACGAGGCCGAGCGCGCTGCGATCCGCGCGCACCCGCAGGCCCGCGCCATCACACTCGGCCCGCGCATCCTCAGGGGCGAGACCGCCGCCATCGTCGCGCTCGGCGTGTGGATGGCGACAGCCGGGGACTGGTAGCCCGCACCACCCCGTCAAAAAGCCGCAAGACAATTCGCTTTGACGTCCACAAAGCCGAATTTGCCTTCCCACCATCAAACCCGTTTTCTAAAGCAACCGGCCAGAGAGGGCCTGCCATGAGCACACGCGAAGCTTCAACTGCCGACGATCCGGTGATCGAAAGCCTCGACCAGCTGGTCACCCCCATGATCAAGGGCGAAAAGCCGCCTGAAAACTGGCGCATCGGCACCGAACACGAGAAGCTGGTGTTCAAGACCAGCGACCACCGCGCGCCCTCCTATGATGAGCCTTGCGGCATCCGCGATCTGCTCGGCGGGCTGGAGAAATTCGGCTGGGAGCCGGTCGAGGAAGGTGGGAACGTCATCGCCTTGAAGGGCGAAGATGGCGCCGTCAGCCTAGAACCCGCTGGCCAGCTCGAACTGTCGGGCGCGCCGCTTGAAAACCTCCACCAGACCTGCGCCGAGACCGGGCGGCACCTCGCGCAGGTCAAGGAAGTCGGCGAGAAGTGCGGCGTCGGCTATCTTGGTCTGGGGATGTGGCCCGACAAGACCCGCGAAGCGCTGCCGATCATGCCCAAGGGCCGCTATGACATCATGCTGCGCCACATGCCGCGCGTGGGCAGCATGGGCCTCGACATGATGCTGCGCACTTGTACCATTCAGGTTAATCTGGACTATCAGTCCGAGGCCGATATGGTGAAGAAGTTCCGCACCAGCCTCGCCCTGCAACCGCTGGCGACCGCGCTCTTCGCCAATTCGCCCTTCACGGAAGGGAAGCCCAACGGCTTCCTCTCCTACCGCTCGCATATCTGGTCGGACACCGATCCTGCGCGCACCGGCATGCTGCCCTTCGTGTTCGAAGACGGCTTCGGTTACGAGCGCTGGGCGCGCTACATGCTCGACGTGCCGATGTATTTCGTGTTCCGCGACGGGAAATATATCGACGCGGCGGGCCTTAGCTTCCGCGACTTCCTAGACGGCAAGCTCAGCGTGCTGCCCGGCGAGCGGCCGACGCAGAGCGACTGGTGGGATCACCTCTCGACCGCCTTCCCCGAGGTGCGGCTGAAGTCCTTCCTCGAAATGCGCGGCGCGGATGGCGGCCCGTGGAGCCGGATCTGCGCGCTGCCCGCCTTCTGGGTCGGGCTGCTTTACGACCAAGGCGCGCTCGATGCGGCGTGGGATCTGGTCAAGGGCTGGTCGATGGAAGAGCGCGAACGTCTTCGCAGCGAAGTGCCGCGTCTGGCGCTCGCCACAAAGTCGCCCGACGGCGGCACCTTGCAGGATCTCGGGCGCGAAGTGCTCGCAATCGCCCATGCCGGGCTCAAGGCGCGCGCGCGGCTCAATGCGGCCGGAGACAACGAGACCGGCTATCTCGAAACCCTCGACGAGATCGTCGCTACCGGCAAGGTACCCGCCCAGCGTTTGCTCGATGCCTATAATGGCGAGTGGAACGGGGACATCACCCGGGTCTATGAACAGTCCTTCTAGGGACGGCATGGGGGGGAACATGGTCCGGCTGCTCGCGATCATCGTGCTGCTGCTCGCAAGCGGCCCCGTGCCGCTGGCCGCGCAGAGCACGCCCGACCCCGCCTCCCTCGCCGCCCGCTTTGCCGAGGACGCCGCGCAGCACGTGCGCGATCTCGGCGATCTCTATGCCAAGCGCGGGGTCACGGCCCCGCGGATGGGCGAGGCGACGCTTGCCGATGTGCAGACCTTCCTCGCCATGCAGCGCGACGATGGCAGCCCCGGCTATCCCGAAGGCGCCGCCGTGCTGTTCTATGCCCATCACGAGGACCGGCTGGCGATCTACCTGATCGACCGCACCGGCCTGAGGGCCTTCCACGAGACGCAGATCACCCCGGCGGGCTTGCGGCTTTCGGCCAACTATTACCGCCTCGATCTCGACGTCGATGGCCTCGCCCGTTCGCGTGCGCCGCAATGGACGGGCACCGGCGCATCCCCGGTCGCGCCAGTGGTGGTGTCCTCCGGCAAGGCTTCGGGCAACACCCCGATTGCCGACATCCTGCTCCCGCCGACGATCCGCACCGCGCTGCTTGATGTGCGCCATCTGGTGATCGTGGCGAACGGTGTGATCGCCTCGACGCCATTTGCCGCCTTCCCGCTGACGGGCAAGGAGATGCTGATCGACCGGATGAGCATCACCGTATCCGCCGGGCTGTTCGATCTCGACCAGATGATCCGGCCCTGGGGTGGGCTCAACGAATTTCAGGCGGCGCTGGTGGTGGGCGATCCGCGCGTGCCTGCGACGCCCGAGTGGCGCGTGCCGCCGCTGCCCGGTGCCGCGCGCGAGGCGCAGATGCTCGCCGACCGCGTTGCGGCCGAGCCCTTGCTGGGCGAGGCGGCGACCAAGGCCGCGGTGCTGGAACGGATGCGCTCGGCGCGGATGCTCTATTTCGCCGCCCATGGCGTCTCCGACCCGCGCGATCCGCTCGCCGGGGGCTACCTGATGCTCGCCGGGCCGACCCGCGAGGACGCCTTTCTCACCGCGGGCGAGGTCCAGCGGATGCGGCTGCGCGCCGATCTCGTCGTGCTGAGCGCCTGTCAGAGCGGGCTCGGCTACAACCACGATGCGGGCGTCATCGGCCTCGCTCGCGCCTTCCAGAAGGCGGGCGCGCCGCGCGTGGTGATGAGCCTGTGGAGCGTCAGCGACGAGTCGACGCTCTATCTGATGGGCCGCTTCCAGCTGGCCGCGATGGAGCACATGCCCGCCGAGGCGCTTCGCCTCGCGATGCTGGACGCGCGCAAGAAATACCCCGATCCCGCGCTGTGGGCCGCCTTCACGCTGTTCGGCACCCCGCGTTGACGAGACCATAACAGGAGAGAGACATGCTGATCGTGTTGGCCAAGGCGCAAGTGGGTGAAGGGGCGATGGCTCCCGCGATGGCGGCGATCGCCGAGATGGTCGCGGCTTCCAATGCCGAGGAAGGCTGCATCGCCTATGCCTTCACGCAGGATGTGCTGCAGCCGGGCGTGCTCCACATTGTCGAGAAGTGGCAGGACGAAGCCGCCCTCGTCGCGCATTTCGCCACGCCGCACATGGCGGCCTTCGGCGCGGCCATCGCGGGGCTCGATTTCACGGTGATCGAAGCGCTCAAGTTCCACACCGACGAAGGCGCGCCCGTAATTTAGCCTATTCCGCCGGGAAGGCCTGCGGGTCTTCGCGGCGGGGGACGCCTGCCCCCAGCAAGCGGCGTTTGAGGCGCGCGAGCGGCGCGGTGATGAACCCGTGCTGCTCCATCCACGCGTGATATTCGCGGTATTTGGGGTCCTCGGCGAGGAGATGCGCCTCCTCGGTGCGCGCGCGCCAGTAGTAGATGGCGTTGACCGCGAAGAGAAAGATGCAGTTGCGCAAGGGCTCGAGCCAGCCCTCGCCCGTCACCATGAAGGGCAGCACGCTCGCCCACCAGAACAGGTTCTTGGAGAGGTACGCCGGGTGGCGGGTGAAGCGGTAGGGGCCGTTGGTCAGTACGCCGCGATAGGTGAGGTTCGAAAAGCGGATGCCGAACACCACCGTCGCCCAGGCGTAGACGCCGGTCAGGAACACCAGCAGCCCGCCCCAGGCCCACAGCAGGGCGGTGTTCCCGGCAAACCAATGCGCCCAGCCGGGGGTGGCATATTCATAGCTCAGCACCTGATTGTTCGGGCCGATGATCCCCCACACGAAGGGCGGGTAGCACAGCAGCGCAGCGAGCCAGCCCGCGAGGAAGGGGTTGCCCGAACGGATGTGCGAATCGAGCGGGCGCAGGGTGAGCAGATAGCCCACGGTGCCGATCTGCACGTCGATCAGGAACAGCAGCGTCACCAGCAGCAACGCAAATTCGACCGGATCGGCGGCAAGCTGCACCGGGCTCGCCTCCACGACTTCCGCAAAGCCGGGGGGGAGGATCGAGATCATGAAGGCTCCGAAAAAGCCCTTGATCGCCCAGGCCCGCCAATGCTTGGCGATGGCCGCGCCGTCCCATTGGTCACGCCCGGCGATGCCGCCGCCGGCCACGAAGGCGCCGAAGTGGAAGCACCCGTCGCGCGGGTCCACCAGATAGCGGTCGAGCCAGATGACATAGGGCACCGACAGCACCACCAGCGGGAAGATGGCGATGCTCAGCACCTCCATCGAGAACAGGTAGTTGCCCGTCCAGTACCAGCGCCCCACCGCATAGAAGGCGGCGAGCAGCGCCCAGGTCGACCACAGGCCGACCAGCTTGATGACCGCGACCGGCATCACCTCGGGCAGGGGGCGCTTGAGGCTCCAGTCGATGCCGGTCGAGGGGCGCAAGTGGACCTTGTCGACGAAGACCGACCAAGCCGCCATCGGCAGCGCGGTGAAGAGCATCGCGGTGAGTGCGGCATAGGGGCCCGAGAGCACGCCGCGCGTCCCCGAAAGCCCGCCGCCGAGGCCGAGGCCTTGCGCGATTTCGGGATAGGAGCGGCAGAAGGCGATCCACAGGGCAAGCCCTGCCAGGCCCGCCAGCCCGACGCCGGTCGAGACATCGCTGCGCGGGGGCGCGGGCGGCACAGGAGATCGATGCGCAGTCATACCCTCATGCGCTTACACGCAAAGGGTTAACAGGCCTGCAAAACCCCGCCCACGCGCGGGCCGGAGCCTATTTCCAGGCGTGCAGCGTGCCGCTGTCGTCGAGCAGGTAGAGCATCCCGTCCGACACGACCGGCGCAAGGCTGATCGGCTGGCCGATATCGGCGAACAGCGAGGCCGAACCCTCGCCCGCGCTGACCTTCCACAGCTCCCCGCGCGAGCTTGCCACCCACAGCTGGCCACCAGCGAGGACGGGGCCGGTCCAGAAGATCTGACCTTCCTTGTCTTCCTCGTCCTTGTAGCGCCGCAGCTGGCTGATCCAGCGCACCCGGCCCGAAGACCGGGCGATGGCGAGCAGGCGCGCATCGTCGGTGAGGGTGAAGATCCACTCGCCCGCGATCGCGGGGGTGGAGATGCCGGCGAGGTTCAGTTCCCAAATCCGCTGGCCGCTGACCAGTTCATAGGCCGCCATGCGCCCGCCTTGCCCGAGCGCATAGACGCGGCCCGAATCGATGATCGGATCGGCGTCGATATCGGTGATGGTGCCCACCGTGGTCGAGATATTGGTGCGCGCCAGCGCGTCCGACCACAGCACCCGGCCGTTCTCGTAACGATAGGCGGTGAGCTCGCCCGAGGAATAGCCTGCGACGATCGTGCCCTGCCCGGCGGCAGGCGCGGCGACGCCGAACACGCCCGACTGGGTGTTCGACCCGCTCTCGTCCCACACCAGCGAACCGTCAGTGATGCTCAATGAGATCAGCTGGTTGTCCTGCGTCATCACGAACAGCTGGCCAAAGGCGATGGTCGGCGACCCGCGCAGGGGGCCTGCGGGCTTCACCTTCCACAGCAGCGCGCCGGTCTCGGCATTGATCGCCTTGACCTCGCCCACGCCGTTGGTCGCGTAGAGCTTGCCGCCATCATAGCTGGCCCCGCCGCCGAAGGCCGAAGGGCGCATGTCCTTGGTCATGCTCTCGTCGTTCAGGAGGCTCCAGAGCTTGACGCCGGTGTTCTTGTCGAAGGCGGTGATGACGCCGTCCGTGCCGGCCACGAACAGCTTGCCGCCGCCGATCACGGGAGCGGCGGCGAGGCGTTCGCGGTTGCTCGATCCGGCGACCTGCGCGCTCCACACCTTGGTCGGGGTCTCGGCAAGAGCGAGGTGTCCGTAGGACTTGCTCGCCGCGCCGCCGGCCTGCGCCCATTCGGTGTTGCCCCGCTGCGGCGGCAGCACGACGCTGATTCCGGCAAGCGCGGGATCGACCTCGGCCCCGCTCTCGATGCGCGAGAGGATCGGGATGCGGTTGCCCACGGTCGGGGTGGTCTTGTCCTTGCCACCGCCAAACAGCCCGCCCTTGCAGCCGGAAAGGCCCACCGCCAGCACGCCCGCCAGCAGCGCGGCGCGCAGGATCTTGTTGTGTGTCATCGGCACTCTACTTCCCATCTCTCGATCATTGTGCAGGCGGCGCGGGCTGTGCCGCTGCGCTGTCGCCTTCGTCATCGGACGTGATCCCTTCATCATTGAGCAGCTTCTTGACATCGACAATCGCGTCGACGCCCATCAGCCCGGCCATCTGGCGCGCGCGGCTGCGCAGCGTTTCGGGCAGGTCTTCATCCTTCGAGATCTCGGCGAACAGCTTGCCCGCCTCGGCGCGGTTGCCGGCTTCGAGATGCGCCATCGCGACCAGCTCGCCCGCCGAACCGAAATAGGGGTTGCCGGGGACGGCCAGATCCTTGAGCTGCGCGATCACGGCGGCAGGCTTCATGGTGTCGTAATTGATGCTGACCTCGCGCACGCGGGCCATATCGCGCAAGGCAGGCGGCGTGGTCGGATCGGCGGCGATCTGCTTGTAGAGCCCGCTCGCCTTGGTCTTGTCGCCCGCTTCCAGCGCCGCAGCCGCCTGAATGAACCGCGCCGCCGCGCGCGCGCCGGGCGAGCTGTCATCGCCAAGCAGGCCTGCGACCTTTTCGGACGCGCTCTTGAAGTCGTTCTTTTCGGCCAAATCGAGCGCGGAGATCACCGTCTCCGACTGCGTCTCGAGGTTCTTTTCCGCGTAGTGATCCCAGATCATGTAGCCGCCAAGTGCAGCGACCAGCGCCAGCACCCCGCCCAGCACCTTGAGCCCGTGGTCGCGCATGAAGGCATAAAGCGCGTCCTCACGCACCGCCTCGTCGATTTCACGGATCAGCACCTCGTCCTCGCGCGAGGGGGCGGCGGTGTCGGGGGAGGTGGTCGGAATGCGCGCCATGGTGGGCCTTGGTGTCCTCGTGAAATGATCCGCGCCGCCACTGTCAGACATGCGCGAGCGCGCTCTTTAGGCAGGTGAAGGCCCTCGCGCAATGGCACCGGCTGTCAGAGCGCACGAGTGGCGGGGGGCGATTGAACGGGAGATGAAGCAATCTGCGTGGAAAAGCAGGTATCAGAAGGCCCGCCCCATCGCGCCCGCATAGGCCGCTTCATAGGCGGCCTGCATCACCGCGAAATCGAAATTTTCGCGCGCGCGGGCGGCGTTGGCTTCGCCCAGCGCGCGTCGCAAAGCGGGGTTGGCGGCAAGCGCGAGCAATGCGCCCGAAAGCGCCCCGACATCCCCCGCAGGCGCGAGGAGCGCGCGGTTGGGCTCGCAGAGGATATGGCGAATATCGCCCACATCGGGCGCGGCCACCGGCAGGCCCGCCGCCATCGCCTCGACCACCGAGAGCGGGAACTGCTCGGATGCCGAGGACAGCGCGAAGATGTCGAACAGCCCGACAACCTTGGCCGGATCGACATTGCCCGGCAGGTGGACGCGCGCGGCGATCCCGTGCGCCTCGGCAGCAGCCAGGATGGCCGCCCGCTCGGGCCCCTCGCCGCAGATCACCAGATGCCATTCGGGCGGGAGCGCTGCGCAGGCGGCGACCAGATCGTCGAGGCGCTTGACCGCACGCAAGCCTGCCAGCGTGCCGACCCAGAACTCGCCCTCGCCCTTGCGGATCGGCAGCGCTTCCGGATCGGGCGGGGCGGCAAAGGCGGCGGTGTCGATGCCGTTGGGAATGCGCTTCACTCGCGCCTCCGGCTGGCGCCAGAACATGCGGGCGATCCGCTCGAGCCCGGTCGAAGGCACGATCAGCGCTGCCGCCCGGCCCAATGCGGCGAGGCGGTATAGGTTGCGCTGCGGCTTGAGGCGCGTCGCCTCGTCCTCGTTGAAGCCGTCCTCGTGATGCACCAGCGGCGGGAGCTTCCAGACGCCGCCATAAACGCGGTGCGCCATCACCACGTCCATCGCGCCCCAGTTGTAGGTGCAGACAAGGTCGAAGCCCTGCATCGCCCGCGCCAGCCCCGCCAGCCGCCCGGGCGTGGGCCTGCCCTTCAGCGAGGGGAAGTCAGTCGGGTAGTCGACCGGCACATGGTCTCCGATAAGCGCCGCGGCCGCCATCGCCTCGGGCACGGCCGAGACGATGCTGTGCGAGAGGCGCGGCCCCCAGGCGTTCATCAGCCGGGCGGCGCGCACCTCCTTGCCGCCCGCGGCGAAGGTGGAATGGCAGTGCAGGATGCGCGGGACAGTTTGGGGCACGCGCCCCGCCGCCGTGCTCACTCCGCCCCGTCCAGCAGCGCGAGGATCGCTGCGCGCACCTCGGGCTCGTCAAGCGTGGGCGCATGGCCAGCATCGGGGACGGTGACGGTGGTCATCTTGGGATTGCGCACCCCCATCTGCTTGACCGTGTCGGGGCTGATGAGGTCCGACAGCCCGCCGCGCACCAGCAGCATCGGCACACCCGACAAGGCCTCGAAGGCAAGCCACAGGTTGGGCGGCGCGGCGTTGCCGGGCTTGGCGAAGGGCTCGGCGATCGCCATGTCGTAGTCGAACACGATCCGCCCGTTCTGGCTCACCACCATGGTGCGCTTGGCCATTTCGAGCCACTGGTCGAGATTGAACTTGGGGAAAGCCGCGCCATGAGCCTCGGCCAGCCCGCGCGCGGCGTGGATCCAGGTGGGGTAGGAGCGGCCCTGTCCGACATAGCCCGAAATCCGCGCGAGCCCTGCGGTCTGCACTTCGGGGCCGATGTCGTTCATCACCACCGCGCTCATCCGCCCGGGCTTGCCCGCCGCCATCAGCATGGTCATCAGCCCGCCCATCGAAGTGCCGACCACGGCGAACCGGTCTATCTCCAGCTCGGCGAGCAGCTTTTCCACGTCCTGGACATAGGTGAGCGGCGAATAGGTGTCCGAATCCGGCGCATAGTCGCTCATGCCGCGGCCGCGCATTTCGGGGACGATCACGGGGCGGGTGGCGCACAGCGCCTCGGCCAGCGCGCCAAAATCGCGGGCATTGCGGGTGAGGCCGTGCATACACAGCACCGGCAGCTTGCTCCCGCCATCGGGCCCGGGATAATTCCGGTAATGCAAGGTAAGGCCATCGCTGCTGGTCCAGTAGCGGTCTTCGTACAATGCGGCCATCCTTGCCGGTATTCCCTTCAGTCGAGGGCCCTTGCGCCTTGCGCGCCGCCCTGCGTGCCGCCACTATCGCGGCATGAGCGAGCCTGTGCAACTCCCCGATTGTGATGTCCCCTATCGCCCCGACCCGGCGATCACGGCGGTGTCCGAATGGCTCGGCGATCCGGTTGCCGCTGCCGACTTTCCTGAAACCCGCTTGCGCTGGCGCAATGATCACGCGGCGGCGAGCGTCGGGCTTTCGCAACTTTTCGATGACGATTGGCTGCGGCACTTCGGGCGGTTCGCGCCCTTGGAGGGCAATATCCCCCAGCCGCTCGCGCTGCGCTATCACGGCCACCAGTTCCGGGTGTACAATCCCGAGATCGGCGACGGGCGCGGGTTCCTGTTCGCGCAGCTGCGCGGTGCCGACGGCCGGCTGATGGACCTCGGCACCAAGGGTTCGGGCACCACGCCGTGGAGCCGCAGCGGGGACGGGCGGCTGACGCTGAAGGGCGCAGTGCGCGAGATTCTCGCGACCGAGATGCTCGAGGCGTTGGGCGTCAACACCTCGAAAACCTTCAGCGTGATCGAGACCGGCGAGGCGCTCTATCGCGGGGACGAGCCCTCGCCCACCCGCTCGGCGGTACTGGTGCGGCTCAGCCATTCGCATATCCGCTTCGGCACCTTCCAGCGGCTTCTGGCGCTGGAGGCGGCGGACGAGATGGAGGCGCTGATCGCCTACTGCCTCGCCCACTTCCCCGCCCCGCCCCCACCCGAAGACGCCCCCGACCGCGACAATCCCGCGATCCGCCTGATGCACGCCGTGGTCGAACGCATGGCCGATCTGGCCGCGAGCTACATGGTGGCAGGCTTCGTCCACGGGGTGCTCAACACCGACAACATGAACATCACCGGCGAGAGCTTCGACTACGGCCCGTGGCGCTGGCTGCCGTCGTGGGAGCCGGGCTTCACCGCCGCCTATTTCGACTATGCGGGCCTCTATGCCTTCGGCCGCCAGCCAGAGGCGCTGCACTGGAACTGCGGGCAGCTTGCCGTCGCGCTCAGGCTCCATGCCGAGACCGCGCCGCTGGTCGCCGCCATGGAGCGCTTCGGGCCGCTCTACATGGCGGCTGTGGCGCGGCGCTGGTGCTGGCGGCTGGGGGTGCAATCGCAAGGGATCGAGGCCGACACGCAGCTCGTGGCCGCCTGCGAGGCGGTAATGCGCGAGGGCGCGCTCCAGCCCGATGCCTTCTTCTTCGCGCACCGGGGCGGTAGAGGCGCAGCGCAAGGCGCATTGGGCGAGGCGCTCGCGGCTTACGAGCCCGTCGCCGATGCCCACCCCTATTGGTCCGACCCCGCCCCCCAATCGATGCTGATCGAGGCGGTCGAGGCCATCTGGGCCGCGATCGACGAGGGCGACGACTGGGCCCCGCTCCACGCCAAGGTCGCCGCTCTGAGGCGAATGGGCGAAGCGCACGGCCCCGCGCCCCAGCCTGCGGGACATGCGTAACGGGCTCACCCCTATCTTTTCAGGCGCGATCGCTATACACGCGCCCATCCGCACGGGAGCAAGGATAAGACAGGCGAACATCGCTAACGTGACCGACACCAACCTCATCTCCTACGAGCCGGCCACCGGCGAGGAATTGTGGCGCGGGCCCGTGTCCGATGTGGATGCGGCAGTTTCAGCCGCGCGCCGTGCCTGGGCACCATGGGCCGCGCGCGCGCTGACCGAGCGGATCACCGTGCTGCGCGCCTTCGCCAACACCGTGCGCCGCGATGCCGAAACCTTCGCCGATCTGATTGCGCGCGAGGCGGGCAAGCCCCTGCGGGAAGCCCGCAGCGAGGTCGACGCGGTCGTCGCCGAGGTCGACATTGCGGTCCAGGCCTATGCCGAGCGCACCGGCAAGAAGAAGTTCGACGCCGGCGTCGGATCGAGCGCCGCGCTGCGCCACAAGCCGCACGGGGTGATGGTGGTGATCGGCCCCTTCACCTTCCCTGCAGAATTGCCCTGCGGCCACATCATCCCGGCACTCATCGCGGGCAATGCGGTGGTGTTCAAGCCGTCCGAGAAGACGCCTGCGGTGGGCGAGGCGCTGGTCGCCGCCTTCCACGCTGCCGGCGTGCCCGCGGACGTCATCCAGTGCGTGATCGGCGGACCCGACGAGGGCAAGGCGCTGGTCGTCCACCCCGGGACCGGCGGCGTGCTGTTCACCGGCTCGGCCCAGTCCGGGATCGCCATCAACCGCAAGCTCGCCGCCAATCCGGGCAAGATCGTCGCGCTCGAGATGGGCGGCAACAATCCGATCGTCGTCACCGACACCCCCAAGCTGGCCGACGCCGCCGCGATCATCGTCCAGAGCGCCTTTGCCACCGCCGGCCAGCGCTGCACCGCGGCACGGCGGCTGATCGTGGTCGAGAGCGTCTACGACGCGCTGATGGCCGAACTCGTGCCGCTGGCGCGCAAGCTGATGGTCGGCGATCCGCTCGGCGAGCCGCAGCCCTTCATGGGCCCGGTGATCGACAACGACACCGCCGAGCAGATGATGGAGAGCTTCGTCGCGCTGATCACCGCAGGCGGCCGCTCGCTGCTGAACATGCGCCGCTCGCTGCCCGACCTGCCGTTCCTCAGCCCCGGCATCATTGACGTGACCGAGGTGGCCGACCGCCCCGATATCGAGCTGTTCGGCCCGCTGCTGCAAGTGATCCGCGTCCCCGATCTCGACACCGCGATCACCGAGGCGAACAACACCCGCTTCGGCCTCTCGGCCGCGCTGATCGGCGGCAGCCCGGATGATTACGGGCGGTTCTGGGCGAATATCCGCGCCGGGATCATCAACTGGAACGCGCCCACCAACGGCGCCTCGGCCAAGACCCCGTTCGGCGGGATCGGCATTTCGGGCAACCATCGCCCCGCGGCCTATTACGCCGCCGACAACAGCGCCTATCCGGTCACCAGCACCGAGATGGACCAGCCGCGCGCAACGATCATGGTGGGGCTGAGGCCCTAGTTCGAGCGGTAGACCAGCGTCACGCCGGTCAGGCCGCCCGCCGCCTTCCTCAAGCTGACCGCGAGCCGCTCCGCCCCCTTGCCGGTGCCGGCGATGCTGTCGCCGGGCGCGGCGTGGCGGGTGGGCGCGAGGCCTGCGCGGCCCGCACGGACGTGGTGATATTGCAGCACCTCCTCGGGCGCGGCGGGGGTGAGATAGCGGATGATGCGCAAGCCGCAGCCCGCCACATCGCTCCCGCCCGCCTGCACCACCATCGCGCGCGGCGGGATCGCGGCGGCGGGCGGCAGGGTGGCGGCAAGCGCGAAGTCCTCCTTCAAACCTTCCGCGCAAGTGCCGGGCGCGCCGACCGCGGCGAGCAGTTCTTCCGCCCCCGACATCGGCCCGAGCACCGCAGGCCCCGGCGCGTCACTGGCAGGCGGCAGATCGGGGAGCGTGCCGCTCTCGAGCAGTTCGATCCGCATCGCCTCGCGCGCGGCGTCGGCGGCCGCGCTGCTCCCGCCAAGCACCGGCAGCGCGGCGCTGTCGGCAAAGCCGATCGCGGCGGCGGCCTCGTTGCGGCTGGCGAGATCGGGGTCGGTCATCAAGGGATCGTGGAGCGCGCGGGCGATCACCGGGTCGGTCGCGATTAGGCCTGCACTTTGCGCAGCCTCGTCACCGCCCGGCCCGCAGGCGGCGAGTAGGGCGAGGGGCCCCAAGGGGATGACAGTACGACGCATCAAGCACCCATGCCATGGGGATGGTTAATTTGGCCCTCACCTGCACACATGAAAACGCCCCCGGAGCAGGAGCTCCGGAGGCGCTTTCCACGCAAGGGCAAAGGTGCCTGGCGTGCCGACGACCACTGGTGGGAATGGTCGCAAGGGCGATTTCGTTCATCTATAGCGATGCCTGCCTGAACAAATCGGCAGCGCGGATGAAAGCCGCCGTTCAGCCACCGCGCCGCTTGCCTAAGCCCTGCCCCGCCCCTAACGCCGCGCCAGCATGTCCACGCCCGAACCCGCCTCGAAGCCCTCGGGCCCCCTCGCCTCGGGTCTGGCACCCGCGCTTGGCGCCTATCTGATCTGGGGCTTTCTGCCGCTCTATCTGGTGCTGGTGAAGAGCGTGCCGCCGTTCGAATTCGTCGGCTGGCGGATCATCTGGACCCTGCCGCTGTGCCTCGCAATCGTCGCATACCGGCGCCAGTTTCCCGAATTGCTGGACGCGCTGAAGAGCCCGCGCAGCCTCCTCGCGCTGCTCGCCAGCGCCGTGCTGATCGGGATCAACTGGTTCGTCTACATCTGGGCGATCATGGCGGGCGAGGTCTATGCGACCAGCATCGGCTATTACCTGAACCCGCTCTTGAACGTGCTGCTCGGCACGCTGGTGCTGAGCGAGAAACTGAGCCGCCGCCAGTGGCTCGCGGTCGCCATCGCCGCGGTGGCGGTTGCGCTGCTCGCTGCGGGAGCGCTCACCAGCCTGTGGATCAGCCTCACACTCGGCATCAGCTTTGCGGTCTATGGTCTTGTGCGGAAACAGGTTGCCGTGGGATCGCTCCCCGGCCTCACCATCGAGAGCGCGATCCTGCTGCCCGTCGCCGTCGCAATCGCGGGGTGGTATGCGATCAGCCCGCAAGGCTCGTCCTTCGGGCAGGATGCATGGATGAGCGCGCTGATTATCTTCTCGGGCGTGGTCACCGCGGTGCCGCTGCTGCTGTTTGCACTGGCCGCACGGCGGATGGATTATTCGACGCTGGGCTTCCTCCAGTACATCGCGCCCACGATCGTGTTCTTTCTCGGCCTGTTCGTCTTCCACCAGCCGCTCGCGCCCGCCAAGCTGGCGAGCTTCGTGCTGATCTGGGTGGCGGTGGGAGTGTTCGTCTGGGACCTGTGGGCGAAGCGGAAGGCCGCCTCAGCCTAGGAACTTCCAGCCGATCGTCTGCCCGCCGTGCCACGGGACGATTTCCTCTCCGGTGACATGCAGGCATTGCGGCACCGCCACTTCTGCGCGTTCGAGCGTCACCGTCTCCTCGTTGACCGGGAGCTTGTAAAAGGCCGGGCCGTGGAGCGAGGCGAAGCCCTCGAATTTGTCGAGTGCGCCTTCCTCGTCGAACACCGTGAGGTAGCTCTCAAGCGCATAGGGCGCGCCGAAAATCCCCGCACAGCCGCAGGAGCTCTCCTTGGCGCTGCGCAGGTGCGGGGCCGAATCGGTGCCGAGGAAGAATTTGGCCGAGCCACTCGTCGCCGCCTTGCGCAGCGCCAACCGGTGGCTCTCGCGCTTGGCGACCGGCAGGCAGTAATTGTGCGGCTGAATCCCGCCGACCAGCATCGCGTTGCGGTTGATGTGCAAGTGCTGGGGGGTGATCGTCGCGGCGACCTGCGGGCCGGAGGCGTTCACGAAGTCCACCGCATCGCTGGTGGTGATGTGCTCGAACACCACCCGCAGCTTCGGGAAACTCGCAACAATCGCGCGCAAGTGCCTCTCGATAAATTCCTTTTCGCGATCGAACACGTCGATCGAATGGTCGGTCACCTCGCCGTGGATGCACAGCACGATGTCCTCGGCCTCCATCCGCGCGAGCACCGGGTAGAGGTTCTCGACATTGGTCACCCCGGCCGCCGAGTTGGTGGTGGCGTTGGCGGGATACATCTTGGCTGCTGTGAACACGCCTGTCGCGGCGCCCCGCACCAGATCCTCAGCTTCGGTGGTATCGGTGAGGTAGCAGGTCATCAGCGGCTCGAACTGCACGCCCTCGGGCACGGCAGCGCGGATGCGGTCGCGATAGGCTGCACCCAGCGCGGTGGTCGTCACCGGCGGGGTGAGGTTGGGCATCACGATCGCGCGGGCGAACTGGCGCGCGGTATAGGGCACCACCTCGCGCATGATGTCGCCATCGCGGAAATGGAGATGCCAGTCGTCGGGGCGGCGGATGGTCAGGCGGTCGCTCATGGCTTCCCCTTAGCTTTGCCTGTGCCTATCTGTCACCCATGACTGCAACCCTGCTGAACACCCGCGCGCTTGTTCGCCTGTCGCCGCTTGACGAGGCGGAGAATGTCGCCGCCTTCCTCCAAGGCCTCGTCACCAATGACACCGCCGGCCCGCTCCCCTGCTACGCCGCCCTGCTGAGCGCGCAGGGCAAGCACCTGTTCGATTTTCTGGTGTGGGCTGACGGCGCGGACTTGCTGCTCGATTGCGAGGCCGAGCACGCCGACGAGCTGGCGAAGCGCCTGTCGATGTACCGCCTGCGCCGCAAGATCGCCATCGCGCGCGACGAAAGCCTTGGCGTGCACTGGAGCCCCGACGCGTGCGAGGGTGCGGTCCCCGACCCTCGCCTCCCCGCCCTCGGCCACCGCTGGCTCGCCGCACCCGAGGGCGCGAGCGCAGACGCCGCATGGCTCGCCCACCGCCTCGCACTGGGCGTGCCCGAGGGGCGGGCGGAGATGGGCGACACCCTGTGGCTCGAGACCAACGCGGTCGAATTGCAAGGCGTCAGCTTCACCAAGGGCTGTTATGTCGGGCAGGAGAACACCGCGCGGATGAACTGGCGGCAGAAGGTCAACCGGCGGCTGGTAGTGGTGCCCCTCGCGGAGTCCGACGAGGCGCGGCGGGTGACGGCCTACGAAGACCTCGGCCTCGCCGTCGATCACCTGAGGGTGGAGGCACTCGATCCCGCGCGCCTGCCCGCTTGGCAGCGCGCCGGAGTGCTACCAGCCGAAAGTTAAGCCGTCTGGTGCCCGGCGAGGCTCGCTTCGAGCATCGCTGTCGCCCGCTCGCGCGCCGCATCGCGCGGCAGGCCGAGCGACTTCGCCAGCGCTCCGCCGATCAGCGCATCGCCCAGCGCCATCAGCACGAGGCTCAGCGTGTCGCGGTGCAGCCGCCGCTCGGCGATATGCTCGGGCGGTTCGGTCGGAGTGAGTTCGTCGAGCAGGTCGTGGATCACCGAGATGATCGGGTCCAGGGCATCCTCGTTCCCGGTCAGCAGCATCCAGCTGGTGAGCGCGCCCGCACCCTCACGGTCGAAGGCGTCGAAGGCGAGATCGACCACCTCGCGCGCCGATCCCAGCCCGGCGCGGCTGGCATGGACCGCCTGCAGAATCGTCTCGCACACGGTGCGCGCCAGATGCTCGGCCAGTGCGCGCTGGAGCCCGGAGGCCGAGCCGAAATGGTGCAGCAGGTTGGCATGGGTGCGCCCGATGCGGGCCGAGACCGCCTTCAGCGTCACCGATTGCGGACCCGTCTCGATCAGCAGCGCACGCGCCGCGGCGAGCGCGGTGCTGCGCGATTCCTCGGGTGTCAGTCTTTTTCTCGCGACCATATGCCTGCGCCTCTAGGAGAATTTGCAGGTGCGAACAAGCCGCCCGCCGGTCTTGGCTCCCTCAGGCGGCGCGCGCAAACGGCGCGGGGTCCATGTCGGCCTCCAGATCGAGCGCATACTCGACCGATTCGACCGTGTGGCCGCGGGCGGCGCTGAAGCGCTGGCCGCCTCGCCCGGTGGGGACGAAGCCGATCTTGCGGAGCACCTTGCCCGAGGCCGGATTGTCGACGAAGTGCCCCGCAACCACCCGCCGGTGGCCGAGCATCCGCGCGACATGCAGCACCGCGCCCGCCGCCTCGGTGGCATAGCCGCGGCCCCAATGCTGGCGCGCGATCCAGTAGCCGAGCTCGGGCTCGCCCTCATGCTCGCCCATCCCTGCCGAGCCGATCACGCCAACACCGGGCAGCGTCACAAGGAAGTGCGGCAGGCGCTTGTCCTGCGGCAGGGCAGCAAAGCTGCGCGCGTCTTCGAGGCTATAGGGCCACGGCGCGCGCGCCAGATTGCGCACGATCGCCTCCTCGCCGATGCCGGCCAGGATCGCGCCACAATCCTCGGGGAAAGCGGGTCTCAGGAACAGTCTTTCGCTGCGATGGAACACGAGTTCTCCCTTCCTCGCCCCGCGCCCGCCCCTAGGGGGGACGCATGACAATTTCATGGCCGCGAAACTTTCGAATTCACGCGGCAATGGTGAGGGAGCACGCAAAAGGGAGACGGACCCCCTCGGCGTGAGGATGGTCCTGTCTCCCTCGAATGGTGGGCCTTGCACCCACCGGGACCATCCTTGCCGGACGATCCCTTGCGCGAATCGTCCGCTTATTCGGCGGCTTCGGCCATGACGTCTACCGAGACGTACTTGCGGCCGAGCTTGCCGGCGTGGAATCGCACGACGCCTTCGGCGAGCGAGTAGAGGGTGTGGTCCTTGCCCATGCCCACGTTCACGCCCGGGTACACGCGGGTGCCGCGCTGACGGATGATGATGTTGCCGCCGATCACTTCCTGACCGCCGAACTTCTTCACGCCAAGGCGACGACCGGCCGAATCACGACCGTTACGCGACGAACCGCCTGCTTTCTTATGTGCCATGGTGCGGGCTCCTTATTCGGCCGAGGCCGCCGCGGGGGCGTCTTCGGTCTTGGTCTTCTTGGCGGCAGCCTTCTTCGGCTTCTCGGCAGCGGCAGCGCCGACAGCCGTGATGCGCAGCAGGGTCATCTGCTGGCGGTGGCCGTTCTTGCGGCGATAATTGTGGCGGCGACGCTTCTTGAAGACGATCACCTTCTCGCTCTTGGCTTGGGCGATGATCTCGGCCGAGACGGTCACCGAACCGGCATCGGCGAGGGTCTCGCCTTCACCGGCCAGCAGGACGTCGCCCAGCGTGATCGTGTCGCCGGCTTCGCCTGCGAGCTTTTCAACGGCAATCTTGTCTCCGGCGGCAACCCGATATTGCTTGCCGCCCGTGCGCACTACAGCGAACATGGCTCTAAACTCTCTTGTCTGTGCAGTGTCCGGCCCAGGTGCTTGCGCCACAAAAACCGAACGGCAATGCGGGGCTTGCGAAGATGCAGCCCCGTAAAGGATGCGTGCCGTTAGGGGAAAGGCGGGGCCAAGTCAACGCCCCTCGCACGCGCGGCGTCACCAAAAAGTGGGACGAACGCCTGCGTCACGACTCTTTGCCATCGCCAAGTGTCATGGTAACGGGACATGGGATCTTTATGCGCGCACCACTGACAAAATCCGTCCTTATCGCCTCGCTTGCTGCGGGGCTTGCCGCCTGTGCGGCGACGCCGGGCGACTACCCCTCGCTGGCAATGCGCCCGTTCGAGACCGGCGCGGCCCCCGTGGCTCCAGCGCCTGCGCCCACCCCGATTCGCCCCGCGACAAGCGCTGCCCGTCTTGCCGAGCTGCGCGCCGCGGCCGCGAGCGCGGACAGCGCCTTTGCCGCGCGCGCCGGAGAAGCGGACCAGCTTGCCCGCGCGGCAGCCGGTCAGTCCGCCGAGAGCAACGCCCGCGCCGCCGCGTTGATCGCGCTCGCCGATCTCGATGCCCAGCGCGGGCGGACCGCGCTTGCGCTCGCCGCGCTCGACACCCTCGCTGCCGAGGCAGCGGGCGCCCTCAGCCCTGACCCGGCGCTCACCGCCGTCCAAACCGAAGTCGCCGCCACCCTCGCCCGTGAGGACGAGATTATCGCCCGATTGTGGGGAGTGATGGGATCATGAACCTTGCGTGCAGCACCTGCCCGGTGAAAGAGACCGCCGCCTGCGCGGTGCTCACCTCCGAAGAACGTGACGCGATGGCCGCCGCAGGCCGCACGCGAACGCTGAAGCGCGGCGAGATGCTGTTTGCGGCCGGGGACGAGGAAGCCGCCTGCGCCACCCTGCTGACCGGCGCATTGAAGGTCTCGGCGATCGATGTCGATGGCAACGAGCAGATCCTCGCGCTCGTCCACCCCGCAGGCTTCATCGGCGAGCTGTTCGCGCCCTTTGCGCATCACGACGTGGTGGCGCTGACCGAGAGCCGGCTGTGTACCTTCGCGCGCGGCGACATCGAACGCGCGATCGAGGATTACCCCGCGCTCGCCCGCGCGCTGCTGCGCCGCAGCCAGGCGGATCTGCTGGCGACGCGCAACCTGCTCGAACTCACCGGCCACGCCAGCGCCGAGGCGCGGCTGGCCGCCCTGCTCCACGATTTCGCAGCCGCCGCGAGCGACAGCTCGTGCCATGTGGCGTCGCATTTCGAACTGCCCCTGACCCGCGGCGAGATCGCCAACATGCTGGGGCTCACCATCGAGACCGTCAGCCGCAAGCTGGGCGAGCTTGAGGACATGGGCGCGATCCAGCGCGAGGGGAAACGCGGCATCGCGCTGCTCGATGCGGGGCTGCTGCAGGATATTTCGGGACGGTAGGAACGCAGGCGCCCGCCGCGTCTCTCCACCCGGCCGCCATACCCCGATGGTACACGTGGCGGCCGAATGGAGAGGCGGAGCGGGCGTAGGCATGCTCCGAAAGGGTTCGGGGCGGCAGCGGGGGAGAGGTGCCGCCGCCCCGAGGGGAGCTTGTCGGGCCAGAACAGGTGGGGTCAGCGCACCAGCGCGGCGATCACCGCCAGTGTGAGACCCCAGACCACCAGCAGCACCGGCAGGATCAGCACCTGAATGGTCGCGTCCTTCGCCGCGAGGCGGCCGGTGGCGGTCTGGATGCCGCGCGCCTCGAACTCGCCGAGGGTCTGCGGCTCCGAAGCATTGCCCGCCAGCCGCGTCCAGATCGCGGGGATGCCGAAGCCGGCGATGATGAACACCACGAAGATCGCCATCGGGATCGCCAGCACCGGATTGGCGAAGGCGCTGCCGACCACCAGCAGAAAGCCGAGATAGCCCGCCACGGTCGCGCCGTAGAGCGCCGTGGGGAGCCCGAAATTGCGGTCGGCCTCGACCTGGTGGCGGACAGGCGCTGTGGCTTCCGGCTGCGCGACGATGCGCGCGTCACCGCTGGCGATGAGATCGTGGACGATGTGGCTCATGGTGTGATCCTTTCCGTTGTTGGAAAGGATTTATGCAAGCGAGCGCGGGGCTGCTTTGATCGGGGTCAAATAGGGCGGCGCGATAGAATTTTCCTACTCGCCTGCCTTGTGTCACACACTGGCGGATGAACCGGATACCCGCCCTTCCCTACCCTGTTCAGGCCCCTTGGATATCGCCCGCGCAGGGGAAGGTTATTTGGCCTTTATACTGTGTCTCATGTGTCTCCAACACGCGGCGTGTGCCAGCGGGCGAGATCGCTGTGGTCCTGTTGGCGCGGCTCGATCCAGTGCCACTCGCCCGCCCGTTTCTCGCGCTTCCAGAACCACGCGGCGCTCTTCAAGTGATCCATGCAGAAGTCGACCGCGTCGATGGCATCGCGGCGGTGGAGCGCGGCGGCCGAGACGCAGACGATCGGCTCGCCCGGGCGCATCACGCCGACGCGGTGGACCATCAGCAGGCCCATCAGGGCGAAGCGGGCAAAGGCGCGGTCGGCCAGCTCGTGCATGCCGGGGAGGGTCAGCGGCTCGTAATGGGTGAGTTCCAGCGCCTCGACGCCCTCATCAAAGCGCACCTCGCCCACGAAGGTGCACACGCCCCCGAGGCCCGGATTGGCCTGCGTGAACGGGCCGATCAGCGTGCCGGGATTGAAGGGCTCGGTCAGCAGGCGGATGTCGCGATGGGGCACGGCTCAGCCGCCCGAGACGGGGGGGAGCAGCGCGATCTCGTCACCATGGCGCGCAACCAGCGCCTCGCGATCGGCGAGCACAGCGCCGTTAAGCGCGACCTTGACGCGCGGGTCGCGGACGGCGGCGGCCAGCCCCTCGCGCACATGGGTGTCGAACAGGGCGAGCAGGTCGGGCCAGTCGAGATCGCCCGAGCTGGAAGCGAACTCGCTCACCGGCTTACCCGCGACATCGGCGAGCTTGCCGAGGTAGACGACGCGGATCACAGCCGCGCTGCCGGTGGGCGCGGCGAGCACCGCGATGCTGCGCTGGCGGGGATGGTGGGCCATGCCGGTCGGGGCTCCTTGCGATGACGCGGCGGCATGCTCAGCCGCCGGTCATCGACATATGCCGCGCCAGAGCAGGGGCCGCGCCGCGCTGGTCCATGCGGAAGGCGTGCTTCTCGGGCTTGATCCGCAGCGCCTCGTCGAGCGCGGCGGAGAGGCTGGCGTCGGGCGTGTCCGAGCGCAGCGCGGCGCGCAGGTCAACCCGCTCGCCGCCGCCGAGGCAGGGGTACAGCTGGCCGGTGGCGGTGACGCGAAGCCGGTTGCACCCGGAGCAGAAGTTGGAGGTGTGCGGGGTGATGAAACCGAGCCTGCCTCCGGTCTCGGCGATGTCGACATACCGCGAGGGGCCGCCGGTCTTGTGGTCGCTGTCGGTCAGCGTCCAGCGGCTCTCGAGCGCGCTGCGGACGGTGTCGAGCGGCAGATACTGGTCGAGCCGCTCCTCCTCGACATCGCCCAGCGGCATGACCTCGATCAGAGTGACATCGTGGCCTTGGGCGTGGCCCCAGGCGATGAGGTCGGGAAGCTCATCCTCGTTGACGCCCTTCAGCGCCACGGCGTTGAGCTTGACCCTGATCCCGGCCGCCTTGGCCGCGGCGATGCCTTCGAGCACCTGGGGCAGGCTGTCGCGGCGGGTGAGTTCGGCGAACTTCGCAGCGTCGAGCGTGTCGAGCGAGACGTTGACCCGCCGCACCCCGGCCTTGGCCAAAGCGTCGGCGTGCTGCGCAAGCTGGGTGCCGTTGGTGGTCAGCGTCAGCTCTTCGAGGTCATCGCCGAGCCTGCGGCCCAAGGCGCCGAACAGGTCGATGATGTCGCGCCGCACCAGCGGCTCGCCCCCGGTGATGCGGATCTTGGTGACGCCGCGCGCGATGAAGCCGGTGGCAAGCTCGTATAGCTCCTCGAGGCTGAGGACCTCCTTCTTGGGGAGGAAGGTCATGCGCTCGGGCATGCAATATGAGCAGCGCAAGTCGCAGCGGTCGGTGACCGAGAGGCGCAGATAGGTGATGCGGCGCATGAAGCCATCGACCAGCGGGCGCGGGCGATCCCCGACGAGGATCAGGTCGGGCTGGCGGGGTTCGGAAAGCGACACGGGCTCATTCATGGCACACCAGATACTGCCCTGTCACCCCGGGCGCATCTGCCAAAAATCGCAATGTGGCGGCGAGCGCCTCGCCAGGGTGACCGGAGACAATATTGACGCGCTTGGGAGCGACTTCACGCGCCAGATCGCGGGCGAGCGCGAGGCGCCAGTCGCGGTGGCCATGCGCGGCGGGCGGCAGGACGATGGCGAGCGCGGTGGTCGCGGTGTCGGCCAGCAGTGCGCGCGCGGCCTCGAGGTGGAGCGCCATGAAGGCGGTCTGCGCATCAAGCGCGCCGTCTGGCAGCAGGCCGATCTCGAGCTGCCGCTGCATGCGCTCAACCGTGGTCAGGACGGCGCTGGCGATGGAGCGTGATGCCGATCTGCTCGTTCGCCTCGGCAATGGCGAGCTTGACGATCTTGACCGTCACCGCCTCGACCTTGGCGTCGCCCACGAACAGGGTCTCGCAGATATGGTCCGCGACCGCCTCGATCAGCTTGAAGTGCACGCCCGCGGGCAGGCCTTCGGAGGCGGCGAACTTCAAGTCCATGTAGTTCTTGGAAGCCTCGAGCGGCGTGTCGGGATCATAGCGATCGGCCACGGCATAGCGCGCCGCGATCGAGATGCGCAGCGGCTGGGGCTTGCCGGTCTCCTCGGAATAGATGCCGGTCAGGACATCGACGACGAGATCATTGACTTCAAGGGTGAGCGAATCGGTCATGGCAGCGCCCTTAGACGGGATTGCTCCATCTGGCGAAGATCGCGGTCGGCAGCAGCCGCCCGCCCTCGCCCTCTTCGCGCACCGCGAGGTCGCCGTGCTCGATCACCCCCGGCAGGTGCCCGAGCGCCTCTTCGAGCAGCCCCGCGATCGCAAGGCTGCTCATCCGCACGGCATAGACGGTGAGGAACAGGAAGCGGCTGTCGCCGTCGAGCAGCCGGGCGCAATCGGTGACGAGGCCGGGGAGGTGTTCCTCCAGCCGCCACACCTCGCCCTCGGGCCCGCGCCCGAACTTCGGCGGATCGAGGATGATCCCGTCATAGCGCCGCTCGCGCCGCACCTCGCGCGCGGTGAACTTGGCGGCATCGTCGGTCAGCCAGCGGATCGGGCGCTCAGCCATGCCCGAGAGCACGGCGTTCTCGCGCGCCTGGGCGACCGACTTCTTGGAGGCATCGACATGCGTCACCTTGCCATGGCGCGAGAGCGCCAGCGTGCCGAGGCCGGTATAGCCGAACAGGTTCATGGTCTCGGCCGCATCCATCCCCTCGAGGCGGCCGCGCATCCAGTCCCACACCGGGGCCATGTCGGGGAAGAATTGCAGGTGGCGGAAAGGTGTGGGCCGCGCGGTGAAGCGGACCTCGTTCCACGCAAGCTCCCAGCCCTCGTCAGGCAGGCGTCCGGTGAATTGTCCCGTGAACTGCCAGCGCCCGCCGCCGTCCTCGTCCGATCCGGGAATGAACTCGCCATCCGCGCGCCAATCCTGCTGGCGCGGCTGCCACAGGGCCTGCGGCTCGGGGCGGACGAAGCTGTAGGGGCCGAAGCTCTCCCACTTGCGCCCTGCCCCGCTGTCGAGCAGGCGATACGAGTCCCACCCCTCGCACGCCATAACCAGCGGCTGCTGGACGAGGCGCGCCATCAGGCGTTCCCGGCGTGACCGAGCACGTAGTCGCGGGTCGCGGCGTAATCGCCGGGGATCTCGACGAAGCTCTCCTCGCGCCCGAACAGGTCGCCGACCCGCGCCGGGAGCGCCGGGCGCATGCCCACCGCGCGCTCGACCGCGTCGGGGAACTTGGCGGGGTGTGCGGTGGCGAGGGTGACGAGCGGCACGCCGGCGGGCACGGTGCCATTGTCCGCCAGCGCGCGCGCGGCGTGGAGGCCCACGCCAGTGTGCGGATCGATCACCCGTCCGCAGGCGCGGTAGGCCCATTGCAGCGCGCGGGCAGTCTCGGTCTGGCCGGCGCGGGCGCTGGTGAACAGCGCGGAGGCGCCTTGTGCTTGCGCGTTGGTGAGCTGCATCGCCTTGGAGGCTTCGAAGGCGCGCATCTGCTCGGCCATCGCCGCCCCGTCACGCCCGCCGGCGTCGAACAGCAGACGCTCGAAATTGGAGGAGACCTGAATGTCCATCGAGGGGGTGATGGTCGCGGTCACCCCGCCCGCCGAATAGTCGCCGCTGGAGAGCGCGCGGTGGAGGATGTCGTTGATGTTGGTGGCGACGATCAGGCGCTCGATCGGAAGGCCCATCTTCGCGGCGACATAGCCTGCGAAGACGTCGCCGAAATTGCCGGTCGGCACCGAGTAAGCGACGGTGCGGTCGGGCGCGCCAAGCTGGAGCGCGCTGGCGAAGTAATAGACCACCTGCGCCATCAGCCGCGCCCAGTTGATCGAATTGACCGCGCCGAGGTTCAGCGTGTGGATCACGTCGCCATCGGTGAACATGCGCTTCACGTGTGCCTGCGCGTCGTCGAAGCTGCCCTCGATGGCGAGGTTGTGGACATTGGGCGCGCGCACCGTGGTCATCTGGCGGCGCTGAACGTCGCTGACCCGCCCGCGCGGGTGGAGCATGAAGATTTCGACCCGGTCGAGCCCGGCCACGGCCTGGATCGCCGCCGAGCCGGTGTCCCCGCTGGTCGCGCCGACGATGGTCAGGCGCTCGCCGCGGCGCTCGAGGAAGTTCTCGAACAAGCGGCCGAGCAGTTGCAGTGCGACGTCCTTGAACGCCAGCGTCGGCCCGTGGAACAGTTCGAGCAGCCAGTGCTGCTTATCGAGCTGCACCAGCGGGGTGACCGCAGCGTGGCCGAAATCGCCATAGACCTTGTGGCACAGGGCGAGGAGTTCATCCTCGGTCAGGCTGGGCGTGACAAAGGGCGCCATGATCCGCGCGGCGAGATCGGGATAGGCGAGGCCGCGCATGGAGCGGATCTCGTCGGCCGAGAAGCGCGGCCACTCGGCGGGCACATAGAGCCCCCCGTCGTTGGCTAGCCCAGCGAGCGTCACCCCTTCGAAATCGAGCGCCGGTGCGCTGCCGCGTGTCGAGACGTATTGCATATGCGAAGGCGACTAGCGCCCTCGCCGCCGCAATGCCAGCACGTAGATGACAAGCGCGGTCAGGGCGAAGAAGAACCACTGCCCGGCATAGGCGAGGTGGTTGTTGGGCAAGTCGCCGGGATCGGGCTTGGCCATGGGCTGCAAACCGGCAATCGGCGGGTCGGCGACAAGGCGCGGACCGGGGGCGATTACGCCGGTGAGCTTACCGCCCGGCCAAGCGGGCTTGGCAAGGTCACGGCTGAAACCGAGATCGACCGGGACGACGGCATCCCCGCTCACCTTGCAGCTCGCGCGTTGCACCCAGCCCTTCTGGCCGCTCGCCGCAGTGCCTGCGACAGGTTCGATCACCGGTGCGCCGAGGCATTCGACCTCGCTGCGGCGGAACCAGACATCGGCGCCGTCGCCTGCGATCGGGAAGGGAACGACCCCGTTCTCACCCGCTGCTGCCGTGTAGCTGGCAAGCAGGGCCTCTTTCTCGGCCCGGCGCCCCAACTGCCAGACACCCAGCGCCACCATGGTGAGCACCGCCGCTATCACCACGATGGTCGCAAAAATCGGCACGCGGCGGGCGGTCATTCGGAGCGTTCCTCGTATTGGTGATAGACCCACATGGTCTTGTAGATGCGAAGCGCGCCGATCACGCAGCCGACCGTAACCGGCCCCCAGACCACGAGGCTGGCCCACAAGGGCGGGCGCAGCCATTCGTCGACCGCCAGTGCGGCCATGATCAGCGCCAGCGCCAGCAGCATCGTCACCACGCCGACAAAGCGCCCGCCGCGCTCCAGCGCGAAGAAATCGAGCCCGCAGTTCGCACATTCCTCCGCCAGCCCGGCCGGTTCGGAAAAAAGCGTCTTCGCGCCGCAGCGGGGGCACAAACCGGAAAGGGCAGCCGAGACGAGTCCCGGCTGCCCCTTGTTTTGCACAGGATCGGAAGGCCCTGCGGTCATCAGTGGTATTCGGCGCCCCAGCCGCCCCAGACGTAGATGGCGACGAACAGGAACAGCCACACCACGTCGACGAAGTGCCAGTACCACGCCGCCGCTTCGAAGCCGAAGTGCTGGCGCGGGGTGAAGTGGCCGAGATAGGTGCGATAGAGGCAGACGGCGAGGAAGATCGTCCCGATCAGCACGTGGAAGCCGTGGAAGCCGGTCGCCATGTAGAAGGCCGAGGAATAGGTGTTCCCGCCGAAGCCGAAGGGCGCGGCCGAATATTCGTAGGCCTGGATCGCGCTGAACAGCACGCCGAGCGCGACGGTCGCCCACAGGCCCTGCTTGAGGCCCTCGCGGTCACCATGGATCAGCGCGTGGTGCGCCCAGGTCACCGTGGTGCCCGAGCACAGCAGGATCAGCGTGTTGAGCAGCGGAAGCGCGAAGGGATCGAGCACTTCCATGCCTTCGGGGATGAAGGCCGCAACCGCGCCTTCGGTGCCGAACAGGCTGGTGGTGGCGCCGGTGGCATGGTCATATTCGAGCGCGGTCGGGAACAGCGCGAAATCGAAGAAGCTCCAGAACCAGCCGACGAAGAACATCACTTCCGACGCGATGAACAGGATCATCCCGTAGCGCAGGTGCAGCTGCACCACCGGGGTGTGATCGCCGCGCTGGGCTTCGACCACGATGTTCTTGAACCACATGAAGAAGGTCGCGATCAGCCCGGCAAGCCCGAGGCCAGCCACGATCTTGCCGCTCTGCCCGAACAGGTCGGGGTGGAAGCTGAGCACCATGCCGCTGGTGAAGGTGAGCGCCGCGATCGAGCCGATCAGCGGCCAGATATCGGGTTCGAGGATGTGGTAATCGTGGTTTGCCTTGCCAGCCATGTGGATGTTCCCGTCCCTGGGTTTAGCGGATCAATTGGTGCTCCGGGGAGCCGCGTCCTGCGGCGCCTCGGCGCGGTGGAAAGTATAGCTCAGCGTGATCTGCTCGACACCCTTCATGTTGGGGTCGTTCAGCATCGCCGGGTCGACGAAATAGAGCACCGGCATGGTCACTTCCTGCCCGGGCGCGAGCGTCTGCTCGGTGAAGCAGAAGCACTGGACCTTGTTGAAGTACTTGCCGGCCTGTTCGGGCGTCACGTTGAAGGTGGCGACCCCGGTGATGGTCTGCTCGCTGTTGTTGCGCGCGATGTAGGTGGCGATGTCGCGCTCACCGATGGTGACGGTGTCGGTCGCTTGGCTGGGCTCGAAAGTCCAGGGCATGCCCATCGCGCTCGTCGCATCGAAGCGGATCGAGATTTTCTGGCCTGTCGCAGCGGCAGCGGCCGCGGCGGCCTTGCTCTCGGAGGCGATCATGGTGGTGCCGCCGAAGCCCGTGACCTGACAGAACAGGCGGTAGAGCGGCACCGAGGCATAGCCCAAGCCCAGCATCGCCAGCGCGCCCGCAACTGCCATCAGCCCGACGCGCAGGTTGCTGCGCGCGGCTTCAGGCGAAAGGGGCGCGGCAGACGCCATCAGTGCTGGCCTCCGATGCGCACGATGGTGATGGCGTAGAACAGCACCACGAAGAAGATCAGCGTGCCCGCGACCACCAGATTGCGCGCCTTGCGGCGGCGGAGGAATTCCTTTTCCTCGTCGGGGGTCATGCGATGAGCCCCTGATAGGCCGCGACGCGGTCGGCGACGAGCGCAGCGAACAGCACGAAGAGGTAGACGATCGAGAATTTGAACAGCGTCTTTTCCGGCGTCATGGCGTCAGTCTCGGCGCGCATGCGAGTGAAGACCGGCATGGCGAGCACCACGAAGATCGCGGAGAGCACCACCGCGACCGAGCCATAGATCCAGCTCGTCCCGCCGATAGCCCAGGGGGCGACGGCGATGGGTGCGAGGAGCAGGGTGTAGAACATGATCTGGCGGCGCGTGACCTTCTCGCCCGCGACCACAGGGAGCATCGGAATGCCGACCTTGGCGTAATCGGTCTGCACGAACAGCGCGAGCGCCCAGAAATGCGGGGGCGTCCAGAAGAAGATGATCGCGAACAGGAGGAGCGGCATCGCGGTGATGTCACCCGTCACGGCGACCCAGCCGATCAGCGGCGGGAAGGCGCCCGCGCCGCCGCCGATGACGATGTTCTGCGGGGTGCGCGGCTTCAGCCACATGGTGTAGATCACGGCGTAGTAGATGATCGCCGCCAGCAGCAGCGCAGCGGCGAGCCAGCCCACCGCAAGGCCCATCAGCACGATCGACACGCCCGACAGGAAAACGCCGAAATCGCGTGCATCCTCGCGCGCCATCCGTCCGCCCGGCAGCGGGCGGTTCATGGTGCGCTTCATGCCCGCATCGATATCGGCTTCCCACCACATGTTGAGCACCGCCGACCCGCCTGCGCCCATCGCGATGGCGAGGATCGCGGTGAAAGCGATCACCGGGTGAATGGTGCCAGGCGCCGCCAGCATGCCGCAGATCGCGGTGAAGATCACCAGCGTCATCACCCGCGGCTTGGTGAGCGCGAGAAAATCGCGCCACTCCGTGGGCATCTGCGCAGCAGATACCTTCGAGCCGGATTGGGGTGCGGTGCTTGCCATTATGCCTATCGGTTCCATTGCGAAGGAGCGCGAGACCTAGGCCCGCGCTCCCCCTCGTTCATTTCGCTCCGGCGGGGGAGCCGATCAGGCCGTCAAAGGACGGTGATCGTGGTAGTCGTTCGCATCCGTGATGACGGGCAGGGTCTCGAACTGGTGGTAGGGCGGCGGGCTCGGCAGGGTCCACTCGAGCGTCGTCGCGCCTTCGCCCCACGGGTTCGCTTCGGCCTTCTTGCCGGCCAGCAGCGCGTAGAGGATGTTGACGAAGAAGAACAGCATCGAGCCGGCCATGATGTAATAGCCGTAAGAGCTGATCTGGTGCCAGAAGTGGTAGGCCTCGGCATAGTCCGGATAGCGGCGCGGCATGCCCTGCATCCCCAGGAAGTGCTGCGGGAAGAAGATCACGTTCACGCCGACGAAGAAGGTCCAGAAGTGGATGTGCGACAGCAGTTCGGAGTGCATCCGCCCGCTCATCTTCGGGAACCAATAGTAGAAGCCGGCGAACATCGAGAACACCGCGCCCATCGACAGCACGTAGTGGAAGTGCGCGACGACGTAGTAGGTGTCGTGCAGGTTGTCGTCGATCCCGCCATTGGCGAGCACCACGCCGGTGACGCCGCCCACGGTGAACAGGAAGATGAAGCCCATCGACCAGACCATCGGCGACTTGAAGCTGAGGCTGCCGCCCCACATCGTCGCGATCCAGCTGAAGATCTTCACGCCGGTCGGCACCGCGATCACCATGGTGGCGGCCGTGAAGTACATCTTCGTGTTCACGTCGAGGCCCACGGTGTACATGTGGTGCGCCCAGACGATGAAGCCGACCACGCCAATCGCGACCATCGCGTAGGCCATGCCGAGATAGCCGAACACCGGCTTCTTCGAGAAGGTGGCGATGATCTGCGAGATCATGCCGAAGCCCGGCAGGATCATGATGTAGACTTCGGGGTGGCCGAAGAACCAGAACAGGTGCTGATAGAGCACCGGATCACCGCCGCCGGCCGGGTTGAAGAAGGTGGTGCCGAAGTTGCGGTCGGTCAGCAGCATGGTGATGGCAGCGGCCAGAACCGGCAGCGCCAGCAGCAGCAGGAAGGCGGTGACCAGCACCGACCACACGAACAGCGGCATCTTGTGCAGGGTCATGCCCGGCGCGCGCATGTTGAAGATGGTGGTGATGAAGTTGGTCGCACCCAGGATCGAACCTGCGCCCGCAAGGTGGAGCGAGAAGATCGCGAAGTCGACCGCCGGACCGACCGAACCGGTGGTCGAGAGCGGCGCATAGACCGTCCAGCCGGTGCCCGCACCAGGCCCGGTGCCGCCGGGGACGAACAGCGAGAACAGCAGGCTGACGAAGCCAGCCACCGTCAGCCAGAACGACACGTTGTTCATGCGCGGGAAGGCCATGTCCGGCGCGCCGATCATCAGCGGGACGAACCAGTTGCCGAAGCCGCCGATCATCGCGGGCATGACCATGAAGAACACCATGATCAACCCGTGCGCGGTGATGAACACGTTCCACATGTGGAGCGCAGTGTTCAGATCATTGCCGCCGCCCATGAACTGGGCCCACCACTGCAGGTACTGGATGCCCGGTTCCTGCAGCTCGACACGCATGATGCCCGAAATGGCACCCCCTACGATCCCCGCGATAATCGCGAAGATCAGATACATCGTGCCGATGTCCTTGTGGTTGGTCGACATGAACCAGCGGGCGAAGAAGCCCGGCTTGTGGTCCGCGTGATCGTGGGTGTCGTGCCCGTGATCGTGAATGTCGAAGCCTTCAGCGGTGGTTGCCATGATCAGCTACTCTTCTCAGGTACAATCTAGTCGGTTCAGCCAGCGGTGTTCGCGGCGGCAGGCTCGGCAGCGGCAGCGGCCGGAGCCGCTTCCTCGCCGGGCATCGTCCCGCCCTGCGCCTTCACCCAGGCAGCGAATTCGGCCGGCGGCAGCGCCTCGACGACGATCGGCATGTAACCATGCCGCGCGCCGCACAGCTCGGAGCACTGGCCGTAATAGACGCCCGGCTCCTTGATGGTCAGCAGCTTCTCGTTGAGACGGCCCGGAACGGCGTCCATCTTGAACCACAGCGAGGGCACCGCGAAGGCGTGGATCACGTCGCTCGCGGTGGTCTGGATGCGCAACGGCACGCCCGCGGGCACCACCATGCGGTTGTCGACCGCCAGCTGGTGCGGCTCGCCCGACTTGGCTGCAGCGGCTTCATCCAGCATGTTCGAGATCACTTCGATCTCGCCGTGATCGGGATAGGTGTAGCCCCAGTACCACTGGTAGCCGGTCGCCTTGATGGTGACGGCATTGGCGGGCGGGGTTTCATACTGGCGCGCCAGCAGCGTGATCGAGGGGACGGCGATGATCACGAGGATGATCACCGGCAGGATCGTCCACACCACTTCGATCATGGTGTTGTGCGTGGTCTTCGAGGCCACCGGATTGGCGCGGCGGTTGAAGCGGAACACCACGTAAAGCAGCAGGCCGAGCACCAGCAGGCTGATCGCGGTGATCACCGGCATCAGGATGATATCGTGCATCCACAGCGCATATTCGCCGTTGTCCGAATACTGGTCCTGGAAGGTCAGGCTCTTCATCGGATCGTCCTCGTAGGACGTCGGCATGCCCTTGCCCGCGGTGGGCTTCATCGGGGTGTAGGCGCTCGTCGTTTCAGCGGCCGCAGCGTCTGCCGTGGGCGCCGAAGCGGGCGATTCCAGTGCGTCTGTCGCAGGGCCAGCAGCCGCCGCAGCGGCATCGGTGGGCGCGACTACCGCATGCGCCGGAACGGCCAGCGGAATAAACGCCGCGAGCCCGGCAGCAATCACCGCCAGGATAGAATTTTTCATACGGGTGTCCCTCTGACCCATGAGCATGTGTCCAAGTGGTTCTAATCTGATCCCATACTGCCCGCAGCGTATGGTCCCCTCGAGACCCGTCACGGACAGCGTTTGGCCGACCGTTTGGCCAGCTTCATCGTCGCCCTTAGCCGTGCTTGCCGAGGGCCTCAAGCGCTTCTAGGGAGAAAATTATGCACGCGCCCGTGCCGCCCGCGCAAGCTGGTGCCATTCCCTAGGCTTTTCGAGGAGTTCGTCTGTGAATCAAGAGCAAGTTCTGGCCGAGTTCCGCGGGTCTGGCGCGCTGCTCGAGGGCCATTTCAAGCTCTCGTCCGGGCGCCACAGCGGCCATTACCTGCAATGCGCGCGGGTGCTGATGAACCCTGCCCGCGCCGCCCGGATCGCCGAGGCGGTGGTCGCCGGCATCCCTGCCGAAGTGCGCGAACAGATCGACGTGGTGGTCTCCCCGGCGATGGGCGGGATCATCATCGGCCACGAAGTCGGCCGCGCGATGGGGCTCGACGCGCTGTTCCTCGAACGCCCGGACGGTGTCTTTCACCTGCGCCGCGGCTTCGCGCTCACGCCGGGCGCCAAGGTGCTGATGGTCGAGGATGTGGTCACCACCGGCCTCTCCAGCCGCGAAGCGATCGCCGCGGTCGCGCGCGAGGGCGGCGAAGTGATCGCCGAATGCGCAATCATCGACCGTTCCTGCGGGTCGGTCGATCTGGGCGTGCCGTTCTATCCGCTGCTCGCCTTCGATTTTCCGACCTATGACGAAAGTGACATCCCCGAAGCGCTGGCGGCCGTAGAAGTGACGAAGCCCGGAAGCCGCAAGGAATAGCGCCCCCAATGATCCGCACCCTCGCCGCCATTCTGGCCCTCAGCCTTCCTGCTGCGGCGGTCGCGAAGGACTTCCCCTTGGACGAGGTGGGCGCCGTCATCCGCGCGGCGAAGTTCGAGGGCGATATCGTCATCTCGGACAGCACCGATCCTGCACGGGACGATTACCCCGCCCGGTTCGGCTGGACCGGCCTCCTCCCCGAACCCGACCGCGGCTGGCCCGACGGGCTGACCTGGCGCTGGGCCTCGGTCACCAAGCAGATCGTGGCGATCCTCGTGATGCGCGAGGTCGAGCGCGGCAAGATCGATCTCGCCCAGCCGGTCGCGACCTATCTCCCCGCCTTCCGCTCGGCCAATGCGGGCACTGCGACGATCCGCAACCTGCTCCAGCACCGCGCATGCCTGCCCAACCCCGCCGATGCGCCTGAATTCTACGATGCCGATTTCAAGGGCAGCCGCGATCCGGTGACCGGTTTCTGCGCCGGGCCCGTCACCGGCGCGCCCGGCGGGGACTGGGCCTACAATAATTGCGACTTCATGGTGCTGGGCGCGGTGCTCGAAGCGGTGACGGGCCTCAGCTGGGACAAGCTGTTCCTGCGCGACATCGCCGGCCCCCTCGGCTTCGAGTTCGCGGGCGCCTATCCGGGTGAGCAATTCACCCGCTGGGGCTTCATCGACGGCAAGCGCGAGGAGGAAGTCGATTTGTCGGCCTACGGCGCGTCGGCCGGGCTCTATGGTGAGCCTGACGATATTCTCGCCATCGACAACGCCCTGATGCCCGGCGACCTGCTCGGCCCCGAGGCGCTGGCGGAGATGTGGAAGGGCGATCCGGCATTGGGCTACATGGCGCTCGGCCAATGGGTGTTCGAGGTGCCCTTGAAGGGCTGCGACGCGCCGGTGAAGATCGTCGAGCGCCGCGGCGATATCGGCGCGGTGCAGGTGCGCAATTTCATCCTGCCCGACAAGCAAATTGCTGTGGTCGCCTTCTCCCAGCAAAAGCCCTTCGATTTCGGCGAAGTGTGGCAGGGGAGCGGGTTCAGCCACGATCTGCTCGCCGCGGCCGCCTGCCCGCAAGGAACCTCATGACCCTTACCCCCTCGCACCTTCGTCTCGGTGTCAACATCGATCATGTCGCGACCATCCGTAACGCGCGCGGCGGGGATCATCCCGATCCGGTGCGCGCGGCGGAGATCGTCGCGGCGGTCGGCGGCGACGGGATCACGGCGCACCTGCGCGAAGACCGCCGCCATATCCGCGACGAGGATCTCGCGCGCATTCAGGCAGCGACCAATCTGCCGCTGAATCTCGAAATGGCCGCCACGCCCGAGATGCTGGCCATCGCCCTGCGCCACAAGCCCCACGCCGCCTGCATCGTCCCCGAAAAGCGCGAGGAGCGCACCACCGAGGGCGGGCTGGACGCCGCGGGGATGCACAACACCCTCGTCCCGATCTGCGAGGAACTGCGCAGCGCGGGCATCCGCGTCTCGCTGTTCATCGAGGCGGACGAGCGGCAACTCGACGCCGCCCTGCGCCTCGGCGCGCCGGTGGTCGAATTCCACACCGGCGAATATGCCCACGCCTTCCTCGACAATGACGCCGAGCGCGTGACCCGCGAGCTGCGCCGCATCACCGACATGGCCGCGCTCGCCGCCAAGAACGGGATCGAGCCGCACGCGGGCCACGGGCTCACCTTCGACAACGTGCAACCCATCGCCGCCATCCCCCAGATCGCCGAGCTCAACATCGGCCACTACCTCATCGGCGAGGCGGTGTTCGTCGGCCTCGAAACAGCGATCCGCCGGATGCGCGAGCTGATGGACGAGGTGCGGTGAGCGAACCCGAGCTCCCCGCCCTCACCGGCGAACAGAAGCGCTGGGCCTTTGGCGCGGCCGCGCTGTTCCTCATCGCCATCGGCTTCCTCGGCTTTGCGCTGAGCCAGAAGGTCATGATGGTCTTTGCGGTCGGCTGGATCGCGCTGATGATCTTCGGTTTCGTCGGCGCGATCCGCGTCGCCAAGGGTGACTTCGCGCACCCGCTGTTCAAGGCGCAGGTGATGCTCCACGTGGTCGCCATCGGCCTGCTGGTCGCGGTTATCATAAGGGCGTTCAAGTGATCATCGGCATGGGCTCCGACCTCTGCAATATCGAGCGGATCGCCAATTCGCTTGCCCGCTATGGCGAGCGGTTCGAGAACCGCGTTTTCACTCCCACCGAGATCGCCAAGGCCCGCAGCCGGCCGTTCACCATCGCGGGCACCTACGCCAAGCGCTTTGCCGCCAAGGAGGCCTTCTCCAAGGCCGTCGGCACCGGGTTCAAGCGCGGGGTGTTCATGAAGGACATTGGTGTAGTGAATGCGCCTTCGGGCGCGCCGACCCTGATGCTCACCGGCGGCGCGGCATTGCGGCTTGAAGAAATGACGCCGAAAGGCCATGAGGCGCGGATTCACCTGACCCTCACCGACGATCACCCATGGGCACAGGCCTTCGTGATCATCGAAGCCATACCCCTGCCCTAGGCCCTCCCCATGGCGACCCCGATTGCAACAAGCGAAAGCCCGCAAGTGACCGACAGCGAAGCCCCTGAAAAGATCAACTGGTTCGCCGAAATCCGCGGCCTTGCGCTGATGCTGCTCGCGGTGCTGGCGTTCCACAGCTTCGTCGCCAAGCCGTTCTACATCCCCTCGACCTCGATGATGCCGAGCCTGTGGGTGGGCGACCGGCTGGTGGTGAGCAAGTATCCCTATGGCTGGTCCTGGGCCTCGGCGAGCTTCCACATCCTGCCGCGCAGTTCGACCCGCGTCTGGCCCGCCACCCCCGAATATGGCGACATCGTCATCCCCGTCCATCCCGAGCGCGACGAGGATTACATCAAACGCGTGGTCGCGCTGCCCGGCGACACCATCGAGGTGCGCGACGGCCAGATCATCCTCGACGGCAAGCCCGTGAAGCGCGAGCTCGTGCCCTCCGTCCGCCTGCCGTTCGAGCCCGAACTGATGTGCCAGGACGACAACGGCCAGCACCCCTGCCTCGACAATTTCGAGGAGTTCCGCAAGACCGGCCCCGACGGCAAGGACTATTTCGATCCGCGTGCCTACCGCGAAACCTTCCCCAACGGCGCGACCTTCCTCACCATCGATTTCATCAACCAGGAGCTCGACAATTTCGGGCCCTACAAGGTGCCGGCTGACAGCGTTTTCGTGATGGGCGACAACCGCGACCTGAGCGCGGACAGCCGCGCGCCGCTGCCGCGCGGTCTGGGCGGCGCGGTGCCGCTCGCCAATATCGGCGGGCGCGCGGAGTTCATCACCTTCAGCCTCGACGGCTCGACCACCTGGAACCCGGCGAGCTGGTACACCAGCCTGCGCGGCGACCGGGCGTGGACCACCCTGCGGCCCGCCATCGCCGAAGGGGCGGCGGCCAAGTAACCCGAAGGGCGCGCACAAAATGGCCCGCAAGTTCCTCTATTTCTTCGCCTTCTGCATCATTGTGGTGATGGTGGGCGCCTTCCTGCTCGCGCGCTTTCCGACCGAGCTGACCCGGCTGGCGATGGTGCCCTCGGCGCCCTTCACCCCGGTCAAGCCGCTTGCTGCCAATGCCTATGAAGACCCCAAGCTGTGGTATTCGCGCCCCGGCATCGGCGTGAACGACCCGGCGCGCTGGCAGCCCGCCTATGCGGGGGATCGCGGGCTGCTGCCCACCCCGGCCGAGCCCAAGGCGCAGTTCGCCGTCTTCTTCGTCCACCCCACCAGCTTCGTGAACCGCTCCAGCTGGAACGCCCCGCTCGAAAATGGCGGCGATCCCGAAGCCGAGCGCATCGCCCGCATCTATCTGCGCGGCATGGCAAGCCCCTTCAACGCCGCGTCCGAGATCTGGGCCCCGCGCTACCGGCAGGCTACCTTCGGCGCCTTCCTCACCGACGCGCCCGAGGGCAGGCAGGCGGTCGATGCCGCCTATGCCGACGTGCGCGAGGCGTTCCGCTTCTTCGTCTCAAGCGTTGATTCCAAGACCCCGATCGTGCTCGCGGGCCATTCGCAAGGGTCGCTGCATCTGAAGCGCCTGATCGCCGAGGAGGTGAAGGGCACCCCGCTCGCCGCGCGGCTGGTTGCGGCCTATGTGATCGGCTGGCCGGTCTCGCCGCTGCATGATCTGCCGGTGATGGGCACGCCGGCCTGCACCGCCGCCGACCAGACCGGCTGCGTGATCAGCTGGTCGAGCTTCGCCGAACCTGCCGACCCCGCCCTAGTGCTCGATGCCTATGCGAACTCCCCCGCGCTCGACGGCACCGCGCCGGGCACCGAGCCGATGCTATGTACCAACCCGCTCACCGGCCTCACCGGCGGCATAGCGGACAAGAGCGCCAATCTCGGCACGCTGGTGCCCGAGGATTCGATGGAGAAGGGCGAGCTTGTGCCCGCTCTCGTCCCAGCGGCTTGCGACAAGCGCGGGTTGCTGCTGATCGGCGCGCCGCCGGAGATGGGCTCCTACGTGCTGCCGGGCAATAATTACCACGTCTATGACCTGCCGCTGTTCTGGGCCAACACACAAGCCGACGTGATCCGCCGGGCGAGCGCGTGGAAGCCCGCGAGCTGATCTTCGAGGACGCGCGCGGCTTTGCCGACGCTGTGGGCGAGGCGGGCGGCGTGCTGCTCGGGCTCGACCTCGGCACCAAGACGCTCGGCACCGCGACCTGCGATGCGGGCTGGCGCTTTGCCACCAACGGCACGACGATTGCGCGCGGCAAGTGGGGCAAGGACCGCGAAACGCTGGCGGCACTGATCAGGAGCCGCAGCGTCAAGGGGCTGGTGCTCGGCCTGCCGCGCAACATGGACGGCTCCGAAGGCCCGCGCGCGCAGGCCTCCCGCGCCTATGCCCGCAACTGCGCCGAGGCTTTCGCGCTCCCGATCCTGCTGTGGGACGAGCGCTGGTCGACCCAGGCCGCCGAAGCCGCGATGATCGGCCAGGACATGAGCCGCGCCAAGCGCGCTGCCGCGATCGACAGCCATGCAGCGGCGGTGATTTTGCAGGGCGCGATCGACCGGCTGGCGGGTGGAGTCCTGTAGATGCCCTTGGACGCGGCGGGAGAAGTGATCGTCGGCGCGGTCGAAGTCGTCGGCGAGGTGCTGGCCGAGCTTGGCACCGATGCCGCCGCCGAAGCTTTGGCCGAACGGCGGCGGCGACGGCGGCGGGGCTGCTGGCTCATGTTCCTGATGCTGCTGGCCGTCGCGGTGATCTTCGCGATCGTGATTGCCTACGACGCCTAGGCCTGCCCGTTCTGCCCCCCAATTCAGGCATTGCGCGGCGACCGCCCCTCGCCCTATGCGCACCCCCATGAACACGCCCACCCCCCGGTTCGACGCGCGCGAAGCCTCGAAGTGGTTTTTCCGCCACGGCCATACCGGCTGGCTCGGCCTGAGGTTCACCGATCAGGGCGACAACTGGGTCGAGCTCGAACTGCCGTGGCGTGAGGATCTGCTGGGGGACCGCAGCCGGCCAGTGCTGGCCTCAGGCCCGATCATCAGCCTGATGGACATGGCGAGCGGTATGGCAATCTGGCAGACGCGCGGCACCTTCCAGCCGGTCGCGACGCTCGACCTGCGCGTCGATTACCAGCGCCCCGCGCGTGAGCGGGCGAGCGTGAAGGGGCGCGTCGAGTGCTACCGCATCACGCGCTCGGCGGCTTTTGTGCGGGGCATCGCCTATGATGATGACCTCGCCGATCCGGTGGCGCATGTCGCGGGCTGCTTCATGACCATCGGCGCCGATCCGCGCGAGGATAATCCCGCGCTGAAGGGTGGCGGCGATGCCTGAGGGGCTGGAACTTCCTGCCTATGCCCGTTCGCTCGGCGTCACGCTGACCGGCGAGAGCGAGGGCGGTATGCCGGTGCTGACGGTGGATTTCGGCCCCGTCGTCGAAGGCCGCCCGCAGCACTTCCACGGCGGGGCGACCGCGGGCCTGCTCGAGAATGCGGGCTATGCCGCCTTGCGCACCGCGCTGATCGCGGCCGGGCGCGATCCGCTGCTCAAGCCGATCAACATCACCGTCCAATATCTCGCCGCGGGCAAGTCGCAGGCGAGCTTTGCGGTGGGGCGCATCACCCGGCTGGGGCGGCGCAATGCCAATGTGACGGTCGAGGCATGGCAGGCCGACCGCGCGCGGCCAATCGCGACGGCGGTCATGAATATCCTGATGGTTTGAAACACTTTCCTACACGGCCCGCGCCTGTCAGGGTCGTGCCCATGACGAGTCGGAGCGCCCTTTCCCATGCTTTGCAGCGCTGGTGCGGGGCAAAGGGATTTCCGCTTCTGGACAGTGTCTCATGTGTCTCCAACACGCCGCCAGCTGAACGGCGTTACGGCGGCGGCGTGGGCGCGGCGACGGGCTTGACCACCACGCCGCCCTCCTCGACCCGCACCTCAAGCGGCACGCCGTCCTGCCGCAGCGAGACCCCGTTCTCGTCGACCTTGAGGCTGGTGCCGTCCTGCCCGAGCGGGATCTCGCCCTCGATCACGTCGAGCGGCTGGACCGGGCCTTCGGGATCGGGCGTGTCGTCGGCTTGCGGAGCAGGCGCGGCGTCGATCTTGAGCGCGGAGAGCATGAAGTCGCGCCAAATGCGCGCAGGCAGGCTGCCGCCGGTGACGCCATTGAGGGGCGTGTTGTCGTCCTTGCCGATCCACACGCCAACCACGAGGTCGCCCGCATAGCCCACGAACAGCGCATCGCGGTAGTCCTGCGTCGTCCCGGTCTTGCCGTAGTTGGCGATCGGCAGTGAGGCCCCCCGTCCGGTCCCGCGGTTGATGGCGGCGCGCAGCATGCCTTCAAGGTCCTCGTGGACGCGCGAGGACATCGACTTGGAGCCGGTCGTCATCCACTCCCACCAGCTGCGCTCACCGCGCGGGAAGGCGTGGGGCTCGACCGGGTAGGCGTTGGCCGCGATCCCGGCATAGGCCGCGGTGAGCTCCATCAGGGTCATCGAGGAGGTGCCAAGCGCAAGGCTCGGGTCGCCCTCGGCCATGGCGGCGGTGATGCCGAGGCGGCGTGCGGTGCGGATCACCTTGTCGCTGCCCACCGCCTGGAACAGCCGGAAGGCCGCGACATTGCTCGAGGAGGCGAAGGCGTCTTCGAGCGTGATCTGGGCGGAGTACTGCTCGCGCGCGTTCTTGGGACGGTAAGCGCCTTGGGTGATCGGGGTGTTGGGGATGGTGTCGTCGGGCTCCCAGCCCTCCTCGAGCGCGGTGAGGTAGACGAGGGTCTTGAAGGTCGATCCGGGCTGGCGGCGCGCCTGCGTGGCGCGGTTGAAGGGCGACTTGGCGTAGTCGCGCCCGCCGACCATCGCCACGACCTCGCCATTGCGCCGCATCGCCACCAGCGCGACCTGCGCCCCGTTCAAGGGCGCACGCGCGACGATGCGGCTGGCGAGCGCCTGCAGCCGCGAGTCCAGCGTGGTGGTGAGGGTCTGCTGCGAATAGCTCGCCTCCATCCCCTCACGCGCCAGCGGCAGCGCCCAGTCGGCGAAGTAGGTGCCGGTCGGCAGGTTGTCGTTGCGGGTGCGCACGTCGATGCGCGGATCGGGCAGAGCATCGGCCTCGGCGCGGGTGAGGTAGCCTTCGTCGACCATCGACCCCACCACCAGCTCCATGCGCGCCTTGGCCTTGTCGTAGTGCTTGGTGGGCGCATAGCGCGAGGGCGCCTGGAGCAGCCCCGCCAGCATCGCCGCCTGTTCGGGGCGCAGCTTCTCGGGCTGGCGGTAGAAGTAGTGCAAGCTCGCGGCGCGAAGGCCATACTGGTTGTCGCCGAAGTAGGCGTTGGAGAGGTAGCGTTCGAGGATCTCGTCCTTGGTCAGCCAGCCCTCCAGCCACAGCGCGATCAGCGCCTCGCGCGCCTTGCGGGTGAGGCTCTGCTCGGGGGTGAGGAAGGTGAACTTCGCAAGCTGCTGGGTGATGGTGGAACCCCCGCCATAGCCCGTCCACGCCGCCCGGGCGATGCCGCGCGGGTCGATGCCCCAGTGGCTGTAAAACCGCCGGTCCTCGATCGCGATGAAGGCCTGCGCCACGTGCGGCGGCAGGTCCTTGATCTTGACCGGCGCCTCGACGATCGCGCCTTGGCGGGCAATCGGCGTCCCGTCGCTGGCGAGCAGGGTGACCTGCGGCGGGGCGATGGGCTCGAGGCTCTTGGAGAGCGGCGCGGTGATGGTGAGCCAGCCGATCAGCAGCGCGAGCACCGCGAAAGTGGCGAGCACGCCCCGCCCCGTCCACCACAGCTTGGAGCGCTGGCGCCAGTAATCGCGCTGCCACCAGCGCAGGCGCTTCTTCTCGGTCGCGGCGAGCGCCTCGTCCACAAGGCCAAGCTTGGCGTCCCATTCGTCGAAGGCAGGATCGGCCGAGACGCGCGGGCGCGGCAGGTCGTCATCATCCTCGTCATCGACGGGACGCGTGGATTCGTAGAGCGGGAAGAACCCGGCAGGCGTGCCTGTCCCTGCATCGGCGCGGGCGCGCGGGTCTTTCCGGAATCGGTCGAAGAACGCCATGGTGAAGGCTGTGTTACCAGCCTAGGACACTTGTGGGCAAGCGCCTTGGCGAGGCAGACAAATCACCCGCCATCCGCGCGCCTCAGAAAGTGGTGTAGACGTTGGTGACGCGCGGGATGATCACGAATTCGCGGCGCCCTGCCAGCGGGCGCCAGCCGAGGGTGGCGGTGTTGGCCGCCGGCTCGACACCGAGCACCGAGATGCGCACGCCGAACACCGTGGTCGCCGCCGGAAAGCTTGTCTTGTGTTCGATCGAGGGAAAGACTTCGGCGGAGAACCGCCCGCTCTGCATCTCGCTAAACGGACGCGGATCGCCGTTCTGCCAGACATTGACGAGCAGCCGCGAGCGCTTCTTGCCCACTGCGTCGAGCTTGATGTCGACCCGGTCCCCGCCCCCGGGGATGATCTCGTTGGCAAAGTCGGTCACCGTGGCGGGCGCGAAGCTCTCGCCCACGATCTCGGTCTTGCTCTTGCCGAACACCACGCCGCGATCGACCTTGCCGTCGGCATCGGTGTCCTCGACGCAGAACTGCGCATCGCGCAGGCTGTCACGCAGCGAATCGACCAGCGCGGCAAGCGGCGCGGCGCCTTTGCGATCCTCGATCACCTTGTTGCGGGTGCAGAACAGGAACCGGCCCTCGTTGGTCTTTCCGGGAGCGGGGATCAGCACTTTGGGGAGCAGCTCGCCTGCCCGCAGGGTGGCGCGGTGCTCGCCAGCGACAACTTCGACATCGCGGTCGAGCTTGCCCGAAAAGGCCCAGCGAAACGGGATGGTGAGGAATATCTCGCCCTCTTTCGCTTGGCGTTCGGCAGCCTCGACATCGGCGGGGAAGAACAGGACCGGGGATTCGATCCGGTCGGGCAGCTTCTGCTGGGCCAGCGCAGCCCCCCCGCAAGCAAGCAACAGGGCGGGCACCGAAAAGGTGGCAAGCAGCGGTCGCAAGATCATTCCCCCGTCAGGATTCCGGGCGGAAGCTTAGCGATTTGCGCAGCTTGCCGCAATCGGCAAGCCTGCCCGTCAGCGCTTCTTGCCCGCGCCCTCCGGCAGATCCTCGCCGAACACGCGCTGGTAATATTCGGCCACCAGCGTGCGCTCGGCCTCGTCGCACTTGTTGAGGAAGCTGAGGCGGAAGGCGAAGCCGGTCGAGCCGAAGATTGCCGCGTTCTGCGCCCAGGTGATGACGGTGCGCGGGCTCATCACGGTCGAGATGTCGCCGTTCATGAAGCCCTGACGGGAGAGCTCGGCGACCTTGACCATGTCGGCGATCAGCTTGTCGTCGGCCTTGGGGGTCTTGGACTTTACGATCTGCTGCTCGACCTCGGGCTTGAGGTAGTTGAGCGCCACAACGATGTTCCAGCGGTCCATCTGCGCCTGATTGATCGCCTGCGTGCCGTGATAGAGGCCCGAGGTGTCGCCGAGGCCGACCGTGTTGGTGGTCGCGAACAGGCGGAAGAACGGGTTGGGCGTGATCACGCGGTTCTGGTCGAGCAGCGTCAGGCGGCCATCGAATTCGAGGATGCGCTGGATCACGAACATCACGTCGGGGCGGCCTGCGTCATATTCGTCGAAGGTCAGCGCCACCGGGTGCTGGAGCGCCCAGGGGAGAATGCCTTCCTTGAACTCGGTGACCTGCAGCCCGTCCTTCAATACGATCGCATCGCGCCCGATCAGGTCGATGCGGCTGATATGGGCATCGAGGTTGACGCGAATGCTCGGCCAGCCGAGCCGCGCTGCGACCTGTTCGATGTGGGTCGATTTGCCGGTGCCGTGATAGCCCTGCACCATCACCCGGCGGTTGTGCGCGAAGCCCGCAAGGATCGCCAGCGTCGTGTCCGGATCGAACACATAGGCGCCGTCGGTCTCGGGCACGTGCTCGCTGGGCTGCGAGAAGGCGGGGACCTGCCAGTCGACATCAATGCCGAACATCTCGCGGACGTCGACCGTGGTGTCGGGCTGGGTGGGCATGGCGCTGGCGCCGGCGACAGTGGAGCGGGAAGGTGCAGTCATCGTGGGGTTCGGTTAGAGTGCAAGGGCCACGCCTGCAAGCGCTGCTTTGCCTTGCGGGGCCTGCTTAATTTGCAAGTCAGGGCGCTGGGTGCGGCAGGCGGATCGCGGCGAGGTGCCCGCGCTTGATCCACACCCGCGCGCCTTCGGGGCCCGCAACCAGCGGCAGCGCCGCACCCTCGGGAAAGCGCGCCCAGTCGTGGCGGGCGAGCGTTCCGCCTTCGTGGGCGAGGCTGCCTTCGAGCACCAGCAGCTCGAACCCGCCGGGCGCGGCCAGCGTATCGCTTGTGTCCGCCTCCCACACCTCGAGCCGCACGTCCTCGTCCGGGCGCGCGCTGAGAACCGCTGCGGCGATCCCCGCCCGCGCCGGGTCGGGGGCAAGCGGCAGGCTCGCGAGGTCGAGCGCGAATTGCGCCCGGTCCGCAGGATCGAACTGCCACAGCTTGACGAAGATCGTGCACCCCGGCGCCGAGCTCGGCACATGCGCCGTGCCGACCGGATTGCGCACATAGGTGCCCGCCGGATAGTCGCCATGCTCGTCCTGGAACACGCCTTCGAGGACAATGAACTCCTCGCCGCCAGCGTGGACGTGGCCCGGGAAGGAACTGCCCGGCGCATAGCGGACGATGCTGGTCGCCCGCGCAACCTCGCCGCCGACCCGGTCGAGCATCCGCCGGTCGACCCCCTGCATGGGCGAGGCCTGCCACGGCAGACTGCTGCTTGCGACGATCACGGGGGCGGCAAAGTCGGCGTTGATCTGCATGGCTCGCGAGATAGGCGCTGGAGCGTCCGAAAAAAGGGCGATGATCGCTCGATAATTGCGTTTCCCGAGCCTAGGCTGGCCCGCAATGGCCGATCCCCTCGAATCGCTGCGCCTCAGGCTGGTTTCGCAGGTGCGCGGCGTGTTCCACGATGCCAGCGCCGGGCAGACCCCCACCCCGCCTTCGGACGAGGCGCTGTTCGCGCGCGACACGCCGATCCGGCTGGTGCATGCCGATATCGTCGGGATGATGACCGGCGGGGTGCGCGCGCTGCTGCTGCAGATGCTCCACCCGCACGCCTTGCAAGGCGTGCTCGACCACTCGAATTTCCGCGAGGATATGCACGGACGGCTGCGGCGCACCGCGCGGTTTATCGCAGTCACCACCTTCGGCCACCGCGACGAGGCGATGAAGGCGATTGAGCGGGTCAACCGCATCCACGCCCGCGTCGGCGGCACCCTGCCCGATGGCACCCGTTACGAGGCGACCAATCCGCGCACCCTCGCCTGGGTGCATGTTACCGAGGCGCAGAGCTTCCTTGCGGGCTATATCCGCCATGTCCGCCCCGGTATGCCCGTCGCCGAGCAAGACGAATATTACCGCCAGTTTGCCGTCATCGCCCGCGCGCTCGGCGCCGATCCGGTGCCCGAGACGCGGGCGGAGGCCGACAGGATTTTCCGCGAGTTGGCCCGCGATCTTGCCACCTCGAAGGAAGCGCGCGAGATCGCGCAGCTGGTGCTCGCGCAGCGCCCTTCGGGCACGCCGCTCGCCGTCCAGACCATGATCACCGCCGACGCCGTCGCGATGCTGCCCGAGTGGGCGCGCGCGACGCTCAGCCTCCAGCGCCCGATGCTCACCGCCCTGCCCGCACGGGCCGCCACATGGGGCATGGGCCGTACGCTGCGCTGGGCGTTTCGGCAGGATGCACCGCGCACATAAATTACCCTGAGGGAGAGGACACCAATGGCCGAATTCACCTTCTACACCGTCGCCATGAGCCGTGGTCAGATCAGCCGCTGGGCGCTCCACGAAGCGGGCGCGGATTACGAGCACGTCGTATTCGACTGGGCGACGCGGCCCGAGGCCTTCAAGGACATCAACCCGATGAACAAGGTGCCCGCCTTGGTGCATCACCATGGCGGCCACGACCATGTCGTCACCGAATGCGCCGCGATCAACCACTACCTCGCCGAAACGCACCCGCAAGCGGGCCTGCTCCCCGACGCCCACGAGAAAGCCGCCTATTTCCGCTGGTTGTTCTTCGCCGCCGGGCCGCTGGAGCAGGCGGTGGTGGCGCAGGCGATGGGCTGGCAGGTGCCCGAGGGCAAGACCGGCATGGCAGGCTTCGGCAGCTTCGAGCTGACGCTGGACGCGCTCGACAGCTGGCTGTCGGCGAACGACTACGCCGCAGGGTCGCGCTTCACCATGGCCGACACCTATGTGGGCAGCCAGTTCGTCTGGGGCCTGCGCTTCGGCTCGATCCCCGAGCGCCCCAGTTTCCGCGCCTATGTCGAGCGCATCACCCAGCGCCCCGCCTATGCCGAGGCCAACGCCATCGACGCCGCGATCATCAAGGCGGCGCAGGCCTAGGCGAAAGCCGCGCTTTTCTTCAGCACCTGATAGGCGTCGACCACGGCGGTGAGCTGCGCCTCGTGGGCGCGGTCGCCGCCGTTGCGGTCGGGGTGGTAGCGGCGGACGAGCTCGGAATAGCGGCGGCGCAGGCGGGTGCGGTCGGTGTCGGAGCCGAGGCCCATCACCTCGAGCGCGGCCGCCTCCTCGCGGCTGAAGCGCGCCCGCGCGAAATCATGCGCGGCCTTGGCGTCACGCTCGGCGCGCGACTTGATCCCGCGGGCGCGGGCGGCGATCGCGTCGAGCGGATCGGCATAGTCGGCCCAGCGCGGGCCGTCGGCGATCCCGGCGGTGGGGCGGAACACGCGGCTTTCGGTCTGCCACCCGGCAATCGGGGACTGCGCGCGCAGGATTTCCTCGGCGCTCATGCCTTCGAACCAGTCGTATCCGGCATTGAATTCGCGCACATGCTGGAGACAGAACCAGCGCCACTCGCCCGGTCCGTCGAACCCGTGCGGGCGCTGCCCGGGCGCGCGGAATTCGCCGTCCTCGCGGCAGCCGGGAGCTTCGCAGCGCCGCCCGGGGCTCTCGACGCGGCCGTGGAATCGTGGTGAAGGCATAAGCGACTTGAATGGCTATCGGGCGGGCAAGTTCCAAGCCCGAATTGCCCTTCCGGCTATGCAAAAAAGGAAATCCGTGATGAGTGTCGCCGAGGAAATGCATGCGCTTCTGACCGAGGCTTTCGCCCCGACGAAGCTCGCGATCATCAACGACAGCGCCAAGCACTCGGGCCACATGGGCGACGACGGCTCGGGCGAATCGCATTTCACGATCGAGATCGAAGCGGCAGTCTTCGCCGCGATGAACCGCCTCGCCCGCCAGCGCGCGGTGATCGCGGCGCTGGGCGATATCGTCGGGCAGCGGGTGCATGCCGTGGCGATCAAGGCGAGTGTGCCGGCCGGATGACGCTCAACCCCGCCCTGCGCCTTCGTCCCGCCGCGCGGCTCATCGTGCTCGATCCCGAGGGCCGCGCGCTGATGTTCCGTTATGACGTGCCGGGGCGCGATCCCTTCTGGGTGACGGCGGGCGGCGAGGTCGATCCGGGTGAGAGCTTCGAGGATGCCGCACGGCGCGAATTGCTCGAGGAGACCGGCATCATCGCCGATCCCGGCCCCCAGATCGCGCGCATGACGCCCGAATTCATCACGGTCGAGGGCGAGCCGGTGCAGGCCGACGAACGCTTCTTTTTGATCCGCGTGGACGAGGCGCGGATCGACACGGCGGGCCATACCGAACTCGAGCAGGCGCTGATGACGCAGCACCGCTGGTTTACCCTCGCCGAGCTGGAAAGCTGGCACGAGGCGGTGTTCCCGGTGGATCTCGCCGATATGATCCGGTCTGCAATCGCAACCTGATTGCGCCCCGCCTGCCTGCCCGCTACCTCTCGCCGAAAGGGAGAGAGACATGGATTACGCAGGCAAGGTGGCTTGGATCACCGGCGCATCATCGGGCATCGGCGCTGCGCTGGCGCGCGAATTGGCGGCGCGCGGCGCGCATGTGGTGCTGTCGGGGCGCGATGCGGCGCGACTGGAAGAGGTCGCAGCGGATTGTGGCGAGACGATGATCCTCGCTTTCGATGTGCGCGACGAGGCCGCTCTGGCTGACGCGACCGCAAAGGCGATTGCGTGGAAGGGCCATGTCGACATCGCCTTCGCCAATGCCGGCATCTCGCAGCGGAGCCGCGCGCTCAAGACGTCGATGCAGGTCTATCGCGACATCATCGAGGTCGATCTCGTCGCCCAGATCGCCTTCACCCAAGGGTTGATCGGCCACATGGCGGAGCGCGGATCGGGCGCGCTCGGGTTCATCTCCTCGATCGCGGGCAAGGTCGGGGTGCCGATGCGCACCGCCTATTGCGCCGCCAAGTTCGGCCTCGCGGGCTATGCCGATGCGCTGCGCGCGGAGCTGGCGGTGAACGGCGTCAGCGTCCACACCATCTACCCCGGCTCGGTCGCGACCAATGTGTCGAGGAACGCGCTCACCGCCGAGGGCACCGCGCGCGGGCGCTCAGACAAAGCAATCGACGAGGGCATCCCCGCCGAAGTGGCCGCCCGCCAGATGCTCGACGGGATCGCGAGCGGGACACGCGAGATCATCGTCGCCGAAGGGTTCGAGCTCGCGATGGGCGAAGCGCGCCGCACGCCCGAGGCACTGTTTGATCAGACCGCGGACATGGTCGCCAAGGGCTACATGGACAAGCTGGAGCAGCAGTGATGAGCTTTGATCTGAAGCGGGTGCATCTGCCCAACGGCATCCACCTCAACATCGTCGACGAGGGCCCGGTGGATGCGCCGGTGCTGATTTTTCTGCATGGCTTCCCGGAGAGCCATCGGACGTGGCGCCACCAGATCGCACATTTCGCGGGCCGCTTCCGCTGCATCGCCCCCGACCAGCGCGGCTATCGCGGCTCGTCCAAGCCGCAGGAGGTCGAAGCCTATGCCCCGGCCAATCTGATCGGCGATATCTTCCTGCTCGCCGACACGCTGGGGATCGCGCAGTTGACCATCGTCGGCCACGATTGGGGCGGCGCGATTGCCTGGGGCGTGGCGCTGGGGGGCCAGCATGCGCGGGTGAACAAGGCGATCATCGCCAATGCGCCGCATCCGGTGACCTTCCAGAAGCTGCTCTACACCCACCCCGGCCAGCGCAAGGCGAGCCAGTACATCCGCGGCTTCCGCGATCCCGCCAACGATGCGCTGGTGAAGGAGCACGGGCTTACCGGCCTGCTGCTCAAGGAAGTGAAATGGGACCGCCCCAGCGCGATGGAACCCGAGGAGCGCAACCAGCTGCTGCTCGACTGGCAGAACCGCGACGCGGCCTTCGGGATGCTCAACTACTACCGCGCAAGCCCGATCGACGTGCCGACGATGGACGCGCCCTTCGCGATTCCCGAGGGCTGGACGCCCCCCGCCCTGCCCAAGCTCACCATCCCGACGCTGGTGATCTGGGCGCTCGACGACCTCGCCCTGCCGCCGGAGAATCTCGACGGGCTGGAGGAGATCATCGACCCGCTCACCATCGTGCGCGTGCCCGACTGCGGGCATTTCGTCCCCTGGGAAGCGCCGGAGGCGGTCAACGCGGCGATGGAGGCGTTCCTGGAAGGCTAGCCCGCCAGCCACTCCACCCATGCCCCATGCGGGTGCGCGTGGGACAGCAGGTGCTCCTCGCCCCTGTGCCTGTCGCCGTCCCACAGGCGGACGCGCAGTTCGTGGCGGAAGGTAGCGGGGTCGGTTTCCAGCGCAATCCAGCCGAGCGGGGTGTCGCGGGTCGCCGCAGCGCCCTCGGCCTCGAAGGCGGCGGTGATGCGGCCTTGCGTGGCGGCGGGCATGTATTGCCACATGTTCGAATGGAACATCACCCGCGCGGTGCCCGGCTGCGCGGGGCGGGCGAGCATCGCGGCGGCAAAGTCCCCCGCATCGGCGGCGATCAGATCGGGCGGTGTCGCCCTCGCAAGCGCAATTGCGGCATCGATCCGGGCCATCCGCTCCCCGGCATCGGGCCAGACATAGGCCTTGAGCCGCAGCGCCGCCTCGGGGTCGGCGAGATTGATCGGGGCAATATCGCAGCCCTTCACCGAGGTGATCGCGAAGCAAGTGGGCGGCGCGGGCGGCGAGGCGCCGCGCCATTCGGGCACAATCCGCATAGGCGAGTCTTCCGGCCCGACCTCGGTGCTGCCGAGCCGGAAGAAATAGCGGTCGATCATCGTGTTGACCCCCGCACTTGCGCCGAGCTCGAACAGGTCGAACCGCGGGACATGTACCCGCTGCGCCAGCCACAAGAGCCCGGCCATGATGCTTGCCGCGCGGCCCGCCTCGTTGGTCTGCGGCGGGCCATCGAGCCACGGCAGCAGCCGCGCATCGAAGCGGTGCGTCAGGTCGAGCACCAGCGCATCCACCTCGGCCTGATCGGTGATCGCGCCCGAATAGACCTCAGCCAGCCGATGATCCGCGCCGGTCAGCAGCAGGTGGTGAAAGCCGCCTGCGATCCGCAGCGGCATCGCGTCCTTGAGCGTCAGCCCCGGCCAACCCGCGATCCGGCGTCCGGTCGCCGTGTCGCTCGCCCGCACCCCAGCGAGTGCGCGGATCACCCGGGCCGTCGCTGGCGCGCCGTTTTCCTCCGCATGGCGGGCCTGCCATTCGAGCGCCGACGTAAAGTCTTCCAGACCCATGATTCCCGGCTCGCTCGCCGCCATTGCCATTGCCCTTTTCCCCGTCCGACCCTAAGTGCGCCCCCGATCATGACCACCATCGGCCTTCCCGACAATACTGGACAGCTGACCTTCGCTGTCCCCAAGGGGCGCATCCTCGACGAGGCGCTGCCGGTGATGGCGCGCGCCGGGGTGAAGCCGGATGCTGACTTCCACAATCCCAAGAGCCGCGCGCTGGCCTTTGGCACCACCCGCGCCGACATGCGCCTGATCCGTGTGCGCGCCTTCGATGTCGCGACCTTCGTCGCCCACGGCGCGGCGCAGGTCGGGATCGTGGGTTCCGACGTGATCGAGGAATTCGACTACGCCGATCTCTACGCGCCGGTCGATCTTGGCATCGGCCTGTGCCGGTTGTCGGTCGCGCGCATGGCGAGCGACAGTGACGAGGGCAGCACCGTCAGCCACCTGCGGGTCGCGACCAAATATCCCAGCCTCACCCGCCGCCACTTTGCGGCCGCGGGCGTGCAGGCCGAATGCGTCAAGCTCAACGGCGCGATGGAGCTGGCCCCCTCGCTGGGCCTTGCGCGCCAGATCGTCGACCTCGTCTCAACCGGCACCACCTTGCGCGAGAACGGCCTCGTCGAGACAGCGGTGATCCTCGAGATTTCGGCGCGCCTGATCGTCAACCGCACCGCATTGAAGACGGACCGCCGCGTCGCCGCGCTGGTCGACGCCTTCCGGCGCGAGGCCGACGAGCGCAGCGCAAAGGCCGTCGCCGCATGACCGTCAACCTGCTCTCAACCCTGCAGCCCGATTTCGAAGCGAAGTTTGCGCGGATCGTCGACGCGCGGCGCGAGGCTGACAGCGATGTCGCAGGGCAGGTCCAGACGATCCTTCAGGCGGTAAAGGGCCGCGGCGATGCGGCGCTGGTCGAATACACCCAGCGCTTCGATGGCTATGCGCTGGTCGATGACAGCGACTGGATCGTCACCCGCGAGCGGTGCGAACAGGCCTATAACGATCTCGACCCCGCCTTGCGCGACGCGCTCGAACTCGCCGCCGCGCGCATCCGTGCCTATCACGAGGCGCAGCTTCCGGCGAACCGCGACTATGTCGACGGCGACGGCGTGCGCTTGGGCGCGATCTGGCGGGCGGTGGATGCGGCGGGGCTCTACGTCCCCGGCGGACGCGCGGCCTATCCCTCCTCGCTGCTGATGAACGCCATTCCGGCGCGAGTCGCGGGAGTCGAGCGGCTGGTGGTGGTCACGCCCACGCCCAAGGGCCAGTCGAACCCGATGGTGCTCGCCGCCGCGCATATCGCGGGCGTCGACGAGATCTGGCGCGTCGGCGGGGCGCAGGCGGTGGGCGCGCTCGCCTATGGCACGCAGCGGATCAAGCCGGTCGATGTCATCACCGGCCCCGGCAATGCCTGGGTGGCCGAGGCCAAGCGCCAGCTTTACGGCGTGGTGGGCATCGACATGGTTGCCGGGCCTTCCGAGATCCTCGTCATCGCCGACGGCAAGAATGATCCCGACTGGATCGCTGCCGACCTGCTCAGTCAGGCTGAGCATGACCCGACCTCGCAATCGATCCTCATCACCGACGATGCGGGCTTCGCGCGGCAGGTGGAGGATTGCATCGACTTGCAGATCACCCAGCTTTCGACCGCCAGAACCGCGCGCGCCAGTTGGGACGCGCATGGTGTGATGATCGTGGTCAACGATCTGCTCGCCGAAGCCCCTGCCCTCGCCAACCGCTTGGCCGCCGAGCACGTCGAGATCGCGGTCGACGATCCCGAGCCTTACCTGACCGCGATCCGCCACGCCGGGAGCATCTTCCTTGGCCGGATGACCCCCGAGGCGGTGGGCGATTATGTCGCTGGCCCCAACCACGTGCTGCCCACCGGACGCCGCGCGCGCTTTTCGAGCGGGCTGTCGGTGCTCGATTTCATGAAGCGCACCAGTTTTCTGGGGCTTGACGCTGCGTCCTTCGCCGCGATCGGCCCCGCCGCCGCAACCCTCGCCCATGCCGAGGGGCTGCCTGCCCACGCCAAGTCCGTGGAACTGAGGATCAAATGAACCATCCCGCCCGTTCGCAAGCCCGCTCGGCCGCGCGCCTTGCCGCCGTCCAGGCGCTGTATCAGCAGCACATGGAGGGCACCGCGCTCGCCCGGCTGCTCGACGAATTCCACCAGCATCGGCTGGGGCGCACGATCGACGACGAGGATTTCGATGAGGCCGAGTATGCCGACGCCGAGGTGCCGTTCTTCGATGACGTGGTGCGCGGCGTCGATGCCCGCCGCGACGAGATAGACGCGCTGGTCGCCGGAAAGCTGGCAAACGGCTGGAGCCTCGCGCGGCTCGACAAGACCATGTTGCAGGTGCTGCGCGCCGGCACCTATGAACTGATCGCCCGCGCCGACGTGCCTGCCGCCGTGACGATCAACGAATATGTCGAGGTCGCCAAGGCGTTCTTCGACGACGGGCAGGCGAAGTTCGTCAACGGCATCCTTGATGCGGTGGCCAAGGAAGCGCGCGCGGGCTAATCCATCGCCCTGTGAACGAGCCTGACTTCATCGCCGCGCTGCGCGCCCTGCCGCTCCACCCGGGCGCGCGCGGGCTCATGGATGATTCCGCGGTCATCGCGTTCGGCACCGAAACCCTCGTCATCACCCACGACATGATGGCCGAGGGCACCCATTTCCGCGCCGATGCCGACATGGCGGACGTGGCGTGGAAGCTGGTTGCGACCAATCTGTCCGACCTCGCCGCCAAGGGCGCGGAGCCGGTGGGCGTGCTGCTGGGCCACATGCTCGGGCGCGACGATGCGCGGTTCATTGAGGGCTTGCGCGCGGCTCTGACCGCCTTCGACACCCCCTTGCTCGGCGGAGATACGATTGCAGCAGCCGGCGCGCGCGCCCTCGGCCTGACGGCCATCGGGCGGGCGACCCATGTACCGGTGCCATCCCGCAGTGGGGCGCAGCCGGGCGACGGGGTGTGGATCACCGGCCCCGTGGGGCGCGCGATGCTCGGCTTCGAGGGCTCGAGCGAACACCGCGCCGCCTTCGACCGACCGGTCCCCCGCCTTGCCGAGGGCCGCGCGCTCGCCCCGCTGGTGAGCGCGATGATGGACGTCTCGGACGGGCTGCTGCTCGATGCTTTCCGCATGGCCGAGGCGAGCGGGGTAACGCTGGCGCTCGACCTTGCCGCCGTCCCGGTCGCCGACCCAGCGCAGTTCGAAAAATGCATCCGCTGGGGCGATGACTACGAGGTGCTGTTCACCGCCCCGCCTGCCGCCGCGCTGCCCGTCGCAGTGCATCGGATCGGCACCGTCGCCCCCCGCGGCCCCGCGCCTCTGCTGCTCGGCGACACCGCGCTCGCCGATCCCGCCAGCCTCGGCTACCGCCACGGCTGAGCGCGCCCGCGCCCCGGCACCGCGCCCCGCGCCTCTCTAAATTGCGCAAAGCGGCGCAAAACCGTCTTTGGCACTCGCGGGCGGGCTTGCCAGCCCATTGCGAACCCCTATGACTGTGCGCCTCGCGCCCATGGGATCAAAACGAGGCGCTTGGCTCCCGGCAACGGGAGGCGACATAATGACGAGAGGGGATTGCTCGTGAATCTATTGCTCATTTCGATTGGGCTGGGGCTGCTTGCCATTGTCTATGGCTTCATCACCGGCCGTCAGGTGCTTGGCGCGGATGCCGGCGATGATAAAATGCAGGAAATCGCCGCCGCCATCCAGGAAGGCGCGCAGGCTTACCTCAAGCGCCAATACACCGCGATTGCCATTGTCGGCGTGATCGTCGCAGTGATCGTTGCCGTCACGCTGGGCGCGATCCCGGCGGTTGGCTTCGTGCTGGGCGCGGTGCTTTCGGGCGTTGCCGGCTTCATCGGCATGAACGTCTCGGTGCGCTCCAACGTGCGCACCGCCGCCGCAGCGATGAAGGGTTTGCAGGAGGGTCTGACCCTCGCCTTCCGTGCAGGGGCCATTACCGGTATGCTGGTGGCAGGGCTCGCGCTGCTCGCGATCGCGTGCTTCTTCTGGTATCTCACCGGCCCTGCGGCGCTCGCGCCCGACAGCCGTCCGGTGGTGATCGGCCTCACCTCGTTGGCGCTGGGCGCTTCGCTGGTTTCGATTTTCGCGCGTCTGGGCGGAGGGATCTTCACCAAGGCGGCCGACGTCGGCGCGGATCTGGTGGGCAAAGTCGAAGCCGGCATCCCCGAGGATGATCCGCGCAACCCGGCCGTGATCGCCGACAACGTCGGCGACAACGTCGGCGACTGCGCCGGCATGGCCGCCGACCTGTTCGAGACCTATGTCGTGACCGTCGGCGCCACCATGGTGCTGACCGCTCTGCTGCTGAAGGGCGCCGAGAACCTGTTTGCGCTGATGGTGCTGCCGCTGCTGATCGGCGGCGTGTGCATCGTCACCTCGATCATCGGCACCTATTTCGTGCGCCTCGGCGGCGGAAAGAACATCATGGGCGCGATGTACAAGGGCTTCCTTGTCACCGCCGTGCTGTCGGTTCCGGCCATCTGGTTCGCCATCAGCGCCACGCTGGGCGACATGGAAACCGCTATTGCAGGGCAGGCCTATAATGGCCGCACCCTGTTCTACTGCGGCTTCCTCGGGCTGGTCATCACCGGGCTGATCATCTGGATCACCGAGTATTACACGGGCACCAATTACCGCCCGGTACGCTCGATCGCCAAGGCTTCGGAAACCGGCCACGGCACCAACGTGATCCAGGGTCTCGCCATCAGCATGGAGGCCACTGCGCTTCCGACGCTGGTGATCTGCGCAGGGATCATCATCGCCTACCAGCTCGCCGGGCTCATGGGCATTGCCTATGCCGCCACCGCGATGCTGGCGCTCGCCGGGATGGTCGTCGCGCTCGACGCCTATGGCCCGGTCACCGACAACGCCGGCGGTATTGCCGAAATGGCGGGCCTCGACGATTCTGTGCGCGAGAAGACCGATGCATTGGACGCGGTCGGCAACACCACCAAGGCCGTGACCAAGGGCTATGCCATCGGTTCGGCCGGGCTCGCCGCACTGGTATTGTTCGCCACCTACACCGCCGACCTGCGCGAGCTGTTCAAGGGTGTGACGGTCGATTTCAGCCTCGAGAACCCGTATGTCATCGTCGGGCTGCTGCTGGGCGCATTGCTCCCCTATCTGTTCGGGGCGATGGGCATGACGGCGGTGGGCCGCGCGGCGGGCGAAGTGGTGAAGGACGTGCGTGACCAGTTCGCCAAGAACCCGGGCATCATGACCTACGAGACCAAGCCGGACTATGCCCGCACGGTGGACCTCGTCACCAAGGCGGCGATCAAGGAGATGATCCTTCCCTCGCTGCTGCCGGTGCTGGCGCCGATTGTCGTCTATCTGGTGATCACCGCTGTGGCGGGCCAGGCGAACGGCTTTGCGGCTCTGGGCGCGCTGCTGCTGGGCGTGATCGTGGGCGGGCTGTTCGTCGCGCTCTCGATGACCTCGGGCGGCGGGGCGTGGGACAACGCCAAGAAGTACATCGAAGACGGCAATCACGGCGGTAAGGGCTCCGAAGCCCACAAGGCTGCGGTGACGGGCGACACGGTCGGCGATCCTTACAAGGACACCGCCGGCCCGGCCGTCAACCCGATGATCAAGATCACCAATATCGTCGCGCTGCTGCTGCTTGCGGCGCTGGCAGCTGGCGCGGCGTAACCCGCCAGTCTGGTGAATTCATGAACCCCGCCGGGAGCGATCCCGGCGGGGTTTATCTTTGCCCGAGACCCTGTCCCCCCGTCGGACATCCGGCGCCTGCGCTGAGGCTTTCTTAATCGCCCTGTGGCATCAACCTGCATGAATGCGCAGATACCTGCGGCAAGGCGAGGTTAACGGTCATGGACATGGGGTCAGCGGACAGCTTTCGCACCCGCTCAGGGCGTGCGCCCGCTGCGGGGACGGCTGGCGTGCGCCTTCTTACCCTTGCCGAACTGGAAGAGCCCGCCTTTCTCGCCGCATGGGAGCGCCTCGCCCTGCGCGCGGCCGAGCCCAATCCTTTCTTCGAGCCCTGGTATCTCCTCCCCTCGCTGCGCCAGTGGGGCGCGGAGGACGGCGTGCGGGTCAAGGTCTGGTTCCATGATGGCCGTCTGGCCGGGCTGATGCCGGTGGCGCGGCAGGCGCGCTATTACGGCCACCCGCTCACCCATGCCGCGGTGTGGCTCCACGCCAATGCCTTCTGCGGCGTGCCGCTGATGGCCGAGGGGCTGGAGGAGGCCTTCTGGCAAGACCTTCTCGCCCATTTTGACCGCCGCGCGGGCCGCGCGCTGTTCCTGCACCTGCCGCAGATGCCCGCCGAGGGCCCGGTCCACGCTGCACTCCTCTGTGTCCTCGCCGGCTCGGGCCGGATGCATTATTGCGCCGCGCAGGAGAACCGCGCGATGCTGACGGGCGAGACCTCGGCAGCGGCCTATCTCGAGAGCGCGATGAGCGCCAAGAAGCGCAAAGAACTACGCCGCCAGAACAACCGCCTCGCGGAAGAGGGCGCGCTCGCTTTCGAGCGGGTCGAGGGCGCCGAGGGCATCGCCGAATGGACCGCCGAATTCCTCGCGCTGGAAGCGGCTGGATGGAAGGGCGAGGCAGGCTCAGCGCTCGCCTCTGCACCCGACACCGCCGCCCTGTTCACCGAGGCGCTCGCGGGCGCCGCGGCGGCCGGACGGCTGGAACGGCTGGCGCTCAGGCTCGATGGCCGCGCCATCGCGATGCTCGCCAATTTCATCACCGCCCCCGGCGCCTACAGCTACAAGACCGCCTTCGACGAGGCCTATGCGCGCTTCTCTCCGGGGATGCTGCTGCAACTGGAGAACCTCGCGCTGTTAGAGCGCGAAGACATCCACTGGGCCGATAGCTGCGCGGTCGAAGGCCATCCGATGATCGAACGCCTGTGGCGCGATGCGCGGCGCATGGCGAGCCTCAACATCGCCATCGGCGGCCTCCCTCGCCGCACCGCTTTCCGCCTGCTCAAGGCTTACGAAACCCGCCCGAGGAGCCAGAAATGAACGCCCCCGCCCGCTTCACCGATGCCCTGCCCGCGACCGTGTTCGACGCGCCTGCGCGCGCCAAATTCGCGCGGCATTATCCCGAGCAGCCGCATATCCTCACCCACGCGCTGACCGCCCACCCACTGCTCGAGATCGAGGCGCTGGCCGGGCTGGCCGAAAAGCTCCCGCTCACCAGCGTGGAATACAACCGCGGCGATCTGCCGATCGGGGTCGACGGCAAGCCGGGATCGAATGGCATGACCATCGCCGAAACGATCCGCAAGGTGGCCGAGGCGGAAAGCTGGGCGGTGCTCAAGAACATCGAGCAGGTGCCCGCCTACGAGGAGCTGCTGCTCGGCCTGCTGGAAGAAATCCGCCCCGAGATCGAGGCTGCGACGGGTGCGATGCTGACCCCGCAGGGGTTCATCTTCGTCTCCAGCCCCAATTCGGTGACGCCCTATCACTTCGATCCGGAGCACAACATCCTGCTCCAGATCCGCGGCAGCAAGGTGATGACCCAGTTCCCGGCTGGCGACATCCGCTTCGTGCCCGATGAAGCCCACGAGACCTACCATTCGGGCGGCCCGCGCGAATTGAAGTGGGATGACGCGATGCTGGCGCATGGCACCGAGTTCGCGCTCAGCCCCGGCGAGGCGCTGTTCGTGCCGGTGATGGCGCCGCATTTCGTGAAGAACGGCCCCGCGCCCTCGGTTTCGCTGTCGATTACCTGGCGCTCGGAATGGTCCTATCGCGAGAGCGACGCGCGGATCTTCAACGCGATCCTGCGCGAGCGGGGGTTCAAGCCAAAGGCCCCGGGCCGCTTCCCGCACCAGAACTATGCCAAGGCCTATGCCTTCCGCATCATGCGCAAGCTCGGGTTGACGGGCGCGTAAAGCGCACGCATGGCCCTGCGCCATGAGTGACGATCCCACGAATGAAGAACTGGTCGCCGGCCTTGTCCGGCTGCTGAGCGTCGAAAAGCGCGCCGCCGACGTTTACGCCGGGCCGCCGCAGACCGACGGGATCGGGCGCGTGTTCGGCGGGCAGGTGCTGGCGCAGGCCTTGCAGGCGGCGCAGGCGAGCGTGGCTGACGGCAAGGCCGCGCACTCGCTCCACGCCTATTTCCTGCGCGGCGGGCGCGAGGGGGCGGGGATCGAATACCGGATCGAACGCGATTTCGACGGGAGGAGCTTCGCCAACCGCCGCGTCGTCGCCAGCCAGGAGGGCGAGGACGGGATGGCAGTCCCGATTCTCAACCTCACCGCCAGCTTCCAGCTGCCGGAGGAGGGCCTCGAACACATCGATTCCCCCATGCCCGACGTGCCCCGACCTGATGACCTTCGCACCGACATGGACCAGCGCCGCGAGATTGCCGAGGCTTGGGGTGACCGGCTCAGCGATCAGCAGCGCCGCATGATGCTGCGCCCACGCCCAATCGAGATGCGCACAACCGATCGCCTCCACTGGATGAGCAGCGAGCCGCGCGAGCCGCGAGCACATAGCTGGTTCCGCGTCTGCGCGCCCATCACCGGGGCGGCCGACACGCCCGAACTCCACCGCGCGATCATCACCTATGCCAGCGACTACACCCTGCTCGGCACCAGCGCCCTGCCGCATGGCCTCAGCTGGATGCGCAACGAGCTGGTCGGCGCGAGCCTCGACCATGCCCTGTGGTTCCACCGCGATGCGCGCGCGGACGAGTGGCTGCTCTACGCCACCGACGCGCCGTGGTCGGGCGGCGGGCGCGGGTTCAACCGCGGGCGGATCTTCAACCTTGCGGGCGAGCTGGTGGCGAGCGTCGCACAAGAGGGCATGATGCGAAAGCGCCACAGCAAGGCTGCGCCCGCGCCGGAGTGAGCCTTGCTCCGGCCTGAGCGCTGACCGATAAGCGCGCCATGCCCCGGATCGACCCTTTCCACGCGATTCTCGCCAACAACCTGCTCCAGAACGTGGTCAATTTCACGGTCTGGTTCGCGCTGGTGTTCTGGGCCTATCTCGAAACCCGCTCGGTGTTCGTCACCGGCATGATCGGCGGGATCCACCTGCTGTTTACCGGGGCTTTCGCGATCTGGTTCGGCTCTCTGGTCGATCACCACCGCAAGAAGCCGATCATGCTCGGATCGAGTGCTGCCTCGCTGGTGCTGTTCGCGGCGGCGCTCGGTGTCTATCTGCTCACCCCGCCGCAAGCGATGGGCGAGACCGCAAGCGTGCCGCTGTGGGGCTTCATCACGCTGGTGATGCTCGCGGTGATCGCGGGCAATATCCGCATGATCGCGCTCGCCACGCTGGTAACCCTGCTGATCCCGCCCGAGCGGCGCGACAAGGCCAATGGGCTGGTCGGGATGGTCGGCGGAATCGGGTTTCTGGTGACGTCGGCGATCAGCGGCTTTCTGGTGGCTTGGGACGGCATTCGCGGATCGCTGGTGCTGGCGATCGCCCTAAGCGCGCTCGCCATCATCCATCTGCTGACGGTGCGTTTCAACGATCCCGTGCCCGAGACCGCCTCGGCGGACGGGCGCAAGGAGATCGACCTGCGCGGCACGATCCGGGTGGTGGCGGCGGTGCCGGGGCTGTTCGCGTTGATCCTGTTCGCCACCTTAAACAACCTCCTGGGCGGCGTGTTCATGGCGCTGATGGACGGCTATGGCCTGTCGCTGATGAGCGTGGAGGCGTGGGGCCTGCTATGGGCGCTCGCCTCAAGCGCCTTCATCGTCAGCGGCGTGGTGATCGCCCGGTTCGGGCTCGGCAGCAAGCCGCTGCGCCTGCTGCTGCTGGTCAACCTGATCGCTTGGGCCGCTGCGAGCCTGTTCACCATTCAGCCCTCGATCGCGCTGCTGGCGGCGGGCTGCGTGATCTGGATGTTCTTCGGCCCCTTTGCCGAAGCCGCCGAGCAGACCACGCTGCAACGGGTCGTGCCCTTCGAGCGACAGGGACGCGTGTTCGGCTTTGCGCAGTCGGTCGAGCAGGCCGCCTCGCCGCTCACCGCCTTCCTGATCGGGCCGGTGGCGCAGTTCGCGGCGATCCCCTTCATGACCACCGGCGCGGGCGCGAAGCTGATCGGCGGCTGGTTCGGCACCGGAGCGGACCGCGGCATCGCGCTGGTGTTCTGCATCACCGGCACGCTCGGCGTGGTGCTGACCCTCGGCGCCTTCGCCTCGCGCTCGTACCGGCAGCTGTCGGAGGCCTATGCGGCCGCCCCGGAGGATAGCCCGCGCGCCTAGTGCGCTAGCAATACCGGCATCTGCGGCTCGCTCAGCATGTGGCGCGTTACCCCGCCCAGCACCAGCTCGGCGAGCCGCGCGTGGCCATAGGCGCCCATCACCAGCAGCACGCATTCGCGCATCTGTGCCGCAGAGAACAGCGCGTCGGCGATCCGCGCCTCGCCGCGCGGGATCTCGACGATCTCGCAGGCGATGCCGTGGCGGGCGAGGTATTTCGCGCCCTCGGTGCTGGGCAAATCGAAGCCTTTCGCTGCACCCGCCTCCTCGACCACGCAGGCGAGCGTCACCTTCACCGAGCATGCCAGCAGCGGCACCGCCGCGCGCAGGGCATGGGCGCTCTCGGCCGAGCCGTTCCACGCGACCAGCATCGGCGCGCCGACATCGAAGCTGTGCATGCCCTCGGGCACCACCAGCACGGGCACCGGCGCGCGGGTCACCACATCGCCGACCAGCGCCGAGGGGCCGCGCCCGTCCATCCCCGCTTCGGCCGGACCTAGGATCACGATATCGGCGAGCGGCGAGGCCTCGATCAGGCGCTGTCCGGCCACGCCATATTCGAAGCGCCAGTCGAAGGGCACGCCTTCATGCTCCAGCTCGCGCTCGATCTTGGCGCGCAGATTGTCGGCGTTTTCGCGGATCACGGGGAGCGCCGCGGCGATGGCCGAGCCGTAGAAGTCGCCCGGCATGAACACGTCGTAGCTCACCGTCTGGAGGCAGGTGATGTGGCCATTGGTGGCGCGCGCCATGTCGAGCGCGACTTGCAGGCGCGCGTTCATGGCGGGGTCTTGGTCGATATGCAGCAGGATCGATTTCATAGCGGATCTCCCAATCGTGATGAGGATGATCGCCCCGAACGCAGCGCTGTGCTTTGACCCGGATCAATTCTGCTGGACCGCGCGAAGATGCGCATAGCACCTTGCCAGAAATAAGGCGCGCGCTCATTCTGTGGGGCGAGGGAGAGACAAATGCAGATCATGCGCCACCCGCCGGTGAAAACCAGCCTCGAGCCGTCGAACCACCCCTATCTGACGGGCCCGTGGACGCCGCTGCACGAGGAAGTCGACGTGCCCGAACTGCGGGTGATCGAAGGCGCAATCCCGGCGGACATCGACGGGATCTATCTCAGGAACACCGAGAACCAGGTGCACCAGCCCTTAGGGCGCCACCATCCCTTTGATGGCGACGCGATGATCCATCAGGTCAACATCTCGGGCGGGAAGGCGAGCTACCGCAACCGCTTCGTACGCACCCATTGCTTCGAGGCCGAGCAGATCGCGGGGCGCAGTCTGTGGGGCGGGCTGATGGATCCATGGGGTACGAGCGTGCGGCCCGGCTTCGGCGCGCATGGGGGGCTGAAGGATACCGGCTCCACCGACATCATCGTCCATGCCGGGACGGCCTACGCCACGCTCTACCAATGCGGCGAGGCGTGGATGCTCGATCCCGTCACGCTCGGCAGCCGGGGCAAGGCGCCGTGGGTGCCATTGGACGGCATCTCGGCCCACCCCAAGGTCGACGAGGCGAGCGGCGAGATGATGTTCTTCAACTACTCCAAGCACGCGCCCTTCATGCATTACGGCGTGGTCGACCGCACCGGCGCGCTGGTGCATTACGTCCCTGTTCCGCTGCCAGGGCCGCGCCTGCCGCATGACATGGCGATCACGAAAAACTGGTCGATCCTCAATGACATGCCGCTGTTCTGGGACGAGGAACTGCTTGGGCGCAACATCCACGCGGCGCGCATCCATGATGGCGTCCCCACCCGCTTCGCCCTGATCCCGCGCCACGGCCAGCCGGAGGACATCCGCTGGTTCGAGGCCGCGCCGACCTATGTGCTCCACTGGACCAATGCGTGGGAAGAGGGGGATGAAGTCATCCTCGAAGGCTATCATCAGGCCAAGCCCATGCCCGATCCGCTCGAGGAAATGGGCCGCTACAGCCACATGATGGCCTATGTGGACGAGCACTCGTTCCAGTCGCGCCTCCACCGCTGGCGGTTCAACCTCAAGACCGGCGAGACCCGCGAGGAGCGGCTCGGCGACAAGATCGTCGAATTCGGGATGATCAACCCGGCCTATGTGATGCAGAAAAGCCGCTACGTCTGGTCGACCACCACGCGGCCCGGCTGGTTCCTATTCAACGGCTATGTCCGCCACGACACGCAGACCGGCGAGGAACAGGTCTATCGCCTGCCCGAGGGGGTCTATGCCAGCGAAAGCCCGATGATCCCGAGGAAGGGTGCAACCGTTGAGGACGACGGGCATCTGGTGACCTTCCTCATCGACGAGAACACCGGCACCTCGGAATGCGCGATCCTTGATGCCAGCAACGTGACCAAAGGCCCGATCTGCCGCCTTGCGCTGCCGCACAAGATCTGTTCGGGCACCCATTCTGTGTGGGTCGAGCACGATCAGCTGCGCAAGGATGCCGCCTTCCAGCGGGAGCGTTTTGCTGCCGCCTGACGTCACGGCGTCACGCCGCCGGTCGATGCGCCTTGGGCGCTCATCGCCGGCGTTCTTGCGCCATTGCGCGCGCAGGCCTAGCGCCGCGCGATTATCTCATGTTCCCGGGGGACCACCACTGATGACCTTGCGCCTTGCTCTTGCCGCTTCGAGCGCGCTGCTGCTTTCGCTCGCCGCGCCCGCATTTGCCGAAACCGCGGCCGCACCCGAGGCCGCCGCTACCGCCGCGCCCCAGTCCGAGCACGACAAGCTCTTCGCCCTGTTCGAGGATGCCGACGCGCGCGAACTCGCGCTCAACCCCCTGAGCCGCCTGTTCCGCGGCGATGACGAGAACGCCGGCCGCCTCGGCGATTTCCTGACGGATTCGAGCTTCCTTGCGTCGCGCACCGACATCAAGCTCAACCTCGCGCTGCTCGCGCAGATCGATCGCAGCAAGCTCGATGATACCGACGCGCTGGCCTACGACGTGTTCCGCTACACGCAGGAACGCGCGCTCGCGGGCGCCAGCGACGAAATGCGCGCGCTGACCGAAGTGCGCCCGCTCAACCACTTCTTCGGGCTGCACACCTTCTACCCGCAATTCGCGAGCGGCACCGGGGTCGCCCAGTTCAAGCGCCTCGGCAATTACGAGGACAACCTCACCCGCCACGACGACTACATCGCCTTCATCGACCGCGCGATCGCCAAGTTCCGGCAGGGCATGAAGAGCGGCGTGGTGGAAACCAAGCTGACGGTCGGGATCATGGTCACCCAACTCGACACGCAGCTGGCGACGCCGGTCGCCGACTCCCAGTTTATGGCCCCGGTCAAGACCTTCCCCGAGGGCATTTCGGACGCCGACAAGGCGCGGCTCACCAAGGCCTACGAGGCCAAGACCGCCGAGCTTTACGCCGCCAACACGCGGCTGCGCGATTTCCTGCGCGACGAATACCTGCCCGCCGCGCGCGACAGCATCGGCCTCAGCCAGATGAAGGGCGGCGACAAGCTCTATGCGCGCCTCGTCGAGGATTCGACCACCCTGCCGCTTGCGCCCGAGACCATCCACCAGCTGGGCCTCAGCGAAGTCGCGCGGATCAAGGGCGAGCTCGTCAAGCTCCAGCGCGAGGTCAAGTTCAAGGGAACGCTCACCCAGTTCTTCGATTATGTCCGCAAGGATCCCAAGTTCCAGCCCAAGACCCGCGAGGGGCTGACGCAGAACTTCTACGACATCGGCAAGGCGGTCGATGGCAAGATCGGCGCGCTGTTTTCCAAGCTGCCCAAGTCGAAGCTGGAAATCCGCCCCTATGACCCCTCGACCGAACAGTTCGAGGCAGGCGGCTCTTACCAGTCGGGCTCGCCCGATGGCGACCGGCCCGGCGTGTTCTACTTCAACGCCTACGACCTGCCGAGCCGACTGACGCCGGGCAACGTGACGCTCTACCTCCACGAAGGCGCGCCCGGACACCACTTCCAGATCAGCCTTGCGCAGGAGAACGAGGCCCTGCCCGCCTTTATGCGCTATGGCGGGACGACCGCCTATGTCGAAGGCTGGGCGCTCTATGCCGAGACGCTGGGCTTCGAGATGGGCTTCTACAAGGACCCGTGGAACCGCTACGGCACCTTGCAGGACGAGATGCTGCGCGCGATGCGGCTGGTGGTCGATACCGGCATCCACGCCAAGGGCTGGACCCGCGATCAGGCGATCGACTACATGCTCGAGAACTCCGGCATGACCCGCACCGAAGTGGTGGCGGAGGTCGATCGCTACATCGCCATTCCCAGCCAGGCGCTTGCCTACAAGATCGGCGCGCTCAAGATCCAGGAACTGCGCAAGCGCGCGTCCGACAAGCTGGGCGCGAAGTTCGACATCAAGGCCTTCCACGAGGAAGTGCTCAACACCGGCGGCCTGCCGCTGACTGTTCTGGACGCCAAGATCGACCGCTGGATCGCTGCCCAGGCAGCCAAATAGACCCACGCAATCGGGCCGCCTGCGGCTCGTTTCGTCGTATCCGCTGCCCCGATTGCCCGCTCCTGCGGCTATTGGGGCAAATGCGTTCACCTGCGAGCAAGGTGTTGCGCAACACGCACCCTTTCGCGCAGAACGCCAACAACGGGCCCCCTTACGGGATCGCGGGTCCGAACCGCAGGAGCATAACCACTGTGACGACCATTTTTCATCGCCCCCGCAGCCTCGCGCTGCTCGCCCTGCTGGGCGCCGCCAGTGCTTCGGGCCTTGTCACTCAGGGCGCCGCCCAGACCATTCCCCGGTCTCTCCCCGACCCAGTCATCGGCGAACAGGACGGGGTGACCACCACCACCGTCTACGGCGCGCTGCCGCCGCTTACCGAAATGGAGGAAGGCGAGCGCGTTTCGGGCATCATCTCGGCGCGCCGGGGCTCGCGCCTGCAGATCACCGCCGATGACGGCACGGTGCAGCTGGTGACGCTCCACCCCGACACCGAAATCCGCACCCGCGGCGGGTTCCTCGGCATCGGCAACAAGACCTTCGACCAGAGCGCGCTCATCAACGGCTTGCCGGTCATCGTGAAGACCGTGCGCTACGGCGAGGGCCTCGTCGCCAGCGAAGTGCGCTTCAACAGCGACGACCGCCAGATCGCGGCGATGATCCGCGGCGGCACCCAGCAGCAGTTCGGCGAACAGGGCGCGGCGATCCAGGCCAATGCCGCCGCCACCGAAGCGCTGCGCGGCCGCCTCGGCGATATCGACAAGTACAACCTCAAGAGCACCACCAACGTCTATTTCGACACCGGCAAATGGGTGATCTCGCCCGCGGCCAAGGCCGAGCTGTGCGCCGCTGCGCAGACCGCCAATGCCAACGAGAACTCGCTGATGCTGGTGCTGGGCTACACCGATTCGACCGGCTCGCAGGACGCGAACCAGACCCTGTCGGAAAAGCGCGCCGCGGCGGTGGTCAACCACCTCCAGCAGGTGTGCAAGTGGAAGCCCTACCGGATGCTCACCCCGACCGGCATGGCGACATCCGATCCGGCGGCCGACAACACCACTGCCGCAGGCCGCGCGCAGAACCGCCGCGTATCGGTCAATGTGCTGGTGAGCAAGGCGCTCGACGGGCAGTAAGCCCACGCCGAGACACGGGCCGGTGCAGCGCTGCGCGACGCACCGGCCCGTGCCTTACAGTCCCGAAAAGGCCGAAGGCTCGCCCGGCGGGTGCGGCAGGCCGAGCACGCCATTGAACGTGCGGCGGAGCGGATTGGTGCAGGTCGAAGGCCCGCGCGCATAGTAGATGCGCCCCTCGAGCGTCTGCTTGCCGGCATCCGGCCGCAGGATCACCTGCCCCCCATTGCCCACATCCCCGCCCTCGGCAATCGGATCGCAGCGGCGCAGAGTGATGCTGCCGTCATCGCCCCGCTCGATCGCCGTGCAGACGAAGGGCTTGTAATACCTCACGATCCGGGTGTTGAGATCGTAGGAACCGCGGTCCTTGGACAGCGCATATTTGGGATCGCGCGGGAGCAGGTCGAGCGCGCCGGGACCGACGCTCACCTTCGCGGGCGGTTGTCCGTAATATTCGGCGACCTGCGTGACGATCCCCTGCCGGAAGGCCTTGGCATAGAACCACTGGTAGAACGTGTCTGCGCCGGAAAACGTTACGTCCGCATTCCAGTTGACCCCATTGCTCCAGCAATCGCCAAGCCGCAGGCTCTTGTCGCCCTGCTTGCCCACCGTCACGCCCGCAGGCAGGCCGAAAGCCTCGCTGACCAGCGCCGTCTCGTCGTCGAAGAAGTCGCCCTGACTGTCGATCTGCATGATCGCGACAGGCACAGCAATGCAGCCCAGAAACGCCAGCGTCGCCGCGGTCTGCACGGGCCAGGTCTTCCAGACCGGCGCCGGGGTCAGCCGATGCGCAAGGATGAGCAGCGCGACGATCATCGCCGGCACCCCGAGCATCGAAGCCATGACAAAGGCGAACAGCGTCATGCAGCGCCTTTTACCCGCCAGCGTGGTAGAAATCGTAAACCTTGCGCGCAACTGTGGCGCTGACGCCGGGGGCGCGCTGGAGGTCTTCCAAGGCCGCCGCCCGCACCTTCGACGCGGTGCCGAAATGCAGCAGCAGTGCGCGCTTGCGCGAGGGGCCGATGCCGGGGATTTCATCGAGCGGGCTCGCGGTGATCGCCTTGGAGCGCTTCGCCCGGTGCGCGCCGATGACGTAGCGGTGCACCTCGTCGCGCAGGTTCTGCAAGTGGAACAGGAGCGGCGAGTTCACCGGCAGCAGCTTCTCGCGTCCGTCGGGAAAGTGGAACACCTCGCGGCCCTCGCGCCCGTGATGCGGGCCCTTGGCGATGCCGATCACTGCGATGTCATCGGCGATACCGATCTCCTCGAGCACCCGCATCACGCTGGAGAGCTGCCCTTTGCCGCCGTCGATCAGGATCAGGTCGGGCAGGATTGTCTCGTGCCCGCCGTGTTTGGCCTCGGGGTTCTCCTCCCCTTCGGCGAAGTTGCGGAAGCGGCGCGTCATCACCTCGCGCATCATCGCGAAATCGTCGTTCGATTGCGCCTCGCGAATGTTGAACTTGCGGTACTGGCCCTTGTCGAAGCCTTCCGGCCCCGCGACCACCATCGCGCCCACGGCCTTGCTGCCCTGGATATGGCTGTTGTCGTAGACCTCGATCCGCTGCGGGGCTGCGTCGAGTTCGAGAAACTCGGCCAGCTCGCGGTTGAGGCGCGCCTTGGTGCCGGTCTCCGCCAGCCGCCGCTCGAGCGCTTCGACCGCGTTGCGCTGCGCCTGCATCATCAGCTTGCGCCGGTCGCCGCGCTCGGGGATCGAGAGCCGCACCTTGCGCCCCGCCAGTTCGGAGAGCGCGGCTTCGATCAGCTCGGCCTCGGGCAGTTCGCGGTCTACCAGAATGGTCGGCGGCGGCGGCACTTCCTCGTAGAATTGCAGCATCACATCGGCAAGCACCTGCGCCTCGTCCACATCGGTCGTGTGGCGCGGGAACAGCGCGCGATGGCCCCAGTTCTGCCCCCCGCGGATGAAGAAGGACTGGACGCTCATCTGGCCCTTGCTGGCCGCCAGCGCGAAGACATCGGCGTCGCCCAGCCCGGCGGCATTGATCGCTTGGCTGCCCTGAATGAAGGTCGCCGCCCGCAGCCGGTCGCGCAGCATCGCGGCGGTCTCGAAATCGAGGTTCGCCGCCGCGTCCGCCATCTGCTTTTCGAGGTCAGCCTGCACCGCACCCGATTTGCCCGAGAGGAAATCCTTCGCTTGCCGCACCAGCGCGTCATAGCCACTCTCGTCGATCCGCCCCACACAGGGCGCCGAACAACGCTTGATCTGGTAGAGCAGACACGGCCGGTCGCGATTGTTGAAGAAGCTGTCGGTGCAGGAGCGCAGCAGGAACAGTTTCTGCAGCGCGTTCAGCGTGATGTTGACGCTCCCTGCGCTCGCAAACGGTCCGTAGTAATTCCCCTTCGCCCGCCGCGCCCCGCGGTGCTTCTGGATGCGCGGGAAGGCGTGATCGGCGCGCAGCAGGATGAAGGGGAAGCTCTTGTCGTCGCGCAACAGCACGTTGAAGGGCGGGCGGAAGCGCTTGATCAGCTGCGCTTCGAGCAAGAGCGCCTCGGCCTCGGAATTGGTGGTGATGATCTCCATCGAGCGGGTCTGGCTGACCATCCGCTGGAGCCGCCCCGAAAGCTGCGCGATCTGGGTGTAGTTGGCGACACGTGCCTTGAGGCTGCGCGCCTTGCCCACATAGAGCACCTCGCCGCGCACATCGAGCATGCGGTAGACGCCGGGGACGGGCTTCAAGACCTTCACCGTCTCGCGGATCGCCTGCACCCCGCCTTCCAGATCGGGCTGAGCGCTCGACACGGTATAGGCGGCGCGCTCCTCATTGAAGCGATCGCCGTTGCCGGGATGTTGAGGGGTGCCTGCGGGTGTTCGGGCCATGGGGGTCAGATAGGGACGAGAGGGGGCGATTGGCAATTCCCGCGCGGCCCCCTATCGGCAGGTTCGTGGAACAGAGCGACGTCATCATCCTCGGCGCAGGCGCAGCCGGGCTGTTTGCCGCGGGGCAGGCAGGCCAGCGTGGCCTCAGCGTGGCGCTGCTCGAGAAGGCGGATGCGCCGGGGAAGAAGATCCTCATCTCGGGCGGCGGGCGGTGCAATTTCACCAACCTCGGCGCGGGGCCGGCGAATTACCTCTCGGCCAACCCCCATTTCGCGAAGAGCGCGCTCGCCCGCTACACGCCCGCCGACTTCATCGCTTTGGTCGAACGCTACGGCATCGCGTGGCACGAGAAGACTTTGGGGCAATTGTTCTGCGACGGCTCGGCCAAGCAGATCGTGGCGATGCTGCTGGAAGAATGCCCGCCCGAATTGGTGGCGCTCACCTGCGGGGTCGACGTGGCGGAAAGCGCGCGCGGGGGCGATGGCCGCTTCACGGTCACCGCCGCCGACGGCCGCGCATGGCAGGCGCCCGCGCTGGTGATCGCCACCGGCGGACCGTCCATTCCGAAAATGGGCGCGAGCGACTTTGCATATAAGCTGGCGCGGCAATTCGGATTGAAGGTGGTCGAGCCCCGCCCTGCCCTCGTGCCGCTGACGCTCGGCGGAGAAGACGCGCTGTTCCGCGAGCTCTCGGGCGTCGCCGCGCCGGTGCGGGCGCGGGCAGGGAAGACCGAATTCGCCGAGGCAGCGTTGTTCACCCACAAGGGGCTCTCCGGCCCGGCGATCTTGCAGGTCTCGTCCTACTGGCGGCATGGCGAGCCGGTGGGGATCACCTTCCTGCCCGATGCCGCGACCGACTGGCTGCTCGAAGCCAAGCGTGACCGCCCCCGCGCACATCTGCGCACGCTGCTGCGCGAGCGCCTGCCCGACCGGCTCGCCGATGCGCTTGCCGACCGCTTGGGCCTGGAGCGCGAACTCGGCAACCTCGGCGACAAGGACTTGCGCGCGGCCCAGACCAAGCTCGCCGACTGGCGCTTTGCCCCCAACGGCACCGAGGGTTATGCCAAGGCCGAAGTCACCGCAGGCGGGATCGCCACGGCGGAGCTATCAAGCCGCACGATGGAGGCCGCCAAGGTTCCGGGCCTCTATGCCATCGGCGAGGCGGTCGACGTCACCGGCTGGCTGGGCGGCTACAACTTCCAATGGGCCTGGGCGAGCGGCCATGCCTGCGCCGAGGCACTGGCGGCCGCTCGCGCCTAGAACAGCTTGCGCAGATCGATCCCGAGATAGAGCCCCAGCGGGTCGATCACGAAGGGGTTGTAGTTGACCGGCGTCTCGCCCGCCCCGTAACGCACCCGGCGCTGCGCGTCGAACACGTTGTCGGCCACGAGGCTGATGCGGAAGTCCTTCCACAGCCCCTCGTTCTTGCCCGTCACCTCGCCCATGTTGGCAAAGACGCGCAGGTTGAAGGTGACGATGTCGTCGAAGAACAGGTCGTTCGCGGCAAGCGTGCCATCGAGCCGGGTCTCGCCGGTGTAGACGCCCGACAGGCGGAAGCCCACGCCCTTGCCGAACAGGCCGGCCTCGAGGCGGCTCGAATGGCGCGGCTGGCCGAACGCGCTGGTCGCCTCGCCGTCGAGCTGGTCGAGTGGATTGAGACCGGGGGCGATGAGGATCTCGTTGGCGAGCTCGATCGTGTGGGTCAGGTTGAAGAAGTAGCGCCAACCCTGGAAGTTGCGACCACCAAGCGGGTTGAAGGCGGGGCCGCCGGCAGGTGCCCCACCCGGAGCGCCGCCGGGAGCGCCACCCGCCGGTGCGCCAGCCGGGGGCGCGGCCGCGCAGAAGCGCTGCTGGAATTGCGCAATCGCCTCGGGCGGGAGCGTGCCGTCGGGCAGGCGCGAACGGTCGAGCGCCAGCTTGATGAAGGCGGGGTCGACGCCGGGAAGCTCGGCCGAGATGTCCTCGCCGCGATCGATCTTGGCGATCAGCGCGGCAATCGCGGCGTTGCCATCGGGCCCGCAGGCGCGTTCCCGGAAGGCGGCGAAGGCAGGCGGCGGCCCGCTTTGTCCAGCCGGTGCGTTGGGATCGGGGGTGATGTTAACCATCGCGACGCGGGGTGCGCCGGGAGCACCGCCGCCCATCAGCATCGGGTCGATGCTGCAGATCCGGGTCCGGAACTGGGCCAGGCGGGCCGGGTCGACCTTGCCGTCAGCCCCCCGCAACCGCGCCAGCATCGGCGCAAGGCGCTGGGGATCGACCCCGGGATATTCTGCGGAGATGTCCGCCCCGCTGTCGATCGCGGCGACGAGCTTTTCGAGGAAGGCCTGCCCGTCATCGGCGCACAGGCGCGCGCGGAAGGCCATGAACTGCTCGCGCTGCTCGGCGGTGGGCGCGAAACCAGCGCCGGGGCCTCCGGCAGGCGGCCCACCGGGGCCGGGCTGGGGCGCGGGCGCCGGGCCGGTGGTGGGCGGAGCCGGCTGGGCCGCAGCCGGAGCAGCAGGCGCACCGCCGCCGCCGAAGCGACCGCCGCCGAAGCCGCCGCCCTCGCCGCCGCCGATGCTGCCATTGGTGGAGAAGGTGAACTGGATGCGGTCCGCCTTGGTCTCGGCAAAGCTCACCGAGCGCCGGTCAACCCGCACCACCCGGCCGCTCGCATCGCGCGTCACCCGGCCGGGGAAGGCCGCCTCGGTCTCGGCGGTGATCTGCGGGAAGCTGCTCACCACGTTATCCGAGCGGTTCATGATGTAGTCGACCGTCAGGCGCGCGTCCTTCCAGAACGGCAGCTCCCAGTTGGCCGAGAACTTCCAGTCGCGCTGGGTTTCGGGCGGGAGATCGGGATTGCCCCCCGTCCGCACCGTCGCCAGCACCGTCTCGCCGCGCACGAAATCGAACACCGGCACGTTGAGGTTGTCGACTTGCGGATCGCCCAGCGCCGAAAGCGACGGCGCAACCTCGCGCCAGATATAGGTCGCCGACAGGTCGAGCCCGTCGGTGGGCTTCCACGTGATCCCGGCGTTCCAGTCCCCCAACATGCCGAAATCGCTGAGGTCCTCGAGCCCGGCCTGAAGGTTGAGCGTGAAGTCGCCCAGCCCGTCGAGGAATTCCTCGCGCCCGCTGGTCAGAGGCACCACCAGATTGGCGCCGGTCGACAGGCGGCGGCGGGTCAGCTCGGCGGCCGTCGCCGAGCGCGTGTCGCTGCTTTCGATCCGGCGCCAGTCGAGGCCCAAGTCGAAGGTCGCCAGCACTTCACCGGCGGGAAGGTCGGCGAGCGGGCCTTCGAGGGTCGCCTGGGTCTCGGTGGTGATCGTCCGGCGCAGCGCGACATCGAAGCCGTTGTCGGCGCTCGTCGGCAGCGGGCCGGTGATCGCCAGCGTGCCGGCCGCAGCAGCATCGCGGAACGTCTGGAGCTGCGCGGTCCCAAGCCGCCGGTCGATCTCGGTCGTGCTCTCGCTGAACGAGCCGTCAAAGGTGGTCGTCAGGCGGAAGGCATTGAGCGGCTGGTTGATCGATCCGGCGGCCGAGATGGTATCGCTCGACGTGCGCCGGGCCAGCGGGGTGTCGGCGCCGAAAGTGCGCAATGCGCTGGTGCCGGTGGGCGAGGTCAGCGTCACGGTGTTGAGCCCGTCAAGGCTGCGGCTCTCGTTGCGGGCGTAGTTAAGGTTGGCAGACAGCGACGTCCCGCTGTCGATGATCGCCTTGGCCCATGAGACATTGGCATCGAGCCCGAAGCTGTCGGCCAGCAGGCTGCGGAACTCGGCCTGATCGGGATCGCCCGCGACCAGCGACTGCGAGCCCGCGGTCTGCGGCACATCGCGTTCCGCCTCGGTCAGCAGCGTCGTGTCCTCGACCCGCACACTGGCATTGATCCGGCCGCCGTTAGCGATCTTGAGGATGCCGAGCTGCTGCTCGTTGCGCGAATAGCCTCCGCGCGAGGGTGCCTCGAGCTCCAGATCGGCTTGGCGGTTCGAATAATTGTCCTTGAGGATCAGGTTGATGACGCGGCGATCGGGCGGAAAGCCGAAGCGCTGGGCGACTTCCTCGGGGAACACCTCGACCTTGGCGAGCGCTTCGGGCGGGTAGTTGGCGAATTCGCGGAAAGATCCGATGCGGATCCCGTTGACGAGGATCACCGGCTGCCCGCCGCCCCCGCGCCCGCGCGCCGAGCCGGTGCGCGCGCTGATCTGGGCGATGAGATCGGTGATCGAGGTCACGCCCTCGGCTGCGATCGCGGCCTCGTCGAGCTGGAGCAGCGGGGCCTGATCGACGAACAGCTGCCCGCGCACCCGGCCCGAACGCACCACGATTTCGTTCACGCCTGCAGCGGTGTCGCTGGCGCTCTCGGGCTCTTCGGGCTCGGGCTGCGCAGCCGGTTCGGGCTGGGGCTGGACGGCGGTTTCGGCATCGGCAGCTGCCAGCGGCAGGGCAAGCGCAAGCCCAAGCGCGCAGGTGCCGGCGCGCAAGGACGCGCGGGTAAGCGGGGAGAGGTTCATGTAGTCCCTTCGGTTGCAGCATTGGGCGTCGGGGCGGCTGTTACCGCTCCCGCGAGACGATACGGATACGCACAAGGCCGGCCCGGAGATGCGCGTCCTCCCCGGACCGGACCGGTGCTTCGGGTCCGTCAGTATCGCACTAACGCACGAGCCTTCCCTTTTGGTTCCCGCATCGCTAAAGCGCTGCCTCGCATCGACGGGCGTATTGTGCGCCGCAACGAAAACCAAAGGGAATACATGGCCAAGGAAGAACTCCTCGAAATGCGCGGGCGCGTGGTTGAATTGCTGCCCAATGCGATGTTCCGGGTGGAGCTTGAAAACGGCCATGAAGTGCTCGGCCACACCGCAGGCAAGATGCGCAAGAACCGCATCCGCGTGCTGGTGGGCGATGAAGTGCTGTGCGAACTCACGCCCTATGACCTGACCAAGGCGCGCATCACTTACCGCTTCATGCCGGGTCGCGGCGGCCCCGGCCCGCAATAGGGCCAGGGGGCCCGCGGCATGGGCTCTTCCCATCTGACACTGGCCTCGGCTTCGCCCCGGCGGCGCGAGTTGCTCGCGCGGCTGGGCCTCGCGCCTGACGCCGTGGTTCCGGCCGACATCGACGAGACGCCCGGCAAGCTCGAACTCCCCCGCACCTATGCGCTGCGCATGGGGCGCGAGAAGGCGCTGGCCGTTGACGCCCCCGGCTTCGTGCTGGCGGGCGACACGGTGGTCGCGGTGGGCCGCCGCATCCTCCCCAAGACCGAAACCGAAGCCGAAGCGCGCGCCTGCCTCGAACTGATGAGCGGGCGGCGCCATCAGGTGCTCTCGAGCGTGGTGCTGCGCGCACCCGACGGCAGTTTGCGCGAGCGGCTCGACGAGACCGTGGTGTGCTTCAAGCGGCTCTCCTCCGAAGAGATCGCGGCCTATCTTGCGGGCGGCGAATGGCGCGGCAAGGCGGGCGGCTATGCGATCCAGGGCGCGGCCGAGGGGCTGATCGCGTGGATCAGGGGCAGCCATTCGGGCGTGATGGGCCTGCCGCTCTACCACACCCGCGCGCTGCTCAAGGCCGCGGGGTTCCAGATTGGCTGAGTGGCTGATCGAGGAAGGCATCGGCGAAACCCGCGCGCTGCTTGTTGAAGGCGAGCAGGTGCTGGCCGCCAGACTGATGTGGCCGGGGGACCTCGCCGCAGGCACTCGGACGACCGGTAAACTCAGCGCCAAGCTCAAGGGCACGCGCCGCGGGGTCGCGTTGCTGGGCAATGGCACCGAGGCGCTGGTCGATCACTTGCCCCCGCACATTACCGAAGGACAGAGCCTCGACCTCGTCATCACCCGAGCCCCGATCGCCGAGCGGGGGAGGCTGAAACGGGCGCAGGCGCGCTTTGCGGCGTCGGACGCCCCATCACCCGTCAGCGGCTGGCCCGAGGGCCGCGTTGTCCGGCGCTTCCCCGCAGGCCTGTGGGAAGAGGTCTGGCACGGCGCCTCCTCGGCAAACCTCGAATTCCCGGGGGGCGAGATCCTCGTCAGCGTCACCCCCGCCATGACCGTGATCGACATCGATGGGATCGGCTCCCCGCGCGAGGTGGCGCTGGCCGCCGTCCCTGCCATCGCGCAGGCGCTGGCGTGGTTCGACCTTGGCGGCAATATCGGCATCGATTTCCCCACGCTCCTGACCAAGGAGGATCGCCGCGCGGTCGATACGGCGTTGGACGCGGCGCTCGCCGACTGGCCGCATGAACGCACCGCGATGAACGGCTTCGGCTTCGTCCAGCTGGTCGCGCGGCTCGAGGGGCCCTCGTTGCTCCACCGATTCGCCACCGCAAGGCTCGGCATGGCCGCGCGCATGGCGCTGCGCCGGGCGGAGCTGGCAGTGGACACGGGCACGGGCCGCGTGCTTCAGCTGACGGTGCATCCCGCGCTCACGGCCAAGCTCAAGCAGCCGTGGCTGGAGGAACTCGCCCGCCGCACCGGACGCGAGGTGCGGATTGCGACCGATCCCGGGCTTGCCATTGAGGCCGCCAATGCCCAGCTTCTGGATGCATGACACTCGCCTCGAAACCTTGCCCGATCTGCCGCAAGCCGCGCCGGCCCGAACATCACCCCTTCTGTTCGCAGCGCTGCCGCGACCGCGATCTGGCGCGCTGGTTCTCGGATTCCTACGCCGTCCCCGGCCCGCCTGCCGATCCGGACGAAGTGGCGCAGGAAAGCTGGCGCGAGCAGGATTGAGGCGCGGGTGACGATCCTGCGGCCCGGGGGGCGAATTTGTGGACAAAAGCCCCTTGCCAACCCCTGCCGCCTTCGCCATAGGGCCGCTCTCATTTGCTCGCCGGGGCAGCCGAATGGCATCTCCCCGTCGCTCGCAGCGAATGCCCGGGTAGCTCAGGGGTAGAGCAGCGGATTGAAAATCCGCGTGTCGGTGGTTCAAATCCGCCCCCGGGCACCATTCGCTGAAAAGGGAAACTGCCGATGTCCCGCCGCACCAAGATCTACGAAGGCAAGGCCAAGATCCTCTATGAGGGTCCGGAGCCCGGCACACTGATCCAGTACTTCAAGGATGACGCGACCGCGTTCAATGCCGAGAAGAAGGGCACGATCAACGGCAAGGGGGTGATCAATAATCGCATCAGCGAGCACGTCTTCACCCGCCTCGGCCATATCGGCATCCCCACCCACTTCATCCGCCGCCTCAACATGCGCGAGCAGCTGATCCGGCAGGTCGACATCATCCCGCTCGAAGTGGTGGTGCGCAACGTCGCGGCCGGCTCGATCAGCAAGCGCCTCGGGATCGAGGAAGGCGAGCCGCTGCCGCACACGCTCATCGAATATTATTACAAGGACGATGCGCTGGGCGATCCGCTCGTGGCCGAAGAGCACATCGCCTGCTTCAACTGGGCCTCGAACGACGAGATGCACGACATCTCCTCGATGGCGATCCGCATCAACGACTTCCTGTGCGGGATGTTCGCCGCGATCGACATCCGGTTGATCGACTTCAAGCTCGAATTCGGGCGCCTTTATGATGGCGATTACAGCCGCGTGATCCTTGCCGACGAGATCAGCCCCGATGGCTGCCGACTGTGGGACATGGCGACCGGCGAGAAGCTCGACAAGGATCGCTTCCGCCGCGACCTTGGCGGCGAGGAAGAGGCCTATCGCGAAGTCGCCCGCCGCCTCGGTCTGCTGGGCGCGGAAGACAATGGCCCGGGCGAGGTGTTCGACCTCTCCCACGCCCGCTCGCGCCTGCGCGGGCCACCGCCCCTCAAGAAATAGCGCCGCAGCAGAAATAGGCTGACAGGCCGGTTTCAGCCGCTAGTCTCGCGCGTTCCGATAACGAAGCGAGAGACGCCTGAAATCCATGCGGAATTTTCCCCTTGCGGCCAGCTTGCTGCTGGCGCTCTCGCCGCTCCCCTTCACCACTGCGCTCGCCGCGCAGGACGCCGCCGAGACCGCGCCAGCGGCCGAGGCGCCCGCGCCTGCTCCCACCCCCGTCTGGCCGTTCGAGGCGAGCGATCTGCCCGTCGATCCCGGATACGTTTTCGGCCGGCTGGACAACGGCATGCGCTACATCATCCGTCAGAACGCCACCCCGGCCGGCACTGCGCTGGTGCGGATGCGCATCGGCTCGGGCGCGCTTGAGGAGGCCGACACCGAACGCGGTCTTTCGCACTTTCTCGAACACATGGCCTTCAACGGCTCCAAGGGCATCCCGGAAGGCGAGATGGTCAAGCTGCTCGAACGCGAGGGGCTGGCCTTCGGGGCCGATACCAACGCCTCGACCGACTATGAGAGCATTACCTACATGCTCAATCTGCCGCGCAACGACGAAGCGCTGCTGGGCACCGCACTGATGTTGATGCGCGAGACCGCGAGCGAGCTTACCATCTCCGAGGAAGCGGTCGCGCGCGAACGCGGCGTGATCCTCGCCGAACGCCGAGACCGTGCGGGCTTCCAACTGCGCAATTACGAGGACAGTGTCGCGTTCCTCGCTCCGCAAGCCCGCTACGGCCGCCGCCTGCCGATCGGCACGGCTGAAGTGCTGGAAAACGCAACCGCCGCGCAGATCCGCGCGCTCTACGAGCGTACCTACCGACCCGCCAACACCGTACTGCTAGTGGTCGGCGACTACCCCGCCCCCGTGGTCGAGGCCGCGATCCGCGCGCGCTTCGCCGATTGGATACCCGCCGGCGGCGCCCCCGCGCAGCCCCAAACCGGGCCGATCGACGTGAGCCTCAAGGGCCAGACCGACATCCACCTCGATCCTGCGCTCCCCGAAAGCGTCACCATCAGCCGCCTCGCCCCGTGGTGCGACGAGCCCGACACGATCGCCACCCGCCGCGCCGAGCGGCTGCGCGCGATCGGCTACGCCATCGTCGGCCGCCGCCTTGCCCGCCTCGCGCGCGGGGCCGACGCCCCGTTCCGCGGCGCGAGCTTCGGGTCGGGCGACATCTTCGAAGACGCGCGCATCACCGGCTTCACGATCAGCAGCGCCGATGGCGAATGGAAGAAGGGCGTCCTTGCCGCGGTGCGCGAGGTCAATCAGGCGATGACCTACGGCTTCACCCGCGCCGAGGTGGACGAACAGCTCGCCAATATCCGCACCGCGCTCGAAAACTCGGTGAAAGCGGCCGACACGCGGGGCAACGGGGTGTTCGCCAATGCCGCGCTCGCGCTGGTGGCGGACGAGCGGGTGCCGACCACCCCCCACTTCGCGCTCGCCGAATTCGAACGCCTCGCGCCCGAGATCACCCCCGAGGCGGTGTGGCAAGCGCTGCGCGAGGACGCCGCGCCGCTCGCCGAGCCGCTGATCCGCTTCGAAGGCAGAACAGCCCCCGAAGGCGGCGAGGCCGGTTTGCGCGCAGCCTTCGACGACGGCATGGCTCTCGCGATCGCCGCGCCGGTCGACAACGGCCCCCTCGCCTTCGGCTATACCGATTTCGGCCCTGCCGGCACGGTCGTCTCGGACAAGGTCGACCCGCGCCTCGGCATGCGCGAGGTGCGCTTTGCCAATGGCGTGCGGCTGACGCTGCGCAAGACCGACGTGCGCAAGGATCGCATCGCCTTTGCGCTCGCGGTCGACGGGGGCGATCTGATGAACACGCGCGAGGCGCCGCTGGCGGTCTACCTCGCCAACGCCCTGCCCGCAGGCGGGCTCGGCAAGCATAGCCAGGACGAGCTGGCGAGCGTGCTCGCCGGGCGCAGTGTCAGCTTCGGGCTCGGCACCGACACCGAAGCCTTCATCGCCTCGGCCACCACCACCCCGCGCGATCTGGCGCTGCAATTGCAGGTGCTGGCGGCAACGCTGACCGATCCGGGCTACCGGCCCGAGGCGGTCGAGCGGTTCCGCAAGAACATCGACAACTTCTTCAATACGCTCGATTCCACCCCCGACCGCGCGCTTTCGGCGGCGAGCGGGGCGATCCTGTCGGACAATGACCCGCGCTTCAGCCTGCAACCGCGCGAGGCCTTCTTCGCGCTCGATTACGCGCAGCTGCGTGGTCTGCTCGACGACCGGCTCGCGAAGGGCGCGATCGAGATCGCACTGGTCGGCGATCTTGACGAGGACGCCGCGATTGCTGCGGTGGCCGCCACGCTGGGCGCGCTCGGCCCGCGTGAGCCCGCCTTCAACCCCCGCGCCGACAACCGCACGCGCAGTTTCACCCCCGCGCGCGGCGAGCACCGGATCACCCACAAGGGCGAGCCCGATCAGGCGCTGTTGCAATGGGTCTGGCCGACCACCGACGACAGCGATGCGGCCGAAGACCAGCGGCTCGAACTGCTCGGGCGGATTGTGCGGCTCGAACTCACCGACCGGTTGCGCGAGAAGCTGGGGCAGACCTATTCGCCCTCGGCCAGATCGAACACCAGCCACCACTATCCGGGCTTCGGCACCTTCACGATCAGCGCCTCGGTGGCGGCTGACAAGACCGCGGCAACGCGCGATGCGGTCGACGCGCTGGTCGCGGATTTGCGCGCCGCTCCGCTCGATGCCGACGTGATCGATCGGGCGCGCAAACCCTATCTCGAGGAATATAACAACTACCTCAAGGACCTCGGCGGGTGGCTGGGCCTCGCCGCCCGCGCGCAGAGCGAGCCGCAAAGGCTCGACCGCTTCCTCGCCGCGCCCGATGTGATCCGCGCCATCACGCCGGAGGACATCCATCAGGCCGCGCTGCGCTATCTCGCGCCCGGGGCGGCGGTGCGTTTCGTGGTCGTTCCCGAAGCCGCAGGCGCCACGGCCGACGAGGGCGCCCTCAAGCCATAGGCAAAGAAAAAGCCGGCAGGTCGCCCCCTGCCGGCTTTCCCCTTTGCGGCGCGTGCCCCCGC